>DASXQT010000027.1:0-3495 GCA_036507005.1 Candidatus Eiseniibacteriota bacterium
TTCTCGCCCGCACCGAGCAGATCGACGATCTCCGCGACCTGTTTCGCGTGCTCGGGTACGACGCGGCGTGGGAAGCCGTGCCACCCGGGCCCTGGCTCGGAGAGGAGGCGGCGGCGACCGCCGGCGTCACGCGCGTGGCGCTCGTCGCCCGGCACGAGGCGTTTCGCGTGTTCGGCCTCGAGGCCGCCGATCCGGAAACCGCCGCCCGCGCCGCCGCTCGCCGGCTCGCGGCCGGAGCCGAGCGGGGGCTGGCGTGCGCCCTGGGCGGAAGGCCGCGACGCCTTGTCTGTGCCGCGGGCCTTCGCCTCGCGATTGTGGCGCTACTGCGCCCGTCGGGCGCGGCGCTCGCGACCCTCGAGCGCCTGGCTCCAACCGCGGGTGAATCCGCCCTCGCGCTCAGCCTCCGGGTTGGTGAAGTGCTGGCGAGCGAAGGGGTCACACCGCGCTTCTTTCGTGCCTTCCGCCAGACGCTTGACCGCTTGGCGGGCCGCCTCACCGCCCCACCGGCCCAAATAGATCGCCGTGCCTTGGCGCTCACTGCGCTGACGCGCGTGCTCTTCCTTTATTTCGTGCAGTCGAAAGGATGGCTCGACGGTGACCCCCGATACCTGCCGCGGCTGCTCGAACGTGCCCTCAATCGGCGGATCCACTTCCACAAGGTCCTCCTCCATCCGCTCTGCTTCGGAGCCCTGAACCGCCCGCCGGAGAGCCGCAGCCGAGCCGCGCGCGCCCTGGGCCGGGTGCCCTTCTTGAACGGAGGACTATTCGAGCCGACCAGCCTCGAGCGGCGCTGCGGTCCCGCGATCTGGAGCAACACCGACTGGCGCGACGCCTTCGACGACCTGTTCGAGCGATTCCACTTCTCGGTGCGCGAGGACGACGCGGGCGAGCTGGTGGCACCCGACATGCTGGGGCGCGTGTTTGAAGGCGTGATGGATCCGGCGGAGCGCCGGGCGAGCGGCAGCTACTACACCCCGGCGGCATTGGTGCGGGAGATCGTGCGCGCAGGGATCGAGGCGGCCCTCGTGAACCGCGTTGGTCTCAGCACGTCAGCCGCCGCCCACTGGGTCCACGAGGGCATCGCTCCGAGCCCCGCTCCGGACCTGCGGGCGCTGACCGTGCTCGATCCTGCCGCCGGGTCGGGCGCGTTTCTCCTCGGCGCCCTCGCTGAGCTGGTGGCGCTACGGTGCGCCGCGGGCGAGGGGCCCGCCCTGGTGGTGAAACGCGAGGTGCTCGCCAACTCGCTGTTCGGGGTCGACCTGACTCCCACAGCCGTTCGCCTCACCGAGCTGCGTCTCTGGCTCGCCCTTGTCGCCGACGACGACACGGTCGACCTCGGCGCGGTAGCGCCTCTCCCCAACCTGGACGGTCACGTCCGCCAAGGCGACGCGTTGCTCGATCCGCTCACGCTTGCGGGATCGCTCGGCGGCCGCGGCATCCGGGTCGGCGGGCCGGAGGTCCGTCGACTCGCGGCGGCGCGACGGACCCTGTTCGACCTCGCGGGGCCCGCGAAGCGCGCCGCCCAAGCGGAGCTTGGCCGGGCGGAAACGGCCCTGGCGCGGCGGTTGCTCGCCCAGGCCGCGAGCGGACTCGAGGAGGCGATTGGCGAGCTGATGACCGCCGCCAAAGATCGCGACCTGTTCGGGCGCCGCCGCGGGCTCGCCCCGGCCGAGCGCGCCTGGCTCTCCCGCTCGCGGAATAGCCTGCGCGACCTGCGCTCGGCCGCGCGCAGGGTCGAACGCGAGGGCACCGTTCCGTTCTTCTCTTTCGAATCGCACTTCGGGGACGTCACACTGCGTGGCGGATTCGACATCGTCGCGGGAAACCCGCCCTGGGTGCGGGCTGAGCGCCTGCCGCCGCGCGTGCGGGAGACGCTCGCCGCCCGCTATTCCTGTTGGCGGGCCGCGGGGACGGGGGCAGGCTTCGCGCACCTCCCCGACCTCGCAGTCGCGTTCACCGAGCGCGCCCTCGAGCTGGTCCGCCCCGGCGGCGTCGTGGCGTTACTCGTTCCGGCCAAACTCGCCACCAGCGGTTACGCCGAGGCGCTGCGGCAGCGACTGGCGCGTTCCACCCGAATCGACCGTGCGGCGCCGCTCGCCGAGCCGGCGTCGCGGGCGTTTGCGGCGGCGGTGTATCCGATGGCGCTCGTGGCCGCCCGGGCGGACCCAACCGGAGTGGAAACAACCGCCACGACGCTCGGCCCCAAGCCCGGCGCGCCGGGGATCCCCCAGCGCCTGCTCCAGGCCGCGGGGCCCTGGGTCCTCGTCCCCGACGCCGACCGCGTCGCTCGGCGCCTGCGTGCGGCGTTCCCCACCGTCGGCGACCGCTGGACCCCGCAGCTCGGCGTCAAGACCGGCGCCGACGAGGTGTTCCTCGTCGCGGCCGCGTGCGCCGAGACGCGACCCGCCGTGCGCGGCCGCGACCTGGGGGCGTGGCGTTGCGATCCGCGCGTCCACCTGCTCTGGACGCACGGACCCGACGGCCGACCCCTGCCCCGGCTCGCCTCGGGGCTGGCCGCGCGGCTCGCCCCGCACTTGGGCCGCTTGCGCCGCCGCGCCGATTACCGCGCCGGCGCTCCCTGGCAACTGTTCCGCACCGCGCTCGCACACGCGCAGCATCGCGTCCTCTGGCCCGATCTCGGGCGGCGGCTCGCGGCCGCCGTTCCGGAGGCGGCCATCGTCCCGCTCAACACCGTGTACGGCATCGCAACGCGGGATGCCGACGAGGCTGTCGCGCTTGCCGCGCTGTTCAATTCGCGCTGGCTCACCGCGCTCGCCCGCCTCGTCGCCGATCCCGCGCGGGGAGGGTTTCACCGCTTCAACGCGCGTGTCGTGCGCGACTTGCCGGCGCCGAGCGCAGACTCGGCGGTGTGGGCGGCGCTCGTCGCACTCGGGGCGCGGCGCGAGCCTGCCGACGACGCTGTCGCGGATGCGTTCGAACTGGACGACCGTGATCGCCGCGCCCTGGATTCTCGCTGAAAGCCTCGTCCCGGTCCCGGAGCCGCTCGTCGTGGCGCTCCGGCCGGGGCGCGAGGCGCCGGCGCGCGACGTCGCGGGGCGCGCGGCGCGGGCGTTGCTCGACGGGCCAGCGTTGGCGGCTACGCCGGAAGCGTGGCCCTCGTGGCTCGCGCCGCACCAGATCCCCGCCGCGGAGCGGTTGAACGCCATTCTCGCGCGGCACGGCGGCGCGCTCCTCGCCGACGCCGTGGGACTGGGCAAGTCGTACGTCGCTCTCGCCGTCGCGCTGGCGCAGGGTGAGCCGTTCGCGCTGGTGGTGCCGGCGGTGCTCGTGCCCCAATGGCGCGCGCTGCTCGACCGCTTCGGCGTCGAGGCGCCGATCGTGACACACGAATCTCTCAGTGCGCCGACCTACCGCCCTATTACCGCCCGTTACCGCCTTGTTGTCGTAGATGAAGCCCACCGTTTCCGCAACCCGGACACCAACCGCTATCGCGGGCTCGCGCGCCTCGTCGTGGGGACCCGTGTGCTGCTCGTG
>DASXQT010000028.1:0-28086 GCA_036507005.1 Candidatus Eiseniibacteriota bacterium
TCGCTCCACGACTTCTTGAGCTCGTTGCGGCGCCCGCGCAGCTCCTTCTCGCGGTCGCGCAGCCGCGCCGCCTTCTCGTACTCCTGGCCGCGGATCGCCGCTTCCTTCTCCTTGATGACCTCCTCGAGCTTCTTCTCGAGCTCGTGGATCTCGGCCGGCACGGTGCTCACCGAGAGCCGCGCGCGCGCGCAGGCTTCGTCGATCACGTCGATCGCCTTGTCGGGGAAGAAGCGGTCGTTCATGTAGCGGTCCGCGAGCTTCACCGCCTGGACCAACGCCTCGTCGGTGATCTTGACGCCGTGGTGCGCCTCGTACTTGTCGCGCAGGCCGGTCAGGATCGCGATGGTGTCGGCGACGCTCGGCTGGTCGACCATGATCGGCTGGAAGCGGCGCTCCAGCGCGCCGTCCTTCTCGATGTACTTGCGGTACTCATCGAGGGTCGTGGCCCCGATGCACTGCAGCTCGCCGCGCGCCAGCGCCGGCTTCAGCATGTTCGAGGCGTCGATCGCGCCCTCCGCCCCGCCCGCGCCCACGATGGTGTGGAGCTCGTCGATGAAGATCACGGTGTCCTTGGACTCCCGGATCTCGTTCATCACCGTCTTCAGCCGCTCCTCGAACTGGCCGCGGTACTTGGTGCCCGCCACCACCGCGGCGAGGTCGAGCGTGACGATGCGCTTGTTCTTGAGGCTCTCCGGCACCTGCGCGGACACGATCCGCTGCGCCAGCCCCTCGGCGATCGCGGTCTTGCCCACGCCCGGCTCGCCGATCAGCACCGGGTTGTTCTTCTTGCGGCGCGACAGCACCTGGATCACCCGCTCGATCTCCTTCTCGCGGCCGATCACGGGATCGAGCTTGCCCTCGCGCGCGAGCTGGGTGAGATCGCGGCCGAACTGGTTCAAGGCCGGGGTCTCGGGGCGCTCCTCGCGCTCCCCGCCGCCCGAGGAGGCCGGCGAGCCGCCCAGCAGCTTCAGGGTCTCCTCGCGCACCCGCTTGCGGTCCACCCCGAGCTCGAGCAGCACCTTGGCCGCCACGCCCTCGCCCTCGCGGATCAGGCCCAGCAGCAGGTGCTCGGTGCCGACGTAGTTGTGCCCCAGGGAGCGGGCCTCCTCTACCGCCAGCTCGAGGACCCGCTTGGCGCGGGGCGTGAACGGGATCTCCCCGATCGTCATGGTGCCGCCGGAGGCGCTCACCATGTTCTCGACCTCCTGGCGGATGCGGTCGAGGTCGAGACCCAGGTTGTTGAGCACGGTGGCGGCGATGCCCTCGCCCTCGCGGATCACGCCGAGCAGCAGGTGCTCGGTGCCGATGTAGTCGTGCTGGAGGCGCGCGGCCTCTTCGCGCGCCAGGTAGATCACCTTGCGCACCCGTTCCGTGAACTTGTCGTGCATTGGCTTCCCTTCCCCCCGGGCTAACCCATCGCGGCGCGCTCGGCCCCGGCCAGCTGCTCGCGGACCCGCTGCGCACGATACACGTTTCGCTCGGCCGGCGTGAGCTCCCGCCCCGCGTAGCGCTGGAGGTGGGCGGGCTGCGTCAGCACCAGCAGCTCGCTGAGCGTCGAGAGCGGGCACAGGCCGGTCATCCCGAGCGCCACCCCCAGCCGCACCGCCGAGCACAGGTTGATGACCTCGCGCGCCTGGATCGAGCGGCAGTGCCGCAGGGTCCCGTAGGCGCGCCACACCTTGTCTTCGATCTGGACGCGCGCGTCCCGCATCATCCGCTCGCGCGCCCGCTCCTCGTGCTCGAGGATCTGGCGCACCACGCGCTCCAGGCTGTCGATCGAATCGCGCTCGGAGAGGCCGAGCGTGGTCTGGTTCGAGATCTGGAACAGGTTGCCCATGACCTCGCTGTGCTCGCCGTAGAGCCCGCGCACGTTGAGCCCCACCTGGCCGATGCCCTTGAGGACCTTGGGGATCTCGTCCATCAGGACCAGGGCCGGCAGGTGGACCAGCACCGAGGCCCGGAGCCCGGTCCCGGCGTTCGTGGGGCACGAGGTCAGGAACCCGATCTCGTCCGAGAACGCGAAGTCGAGCGCCTCGTCCAGCTCGTCGTCCGCGGCGTCGGCCAGCGACCACGACTCGGCGAGCTGGAAGCCCGGGGTCATGGCCTGGAGCCGCAGGTGGTCCTCCTCGTTGATCATGAGCGACAGGCGCTCGTCGGAGCCCACCAGGATGCCGCGCGGCCGGACGCCGTCGCCCAGCTCGTGGCTCACCAGGTGGCGCTCGACCAGGATCTGGCGCTCGAGCTGCCCGATGTCGTTCATGCGCAGCAGCAGCCCGTTCTGGAAGCCCGGCGCCCGCTCGGCCGCGGCCACCACGCTCATCATCACGCCCTGGAGCTGCTCGTCGCGCGCCCGGTGCGTGAAGGGCACGGTCTGGAGGTTGCGCGCGAGCCGCATGCGGGTCGAGAGCACCATGCCGGCCTGCGGGCCCTCGCCGCTGAGCCACGGGCTTCCGCGATCCACCAGCTCGTCGAAGCTGCGCGGGGCCTGATGGCCGTTCGAGGCGGTCATTCCTTCTTCTTCCTCCCGCCCGGCGCCTGCCGGGCCTCCTGGGCCTCGTGCTCGAGCCGCTTCACCTCGTCCCGGATGCCGGCGGCGCGCTCGAAGTCCTCGTGCTCCACCGCACGCTGCAGCTCGTCGTGCAGGCGCTGGATCTGGCGCGAGCGCGTCGCGCCCTCGCCGTCCCGGGTGGGCACCTTGCCCTTGTGATGCGTGTCGCCGTGGATGCGGCGCAGCAGCGGGCGGAGCTGGAACTGGAACGCCTGGTAGCACTCCGCGCACCCCAGCCGCCCCGTCTCCTTGAAGGCCGAGTACGCGGTGCCGCAGCGCGGGCACTGCACGTGCCCGACGCGCTCCTCTTCGGTCGAGGTCATCCCGTCCACCATCCCCGCGAGCAGGTCGGCGATGTCGAACTTGTGCTTCTTGGGCGAGCCCTGCATGCCCTTCTCTTCGGCGCAGCGCTCGCAGACGTGAAGCTCCGACATCTTGTTGTCGTGGATTTCGGTGAAGTGCACCGACGCCGCGTTCTTGCCGCAGATCTGACAGAGCATTCCCTCGAACCCCTCAGGACGTTTCGCGGAGCCGTCCGGACTCCAGCGTGAGCACCCGGTGCGCCAGCGAGGCAAGCCTATCATTGTGCGTCACGACGACAAACGTTTGATGCCGCTCGCGGGCCAGCGTCGCCACCAGCTCGTGGAGCGCGGCCGCCGCGCGCTGATCGAGATTCCCCGAGGGCTCGTCCGCGAGCACCAGCTCGGGCTCGGGCGCGAGCGCGCGCGCCACCGCCACGCGCTGCGCCTCGCCGCCCGAGAGCTCCGCGGGCCGGTGCTGCCAGCGCTCCTCGAGCCCCACCGCCACCAGCGCCGCGCGCGCCCGCTCCCGCGCCGCCGCGGGCTCCGCTCCGGCGATGAGCAGCGGCATCATCACGTTCTCCTCCGCGCTGAACTCGGGCAGCAGGTGGTGGAACTGGAACACGAACCCGAGCCGCGTCGCGCGCACCCGCGCCAGCTCGCGCTCCCCCAGGTGATCGACCCGCCGGCCGCCGATCTCCACCGTCCCCGCGTCGGGGTGATCCAGTGTCCCGAGAATGTTCAGCAAAGTGCTCTTCCCGGCCCCGGACGCACCGAGGATAGCCAGAATTGTGCCACTCCTGACCTCCAGATCGGCCCCCTGGAGGACGGTCAGCGAGCCCTTCGGAGTACGATACGACTTGTGGATGCCGGACGCGACAAGGACGGGTATCGCCGTGCCATCCGCCCGCTCTTGCGTGACTTGCACGTCGGACCTCATGCCGGATCTCAAGCCTGACGGCGGATCGCGTCCACCGGGTCGAGGCGCGACGCCCGCCAGGCGGGATAGAGCGCCGCGGCCAGGCACAGCGTCAGGGCGGCCAGAACCACGGCGGCGAAATCCCCCGCCTCGGGGCGGACCGGCAGACGCTCGATGAAGTAGACGTCGCCGGGGAGACGCACGAAGGGGTAGCGCCGCAACACCGCGACGAGCAGGAGCCCCAGCACCGCGCCGAGCCCGGTGCCGAGCCCGCCGATCAGCAGGCCCTCGCACAGGAAGACGCGCAGCACCGCCCCGTTGGTGGCCCCGAGCGACTTGAGCACGCCGATGTCACGGCGCTTCTCCAGCACCACCATGAACAGGGTGCTCACGATGTTGAACGCGGCCACCAGCACGATCAGGGCGAGGATCACGAACATCACCGCCTTCTCGAGCTTCATCCAGGTGAAGAGATTCCGGTTGAGCTCGATCCAGTTGTTGGCCCGGAGGCCCGGGTGCGCGAGCCGGCGCAGGATGTCGTCCGCGGCCGCCGGGGCGGCGAACATGTCGGCGAGCCGGATCTCGATGCCGGTCACGGCGCGGCCGAGCTCGAAGAACTCCTGCGCGGCGGGAATCGAGGTGAAGCCGAAGCTCGAGTCGTAGGTGTAGAGCCCGGAGGTGAAGAGCGAGACCACGCGGAACTTGCGGAGCTTGGGCGCGAAGCCCAGGGCCGAGTGCTCCGCGCCCGTGAGCGAGGCGAGCAGCACGGGGTCGCCGACCCGCGCCCCGATGCGGGCCGCGAGCTCGCTGCCGAGCACGATGCCGGGCAGGCCGCCTTCGGTGCGGAGCGGGATCGAGTCGAGCGGGGGCGCGATGTTGTGCCCCACGGTGGTCACGCTGCGCTCGGAGGCGAGGTCGACGCCCTTGACCACCAGGCCCTCGGTCAGCCCCTCGTGGAACACCATGGCCTTGACGTAGGTGAAGGGCGCCACGCCCAGCACGCCGGGCACGGCCGCCACCTTCGGCACCAGGGCCTCGGGCTCGGCGATCCCGGCCGCGGTCTCCCCCAGCAGCACGACGTGGGCGTCGGTGCCCGCGATCCGGGTCTGGATCTCGCTCTCGAAGCCGTTCATCACCGCCAGCACCGTGAAGAGCGCGGTCACGCCCAGCGCCACGCCCGCCACCGAGATCCCGGTCAGCAGGGTGATGAAGCCGCTCTGGCGCCGCGTGCGCAGGTAGCGGGCGGCGATCCACAGCGAGAAGTTCACCGTGCGCCGGTTTCCCGTCCCGAGCCCACCCCCGCCTCCCCCGCCTCGTCGGCATCCTCGCGTCCCTCCTCGGGGCGGAGCTGCGGGAACAGCAGCACCTCGCGGATCGAGCGCACGTCGGCGACGATCATCGCCAGGCGGTCCACGCCGATGCCCACGCCGCCGGTGGGCGGCATGCCGTACTCGAGGGCACGCACGTAGTCGTGGTCCATGGGCTGGGCCTCCTCGTCGCCGCTCTCGCGCCGCGCCATCTGCTGCTCGAACGCGCGGGTCTGGGCCTCCGGGTCGTTCTGCTCCGAGAACGCGTTCGCGATCTCCATGCCCGCCACGAACACCTCGAAGCGCTCGACCACCCGCGGGTCCTTGCGGCTCACCCGCGCGAGCGGCGAGGTCTCGGCGGGATGGTCGAGCACGAAGGTCGGATCCTCGAGGCCGGGCCGGACCAGCTCGTCGAACAGCGCGTCGAGCAGCACGCCGGGCCCGGCGGCGGGCGGCGCCTCGAGGCCGCGCGCGCGCGCCAGGGCCCGCAGCCGGTCGGCGCCGAGCCCGCGCACGTCCTCGCCCACCTTCTCGCTCACCGCGTCCGGCATCGAGAGGCGCTTCCAGGGCGAGGCGAAGTCGATCGTCCGGCCCTGGTACTCGAAGACCCCGGCGCCGCGCGCCGCCTCCACGGCCTCCCGCACCAGCGCCTCGGTGAAGGCCATCACGTCGTAGAGGTCCGCGAACGCCTGGTAGAACTCGAGCATGGTGAACTCGGGATTGTGGGTGCGGTCCATGCCCTCGTTGCGGAAGTCGCGCGAGAACTCGTAGACCCGCTCGAGCCCGCCCACGATCAGGCGCTTGAGGTAGAGCTCGTTCGCGATCCGCAGGTAGAAGTCCATGTCGAGGGCGTGGTGCCGGGTCACGAACGGGCGGGCGAACGCGCCGCCGTAGAGCGGCTGCAGCACCGGGGTCTCGACCTCGAGGAAGTCCGCGCGCTCCAGCCCGCCCCGCAGCGTCGCGATCAGCCGCGCGCGGCGGCGGAAGATCTCGCGTACCTCGAGGTTCATGAAGAGATCGGCGTAGCGCTGGCGGAAGCGGGTCTCGGGATTCGTGAGCCCGTGCCACTTCTCGGGGAGCGGGCGCAGCGACTTGGCCAGCAGCTCGAGGCGGTCGACGCGGATCGTGATCTCGCCGGTTCGCGTGCGGAACAGTGCCCCCTCGACCCCGATCCAGTCGCCGACGTCGAGCAGCTCGTAGCGGGCGAACTGCTCGCCGAGGTGGTCGGCCTTGAAGTAGAGCTGGATCTTGCCGCTGCCGTCCAGGAGGTGCGCGAAGCCCGCCTTGCCGTGGCCGCGCAGCGTCATGAGCCGGCCCGCGACCCGCACGCGCTCGCCGGGCTCTGCGGTGACGGCGTCGCCGCGCGCCAGCAGGTCGCTGGCGCGGTGGGTGGGCTCGTAGCGGTAGGCGTAGGGCTCGACGCCCAGCGCCCGCCAGCGCGCCAGCTTCTCGCGGCGCTGGCGAACGATCTCCTGCAGCGACATGCGGGCTTCTCCGGGACCCCGGCCGCGGCGGAGCGCATGCCCGCCACCGGAAACGCCGACTGTAGGAACGCGCTCCGGGCGCGTCAAGCGCGCGGATCGCTCCGGAGCGCCCGGACGTCGCACCGTCGGAGTGCTCCACTCCCGGCGGGTCCGTTACCCGGAGCGGCCCTCCAGCCACTCCACATCCGCCTGGTCCTGCTTCCTGCCCACGGCACGCTTGTTCTGAAGCAGGTGCTCGCGAGAGAGAACGGACACGCCCAGCCCGTCCACTTCGGCCCGAACTCGCGTTGCCCAGGCCGCCTCGAAGGTGACCCCGTCGATCGAGGTCATCACGTCGATGCGAATGGGGGGGAGCCCGATCTGGTAGATGAGCCCCGGGCGAGTCAGGTCCTCCACAGTCAGGTCCTGGAGGGGCGCGCCGAAGTCGGTGAGGGCCGAAAGGATTCGCCGCGCGTTGGGGGGTTCGGGGCGGACCCACACGTCCAGATCCTGGGTGGCTCGGACCCGTCCATGGAACGCCAACGCGTGGGCCCCCACTACGAGGAACTCAACGCCGCGGGCGTTGAATGCGGACAACAGATCTCTGAAGTCGCGGTTCATCCTCGCCGTTCCTGTTCCACATGAGGCAGATCTGTGTGAGCTCGTCCACCGCCTCGATTCGCTGGGCGGGAGTCAGGTCCTCAGTCACGGGCAGATCCGGCAAGGGGTCGCCACGGCGGATGATGCGAATCCGGAGGTCGCGCCTCTGTGGCCGGCTTTCCATGCCTTCCCTGCGAGAAGTCATTTCACGGCCCCTTGCGACCGCCCTCTCACACGTAGATTCTTGGCAGACTTCACGCAGACCATCTGCATGTAGCGGCGAACATCCGGTGGGTGCCGATCCTCCAGATGCGAAACGTGGCGCCGCCATTGTACTGCGCGAGGCGCCCGGCGATCGAGAAGCACTTTCCAACGATCTGCGGGTTTCCATCCCATTCGTACTTGGTGATGGCGGCCGCGTGCGAGGGCCAGACCGCCAGGAGGATGGACGGCAGAATGAGCTTCCCTGTGGTGATCATCGCGGGGCTCTTCTGCGAATGGGCAGGACGCGGGCTCGCACGGCGCCTAGCGCGTCACCGGCACCGTCGGCCGCCGCATGGTCTCGAGCGCGAGCTTGCCCGAGGCGGGATCGACCGGCACCGGGTAGCGCCCGGTGAAGCACGCGCGGCAGAAGCGGTCGGGATCGCGCTCGCAGGCCAGCAGGCCCTCGAGCGAGAGGTAGCCGAGCGTGTCGACGCCCAGGAAGTCGCGGATCTCCTCCACCGACTTGAGCGCCCCGATCAGCTCGCCGCGGCTCGGCGTGTCGATGCCGTAGAAGCAGGGATGGGTCACGGGCGGCGAGCCGACCCGGAAGTGCACCTCGCGGGCGCCGGCGCGGCGCAGCATGCGCACCAGCTTGCGGCTGGTGGTGCCGCGCACGATCGAGTCGTCCACCACCGCGACCCGCTGGCCCGCGAGCACCTCGCGCACCGGGTTGAACTTGACCCGCACGCTCGAGTCGCGGCCGGCCTGGCTGGGCTGGATGAAGGTGCGGCCCACGTAGTGGTTGCGGATCAGGCCGAGCTCGTAGGGGAGGCCGGACTCCTCGCTGTAGCCGAGTGCGATCGAGTTGCTGGAGTCCGGCACCGCGATCACCAGGTCGGCCTCCGCCGGCTGCTCCTGTGCCAGGCGCCGTCCGATCCGGCGCCGCACGCGGTCCACGCCCTCGCCGAACACGCGGCTGTCGGGGCGCGAGAAGTAGATGTGCTCGAAGATGCAGTGCCGGAGCGGCTCGGCGGGCGGCAACGCCTGCGAGGCGTGCAGGCCGCGCTCGTCGAGCCGCACCAGCTCGCCGGGCTCGACCTCGCGCAGCTCCTCGCCGCCCACCAGGTCCACCGCGCAGGTCTCGCTCGCCACCACCCAGCCGTCGCCCAGCCGCCCGAGACACAGCGGCCGGAAGCCGTGCGGGTCGCGGAGCGCGAGCACCGCGTTCGGCGTGAGCACGAGCAGCGACCACGCGCCGCGCACCCGGCCCGCGGCGTCCACCAGCGCCTCCTCGGGACTCGTGGCGCTCGAGCGCGCCATCAGGTGGAGGAAGATCTCGGTGTCGAGCGTGGTCTGGAAGATCGAGCCCTCGGCCTCGAGCTCGGCGCGCAGCTCCCGGGCGTTCACCAGGTTGCCGTTGTGGGCCAGCGCGAGCGGCCCGTTGCGGCAATCGACGCGCAGCGGCTGGGTGTTCTCGAGCGTGAGGGAGCCCGCGGTGGAGTAGCGGTTGTGCCCGATCGCGAGGGTGCCCGGGAGCCGCGCCAGGATCCCCTCGTCGTAGACGTCGGAGACCAGCCCCAGGCCCTTGTGGCTGTGGAAGGTGCCGAGCGGTTCGGACGAGACGATGCCCGTGGACTCCTGGCCGCGGTGCTGGAGCGCGTGGAGCCCGAGCCCCACGATCTCGGCGGCGCGCGGCACGCCGACCGCGGCGAAGATGCCGCACTCCTCGCGCCAGGTCTTCTCCGGGCTCCAGCTGCTCATGCTTCCTCCTTCGCCGGCCCGCCGTCCGCGCTCCCGATCCAGGGAAGCGGCACCTTCCCCGCCGCGATGCGAGCTTCCTGAAAATGGGGGTTGGAAAGCAAGCCATGCCGCCGCCCGCGCGCCACGGCGAGGTCGCGCGCGGTCTCCTCGGCGGGCGCGCCGCCCGCGAGCGTGAGCGCCCAGGCCACGCCCTCGCGCACCTCGGCCCCGCGCCCGGCTTCGTGCGCGAGCCAGCGCTCGGCGGCCGGGCGGCGCTCGCCGCCGCGCTCCCACACCAGCACCGCGACCTCGCCCGCTCCGAGGGGCGCGGGCTCGCCCGGCGCGAGCCGCAGTGTACAGCGCTCCTTGGCGGGGTTGTAGAACTGGGTCGAGCGGTGGAGCAGCTCCGCGAGCGCCGCGCGCCTGGGGAGCGCGCCGCGCAGCTCGAACACGCGCATGCGCCGCAGCCCGGCGAGCGATGCGCCCTGATCGAGGCGGGCCCGCGCCACCGCCAGCGCCGAGACCGCCTCCGGGTCCTCCGCCCGAAGCTCGATCCAGGCCTGGGCGGCGCGGGACCGCGAGGGCGCGCGCGCCATCAGGCCTCCGCGAGGTGGCGCGCGAGGCCCGCGAAGAGCGCGAGCCCCGGGCCGTGGTCCGCTGCGCCGCCGGCCGCGCGCGCGCGGCTCGCGCCCCACTCGCCCGCCACGGCGCGGGAGAGCGCGCCCAGGTCCTGGGCCCGCTCGGGGTGCGGCATCAGCGCCAGCACGTTGCCGCCGGCGTTGCACACCGCGGCGACCGCGGCCTCGGAGCCGTTGGGGTTGGCGGGGAACTCGCGCGCCACCGTGCCGCGCGCCGTGGCGTAGCGCAGCGGCGCCTGCCCGGCGCGCACCAGGGCCCGGACGCGCCCCGGCTCGCGGGCGGTGAACCGTCCCTCCCCGTGCGCGACCGGGAGCGGCAGCACCGTGCCCGGCGCGAGCGCGCGCGTGAACACGCAGGGCGTCTCCTCCACCCGCACGTACACCCAGCGCGCGTAGTAGCCGGAGCGGCCCGCCATGCGGTTGCGGGCCAGGCCGAGCTCGACCGCTCCGCCGCCCGGGACCATCCCGGACTCCACCAGCACCTGGGCGCCGTTGCAGATGCCGAGCACCGGCTTGCCGCGCGAGGCCTCCTCGGCCAGGCGCTCCACCAGGGGGTCCTGGGCCGCGAGGGCCCCGGCGCGCACGCGATCCTGGTACGAGAACCCGCCCGGGAGCACGTAGGCCTCGAAGCCCGAGAGCTGCGCCGCGGGTCGGGTCCAGCGGAACACCTCGGCCGCGAGCCCGACGCGCTCGAGCGCGCGCGCGCTCTCGGCTTCGCAGTTCACGCCCGGGAGCTGCACCACCGCCACGCGCGCCGCGCTCATTCCAGCTCCTCGTTCCAAATCCGCTCGAGCGTCGCGCCCGCGGCCGCGCGCAGCTCCTCGAGCGTCCAGGCGAGCACGCCCGCCCCCGCGGCCTGCGCGCGCAGACGCCGCGACCCGGTCACCGTGCCGAGCGGCCACGCCGGCAGCGCGCGCTCGCGCGCCGCCTGGAACAGGGCCGGGGCCCGGGCCGGGCTCACCTCGAACACCACCGCGGGTCGCTCGCAGAAGAGCGCCGCGCCGGCCTCGGCCGCCAGCGGCTCGAGGTCGACCTCGAGCCCGACTCCGCTCCCGGACGGGGCGGCCAGCATCATCTCCGCGAGCGCGACCGCGAGCCCGCCATCCGAGACATCGTGGGCGGCCCGCACCCAGCCGCTCTCGGCCGCGAGCACTGCGATCTCCTCGAGCCGCGCCTCGCGCTCGAGGTCGAGCGCGGGCGGCGCGCCGGAGCGCTGCCGCAGCACCTCGCGCGCGTACGCGGAGCCGGTGAGCGAATCGCGCGGCTCCCCCACCAGCACCAGGAGGTCGCCCGGGCTCTGGAGCGCGAGCCCGGTCACGGTGGCGAGGTCGCGCACCACGCCGGCGCACATCACGATCGGCGAGGGCGGAATCGCGCGCTCCCCGCTCTGGTTGTAGAGGCTCACGTTCCCGCTCACGAACGGGAGCGGCGCGCCACGGTGAGCGAGCCCGCCGAGTGCGGAGGCCGCGGCGCTCAACCCCTCGATCGTGGCCTCGAGGTCGCCCATCACCCCCTCGTCCGCGGGGTCGCCGAAGTTGAGGCAGTCGGTGAGCGCCCAGGGCCGGGCGCCGGCGCAGGCCACGTTGCGCGCCGCCTCCGCCACCGCGTGGCGCGCCCCCAGGCCGGGATCGGCGGCGCACCAGAAGGGATTCCCGCCCACCGCGACCGCGACCCCGAGCGCGCGCCCCGGGGCGGGCGCGAACACCGCGGCGTCGCCCTCGCCGGGGCGCAGCCAGGTCCGGCCCTGCACCTCGCTGTCGTAGTGGCGGTAGAGGTACTCGCGCGAGCACAGGTTGGGGCTCGCGAGCAGCGTGAGCAGGGCCGCGTGCGCGTCGGGGGCGCCGCGGCGGGGCTTGAACGGCGCCTCGGGAGCGCGCCGCCGCGCGGGCCTTCGGATCCGGCGGCCGGCGGTGATCGCATCGACCGGGCAGTCCACCACGGTCTCGCCGCGCCAGGTCACGCGGTAGCGCCGCTCCTCGGTTGCCCGCCCCACCACGCACGCGCTCGCGCCGGGATGAACCGAGGCCAGCGCGTACTCGGTGTCGTAGATCTCGCACAGCTCGGCGGCGAAGCTCTCGGGCACCACCCAGCAGAAGCGCTCCTGGGTCTCGGCGCACAGCAGCACCTCGGGCGGGATCGGGCGCGCCACGCTCGGGACGCGATCCAGCTCGATCGTCGCGCCGCGCCCGCCCGCCGCCGCCAGCTCCGAGGTCGCGCACGCCAGGCCCCCGGCGCCGAGGTCCTTGAACCCGGCCGCGATCCCGCGGCGGCGGACGCGCTCGAATGCCTCGGCGTTGGCGACGTGGAGAACGCGCTTCAGGAACGGGTCGGGCAGCTGCACCGCGCCGCGCTGGTCGTCGCCGCCGAGCGCCGCGGAGGCGAACGCCGCGCCGCCGAATCCGCTCTCGTCGGTGGGCTTCCCCACCAGCACGAACGCCCAGGTCCCTAGCCCCGCGGGGACGCGGCTCCGGAGCACGCCGTCGGCCGGGGCCACGCCGAGCGCCATCACGTTCACGAGGCAGCTCTGATCGAAGCCGGAATCGAAGACGACGTCGCCGCCCAGGTTGGGAACGCCGAGCGCGTTGCCGTAGTCGGCGATGCCCTGGACCACGCCGCGCGCCACGTCGCGCGCGTGCACGCCGCTCCGCGGATCGCCGAAGCGCAGGCAGTCGAGCACCCCCACGACCGTGGCGCCCATGCAGCCCACGTCGCGCACGATGCCGCCCACGCCGGTCGCCGCCCCCTCCACCGGCAGCACCTGGCTCGGATGGTTGTGGCTCTCGTGCGCCAGCACCAGCGCCAGGTCCTCGCAGGGCGCGGGCAGCCGCACCACGCCCGCGTCCTCGCCCGGCCCGATCGCCACCTGGGGCGCATCGGTCGGCAGGCCCGCGAGCAGGTGGCGGGTCGACTTGTACGAGCAGTGCTCGCTCCACAGGATCCCGAACAGCACGCACTCGGCCCACAGCGGCGGGCGGCCGAGCAGCTCGACCAGGAGCGTGACCTCGTCCGGCTCGAGGCTCACGCCGCGCGCGGCGAGGCGCGCGCTCACCGCGTCCGGGCGGCGCGCCTCCTCGGCGGTGTAGGCGGGCGAGGCGCCGAGCCCGAGGCTCACGGCGTCTCCTCGCCGGCGCGGGCGAACACCGCGTCCGCGCCCCTCAGGTAGGGCTCGAGGCTGAAGCACGCGGCCAGCCGGTCGGGCGCGAGCGCGCGGGTCACGCGCGGGTCGCCGCGCAGCAGATCGCCGAATCCGCCGCCGCCGTCGAGCGCCTCGAGCGCGTGCTCCTGCACGATGCGGTAGGCCTGGTCGCGCGGCAGGCCGGCCTCGGTGAGCGCGAGCAGCACGCGCTGGGAGTAGATCACGCCGCCTCCGGCCTCGAGGTTCTTCCGCATGTTCTCAGGATGGACCTTGAGGCGGGAGAGCACGTCGGACATCTCCGCGACCATGAAGTCCGCGACCAGGAAGGCGTCGGGCAGGATCACGCGCTCGACCGACGAGTGGCTGATGTCGCGCTCGTGCCACAGCGCCTGGTTCTCGAGCGCGGCCGCGGCGTAGGCGCGCAGCAGGCGCGCGAGCCCGCACACCCGCTCGCTGCGCACCGGGTTGCGCTTGTGGGGCATGGCCGAGGAGCCCTGCTGGCCCTCGTCGAACGGCTCCTCCGCCTCGCGCACCTCGGTGCGCTGCAGGTGCCGGATCTCGAGCGCGATCTTCTCCAGCGTGCCGCCCAGCACCGCCAGCGCGCCGAGCAGTGCGGCGTGGCGGTCGCGCTGCACCACCTGGCTCGCCACCGGCTCGGGCGTCAGGCCGAGCCGGGCGAGGGCGCGCTCCTCGAGGCCGGCGTCGAGGTGGGCGAGGTTGCCGACCGCCCCCGAGAACTTGCCCACCGCACAGCCCGAGAGGCCGATCTCGACGCGCTCGCGGTCGCGCCCGATCTCCAGCGCCCACAGCAGGCACTTGAGGCCGAAGGTGGTGGGCTCGGCGTGCACTCCGTGGGTGCGCCCCACCATCGGGGTGTGCTTGAAGCGGCCGGCCAGGGCGCGGGCCGCGTTCTCGAGCGGCCCGAGCGCGCGCAGCAGCAGCCCGCCGGCCTCGCCGATCTGACAGGCGAGCGCGGTGTCGACGAGATCCGACGACGTGAGCCCGACGTGGACCTGGCGCGCGTCGTCGCCGATCGACTCGGCCAGCATGCGGAGGAAGGCGATCACGTCGTGGCGCGCCTCGGCCTCGATCGCCTCCATGCGCGCGGGATCGATGCGGGCGCGCTCGCGGATGCGCGCGGTGGTGCCCGCCGGCACCGCGCCCGCCTCCTCGCGCGCCTCGGTCATCGCCAGCTCGACGTCGAGCCAGAGCCCGAGCCTGCGCTCCTCGCTCCACGCCCGCCGCATCGCCGGGCGGCTGTAGCGCTCGATCATTCCTCGTCCCCCGGAGCCTCGGCGAGCGTGAGGCTGAGGTCGAGCCGCTTGCCGCCGCGCTCGATCCCGAGCTTCAGGCGGTCGCCCACCTGGGCTCCGTAGATGCCGCGCTGGGCGTCGTCCACCGTGTTCACCGTCTGGCCGTTCACGCGCCGGATCCGGTCCCCGACCACGACGCCCGCGCGGTCCGCCGGCCCGCCCGGCTCGACCCGCGTCACCACCAGCCCGCCGGTGTCGGAGAAGCCCAGCCGTCTCGCCAGGTAGGGCGTGACCTGCTGCACCTGCATCCCCGGCCAGGCGGCGCGCACCCGGCCGTACTTCGCGATCTCGGAGACCACGCGGCGCGCCAGGTTGATCGGGATCGCGAAGCCGATGCCGAGCGAGCCCCCGCCCTTGGTGAAGATGAAGGTGTTGATCCCGATCACCTCGCCGTCCCCGTTCACCAGCGGGCCGCCGCTGTTGCCGGGATTGATCGCGGCGTCGGTCTGGATCATGTTCTTGTACACGCCGCTCTCGGTGACCTCGGACTTGATGTCGCGGCGCGTGGCGCTCACCACGCCGGCGGTGACCGTGGGCTGGGTGTCGTTGAGCAGGAACCCGAACGGGTTGCCGATCGCGATCGCCCACTCGCCCACCACCAGCCCGTCGCTGTCGCCGAGCGGAGCGGTGGGCAGGTGGTCGGCGCTCACCTTGAGCACCGCGAGATCATAGGTGGCGGTTGCCCCCAGCACCTTCGCCCCGAGCTGGCGGCCGTCGGTCAGGGTCACGGTGATCTGCTGGGCGCCGCGCACCACGTGCTCGTTGGTGAGGATCACGCCGCCCGGGTCCACGATCACGCCCGAGCCCAGCCCCGGGATGCGCTCGCGGTATTCCATGGGCGGGTAGAAGCGGTCCCAGAACTCGTCGGGGAGCATGCCTCCGAAGGGATCGGTGCGCACCACCCGCGTGGTCACCACGCTCACCGAGACCACCGCCGGGCTCACGCGCTGGGCCGCGGCCACGATCGCGGTGCGCCGCGAGCTGCCGATCTCCTCGGCCGCGGCGGGCGGGACGGGCTCGCGGGCCGCGCCGCCGCGCAGCGCCACCCCGACCGCCCCGGCGCCGAGCGCGGCTCCGAGCACGACCCACGCGAGCGCCCGCGCGCGCGCGCTCACGGAGCACCTCCCGGAGAGTAGAAGACCTCCTCAAGGCACAGCCCCCGCGCCGGAGCGGTCACCCCCGCCCGGCGGCGGTCGCGCGCGGCGAGGATCGCGCCCATCACCGCGGCCGGATCGGGCTCGCGCGCGGCGGCGAGCGCGGTGCCGACCACGATGCGCACCATGTGGTAGAGAAAGTGATCCGCGACCATCTCGAGCGCGAGCCCCCACTCCCACGGGCGCCAGCGCGCGCGTTCGATGCGACAGATGGGGTTCACCGCCGAGCTGCCCGCGGCCCGGAACGAGGAGCAGTCGTGCTCGCCCTCGAGCGCGCGGGTGGCGCGGTCGAGGGCCTCGGGGAGCACCTCGCGCCGCGCGCGCCATGCGAAGCGCTCGACCAGCGGATCGGTGCCGCGCGTGAGGCGGTAGGCGTAGCGCCGCCCCAGAGCCGAGCGCCGCGCGTGGAAATCGTCGGGAGCGTCCGCGAGCGAGCGCACCGCGAGATCGGCCGGCAGGAGCCGCGCGAGCCGGGCCTCCACGGCGCGCGCCGGGAGCGGCGTGGCGGCGCGGAACGACGCCACCTGGCCGCGGGCGTGCGTGCCCGCGTCGGTGCGCCCCGCCCCCGCGACCTCCACCGGCCCCTCGCTCAGCACCTTGCCCAGCGCCTCCTCCAGCACGCCCTGCACCGTGCGCTGCCCGGGCTGCGCCTGCCATCCCCGGAACTCGGTGCCGTCGTACGCCAGGACCAGCTTGAAGGTCCGCACGTCGCGAGCGCTACGCCCGCCACAGCAGGGCCACGGCGGCGAGCGCAGCTCCGGCGCCCTCGCCCAGCGCGCTCCGCCGCACCGGGGCGATCGGCCTCAGGCGATAGTGCCGGGCCTCGAGCGCGAGCGCAACGCGCTCGGCGCGCTCGAGCGACGAGACCATGGCCGGAACGATCGCGGCGCGCTGGCGCACGAGCCACGCGCGCGGACCGCGCGGCGGGCGCCCGGCGCGCAGCGCCTGCATGCGCGCCACGCGCCGGAACTCCTCGGCGGTGAGCGGGGCGAAGCGCAGCGCGAGCGCGAGCGTGGCGCGCGCCCTCCGCACCGGGACGCGCAGGCGCTCGAGCGGGGCGAGGCGGGCCGCGATCTCGTCCGCCGCGCGCTCGCCCGGCCACAGCGCGGAGAGGCCGTGGAGCGCCACCGCCGCGCCCGTGATTCGCAGCGCGAGCAGGATGCCGAGCGCGAGCCCCTCGGCCGTGGCCCGCGCCCCGGCGATCGACGGCAGCGGCAGCGCGCGCCCGGGCACCAGGTAGAGGTTGAGCGCGAGCGCGAGTGAGCAGCCCGTGACCAGGACGCGTGCCCAGGTCCGCGACGGGCGTCCCGCCCCGGCCGCCGCGCCCGCGATCGCGGCGGCCAGCACGCACAGGGCTCCGGTCTCGAGCCGTCCGGCCACCAGCGAGCCCACCAGAGCGCCGAGCAGGAGCGGCGCGAGCACCTCCCCGCGCGCGAGCGGCGCGTTCATCGCGCGCGCGCGCCCTCGCGGCACAGCGCCTCGGCGATCTGCACCGCGTTCAGGGCCGCGCCCTTGCGCAGGTTGTCCGAGGCGACGAAGAACTCGAGCGCGTTGGGCTGCGACAGGTCACGGCGCGCGCGGCCCACGAGCACCTCGTCCCGCCCTGCGGCCGCCAGCGGCGTCGGGTAGCGGCCGCGCAGCGGGTCGTCCACCACCTCGATCCCCGGAAAGCGGCTCCACAGCGCGCGCGCCTCTTCCGGAGAGAGCGGGCGGTCGAAGCGCGCGTTCACCGCCGCCGAGTGCCCGACCCGCACCGGGACGCGCACCGCGGTCGCGGTCAATGGGAGCGCGGGGAGCCCGAGGATCTTGCGGGTCTCCCACACGATCTTCATCTCCTCGCGCGAGTAGCCGTTGCTCTCGAAGCGGTCGATGTGCGGCACCACGTTGAAGGCCAAGGGCGGGAGCCCTCCGGCGCGCGGCGGCGGCGGGCCGTCGAGGCCCAGGCGCACGCCACTCTCGAGGTCGGCCAGGGTCTCGGCCCCGCCGCCCGAGGCCGACTGGTAGGTGGCGACCGCCACGCGCTCGAGGCGCGCGGCGGTCGCGAGCGGGGCGAGCGCCAGGACGATCGCGATGGTCGAGCAGTTGGGGTTCGCGACCAGGGTCGGCCGCGCATCGAGCAGCGCGCCGTTCACCTCGGGCACCACCAGCGGCACCGCGTCGTGGTAGCGGAAGGCGCTGCTGTTGTCGACCACGCGTGCCCCGGCTGCCTGCGCCGGCTCCGCCCAGCGCTCGCTCACGTCGTTGGCGACCGCGAACAGCGCGATCTCGACGCCCTCGAAGGCGAGGGGGCCGACCGCCTCGACCGGGAGCTCGCGCCCGCGGAAGCGCAGGGTGCGTGCGCTGCGGTCGCTGGCGAGGAGCCGCGGGGCGTCGGTCGGGAACTCGCGCTGCTCGAGCACCCGGAGCATGGTCTGGCCCACCAGCCCGGTCGCGCCGAGGATGGCGACCCGGCGGGTCATGGGATCTCCGCCGCGGACGGGTCGCGGCGGACGCTGGGCGTCATGGCACGGGCTCGCACGGGAGGAAGGCGCATCGTAGCGGCGCTTCGCGCGCGCTGTCAACGCGCGCCGTGCGCGACGCTGCGCGCGCTCCGGCGTGATCGGCACGTCGGAGGCGGTCCGCGACCCGAAAGCGATCAGCTCCCCGATCTCGGCCCGCGTTTTGCCACCGCCTTCACCGCGAGCAGCGCGAGCGCCAGGGCGCACAGGAGCCCGGGCCAGTCGCCGAGCCGGGTGTAGAGCGTCGGCGGCCCGGGCGAAGGGAGCGGCGCCGTGAGCGAAGCAGCCTGGAACACCGGCAGGCGGTGCGTGATGCGGCCGTAGGCGTCCACCATCACGGTGAGCCCGGTGTTGGCGCAGCGCGCCAGCGGCACGTGGTGCTCGGCGGCGCGGAACAGCGCCATGGCCGCGTGCTGGTGGAGCGCGGCGCCGTTTCCGAACCACTCGTCGTTGGTGACGTTCACGAGCCAGCGCGCCCCGCGCCGCACTTCCTCGCGCGCCAGGTCGGGGAAGATGGACTCGAAGCAGATCAGCGCGCCGAACGGGCCGGCTTCACTCGGGAACAGCACCGCCTCGCGCCCCGGCGTCCACTCCGCCTGGCCGAGCTCGATCTTCCCGAGCGCCGGGATCAGCCACTGGAACGGCATGCGCTCCCCGAAGGGCACCAGATGGCGCTTGGCGTAGGCGCGCGCGTCCCCTCCGCCGGGCGCGAACAGCCCGGCCGCGTTGTAGGCGCGCACCCGGCCGCCCGGCCCGATCTCGTAGTCGGCGTACCCGCTGAAGACCGGCACCGAGTCGCGCGCCACGAAGCGCGCGATCGCGATCGCCTGCTCGGGCTGCTTGCGCGTGTAGCTGCCGGTCGCGGTCTCGGGCCACACGATCAGCGAGGGGCGGGGCTCACCCTGCGCGGCGCGCGCGCTCAGTGCCAGGAACGTGTCCAGGATCGCCTGCTGGTGGTGGCCCGACCACTTGATCTCGCCCGCGATGTTGCCCTGCACCAGTGCCACCGGGGGGCCGGTGGTGCGCGGGGCCGCGTCGAGCACGCGCTCCCCCCACAGCCACGGCAGGAGCAGGGCGAGCAGCGCGCCGGCCGCGGAGCGCAGCCGCGAGCGGCCCGCGAGCGCCCGCCACGCGAGCCCATTGACGAGCCCGAGCCACAGCGTGACGAGCGTCACGCTCCCGAGGCTCGCGAGCTGCACGAGCGGCGCGAACTGATGCTGGCTGTAGCCGGGCTGGAACCACGGGAAGCCGAGCTCGCCCGAGCCGCGCAGCTCCTCGACCGCGACCAGCACCGGTGGAAAGACGAGCGCGAGCGGCGCGCGGGCGGCGCGCCCGAGCAGGCCCGCGCCGAGCGCGGTCAGGCCGCCGAACAGCGCCAGGTAGAGTGCGGCCGCGATCCACGCCGGGTACTTGAGCCACGGCACGGTGATCGCGACGTCGGAGAGCAGGGCGATCCAGTGGGTCCCGACCAGGTAGAACGCGAGCCCGAAGGCGTAGCCGAGCCCGAACAGCCGGAGCGCTCCGGCGCCCGCCGCCACGGCGCGGTCGAGCGCCACGAGCAGGGGCACGTACGCGAACCAGGCGAGGAAGCCGAGCGGCGCGGGCAGGAAGGCCGCGCCGAGGAGCGCGCCGGAAACGAGCGCGAGCGCGACCGCGCCGCGGTCAGGCGAGCCGGACCTCCTTGCCTTGCTCGGCCGAGCGATAGACCGCATCCATCAGCTCCATCACCGGCAGGATCTCCTCGGCGTGCCCGAGCGGCTTCGCGTTCTTGCGCAGCACCTCGCCGAAGTGGGCGATCTGCGCCTCGATCGAGTGCTTGTACTGGTTGCGGGAGGTCTCCATCGCGGGCGTGACGTTCACCAGGTTCCCGTGCATGCCCTTGTGGATGCGCAGCGGGTTCAGGAGCGCGGCGCCCCCCGAGCCGAACAGGTTCAGGTAGGCGAAGTCCTTCTCCATCAGCAGCCCCCAGGTCAGCTCGAGCGAGAGCGTCGCCCCGCCCGCGAGCCGGAGGAAGGCGGTGGCGCTGTCCTCGACCTCGCCCTTCTTGCTGCGGTGGACCCCGGCGGTCACCGACTCCACGCGCGGGCTCCCCAGCGTCCAGAGCGCGAGGTCGAGCATCTGGAAGCCGAGGTCGAGCACCACGCCGCCGCCCGACTCGCGCTTCTGGCGCCGCCACTCGTCGGAATCCCACGCGGTGCGCTGGCGCAGCCAGCCGGCCTTGGCGAGGAAGATGTCGCCCAGGTCCCCCTTCTGCACGAAGGTGCGCAGGAGCTGGGCGTCGGGGCGGAAGCGGTGCTGGACCGCGCACATCAGCATGCGGTCCGCCTTCTTCGCCACCTTCGCCATGGCCGCCGCCTCCTCGCCGCTGCGCGCCAGCGGGCGCTCGCACAGCACGTGCTTGCCCGCCTCGAGCGCGGCGGTGGCCATCGGCGCGTGCAGGAAGTTCGGGGTGCAGATGTCGATGGCGTCGATCGCGTCGTCGCCGATCAGGTCGTCGAAGCGGGCGTGCACGCGCGGGATTCCGAACTTCTGCGCCACGCGCGCCGCCTTTTCGGGGTCGCGGTCGCACAGGGCGGCGAGCTCGAGCCCCTCGGTGCGCTTGAGCGCGGGGATGTGCGCGATCTGCGCCACGGCTCCCACGCCCACGAGTCCGAGCTGAAGATTCTTTCGCGCCACGCGTCCTCCTCGAGGAAAGATCGGGCGCGCAGTCTAGGAACCGATCCCCGGACCGTCAAGCGCCGCCACGGCCTCCTGCGCCCCGAGCCCGTAACGCCGGAGCTTCTTGAGCAGGCCCTGGCGCGACAGACCGAGGGTGCGCGCGGCCTGCGACTTGTTCCCCCGGCTGCGCTCGAGGGCCTCGCGCAGCCTGCGCTGCTCCAGCGCCCGGGTCTCGGCGTGGAGCCCGCGCTCGGCCGGCGTGCCGGGCAGGAGCGGGACCTCGGGCCAGTGCTCGAGGCTCACCACCTCGCGCGCGCCCGCGACTTTCACCGCGTAGGCGCAGGCATTCGCGAGCTCCCGCACGTTGCCGGGCCAGGGATGGCGCAGCAGGTGCGCGGCGAGCGCCGCATCCAGCGCCGGCGGCGCGAGGCCGAAGTCCCGGGCGGCCCGCGCCAGGAACGCCGCCGCCAGGAGCAGCACGTCGTCGCCGCGCTCGCGCAGCGGGGGCAGGCGGAGCCGCACGGCGTTCAGGCGGTAGTAGAGGTCGGCCCGAAAGCCACCGGCGCCCACCCCCTCGTCGAGGCTCTTGTGGGTGGCGGAGACCACGCGCACGTCGAGCCGCCGGAGCTTGAGCTCGCCCACGCGCCGCGCCTCGCCCTCCTGGAGCACGCGCAGCAGCTTCATCTGGAGCAGCGGGCTCGCGTCCCCGATCTCGTCCAGGAACAGCGTCCCCTGGTGCGCGGCCTCGAACAGCCCGGGGCGATCCGCCACCGCGCCGGTGAACGCGCCGCGGCTGTGCCCGAACAGCTCGCTCTCGATCAGGCTGTCGGGCGTGGCCCCGCAGTTGTGCGCCACGAACCCGGAGCCGCCCCGCGGCGAGAGCGCGTGGAGGGCGCGCGCCACCAGCTCCTTGCCGGTCCCGGTCTCGCCCAGCAGCAGGACCGGCAGTCCGCTCTCGGCCACGCGCGCCAGCCCGCGCCGCACCTCGCGCCACGCGGCCGACTCACCGAGCATCTCCGGCGGCAGGGGGCGCCGCACCTCGTCCCGTGATTCCCGCTCCATCCCATCCTCCCCCGACCCGACCCCGGACCGGCGCTCACGGCGAGCCCACCCACTCGACGCCGCGCTCGCCGCCCTGCACGTCGCCGATCTCGAACACCGTCTCGCCCGCGCGCGCGAGGTCGCGCGCGAGCCCTTCGCACTCCGCGGGGGCGGTGACCACCACCATTCCGATCCCGAGGTTGAACGCGCGGCGCGCGTCCGCCCCCGGGATGCCGCCCGCCTCGACCAGCCAGCGCTGGAGCGCGGGCAACGGCCAGCGCGCCGCGTCCACCCGCGCCCGCGCGCCTTCCGGCAGCACGCGCTCGAGGTTGCCCGCGATCCCGCCGCCGGTGACGTGCGCGAGCGCCCGCACGCGGCCCGCCGCGATGGCCGGCGCGAGCGCCATGCCGTACCAGCGATGGGGCGAGAGCAGCGCGTCCGCGAGCGTCTCGCCGCCCCCGGGCAACGGGTCCCGCAGCGTGAGCCCCGAGTCCGCGAGCACGCGCCGCGCGAGCGAGTAGCCGTTGGTGTGGAGCCCCGAGGAGGCGAGCCCCAGCAGCCGGTCCCCGGGCCGCACCGCGCTGCCGTCCAGCACGCGCCCCTCCTCCACCACGCCCAGCATGCAGCCGGCGACGTCGATCACTCCGGGGCGGTAGGTGTCGGGCATCTCGGCGGTCTCCCCGCCCAGCAGGGCCGCGCCCACCTCGCGGCAGGCGCGGCTCAGCCCTTCGACCACCGCGGCCACGGTTTCGGGATCGAGCCGCTCCTGGGCGATGTAGTCGAGGAAGGCGAGCGGCCGCGCGCCGTGCACCAGCAGGTCGTTGGCGCCGTGGTAGACCAGGTCCGCCGCCGCCCGGTCCGCGCGTCCGGCCGCGAGCGCCAGGTGGAGCTTGGTCCCCACGCCGTCCATGGTGGCCGCCAGCAGCCCGCCGCCCGCCGGCCACTCCATCACGCCCGCGAAGCCGCGCTCGAGCCTGCGCACTCCCTCGCCCCAGGTGGAGCGCACCGCGCGCGCGAAGCGCTGCTTGATCGCGTCCGAGCGCTCGAGGTCGACGCCGGCGTCGCGGTAGCGCATCAGCCCCGCGCCCGCAGGGGCTTGATGCGGAGCAGCAGCAGGTCCTCGCTGCTCGGGCTCGGCAGCAGTGGGAAGCGCCCGGCCTGGTAGAGCCGCACCAGGCAGCCCACCACGCCGGCGTCGAACTGGGTCCCGGCGCCGCGCTTCAGCTCCTCGAGCGCGGCGTCCAGGGACAGCGCCCGGCGGTAGGGACGGTCCGACGTCATGGCGTCGAAGGCGTCGGAGACGTTCAGGATCCGGGCCCCGATCGGGACGTCCTCGGACTTGAGCCCGAACGGGTAGCCGAGCCCGTCGGGGCGCTCGTGGTGGCTGCGCACGATCTCCGCGGCGCGCCGCAGCGCCCGCACCCGCGATACGATGTCGGCGCCCGCGGCGGGATGGGCCCGCAGCGTGCGCTGCTCCTCCTGGGAGAGCGATCCCGGCTTCTGGAGGATGTGCTGGTGCTGGGGGCCGATCTTGCCGAGGTCGTGCACCAGCGCGGCGTACTCGATCTCCTCGACCTCGCGCTCCGGCAGCTTCATCCCGCGCGCCAGCCGCACCGCGT
Organism: Candidatus Eiseniibacteriota bacterium; assembly: GCA_036507005.1. Taxonomy (GTDB): domain Bacteria; phylum Eisenbacteria; class RBG-16-71-46; order RBG-16-71-46; family RBG-16-71-46; genus WS-2. Next base: position 23,138 of record DASXQT010000028.1, read on the forward strand.
ACTGCGACACCCGCACCGAGTGGTGGCGGGTGTAGGGGTCGATCTCCTCCAGCACCTCGGTCAGCGCGCGCACGAACTCCTTCAGGTCCGACTTGATCTCCATGTAGAGCCCGAAGGAGTGGCGCGCCACCAGGAACGGGATCCCGAACAGCACCAGCGCCCACGGGCCGACGCTGAAGTAGACCACCACCACCAGCGACCCCAGGGCGATGAACGAAAGGTGGTGGAGGATCCCGCGCATGAAGTTGCTCTGCCACACGCGCCACGGGCTCGGCCCCGAGGTGAGGCCGAGCACGGTCGACACCAGCGCCGAGTTGGCGACGAAGTACGCGGCGCCGCACGTGAGCAGCGCCGGGATGTCGCGCGGGAACGCCAGCGACCCGACCGTCCCGCCCGCGAGCCGGAAGCCCCAGGCGGCGGCGAAGTAGGTGAGCGTGAAGATCGCCAGGTTGTGGACCACGCGGATCGCGGGGCGCCTCTGGACCAGGCCCTCGTTCACCAGCGTGCTCGCGACCGAGAGCCACGAGGTGTAGACCGGGCCGAGCACCACCAGGCTCGGCAGGTCGAACAGTCCGCTCGCGGTGGCGTAGCCGCCGCTCGGGAGCGAGATCGGCTGGGCGTCCGCGAGCAGCATCAGGACCAGGACCAGCCCCACCACCAGCGGCGATTGCGGCTCGGCACCGGGCGTGTACCGGGCGAGCAGCGCCGCGGCCGCCAGCACCACCAGGGTGTAGTAGCCCCGGAACAGCGCCGGGTGCCGCGGGGCTTCCGTCCTGCTCGTCATGGCCTGCTCGGGAGGCGGGTGCCGCATCGCGGGGGTAATGGGATCGGACGACGAAAAAGAGGATGAGACCGACGTCAACGTTCGGAGTTCACCCGCGACCCCGTCGGGCCGCGGCTTCTACCCGCCGACCGTTACCAGCCGGCCTTGGTGAAGAAGACTATGAGCTCGAGGATGAGGTCCACGATGCCCACCTCCTTTAGTGCTTCAGGAAACTGCACACGAATCCTGGGTGGGTTCGCTTCGCTACTCGAGGTGAGTGTTCGCTCCGCTGGTCTCCTCGGTCGATGTCGGTCTCAAGACGTATTCGGTTGGTTCGCGGGTCCTCAACCCCCCCACCACGCGGTTGAGCGCGGCCAGGGTGGCCAGGACCACGGCCTGCTGCGTATCCTGCTCCACGGTGCAGCAGCCCACCAGGGTTTTTTCGTTCCGGTGGGCCAGCAGAGACAGGGCCACCACCACGATCTCCTGTTTTCCCAACTTCAGCAAGTCCATGTCCTGCAGGCCTAACACCCAGCCTTCTTCGAGGAATTCCTGAACCGCATCCAGGGTCGCCTCGGCGATCAGCCCGAGGGCCCCCTCCCGGGTCGCGCTGCCGGTCGCGCTCCCCACGCGGGTCACGCCCTTCCACCCCAGCTCGACCTGGGCCTGGGCGCGCCCCGCGGCCAGGTAGAGGTTGACGCTGCCGAAGCGGATGCGGCGGTCGGTCGCCGCCCGCGGCGCCGGGGCGGGCGTTCCGTGCCCCTTCGGGCCGGGTCCGGAGCGCGCGTAGGCCACCGAGACCACCCGGTGGTCGATCGCGCGCTGGAAGCGGGTGAGGAGCAGGGTCTGGACGTCCCGCACGATCTGCTTGGCCGGGCGGGCGGAGCTGGTGAGGACGTGGATCTCGCGGATCTCGTCGCCCTCGGCCTGGATGCTCGCTCCTTCTACATCCCGCAGCGACCGGATCGCGTCCTCGGCCTGCTTCGTCCAGGAAAGATTGGTCGCGTCGACGGCCACTCCGGCCCTCCTTTGCACGGGGACGTGAACGCGCAGCGTAGCACACGCGCGCGCGGCGGCGCTACGCGCGCGGCGGCGCCGGATGCACGGGCTCGAGGTCGAAGCTCACCATGCGGTGCAGCACCTCGACGCGGCGCGCGATCTCCTCGGAGTCGGCCTCGAGCAGGCGCCGCGGGCTGAAGCTCTCGATCGCGAGCGAGGCCATCGCCGTCCCGCACGCCAGCGCCTGGCGCAGGGCGTTGCCGTCCTCGCGGCCGCAGCGCGCGAGCCAGCCCATGAAGCCGCCCGCGAACGAGTCGCCGGCCCCGGTGGGATCGGTGAGCCCCTGCACCGGGTAGGCGGGCGTGACGAAGCGCTCGGTGCGCGAGCGGTAGAGCGCGCCGTGCTCGCCCTTCTTCACGATCACCGCCTTCGCCCCCTGCTCCACCAGCCGGTCCGCGGCGCGCACCAGCAGGGTCTCGCCCGCCAGCGCCCGAGCCTCCTCCTCGTTCAGGAGCGCCACGTCCACCTGGCGCAGCACGTCGAGCACGCGGTCGGGCTTGCGCGCGATCCAGTAGTTCATGGTGTCCGAGACCGACAGGCGCGGGCGCCGCATCTGGTCCAGCACCTCGAGCTGGAGGTCGGGGTCGATGTTGGCCAGGAACACGTAGGGGCACCCGCGGTGGGTCTCGTCGAGCCGCGGGTGGAAGTCGGAGAACACGTTGAGCTGGGTCTCGAGCGTGTGGGCGTGGCCGAGGTCGGCCTCGTACTCGCCGCGCCAGCGGAAGGTGCGGCCGCGCGCGGTCACGAGCCCGCTCAGGTCGACGTCCCGGCTCCGGAACGCGGCCAGGTGCTCGGCCGGGAAGTCCTCCCCCACCACCGCCACCATCCGCACCGGCGCGAAGTGGCAGGCGGAGAGCGAGAAGTAGGAGGCGGAGCCGCCCAGCGCCTCGACCGCCTCCCCGAACGGCGTCCTCACCGAGTCGAGCGCGACCGAGCCCACCACCACCACCTCGGCGCCGGGCGTCACGTCGCGGCCTCGGCCGCGCGCTCCATGCGCTGCGGCGCGCTCACCCCCATCAGCGCCAGGCCGTTGTGGAGCACGAGGCGGGTGGCTTCCGCGAGACGCAGGCGCGCGATCGAGAGCGCTTGGTCCTCGGTGACCACGCGGCACGCATGGTAGAAGCGGTGGAAGATCGCGGCCGTGTCGAGCAGGTAGGCAGGCAGGCGGTGGGGCTCGCGCGCGAACGCCGCCCCGCGCACCACCTCGGGGAACGCGGCCAGCCGCCGCGCGAGCAGGAGCTCCGCCGGATCGGCGAGCGCAGGCTCCTCCGCGCCGGCCGCGGCCGAGGGCTCGAGCCCGCGCTCCGCGGCGTAGCGCAGGATCGAGGCGATGCGGGCGTGCGCGTACTGCACGTAGTAGGCGGGGTTCTCGTCGTTCTGGCGCCGCGCCAAATCGAGGTCGAAGTCGAGATGGGCGTTGGTGGAGCGCATCAGGAAGAAGAACTTGGCGCAGTCGGCGCCGATGTCCTCCACCAGGTCGCCGAGCGTGACGAACTCGCCGGCGCGCTTGCTCATCCGCACCGGCTGGCCGCCCGAGAGCAGGTTCACCTGCTGGACGATCAGCACCTCGAGGAAGCCGCTCTCCAGCCCCAGCGCCTGGAGCGCCGCCTGGAGCGGCAGGATGTGCCCGTGGTGGTCGGGACCCCACAGGTCGATGGCGTACCGGAACCCGCGGGCGCGCTTGTCGCGGTGGTAGGCGATGTCGGGCAGCAGGTAGGTGGGCGCGCCGTTGCTCCGCACGACGACGCGGTCCTTGTCGTCGCCGAACGAGCTGGTGCGCACCCAGGTGGCGCCCTCGGCCTCGTACACCATCCCCCGCTCCCGCAGCGACTCGAGCGTGCGCATCACCTCGCCGCGCGCGTGGAGCTCGGACTCGCGGAACCAGCGCGCGTACTCCGCGCCGTAGCCGCTGAGGTCGCGGCGCTGCGATTCGAGCATCCGCTCCAGGGCGCGATCGCGGAACCATGCGGCGCCGTCGGGCCGCCCGAGCGCCGCCCGCGCCGCGGGCGGATCCAGCTCGCCCGCCAGGTCGCGCAGGTACTCGCCCTGGTAGCCGTTCTCGGGGAAAGCGCGCGCGAGGCCCAGGTGCTCGGCGAACCTCGCCGCCACCGATTCGCCCAGCAGGTCCACCTGGGTCCCGGCGTCGTTCACGTAGTACTCCCCGGCGGCGGCGTGCCCGGTGGCGTTGAGCAGGCGGACCAGCGCGGATCCGACCGCCGCGGCGCGCGCGTTGACCACGTTCAGGGGCCCGGTGGGGTTGGCGCTCACGTACTCCACCAGGATCTTCTCGCCCCGCGCGTGGTCGTGGCAGCCGAAGCCGCGGCGCGCCTCGGGGTCGAGCGCTCCCGCGGCGAGGATGCGCGCGGGGAGACCGCTCAGGAACGCGTCGGCGTAGCGGAGGTTGATGAAGCCGGGGCCCGCCACCTCGATCGCCGCGAACTGCGCGGGATCGCGCGGGAACGCCGCGATCAGCGCCTCGGCCACCGCGCGCGGCGGCCGCCCGGTCTCGCGCGCGAGGAGCAGCGCGAGGTTGGTGGTCCAGTCACCGTGCCCGGTATCGCGCGGAATCGAGAGCTCGAGGCGCGCGAGCCTCTCCGGACTCCACAGGCCGGCGCGCTTCAGGGCCTCCGCGAAGCCTTCAGTCAGCGCGCTCCAGACCAAGATCCAGACTCCTCGCGTCGCCCCACAGCCGGTCCAGCATGTAGTACTCGCGGGTCTTCTCGTGGAAGACGTGCACCACCACTTCCACGTAGTCGAGCAGCACCCAGCGCCGGCTCTCGAAACCCTCGATGTGCCACGGGCGCGCGCCGCGGTCGCGCAGCGCATCCTCGACCGCCTCCGCGATCGCCTTGACCTGCACCTCGCTCGATCCCGAGCAGATGAAGAAGTAGTCGCACACGCCGTCGAGCTCGCGCAGGTCGAGGGCCACCGGCGTCCTGGCCTTCTTCGAGACCGCGGCGTGCGCCGCCGCATGGAGCAGGTCGAGCGCCGGAACGCCCGCCGGGATGTGGCGCGCGGGCTCGGCCGCGGACCGGGCGAGCCGTTGCCTCCGGGTCAACGGTCGCGCCGCACCGCGTAGTCCACGGCACGGTCGAGCGCCTGCCGGGCTACGCCCTGGGGCTCGCCA
>DASXQT010000029.1:0-2071 GCA_036507005.1 Candidatus Eiseniibacteriota bacterium
TGGCGTCGCGGTCATGAGCTTCGACCAGAGCGCCCGCGCGGCGCTGGCCGACGGCCAGCTGCGTGGCGCCCTGCGCCAGGCCACGACGCTGTTCGGCGAGCGGCGGCGGGCGGCGATGGCCACGCTGCCGGACTGGGAGGCGGCGCGCGACCGGGCGCGGGCGATCAAGGACGAGACGCTGCTGCACCTGGATCGCTACCTCGAGGAATTCACCGCGAACGCCGAGCGGGCCGGGGCGCGGGTGCATTGGGCGCGCGACGCGGCCGAGGCCTGCGCGATCATCGGCGACCTCGCCGAGCAGCGCGGCGCCCGGACCGTCGTCAAGAGCAAGAGCATGGCGTCGGAGGAGATTCACCTCAACGCGGCGCTGGCGCGTCGCGGCATCGAGCCGGTGGAGACGGACCTCGGCGAGTACATCGTCCAGCTGGCCGGCGAAACGCCGTCGCACATCGTGGTCCCCGCCATCCACAAGACGAAGGACCAGATCGGCGCGCTGTTCGCGGCGCGCCTCGGCATCGAGCCCTCCGGGGACGTCGCGGTGCTGACGGCGGCGGCCCGGCAGGCGTTGCGCCGGCGGTTCGCCGAGGCGGACTTGGGCGTCAGCGGCGTCAACTTCGCCGTCGCGGAGACCGGCACGATCCTGATCCTCGAGAACGAGGGCAACGCCCGGCTCACGACCAGTCTCCCGCGCACGCACGTGGCCCTCATGGGCATCGAGAAGGTGATCCCACGCTTCGCCGACCTGGAGGTGTTCCTGCAGCTCTTGCCGCGCTCCGGCACCGGCCAGACGTTGACCGCCTACCAGTCGCTGCTCACGGGCGCGAAGCGGCGCCCGGAGGATGAAGGCCCGGCGGAGCTGCATATCGTGCTGGTCGACAACGGCCGCTCGCGCATGCTCGCGGCGCCGGTGACGAGGCAGTCGCTCGCGTGCATCCGGTGCGGCGCCTGCCTCAACGCCTGTCCCGTGTACCGGCAGATCGGGGGCCACGCCTACGGATCGGTCTATCCCGGTCCCATCGGCGCGGTGCTGACCCCGCAGCTCTTCGGGATGGCGAAGGCGTCGCACCTGCCGTATGCCTCGAGCTTGTGCGGGGCCTGCCGGGACGTCTGTCCCGTGAAGATCGACATCCCGGCGCTGCTGCTCCACCTGCGAGCGGAGGTGGTCGCGCAGGGCGCGGGCAAGGGACGCTTCGTCGAGCGCCTCGCGTTCCGCGTCTACGCGGCGGTCATGGCGCGGCCGCGGGTGTACGAGTGGGCGATGCACATCGCGCGCGTGCTGCACATCACCCCGCCGCTTCGTGCCTGGACCAGGTGGCGGGATCTCCGGCCGCTGGCGCCGCGGAGCTTCCGAGAAGAGTGGCGGGCGGGGTTGGGCCGAGAAACAGATCCTTCGCTCGCGCGCGTTAGGCGCGCTCGCTCAGGATGACAGCTTGGCGCTGTTGTGGTATAGAAAAAAAAGGAAAGTGAAGCGAGCGAGCCTGTCATCCTGAGCGCGAAGCGCGAAGGATCTGCTTTTCAGATACGGAATCACGGAGCCATTCATGAAACCTCAGGCATGATCGCCGACCCCGCTCGAGACCAGATTCTCCGGTCGATCCGCCAGAACCTAGCGAAGAGCGCGCCTGGCGCCGTGGCGCACGCGCCGAGCAACCATCCACTGCCCGAGCCCCGAGTCCCGAGCCCCGAGCCCCCAGATCTGGTCGAGCGGTTCACGACGCAGCTCGAGGCCGTCGGCGCTCAGTGGACGCTGGTGCGAGGCGAGGCCGAGGCGGCGCGTGCCCTGCGTCGTATCCTCGCGGACGCCGGCGCCCGGCGCGTCGCCGGCTCGGACGCGGCGCTGGTCGCGCGGGTCCTGCCCGCGGGCCTGATGGGGGGGGGGGAGGGCCTGTCGCGCGAGGAGTTGTTCGCCTGCGATGCCGGCGTAACCACAGCACAGTGGGGGATCGCCGAGACGGGCACCCTGGTGCTCGAGTCGGCGCGGGAGCAGCACCGGTTGCTGTCGCTCGTCCCCCCGATCCACGTGGCCCTGCTCTCCACCCGCTGCATCTGCGCGTCCCTCGGGGATGCCCTG
>DASXQT010000030.1:0-13856 GCA_036507005.1 Candidatus Eiseniibacteriota bacterium
CGTCGATCCGGCTGTTCGTCTTGTCGCGCACCACGAGGTAGCCCTTCGCGTCGACCTCGAGCCAGTCGCGGAATGCGTCGGTGTTCGGCCGATGGCCGATCGCGATGAACACGCCGTCGGCGGGCAGGACCCGCTCCTTGCCGGTCTCGGTGTCGCGCAGCCGCAGGCCCGAGACCTTCTCCTCGCCGAGGACCTCGTCGACGGCGGTGTTCGTGTGGATCTCGATCTTCGGGTTCTCACGTGCTCGCTCGACCATGATCCGGCTCGCCCGGAACTCGTCGCGCCGGTGGAGCATGTGGATCTTCGAAGCAAACCTCGTCAGGTAGATCGCCTCCTCGAAAGCGGTGTCGCCGCCGCCCACCACCGCGATCTCCTTGTCGCGGAAGAAGAACCCGTCGCAGGTCGCGCAGGCCGAGACCCCGAAGCCCATGAGCTTGGCCTCGCTCTCGATGCCGAGCAGCCTGGCCGAGGCCCCGGTCGCGACGATCACGCTCTTGGCGTGGTACTCGACGTCCTCGGCCCAGACCGTGAACGGCCGGCGCGAGAAGTCCACGCGCTCGGCGCCGGCCGCCACGATCTCGGTCCCGAAGCGCGCCGCCTGGTCGCGCATGCGCTCCATCAGATCGGGACCCAGGATCGCCTCGCGGAAGCCGGGATAGTTCTCGACCTCGGTCGTGATGGTGAGCTGGCCGCCCGGCTGGTAGCCGGCGATCAGCAGGGGCTTGAGGTTGGCGCGCGCCGCGTAGAGCGCGGCGGTGTAGCCGGCCGGGCCGGAGCCCAGGATGATGACTTCGCGCACCGAGGTCACAGAGATCTCCCGAGTGGATCGAGGCGTGAATCGCCGCGATTCTAGCCCAGCCGCGGAGGGTCGGCCAAACGTCTGCACGTGGATGGCATGCGGGACCGCGTGCCGGGCCGCCTCGCCGGGCGCTCTTCTGATGAGGCGGCGGAGGGAGCGATGCCGCCAGGCGCTACGCGCGCAGGCTGATGGCGATGCTCTGGCGCGCGGCGCGCAGCGAAGGCAGGAAGCCGCCCACCAGCCCCATGACGGCCGCGAAGGCCATCCCCGCCGCCAGCGCTCCGGGCGTGATGCGGAAGGCGAAGGCGACCTCGCTGAACGACTGGAAGTTCGTGGTGCTGGTGGTGATGCCGTTCAGGGGGAGCGCGATCAGGCACCCGATCGCGCCTCCGATCAGGGCGAGGAACATGGACTCGAAGACGAACGACACCAGCACCGCGAGCGGGCTGAAGCCCAGCACCAGCAGGGTGGCGATCTCGCGGGCGCGCGCGCCGACCGCGGCGTACATGGTGTTCATGGCGCCGAACATCGCGCCCACCGCCATGATGATGGTGATGAAGACGCCGAGCGGCAGCACCACGCGCGCGAGCAGGCCGGACTGCTCCGCGTAGAACTCGCTCTCGCGCTTGAGCTGGATCTGGAGCCGCGGGTCGGCCTCCAGCTCCTTCTTGAGCGCCGGGAAGCGCGCCGGGTCGCGCATGCGGAAGGTCACGCTCTGAAACACGTCGTCGCGCTGGAGGGCGGGCATGAGCACCGGGTTGTCGCCCCAGATCTCGGACTCGTACGCCGAGCCTCCGGCGCCGAAGTGCCCGACCACCGTGAAGTCGCGCTGGCCGAACCGGATCCGGTCCCCGACCGCGCAGTTCGCGAAGCGCGGCGCGATGCGCACGCCGACGATCACCTCGTCGGTGCCGGGCGCGAACATGCGGCCCTCGACGATCTTCACGTGGTCGCGCAGCGCGAGGGCCGAGGCGTCCACGCCCCGCACGTTCACGTTCGAGGAGCCGGGCTGGCCGAGGCGCTCGCGGTTGGTGACCACCACCAGCTCGGGGCTCGCGAGCGGGCGGCCGTCGGGGCCGGGCGCGACGTCGGCGAGCGCGCGCAGGATGTTCGCGGCGTCGCGCCCGATCCCGCTCGAGATCTCGCTGTCCGCGCCCTTGCGGAGCGCGATCGCGTTGGCGGGCGAGCCGGTCTCGAGCATCGCGGCGCGGAAGCCGGAGACCAGCGCGATCGAGCCGATGAAGATCGCCACGGTGAGGCCCACGCCGACCGCGGTGGTGAGCGTGGAGACCGGGCGCTGCAGGACGTTGCGCACGTTGTACGAGATCGGGATCGCCATCGCTCCCTCCGTCACTCCGCCGGGCGCAGCGCTTCGACGATGCGCAGCCGCGAGGCCTGCCAGGCCGGGATCAGCCCGCTCACGGCCCCGACCAGCACCGCGACCGCGATCCCTCCGCTCACGGTCGACCAGCGCACCGTCATGGGCGGCAGGAACCCCATGGCGTTGAAGTGCGAGCCCTCGATCAGGAGTTTGGCGCCCAGCGCCCCCAGCACGCCGCCGCCGAGCGTGATCACCGCGGCCTCGATCAGCACCAGCCGGAACACCGTGGCGTCCGCGAACCCCAGGGTCTTCATCACGCCGATCTCGCTCACGCGCTCGCGGATCGCCATCGCCATGGTGTTGGCCGCCACCAGCAGGATCGCGAACACCACCGCCAGCCCGATCACGCGCAGCACGAACGGCACGTTGCCGTACATGCTGACGAAGCCCGCCTGGAACGCGCGCTCGGTCTCGGTGCGGGTGGCGGCGGCCGAGTTCTCGTACATCGCGTCCACCGCCCGCGTGATGTCGCCCGCGCGCGACGGGTCCGAGAGCTCGAGGATGTAGATCCCCACCATCGCGCGCCCGCCCATGCCGCGCTGGTCGAGGTACTTCCAGTGGAACAGCATGGTCTCCTCGCCGAACGACTTGTTCTTCGCGCGGTAGACGGCGCGGATCGTGAACGGCCACGAGCCCGGGTAGATGGTCCCGTTGACCGTGATGGTCTGGCCGAGCTTCCACTTCATGCGCTTGAACAGCGTCTCGCCCACCAGGCAGGCGTTCTGCTCGGTCATGAAGGCCGCGAGCTTGGGATCCACGTCGGCGGGAAGCGTGATCTCGGCCTGCGGCGGCGAGGCGGCGACGATCTCGACGTCGTTGCGGTAGATCGGGACGTAGGTGGCCGCGTCCACGGCGAACTGGGCGAAGAAGTTGTGCGGGTCGTTGGGGTCGAGCCCGCCGAACCAGTTCGAGATGCTCACCTGTTTCACGCCGGGGACCGCGGCGATGCGCTCGCGGTAGGCGAGCGGCAGCGGGAACACCAGCGAGATGCGGTTACGCGTGACGAGCCGGGTCTCGCTGCCGACCTTGATGGACTCGGCCAGGGTGTCGAGCACCCCGCCCAGCGCGCAGAACAGGAAGAGCGCGAAGGCCACCGAGAGCAGGGTGAGCACGGTGCGGCGCTTGTTGCGCCCCAGGTTGACGAGCACCAGCGACAGCAGGCCCATGGCTAGGACAGCACGCCCTTGTCGAGGTGCACCATGCGCTGCGCGCGCTCGGCGGCGTGGGGATCGTGCGTGACCATCAAGATGGTCTTCTTGAACTCGCGGTTGAGCCGCTCGAGGAGCTGCAGGATCTCCTCCGCCGACTTGCGGTCGAGATCGCCGGTCGGCTCGTCCGCGAGCAGCACCTCGGGGTCGCTCACCAGGGCGCGCGCGATCGCGACCCGCTGCTCCTGGCCGCCCGAGAGCTGGCGCGGAAAGTGGCCGGTCCGGTCCCCGAGCCCTACCAGCTCGAGCGCGGTGCGCGCCCGCTGGCGGCGCTCCTTGCCGCTCATGCGGTGGAGCAGCAGCGGCAGCTCGACGTTCTGGAGTGCCGTGAGCACCGGGATCAGGTTGTAGAGCTGGAAGATGAATCCGATGTGACGCGACCGCCACTGCGCCAGGGCGCGGCCGCGGAGGCCCGCGATGTCGGTGCCGTGCACCACCACCTGCCCGCGGGTCGGCTGGTCGATGCCGCCCACCAGGTTGAGGAGCGTGGTCTTGCCGCTCCCGGAGGGACCCATCAGCGCCACGAAATCGCCCTGCGCGACCTCGAGGGTGAGCCCCGACAGCACCGGGATCTTCTGACTGTCCCGCTGGTATTCCTTGAACACGTCGCGCAGCTCGATCGCCGCCATGATCTCCCTCACGAACCGGCGACGCGCACCCGCGCACCGTTCCGGATGCCCGCCGGCGGATTCACCACCACGCTCTCGCCGCCGGCCAGCCCCTTGCGCACCTCGACCTGGTCGCCGTGCGCCGGTCCGACCTCGACCTCGTGCGCCACCGCCCGGCCGTCCACGACCACCCACACCCGCGACCCGTCGGCGGAGGTGATCACCGCCGCGGCGGGCACGGTAACCCGGCGCGGGGCGACCGCCAAGGGCCCGCTCTCGCGCTCGCGCAGGAACACCACCTTGGCGCCCATCTCGGGCAGGATGCGCGGGTCGCGGTCCAGGATCGAGACCTTGACCTGCACCGTCGCCTTCTGGCGGTCCGCGGTGGGCACCACCTGGCGCACCTTCCCCGCGAAGGAGGTGTCGGGGTAGGCGTCGAGCGTGATGCGCGCGGCCTGTCCGTTCTGGATCTGCGCGATGTAGGCCTCGTTCACGTCCACCTCGACCTCGAGCGTCGCGAGGTCCGCCATGGTCACGATCGCGGTGCGCGTGAGCCCGCCGCCCGCGGAGGAGGGGGCCACGATCTCGCCCACCTCGGCGTCCTTGCGCAGCACCGTGCCGTCGAACGGCGCCTGCACCCGCGTGTTCTCGAGGTTGACGCGGGCCAGCTCCTGGTTCGCCTGGGCCGCGTTGAGCTGGGCCTCGAGCACGCTCACCCGGGTCTCGGCGTTCTCGAGCTCGGCGTCGGAGCTCAGGCCTTCGCGCCGCAGCGCGCGGCTGCGCTCGCGGTCGCGGCGCGCCTGGGCGAGCTGGGCCTCGGCCTCGGCCGCCGTGGCCCGCGCGCTCGCGAGCTGGGCCTCGAAGTCGCCGCTCTCGATGCGCGCGATCACCTCGCCGGCCTTGACGCGCGAGCCCTCGGTCACGCCCAGGTACTGGAGCCGCCCCGGGATGCGCGCCGAGACCGAGGCCTTGGTGCGCGCCACGACGTAGCCGTTGGCGCTGATCCCCTCGCTCGAGAGCGTGCCGCCTCCGGTGGCGCCGGCCAGAGCCAGGTGGACCAGCGGGGCGGGCGGGCGGGCGGCCCACCACGCCACGCCGGCCGCCACCGCCAGCACGGCCAGCAGCCAGAGCGCCCACCGGCGCCGGCCGCGCGCAGGCTCGGAGGTGCCGCGATCGATGCGGAGATCGGAGAGTCGGGGCGGAGAGGTGGACATGAGGGGCACGCCGGAGCGCCGAGCGCGACCGTACGCGCCCCCATTCCGCCGCGTCAAGCGCGCGCCGGCTGCGGCGCGCGGGTGGTCCGCCTAGCGGAAGAGGCTCTTCACCCGGCCCCACGTCGTCGACACCGTGGGGGTCGCCACGTCTGGATGAAGCGATAGGACGTGATCTCGCCGCGCGCGTTCGCTCCGCCGGTTCCGTCGCCCAGGAAGATGCGGTTCGCGGCGACCGCGAAGCCCCCGAGGCTACTCGCAGCGGGCGCGCACGCGGCTCTGTTTGGAATCGGTGGTCGTGATGTCGCCGGTGGAAAGGCGACTCATCCGCCGCGAGCCTGCCTGCGGCGCGCGAGCCGGGTCAGGGGTGCGATGCCGCCGGCAGCTTGCCGGAGAGACTCGCGTACGCCGCGCGCACGAAGCGCTCCGGGGTCATGAATCCCGTGCCCCACTTCGCGTCCAGCTCGGCCGTGGGCTTTGCCGCCACCACCTCGTCGGCGCTCTTTCCCGCCTGGACCAGCGGGCGGATCCGGTCACGCGCGGCGACCAGCATGTCGCGGAACGCGCGCAGGCCGGCGCGGTCGCCGAGCGGGCCGTGGCCCGGGATGATGCGGGTGCGCTCGCTGACCCGGGCCAGCATGCGGCCGGCGGCCGCGATCATCCCGTCGAGCGAGCCGCCAGCCGAGACGTCGATCACCGGGTACATGCCGTTGAAGAAGCAGTCGCCCATGTGCACCACGTCGGCGCGGGCGAAGAGCACGATCGCGTCGCCGTCGGTGTGGGCGGGGGGCACGTGGAATGCCACGATCGAGTCGCCGTTCATGTGGAAGGTGATCTCGTCGCTGAACGTCACGACCGGCAGGGCCTCCGGCGGCGAGGGCGGAGTCCTGCGGTCGAAGAGCGCGTTGAACTGCTCGGCGCCGAGGCGCCGCCGCACGTTGTCGTGGGCCAGGATGGTCACGCCGGCCCGGGCGAAGTTCTCGTTGCCGCCGGTGTGGTCACCGTGCCAGTGGGTGTTGAGGATGAAGCGGATGGGCCGGTCGGTGATCGCGGCGACCGCGGTCCGGATCTTCTCCGACAGTTGCGCGAACTGATCGTCGATCAGGAGCACCCCGTCGGCTCCGACCGAGATTCCGATGTTCCCGCCGGCGCCGGTGAGCATGTAGATGCCCTCGGCGACCTTCTCGGCCTTGACCTCGACCGCGCTCAGGTCGCGCTGCTGCGCGCGTGCCGCCGGGCACAGCAGCAGGATCACCGCCGCGATCGCGGGCGTGAGAGCGTGGCGTGAGCGTGGTCGCGTGGACATGAGGGGCGTATCGAGGCGCCGCACGCTACGCGTCGCCCCCGCGCAGGGTCAAGCGGAAACGCTCACGGCGCCGTGGACCGGGGCGATCCCGGATGCTAGCCTGATGCCTCGCGATCCTCCGGGGCCGGTCGAGTCGTTCGCCCCGTCACAGGCCACGTCCCATGGGAAGGAGCCGAGTCATGACCCAGCAGACCCTGAGCGAGAAGGACATGTTCCTCAAGTCCTGGGAGAGGGAATTCGAGACCACGATGCGCGTGCTCAAGGCGTATCCGGAGAACAAGCTCGATCTCAAGCCCAGCGAAAAGCTGCGCACCGCGAAGGACCTGATCTGGACCATCGTCAAGAGCGACTCGATCATGAGCGACCTGATCGCGGGCAAGCTCAATTTCGAGAAGATGCAGACTCCGTCGCCGGCCACGCTGCGCGAGATCCTCTCGACCTACGAGAAGAACCACGGCGACACGGCGACGAAGCTCCGGAGCACGCCGGAGGACGACTTCAACAAGACGGTGCAGTTCATGGTGGCGCCCAAGCAGATGAGCGACCAGCGGCGCGGCGACGTCCTGTGGTTCGTGCTCCTGGACGGCATCCACCATCGCGGCCAGCTCAGCGTCTACGCGCGCATCGCGGGCGCGAAGGTGCCCTCGATCTACGGTCCGACCGCCGACGAGCCCTGGAGGTAGCACCCGGGCCCGGGTCGGACGCGGCGAGGCGCGGCGCGCGGCACGGCGCCGCGCCTTTCTCGTGTGCGGGCCCCGGAGAGTGGACCGAAAGCCGCATCGGCTTGCCCTTCCCGAATCGCCCGGGCTAGACTCGCGGGCGGTCTTCGAGGGCCACTCCTGCGCGGCCCCGCGCCTGCGCCGATCCCATTCGCCGGAGGATGAGATGCCGTTCGTCATCGCCGAGCCCTGCATCGGGGTGAAGGACAAGTCGTGCGTCGAGGTCTGCCCGGTGAACTGCATCTACGAGGGCGAGGACCAGTACTACATCCACCCCGACGAGTGCATCGACTGCCAGGCCTGCGAAGCGGCCTGCCCGGTGCAGGCGATCTTCCCGGACAACGGCGTCCCCGAGAAGTGGCGCAACTACATCACGAAGAACAAAGACCACTTCTCGGCCCCATGACGGTCGAGGCCCTCCCGAGCCGGGAGCAGGCGGTCGCGCTGCTCCACGAGTGGGTCGCGAATCCCAACCTCCGCAAGCACTGCTACGCGGTCGAGGCGGCGATGCGCGCCTACGCCCGCAAGCTCGGGGAGGACGAGGACCGCTGGGGGCTCACCGGCCTGATCCACGACTTCGACTGGGAGCGTCACCCCGACGCCGAGCGCCACCCGGTTGAGGGCGTGGCGGTGCTGCGCGAGCGCGGCTGGCCTGGCGAGATCTGCCGCGCGATCCTCGGCCACGCCACCTACACCGGCGTGCCGCGCGACACGGCCATGGCGCGCGCCCTGTTCGCATGCGACGAGCTGACCGGGTTCCTGACCGCGTGCGCGCTCGTGACCCCGGGCAAGTCGCTCGATCAGGTCGAGGTCGCGTCGGTGAAGAAGAAGATGAAGCGCGTGGACTTCGCGCGCAACGTGAACCGCGACGACATCGTCCGGGGTGCTTCCGAATTCGGCGTGGACCTGGACGAGCACATCGCGTTCACGATCGAGGCGATGCGCGGCGCGAGCGGCGAGATCGGCCTCTAGCCGGCGCCCCGGCGCCAGAAATGCCGAAGCCAGATCGAATCGCGTGATCCGGGGATTTGGCGTCCCGGAGCAGGCATCCCATCCGGCTTCGGCTCACTGCATCTTTTGGCCGGCGGTTCCCCGTAGAGGTCCCGCACACGGCCGAGCCCACTGTGTCCGTGGGCTGCGTTCGCGCCGGGGTCTGACTGCACCCTCAGCGTCGGCCGCATTCCACGCCCGGCGACGCGGCGCGTCAACGAAAATTTCGTCCAGGCCCGCGAAATTCTCTTAGCATCGGCCGTGCCGCGCTGACTTCGGGCGCGAACGGGTTTACCTTCATGAACCCGCCGCGCGTCCCGGGGTGATCGGACGTGTCGGCACCCGGAGGATTCTCGATGGCCGAGTCAGGAGACGGAGCCCGGCGGTCCCGGTCCGGCCGCGCCTCGCGCGCGAGCCGCCGCGGCCGGGCGGAGCGCCCCGCGTCCGCGGTGCGCCGCGGCTCGCTCGGCCCCTACCTCCTCCAGGGCGAGATCGGCCGCGGCGGCATGGGCGTGGTCTACCTGGCGCGCGACACGCGGCTCGATCGCGAGGTCGCGATCAAGATGCTGCCCGAGGACGTGGGGAAGGACCCCGAGCAGCTCGCCCGCTTCCGGCGCGAGGCGCGCCTGCTCGCGCTCCTCAACCATCCCAACATCGCGACGATCTACGGAATCGAGCAGTCCGAAAGCGGCGAGCGCTTCCTGATCCTCGAGCGGCTCGAGGGCGAGACCCTCGCGCGGCGCCTCAAGAGCGGGCCGCTCCCGCTCGAGGAGGCGGTCGCGGTGTGCGCGCAGATCGCCGAGGCGCTCGAGGCCGCGCACGAGCGCAACGTCGTGCACCGCGATCTCAAGCCGGGCAACGTGATGCTGCTGCCGCGCGGGCGCGTCAAGGTGCTGGACTTCGGGCTCGCCAAGCACATCGCGGGCCCTGCGCCCCGCGACGGCGCGCCGCCTCCGCGCGACGCCTCGCGCCTCACCGAGGCCGGGACCGTGCTCGGCACGCCGGGATACATGGCGCCCGAGCAGGTGCTCGGGCTGCCGCACGATCGCCGCGCCGACGTGTTCGCGTTCGGCTGCGTGCTCTACGAGTGCCTGGCCGGGCGTCCCGCCTTCGCCGGCGACAACCCGACCACGATCACCGCGGCCGTGCTGGCCGGCGCGCCCGCCTGGGCGGCGCTCCCGGAAGGGACTCCGCAGCCGATCCGCGAACTGATCGAGCGCTGCCTCGAGAAGGACCCCGAGGCCCGGCCCGGCGATCTGGCCGAGGCGCGAGCGGCCCTCGACCAGGCCCGCCGGCGCGAGTGGCTCTCGACCGCGCGCGGCTTCGCCGCCCCGCCGGTCACCCCGCAGAACCTGCCGCGCCAGCTCACCAGCTTCATCGGGCGCGAGCGCGAGCTCGCGCAGTGCGCGGCGCTGCTCGAGCGCGCCGCGCTCCTCACCCTGGCCGGCGCGGGCGGCTGCGGCAAGACCCGGCTCGCCCTGCGCCTGGCCGAGGCGCGGATCGCCCAGCATCCCGGCGGCGTCTGGTTCGTGGACCTCGCGCCGCTCGCCGATCCGGCGCGCGTGCCGCACGTGGTGGCGGCCGCGGTCGGCGTGCGCGAGGAGCCGGGCAAGACGCCGGTCGAGACTCTGTGCGCCGCGCTGGCCACGCGCCGCGCGCTGCTCGTGCTCGACAACTGCGAGCACGTGCTCGGCGCGTGCGCCGAGCTGGTCGAGGCGCTGCTCGGCGCCTGCCCCGAGCTCAAGCTCGTGGCCACGAGCCGCGAGGGACTGGGCGTGCCGGGCGAGCAGGCCTTCGCGGTGCCGACGCTCTCGGTGCCGCCTCCCGCCGCCGCGCCCGACGCCGTGCGGCTCTCGACCTACGAGTCGGTCGCGCTGTTCGCGGATCGCGCTGCGCTGGTGCAGCCCGGCTTCACGCTCGACGACGCGCGCGCCGCGGTGGTGGCCGAGATCTGCCGCCGGCTCGACGGCATCCCGCTCGCGATCGAGCTGGCCGCGGCGCGCGTGCGCGTGCTCGCGGTGGAGGAGATCCACGCCCGGCTCGACGACCGCTTCCGCCTGCTCACCGGCGGCAGCCGGACCGCGCTGCCGCGGCACCAGACGCTGCGCGCCACGCTGCAGTGGAGCTACGACCATCTCGAGGTCTCCGAGCAGCGGCTGTTCCGCGCGCTCGCCGCGTTCAGCGGGGGATGGACGCTCGAGGCGGCGGCCGAGGTGTGCGGCGCGGGCCCCGACGAGTTCTTCGAGGTGCTCGACCTGCTCGCGCGCCTGGTGGACAAGTCGATGGCGATCGTGGCGCGCGAGGGGCCGGGGGAGTCGCGCTACCGCCTGCTCGAGACCATGCGCCAGTACGCGCTCGAGAAGCTCGACGAGGCGGGCGAGGGCGCGAGCCTGCGCGACCGGCACCTCGGCTACTTCCTGGCGCTCGCCGAGGCCGCCGAGCCGCGGCTGTGGGGCGCGGACCAGGCGGCGTGGCTCGCGCGCCTCGAGGTCGAGCACGAGAACCTGATCGGCGCGCTCGGGTGGTGCGAGCGGGCGGAAGGGGGCGCCGCCAAGGCGGTGCGCCTGGCCGGCTCGCTGTGGAGGTTCTGGACCATCCACGGGCACTACCGGCTCGGGCGGCGCGCGCTGGCCGAGGCGCTCCAGCGCGAAGGCGGCGCGGAGCCGAACGTGGCGCGCGCCCGCGCGCTCTACGGCGCCGGCTACCTCGCGCTCTGGCAGGGCGAGGAGGCCGCGGCGCGGCCGCTGTTCGAGGAGAGCCTGGGGATCTCGCGCGCCTGCGGCGACCGCCAGGGCGAGGCGCGGGCGCTCTCGGGCCTCGGGCTCGCGGCCAAGGGGCGCGGCGACTACGAAGCCGCGCGCTCGCTCTACGAGCAAAGCCTCGCGCTCTCCCGCGAGGTGGACGACAAGCGCGGCATGGCGGCGGTCCTCAACAACCTGGGCGCGCTCGCCTGGGCGCAGTCCGACTTCGCGGCCGCGGGCCCGCTCTACGAGGAGGGCTGCCGCTACGGCCGCGAGGCCGGCGACGGCGACCTCACCGTGGTGACGCTCACCGGCGTGGGCTGGATCTCGCTCCAGCTCGGCGACCGGCAGGTGGCGCGCGCGCGCCTCACCGAATGCGTGCGGCTGGTGAAGGAGCTGGGCGCCAAGCTGCGCGGGGCCTTCGCGCTCGAAGCCGTGGCCGCGCTGGCCCGGTCGCTGGGCGAAGTGGGACGCGCGGCGCGGCTCTACGGTGCGGCGCAGGCGCTGCGCGAGGCGATCGGCTCCCCGCCCGACCGGTCCTGGGGCGAGGCGCACGCCGCGATCGCGGAGGGTATCCGCCACGAGCTCGGCGAGGAGTCGTTCGCGCGGCGCTGGGCGTCGGGCCGCGCGCTCGGCTTCGAGCCGGCGAACGAGTACGCGCTCGAGTGGCTGGAGCGCGGGCCAGAGCCCGTGCTCGCCGCCGAGGCCGCGGAGGGAGAGGAGCGCGGACCGGGCTAGGCTGCCGCCCGCCGCCTCCGCAGCAGCGCCGCTCCTCCGGCGAGCGCCAGCAGTCCCATGAGCGCCGCGATCAGGGCCGGTCTCGACCCGGGCACGCCCGTCCCCCCGGGCTTGTAGTCCGTGGGGACCGCGGGGGCGATGCTGTCGCCGGTTGCGTTCGCATAGAAGGAGCGCTTGGTGATGATCGCGTTCCCGGTGGTCGAGAGGTTCATCACGCAGAAGTCGCCCGAGGCGACGCACGCCGTGGGCCACACCACCAGGAACGTGTCGGCGGAGGTGCTCACCACGGGCGCGCCGCACGAGGGCGCGTTCACGAACATGCTCGCGCTCAGCACCGGGGGATTCAGCGTCATGTTCGGGCCGAAGGTGATCTGGGTGATGACGCCCCGGAGCCGCGTGGCGCCGCCCGGTCCCAGCACCTCCATGCCCGATTTCGGCTCGGTCCCGAGAGGCCTCGTGTACTTCACGTACTTCTGAGCGCCGGCCCACGCGCCGGAGACGCCCAGGACGAGCATGGCGGTCGCGGCCGCCGGGATCGCGATTCGGCTGAACGGTTTCATGGCTTGGCCCCTTTCCATCCGCCCGCTTGTTTGGCCCGGGGACTGCGACGCGGCGGTCACGGGTGAACCCCGTCGCTCCGCGGGGGAAAGGGCCGAGCGTCGGCCCCGGCGCCGGAGGGCGCGCGGGGAAGCGGCTCGACCTCGGCTCCAATGGTAGACCAGCCGCGGCGTCCGTCAATGGTCGAGTGCCGCGGCCTCGATCTCCGCCCCGGCGGCGGCATTGCGGCCCTGGGGCGCGCCCGCGACGGGCGAGGCGCCGACTAGGGCCGCGCCGGTGACGGTCACGGTGACCGCCCCCAGCGTCTCCTCGACCCGTCCCTCGACCCGCAGCGCCTGCCCGCGCACGGCGCGCGCGAGCGCGCGGTAGGCGGGCGGGAACAGCACGCACTCGGCCAGCCCGCTGCGGTCGGCGAGGGTGAGGAAGAGCATCGCCTCCCCGCGCGCGGTCTCGACGCGGCGCGTGGCGCACGGCAGCCCGACCAGCGCCACGCGCCGGCCCACGTGCGCGGCGAGCGCGGCCGCGGGGACCGCCCCGCACCGCGCGGACGGGTGCACGAGCACGTCGAGCGGGTGGGCGCTGAACCACAGGCCGGAAGCCCGGCATTCGCCGCGCACGCGCTCGGCGGCATCGAACTCGGGCAGCTCGGGCACGGCGAGCGGAGAGACGGCGCGCGGGAGCAGCGACGCGTCGGCGGCGCGGGGCGCCGGACGCCCGGAGCGGCGCCGGCGCGCGTCGGTGACGCGCGCCTCGAGCAGCAGCGAAGGGCGCGTGCGCCCGGTCCCGTCGAGGGCGCCGGCGAGGATCAGCGCCTCGGCCTCGGGCGGGGCGGGACGCACGCGGTCCGCGAAGTCCGCGAAGCTCGCGAACGGCGCCGCCTCGCGCTCGGTCACGATGCGGTCCGCGGTGGCGCGCGCGAGCCCGAACACGCACGACAGCCCGACGCGCACGGCGGGGCGCGGGACGGTCTCCAGCCGCGCGTCCCACGCCGAGCGCAGCACGCAGGGCGGGCGGAACTCGACGCCGTGGCGGCGCAGGTCCTCGACGTGCACCCAGGTGGCGTACATGCCGGCGTGGTGGTTGAGGATCCCCACCGCCCACTCGGCCGGGAAGCGCGTCTTGAGATAGGCGCTCTGCCAGCCCAGGGCGCCGTAGCCGGCGGCGTGGGCCTTGCAGAAGGCGTAGGCGGCGAAGCGCGTGAGGTCGCGCCACACGGCGCGCGCGGAATCCTGGTCCACGCCGGCGCGCACCGCCTGCGCGACGAACCCGCCCTCGAGTGAGCGGAACTCCTCGTCGCCCCGCGCCGCGCCGATCGCGCGCCGGAGGTCGTCGCCCTCGGCGAGCGAGAGCCCGGCGACCGCGGCCGCTACCGCCATCACGTCCTCCTCGTAGAGCATCACGCCGTAGGCGGATCCGAGCACGCGCGCAAGCCGCGGGTGCGCGAAGGCCGGCGGCTCGAGACCGCGGCGCCGCCGGCAGTAGGCCTCCTTCATTCCCGACTCCGCCGCGCCCGGCCGCACCAGGGCCACGGCCGCGATCGTGTCCTCGAGCGTGCGCGCCTCGAGCATGCGCAGCAGGTGGTGCATCGCCGGCGACT
>DASXQT010000031.1:0-19859 GCA_036507005.1 Candidatus Eiseniibacteriota bacterium
GTGGTGGACACCAGCATCGAGAGCGAGATGAAGACCAGCTACATCGACTACTCGATGTCGGTCATCGTCTCGCGCGCGCTCCCGGACGTGCGCGACGGCCTCAAGCCCTCGCAGCGCCGCATCCTGGTCGCGATGAACGACCTGAACCTCGCCCCCGGCCGCCCCTACCGCAAGTGCGCGAAGATCGCGGGCGACACTTCTGGCAACTACCACCCGCACGGCGAGCAGGTGGTTTACCCGACGCTGGTGCGGCTCGCCCAGGACTGGGTGATGCGCTACCCGCTGGTGGACGGGCAAGGGAATTTTGGCAGCATTGACGGGGACGCACCGGCTGCGATGCGCTATTGCGTTGCAGGGCAAACACTTATCGCAACCCCGGCGGGCACGATGCGGATCGATGCGCTGGCGCCCGGCGTCCCTCCGAACTCCGATCGCGACGTCCAGCTATCGCTCTTCGACCACGCCGCCCGCACCGTGCACGCCTCGAAGCTGTTCCATTCGGGCGACCATCCGACGCTGCGCCTGCGCACGCGCGAGGGTTTCGAGCTCATCGGCACCGGCAACCATCCCGTGCTCTGTCTCGCCGACGTGGCCGGCGTGCCTCGCCTGTCGTGGAAGCGGATGGAGAACATCGCCGCGGGCGACCGGGTGGTGATCTCCCGCACGCCGCGCCCGCTGGGCGCGCGACTCACCGAGCGCGAGCGCCAGACCGCGACATTGCTCGGAGCATCCATCGCCGAGGGCATCCCCGACTCGGTCTGGCGCGCGCGCGGCCATTTCAAGCGCGCCTTGCTGCAGTCGCTGTTCCACGGCGACGGCTCGTCGTCCCTGCTGCCGCGCCACACGATCCAGATTTCCTACTCGACCTACAGCGAGCCGCTCGCGCGCGACGTCCAACTGCTCCTGCTCGAGTTCGGCGTCATCGGCCGCATCTGCCGGTACGAAAAGGGCGAGTACAAGGTCGTCATCACCAACCGCCGCGACGCGCGCTGGTTCGCGGGGGAAGTCGGCTTCCTGGGTCGCAAGCAGGAGAAGCTCCTTCGTGAGCTTTCGGAAATCCCCGAGAAGAGCCGCGCGCTGAGCCACGACCACGTGCCGTTCCTCGCCGAAACCGTCCGGTCGCAGCCGAACTCGTCGTGGCGCGACCGCTCCTCACTGGCTCGTCATAACATCGATCGCATCGAGCGCTGGGAGCGGGGCGGCGCCGCCATCCTCGAGCGGATCGAGTCGGCCGAGGCCCGCGCGGTCGCGGCGCCGCTCGCCACGGCCGACTACTACTACGCCGAGGTGGAGTCGGTGGTGGACGCGGGTGTGCGCGCGGTCTACTCGGTCCGGGTGGACACCGACGAGCACGCGTTCGTCACCAACGGGTTCGTCAGCCACAACACCGAAGCCCGTCTCACGCCGCTCGCGGTCGAGATGCTCGCGGATCTCGAGAAGAACACGGTGGACTTCCGGCCCAACTACGACGAGACGCGCGAGGAGCCGACGGTGCTGCCGGGCGTGGTCCCCAACCTGCTCATCAACGGGTGCTCCGGGATCGCGGTGGGCATGGCGACCGAGGTGCCGCCCCACAACCTGTCCGAGATCTGCGACGCGATCGTGCACATCATCGACCATCCGGAGGCCGAGCCCGCCGACCTGCTGCGCATCGTGACCGGGCCCGACTTCCCGACCGGCGGCATCATCTACGGCACCCAGGGCATCCGCGACTGCTACCTGACCGGGCGCGGGCTCATCAAGATGCGGGCCCGGGTGCTGGTCGAGGAGGGCAAGGCGGGGCGCATGAGCCTGGTCGCCACCGAGATCCCGTTCCAGGTCAACAAGGCCGCGCTGCTCGAGAAGATCGCGGAGCAGGTGCGCGACGGGAAGCTGAGCGGGATCAGCGACCTGCGCGACGAGTCCGACCGCGACGGCATGCGGATCGTGATCGAGCTCAAGAAGGACGCCAACCCCAAGGTGGTCCTGAACCAGCTCTTCGTGCACTCGCCGCTCCAGACCACGTTCGGGGCCATCATGCTGGGGCTGGTGAACCAGCGCCCCCAGGTGCTGACCCTGCGCGCGCTGCTGGACGAGTACGTGAGCCACCGCCAGATCGTGGTGCGGCGCCGCACCGAGTTCGATCTCGCCGAGGCCGAGAAGCGCGCCCACATCCTCGAGGGCTTGAAGATCGCGCTCGACCACCTCGACGCGGTGATCGCGCTGATCCGCGCCGCGAAGGACGTCGAGACCGCGCGCACCGGCCTGATCACGCAGTTCAAGCTCAGCGAGATCCAGGCCAACGCGATCCTCGAGATGCGGCTCGCGCGCCTCACCGCGCTCGAGCGCGGCAAGATCGAGCAGGAGTACCTCGAGGTCATCCAGCTCATCGAGACGCTGCGCAGCATCCTCGCGAGCCCGCAGAAGATGCTGGCGATCATCCAGGACGAGGTGCGCCGGCTCAAGGAGAAGTACGGCGACGCGCGCAAGACCCAGATCATCACGGGAGAGGGCGAGATCGGCTACGAGGATACGATCGAGCAGAAGGACATGGTGATCACGATCTCCCACGCCGGCTACATCAAGCGCCAGGAGATCTCGGCGTACCGCTCGCAGCGCCGCGGCGGCAAGGGCGTGATCGGCGCGCGCACCAAGGAAGAGGACTACATCGAGCACCTGTTCATCGCCAACACCCACGCCTACCTGCTGTTCCTGACCGACAAGGGGCGCTGCTACTGGCTCAAGGTGCACGAGGTCGAGCAGGCCGGGCGCGTGGCGCGCGGCCGGCCGCTGGTGAACCACCTCGAGGGCCTGGGCCGCGAGGAGCGCGTGCAGGCGGTGGTGGCGGTCAAGGAGTTCGACGACCAGCACTACCTGGTGTGCGCCACCCGCAAGGGGCTGATCAAGAAGACCGTGCTCTCGGCCTACAGCCACCCGCGCAAGGGCGGGATCAACGCCATCCTGCTCGAGGAGGGCGACGCGATGATCGAGGCGACGGTCTCGGACGGCACCCAGGACATCATCATCGCGAAGAAGAAGGGTCTGGCGGTGCGCTTCCACGAGAGCGACGTGCGCGCGACCGGCCGCACCTCCTACGGCGTCAAGGCCGTGACGCTCGACGAGGAGGGGGACGAGGTGGTGAGCATGGTGGGGGTGAAGCGCCAGTCCACGCTGCTCACCGTGTGCGCGAACGGCTACGGCAAGCGCAGCGAGATCTCCGAATACCGTCTCTCCCACCGCGGCGGGAAGGGCATCATCACGATCAAGACCACCGAGCGGAACGGCGACGTCGTGGCGGTGAAGGAAGTGGTGGACAGCGACGAGCTCATGATCATCACGCGCTCGGGCCAGCTCATCCGCATGCCGGTGGCCGGCATCTCGGTGATCGGCCGCAACACCCAGGGGGTGAAGCTCGTGAACCTGACGCCCGCGGAGGGCGAGCTCACGCCCGACGTGGTGGCGGGCGTGACCCGCGTGGTGAACGAGGACGACGCGGGCGCTCCGGCGGCCGGGGCCGAAGGTGCGGCGCCCGAGGCCGCGGGCACTGCCCTAGACGAGGCGCCGGAGGGCGATGGCGCGGCCTCGGACGAGGCGCCGGAGGATGTGGGCCCGTCCGAGGGCGAGACGCCGTAGGGCCGGGGCCGCGGGGGCTTCCCGCCCCGCGGCCTACCGTTCGCGATCGCTTGTGAAAACATTCACCCGCCGATCCCGGGCCGTGTCCCCGATCTCCGATTCCACGGTGCGCCGGCTGTCCCACTACTACCGCGTGCTCGAGGAGGTCGAGGCCGAAGGCAGCCGCATGATCTCCTCCCACCGGCTCGCCGAGCGCGAAGGGATCACCTCGGCGCAGGTGCGCAAGGACCTCTCCTGCTTCGGCTCCTTCGGGCGCCGCGGCCTGGGCTACGACGTCGCGCGCCTGCGCGAGGAGATCCGCGCCATCCTCGGCCTCGAGCGGCGCTGGCGCGTGGCGGTGGTGGGCGCCGGCAACATCGGCGCGGCGCTGCTCGCGTATCGCGGCTTCGAGAAGCAAGGCTTCGACGTGATCGCTGCGTTCGACCGCGAGCCGTCGCGCATCGGCCTCGAGCTCGGGTCGGTGGTGGTGCAGGACGTGGCGGCGCTGCCGGCGGCCGCGGCGCGCAATCCGATCGAGATCGGCGTGATCGCGACGCCGGCGCGCGCGGCGCAGGAGGTGGCGGACCTGCTGGTCGCGGCGGGGGTGCGCGCGATCCTGAACTTCGCGCCGCGCAAGCTGTTCGTTCCCGCGCACGTGGCGCTGCGCACCGTGGACATGGCGATGGAGTTCGAGAGCCTCTCGTTCTCGCTCGCCCGGGTGCGCGCGCCGCGGCGGCGCGGGCGCGGCTGACGCGACGATGGCGGGCTCCGCGCGCGCGGCGCTCGCGGGCATGGTGCTCGCGACCGCGCTGTGGGGCGCGACCTTCGTGGTGGTGCGCGACAGCCTGGGCTCGATCGCGCCCGGCCCCCTGACCTTCGCGCGCTTCACCGCCTCGGCCGTGGTGTTCGCGCCGCTCCTGTGGCTCCGGCGCCGCCGCATCGGGCGCGACACGCTCGCGGGCGGCGCCGTGGCGGGCGTGCTCGCCGCGGCCGGCTACCTGCTGCAGGCGATCGGGCTCACCACGACCAGCGCGGGCAGCTCGGCGTTCCTGACCTCGGCGGGCACGCTGGCGGCCGCGCTCTTCGCGTGGCCGCTGCTGGCGCAGCGCCCGACCCGCCTCCTCGCGGCCGGGCTCCTGCTCGCGCTCGCGGGCTCGGCGCTGCTCTCGCTCGGCGCCGGGTTTCGCATCGGCCGCGGGGAGCTGTGGACGCTGGGGGGCGCCGCCTGCTACGCGCTCCAGGTGGTGGTGCTGGGGCGGGTGGCGCCCGCGGGCGACGCGATCGCGCTCACCGGGATCCAGTCGATCGCGATGAGCCTCGTGCTCTCGCCCTGGGCGCGGGAGGCGGCCCGCCAGCTCGCCGCCCTCGACGCCGCGGGCGTGGCGCGCTTCGTCTACCTTGCGCTGTGCGGGAGCGTGATCGCGCCGCTGCTCCAGGTCCTCGCCCAGCGCGCGCTCCCGCCCGGGCGCATCGGGCTCCTGTTCGCGCTCGAGCCGGTGTTCGCGGTGCTCTTCGCGCTCACCGCCGGCGCCGAGCGCTATCCGCTGCGCTGGTGGGCGGGCGCTGCGCTCATCGCCGGCGCGGTGCTCCTGGTCGAGAGCCGGTCGCTGCGCGCGCCGGCATCGTCTCCTCCAGCCACGCGATGAGGCGTCGCACCGCGGCGAGGTCGTCGCGGAACGGGCGGGCGCCGGTGCCCGCACCGCTCACGTCCGCCACCCGCGAGGCCCCGCGGTCGCCGGCCTGGTAGAGCGCGTTCGTGACCTCGAACTCCAGGTAGTCCTCGGGCGCGCCCGAGAAGTAGATCGGGCGCTGGAGGCGGTGGATGCGTTCGCGCATCGGGCCGCGTTCCACCGGGTCGGGCGCGGGGCTCAAGAGCAGCAGCGCCTGCACGCGGCGATCGAGCTCCGCGGCCTCGACCGCGGTCGCCGCGGTGGGCCCCACGCCCGCGAGCAGGCAGCGCATGGTGTCGGCGTGCCCGGCGACCGCCAGCACCCGCAGGGCCTCGTGCACGTCGCGCGCGCAGGCGGACTGCATCGCGTCCTCGCGCCCGATCCAGGCCTCGGGGAACGGACAGTCGGGGCCCGCGGACCAGCCCGAGCCGCGCGCCTCCATCAGCAGCACCGCCCAGCCCGCGCCGGAGAGCGCGACCGCCAGGCTGTCGTAGGACGCGAGCGTGTCGCGCGGCGCCCACAGCACCACGGCCGCGCGCGGGTGCGCGGACCGGCGGGCGGGCACCAGCACGGCGCCGAGCGCCGCGCCGTCCGGCGCGGTGAAGCGCACCCGGCGGCCGCCCAGGGCCTGGCTGAGCTTGCCCTCCGACTGGTCGCGGGCGGAGATCTGGCGGCCCAGCTCGTTCTCGAGCCGCACCGGGTTGCCGAACGACTGGAAGGCTCGCTCCGCCAGGTCCATCAGCTCCGCGTCCTGCTGGCGCGAGGCGACCGCGAGCGGCTGGAGCACCGTGAGCGCGCGCTTCACGTCGCCGGCCTCGACGAACGCGCGCGCCATGCGGTAGCCCCACACCGGGTCGAGGTCGAACGAGGCCTGGATCCTCCGGAAGATCTCCACCGACTTCGCCGTCCGCCCGGCCAGGAACTCGACCCATGCCCGCCGCGCCTCGAAGTCGTACGAGGCGTCGCCCCCGGCGGGATCGAGCAGCGCGGTCGCCGCCTCGAGATCGCCCGGACCCTGTCGCAGCAGGAGCGCGTCCACGAGCGACAGGCGATCCTCCGGGTCGTGGCGCAGGCTGTCGGCCCGGCGGAAGCATTCGATCGCGCTGTCGCGAAGCGAGGCGCGCAGGCAGCTCGCCCCGGCCAGGTAGAGCGCCTCGCCCGCGCCCGCGGGATCCGCGACCCGCGCGCTGTCGGCGTACCGGAGCAGGCTCGCGCGCAGCGTCTCGCGTGACGGGCACCGGGTGAGCAGCACCTCGGCGCGCGAAGGCTGCGCCCCCGCCGCCGGAGCCCGCGAGAGCGCGGCGAGCGCGACCAGCGCCGGAAGGAGCGCCCGGCGCCTCACGCCGGCACCTCCGCTCCGGGTGACCCGATCAGCGCGAGGAACGCGCGCTCGAGCGTCGAGAGCCCGGGGGCGGCGCCGCCCCACTCGGCGCGCGCGAGCGTGCGCACCACCCGGCCGCGGTCGAGCACGATCACGCGGTCGCACAGCCGCTCGATCGCCTCGGTCACGTGGCTCGAGAACAGCACCGCCGCGCCCTCGGCCGCCTGCGCGCGCAGGGTCTCGCGCGCGTAGAGCGCAGCGGGGGCGTCGAAGCCCTCGAGCGCCTCGTCGAGCAGGAGGACGCGCGGGCGGTGGAGCACGGCGGCGAGGAACGAGAGCTTCTTGCGCATGCCGTGCGAGTAGCCCCGCACCGGCTCGTCGCTGCGGTCGGCGAGCCCGAGGCGCGACGAGAGCTCGCGCGTGCGCGCCGCGGCCGCCGCGGGATCCAACCCGCGCACCGCGGCGAGGAACGCCAGGTACTCCTCGGCCGAGAGCTCCTCGTAGAACGACGGTTCCTCGGGCGCGTAGCCGAGCCCGAGCTTGGCCGCCACCGGCTCGCGCCACAGGTCCACGCCGTCCACCAGCACCGCGCCGGCGTCGGGCGGCTGGAGCCCGGCGGCGGTGCGCAGCAGCGTGCTCTTGCCCGCGCCGTTCGGCCCCAGCAGGCCCACGATCTCGCCGGCGCGCACCTCGAGCGAGACCTCCTCGAGCGCGGCGAGCGCTCCGTAGCGGCGCGAGAGCCCGTCGATGCGCAGCGTCACGAAGGCTCCTGCCACGCCCAGCGCGGCAGGCGGCGGGCGGAATGGAGCAGCGCCGCGAGCAGCAGGCTCCAGCCCAGGAACGGGATCATGAGGCTCGCTCCCGTCGCCATCCCGAGCGTGAGGCCGAGCATGCGCCGGGCGTGCTGGGCGCGCGGGTAGAGCGTGACCGCGTAGTTCGCGCCCAGCACCCCGATCCCGAGCGAGACCAGCGCCGTCCAGGAGAAGTAGGCGTGCGGCGCGCGCCCGCCGGCGAGCGCGCCGGCCAGCGCCTGGCCGGCACCCAGCGCCACGGCCCCGAGCGCCGCCCACAGCACGCGCGCGCCCCACACCACGAGGACGCCGACCGGGAGGCCGCGCAGCACCGGGAACGGGTCCGCCGAGACCAGGGCCACGATCCACCCCGCCATTCCCGCCGCCGCCACCAGCGTCAGGGCGTAGGTCAGGGCCAGTGCCACTTCGGGAAGAATCGGGACCACGGACGGGAGGAGCCAGAGCAGCCCGAGGGCGAGGGGCGCGAGGAGACGCAGGCGCGCCGGGCCGGGGCGGCGCGCGAGCAGCAGGTCCTTGCGCAGGAACGCGGCGAGCGGGCGCTCGGCCCGCCAGCGGGGCGGAGCGAAGCGCCGGGCGCGGGCGGGGCGCGCCGCGACCGCGAGCACGCGCGTCGCGGGATCGGCGCCGGGATGCGCCGGGGCGCGCAGCAGCGCGAGGCCGAACGCGATCGCGCAGCCGAGGCGGCCCGCGAGATCGAGCACCACGACGAAGCCGGCCGCGAGCGCCGCGAGCGCTCCGGCGGGCACGATCCGCGCGCCGGCGGCGAGGACCGCGAGCCCCGGGAGCAGGGCGAAGCGCGAAACGGCGCACGAGTCCTGTGCCAGGTGGCGGTGGATGCGGCCGGCGGGAACCGGCAGCGCGAGCCACGGCGGGGCCGGGAAGCCGTTCGCGAGCCGCTCCGCGTGCCGGGTCCCCGCGAGCGCGGCGCCCGCGAGCGCGCAAGCGGCGAGCCCCGCGGCGCATCCGGCCGCCGCCGCCCACGGGCGGTTCGGGAACGCCAGCGAGGCGAGGGCGAGCCGCGTCTGCCAGAACAGATAGCCCATGGCGAGCACGCCGAGGGCCACGATCTCGAGGCGCAGGCGGGGCTCGATCGCCGCGAGCCGCCGGCGCAGGAGCCGGCGCTCGAGCGGGGCGAAGGCGGCTGCGAAATCGGGGCGGGGCGCGGGCATGGCAGGCGCATGATTCTACGGCACGACGAGAGGATCGGAGAAGGCGGCGCCGCGCGGGCCTCGCGGGCGCTCGCACCCGCGCGCACGCCGCGCGGCGCCGCGCGCCCGCGCTTTGCCGCACCGTGCGGATGGTGGCACCATGACCCGCCATGTCGAGCGCGGCGGTCGTGGTCCACTCCTCCGGCTACTTCTGCGACATCGGCCCGCACGTGTTCCCCACCGAGAAGTTCGCCCGGGTCCGCGCCCTGCTCGTGAGCGGGGGCGAGATCGAGAACGGCGACGTCCATGAGCCGGAGCCGGCCACGTCCGCGGACCTGCTGCGCGTCCACACGCCCGAATACTTGGACGACCTCGCCGCGCTGCGCTGGACCCACCGCACCCGGATGTCGGAGCTGCCGCTCACCGCCGAGATCGTGCGGTCCTACCGCCTGGCTGCGGGCGGAACCACGCTCGCCGCGCGCGGCGCGCTCGAGCGCGGGATCGGCGTCAACCTGGGCGGGGGCTTCCACCATGCCTCGGCCGACCATGCCGAGGGCTTCTGCTACCTGAACGACCTCGCGGTCGCGGTGCGCGCCGTCCGGCACCCGGGCGGGCTGCGGCGCGCGGCGGTGGTGGACCTCGACGTCCACCAGGGCAACGGCACCGCGCTGGTCTTCGAAGGCGACGAATCGGTCTTCACGCTCTCGATCCACCAGGAGCTGAACTACCCGGTTCCCAAGGCGCGGAGCACGCTCGACGTCGGCCTCGAGGACGGCACCGGGGACGAGGAGTACCTGCGGCGGCTCGACGCGGCGCTCGAGCCCGTGTGGCGGTTCGAGCCGGAGATCGTGCTCTACCAGGCGGGCGCCGATCCCTACGCCGAGGACCAGCTCGGAGGGCTCGCGCTCTCGATGTCCGGGCTCGAGGCGCGCGACCGGCGCGTGCTCGAGGGCTGCGCCGCGCGCCGCATCCCGGCGGTGGTGACGCTCGGCGGCGGCTACGCGCGCCGCGTCGAGGACACGGTGCGGATCCACGCCCGCACCTGCGAGATCGCGCTCTCGCTGGCGCGGGGGCAGCGCCCCGCATGATCCGCGCCTGGATCGCCACGGGCGAGACGGTGCGCCCGGCCGAGCCGGGCGAAGCCGTGGCCGCGGCCGCGGGCGGCGCGTCGGCGTGGATCGACCTCGACTGCGAGGACGAGGCCACGGCGCGCCGCGTGCTCGAGCCGCTCGCGATCCATCCGCTGGTGCTCGAGGACATGGTGATGGAGATCAACCGCCCCAAGGTGGACAACTACGGGTCCTATCTCTACCTCGTGGTCCACTCGGCGCGCTGGGACGACGACCGGCCGCAGCTCCGCGAGATCGACGTGGTGCTGGGCGAGCGCTTCCTCGTCACCTACCACGACGGCAGCACGCGCTCGGTCGCCGCGGCGCACGAGGTGCTGCCGCGCCGCCCGGAGCTGCTCGCCCAAGGTCCGGCGCCGCTGCTCCACTTCGTCCTCGACGTGCTGGTGGACCACTACCTGCCGATCGTGGACCACATCGCCGAGGAGGTGGACCAGCTCGAGGAGCAGCTCTTCGAGCACGCGGAGACCGACGTGCACCGCCGGGTGGTTCGGCTCAAGCGCGGGATGTCGGCGCTGCGCCGCATCGTGGGCCCGCAGCGCGACACGGTGCTGGCCCTCACGCGCGACGAGTTCCGGCCGATCCCGGCGGAGATGCGGCCGTTCCTGCGCGACGTCTACGACCGCCTGGCGCGGGTGAGCGACCTGCTCGACTCGTTCCGCGACGAGACCGCGTCCCTGCTCGAGCTCCACGTCTCGATGATCTCGAACCGTCTGAACGAGGTCATCCGGCGCCTGACCGTGATCGCGACCGTGGGGCTCCCGCTCACCGTGATCACCGGCTACTACGGCATGAACTTCGCGCTGCCGGAGTACCGCTGGCACTGGGGGGAGTGGTACGCGCTCGGGCTGCTTTTGCTCGCGGCCGCGGGAACCTGGTGGTTCCTGCGGCGCCAGCGACTCGACTGATCGGGGAGGGAGGGCGGCCCCGGCCTGCCGTGTTCCCCCGTATCGGCCGCGGCGCGAGTGACTCGTCGAAGAAAGCGCGCTCGTACGGAGGGAGGGGATCCATCCCACTCGGTGCGTGTGAGGGTGTCGCCTCGGGCAGACGACTCACGCACCCTGCGGCTCCTTCACCGCTAGGCCCTCCTGCGCTCCCCGCGGCTCACCTCGCTCGTGAACACCACGGCTCGCACGCTCGGGCAGACCACGTGCAGCGTACGCAGTCTCGGATCCGGAAGGAAAGCTCCCTGCCAAGGAGTACTTTCTGCCCAGCCGCGAGACAGAGTCTCCGGCGCTGCGGAGGCGGTGTCAAGCCGGATGTCGGGGCCCCGGGGCCGGGGCGCGCGGCGCTCGCGGGCGCCGCCCCCGGCGCAGGCGCCGTGCGGCTTGCGGCGCGGCCTACCGCCTCGGCGATTTCCCGGGCTTCGTGAGCGATTCCGCCGGGCCGATCACCTCGAGCGAGCAGTCGTCCCAGTAGACCAGGCCCGGGACGGGAGCGTCCCACGCGCACCATGCCCAGATGGCGTAGGTGTCCAGGGGCACGTCCATCTCGAGCGTGGTCTGGGTCCAGTCGGTGGTGGCGCTGAACTGCTGGGCCTGCGGCACCTGCGTCATGCCGCTCAGCGTGTGGCAGTAGATTTTGGTGTACGCCGTGCCGCGCAGGCTGTCGGTCTTGCACCACGCGGTGAGCCGGACGCGCTTGCCCTGGAGCGCGCGGTTGCAGATCGCCTGGCACGCGCCCGAGCGCGCGACCACGTACTCGCCCGTGCCGCTCTGGCAGCGCGCGGAGTGGAGCCCGGAGTGGGCGACGGTGCTGTCCACCTCGATCTCCATGCCGCGATAGGCCGGGATCGAGAACTCCCACGCCGATCCGTCGCCTTCGAAGCCGGGATCGGCGAGCAGGTTCTCGCCGCGCGCGGGGACCTTGGCGGGCAGGGCGTCCTCGACCGTGAGCGAGGCGTCGTCGAACATCACCTGCCCCGTGCCCTGCATGCCGAGCCGGACGAAGATCACGTTGACGCTCGGCGGGCAGTAGACCCGCACCTCGCGGCGCACCCAGTCGGTCTCGGCGTCGGTGAAGAACTGGCGCTGCCAGCCCAGGTCGATGAGCGGATCGTCCACCGGCCGGATGTCGAGCCGCCGCGCCGCGTTCTCGCGCGGCACCCCCCAGACGCGCGCCATCTTGGTGATGGTGTCGCGGTACGCCTGGATCAGGATGTAGGCGCGGCCCTCGATGCCGATGCTCCGGGACCACACCGAGAACACGAGGTCCTTGCCGACCATCTTGCGGCCGACCGAGGTCGAGTCCACGAGCAGCGTCTGGCTCCAGTTGTGGCCCATGGGGAAGAGCACGCTCAGGTTGGCGAGGCTGATCGTGTACCGGCCTTCGCGGGCGAGCAGCGTGTCGCGGCCGAAGAACACGGTCGGGAGCCCGGAGACCGAGGTGTCCCACGCCGCGGGCATCCACTCGTGTCCCTCGAGCGACTGCTCGAAGCCGGGATTCCGGAGCAGGTTCTTCGACACGAACCGCGCGTGGGCGACGGTCGCGAACGTCAGGCAGGCCGAGAGCGCAGCGAGCACGCGGCCCGCGCGCAGGAAGCGCAAGCGGGGCATACGGATCCTTTCAGGAGCGAGTGAGGTGCAGCGAGGCGGGACGCACGAGCCGTGAATTATCCGGAGAGCCTCCGCCGCGGGTCAAGCGGTATTCTCCGCCGAATTGGCGCGCCCCGGACGGCTCGGATAGATTCGGCCGATCGCATTCGTCACGCCTTTGTCGAGACCGCGGGAGCGCCCCGTGCCCGAGTGGCTCTTCACCTCCGACCTGCACGGCCAGACCTCGCTCTACGAGCAGCTCGTCGCGACCGCGGCCGCGCACCATCCCCGGGCGGTGCTGATCGGCGGCGACCTCTGCCCCCACGCCGGCGGCGCCGACGGCCCCGAGCGCCAGCGGCTGTTCCTCGAGGGCTTCCTGGTGGAGTTCGCGCACCGCATCCGCGAGGCCTCGGACGGGCTCGAGCTGCTGCTCATGATGGGCAACGACGACTGGGCCGGGAACGACGACGTCCTCGCGCGCCACGAGGGACGGCTGTGGCGGGCGCTCCACGACCGCGTGGTGGCGGTGGACGGGGTGAGCGTGGCGGGGCTCTCGTGGGTGCCGATCACGCCCTTCGGCATCAAGGACTGGGAGCGCTGGGACGACGGCGGCGACGAGAGCCCGGCCCGGCTCGACGGCTTCGTGAGCCGCGGCGGGAGGCTCGCTCCGCACCGCTTCGATCCCGGGCGCCGCAGCCCCACGATCGCCGAGGGACTCGAAGCGCTGGCCGCCCGCACCCGGCCGGCGGAGACGGTGTTCGTGCTGCACTCGCCGCCGCGCGACACGTGCTGCGACATGATCGGCGCGCGCGCCCACGTCGGCTCGCGCGCGATCCGGAGCTTCATCGAGCGCCACCAGCCGCCGCTCGTGCTCTCCGGCCACATCCACGAGTCGCCGCGCGTCTCCTCCGCCTGGCGCGACGCGATCGGGCGCACCGTGGCCGTGAACCCCGGCCAGTTCGGCAGCTCGCGCCTGTGCGCGGTGTGGTTCGATCCGCGGAGCGTCGAGCCCACGCTGCGGCACACGGTCTACGGGTGAGGGGCGCTTGGGCCGCATCTGCCGCGCGTGCTAGAATCGCGCCTCGACTGCGGCCCCGGTCATGCTCCCCCTCGCGCCGCGCCTCGAGGTTCTCGAATGAAGCTCGCCCTCACGCTCCTCCTGATCTCGCTCCCGCTCTCGCTTTCGCACGCCGGCCCCGCCGGCCGCGCGGAGCCGCTCGGGTGGCTCAACTGGGACCAGGGGATGTCGGAGGCGTCCATCACCCGCCGCCCGATCCTGGTCGACGTCTATACGGAGTGGTGCGGCTGGTGCAAGCGCATGGACCGTGACGTCTACGCGCGCGACGACGTGCGCGACTACCTGAACCACCACTTCATCGTGGTCCGGCTCGACGCCGAGTCCATGGAGGAAGCGCGCTTCGGCGACCGCACGTTCACCGCGCGCGCGCTGGCCCAGCAGCTCCGCGTGAGCGGCTATCCCACCACGATCTTCCTCAGGTCCAACGGCGAGCACATCGCCAACGTGCCGGGCTACGTGCCCGCGGACCGCTTCCTGCGGATGCTGCGCTACATCGGCGAGGATCACATCGGGCGCGGCGTGAGCTGGGAGGAGTACGAGAAGAGCACGGCCGCGGGCCGCATTCACCCGTAGCGGCGACCGTGGGGCTGCTCGCCGGGACGCGGCTGGTCGCGCTCGACACCGAGACCACCGGCATGAGCCCGGCCCAGGGCGCCTCGCTGGTCGAGGTCGCGACGGTCACGATCGAGAACGGGGCGATCGGCACGACGTGGTCGAGCCTGATCCGCCCCGCCTCCGCGATCCCGCCGGACGCGGTGCGCGTGCACGGCATCACCGACGCCATGGTCGCGGACGCCCCCGAGCCCGCCGCGATCGCGCGCCCGCTGCGCGCCGCGATGGGCGACCTGCCGCTCGTCTTCCACAATGCGTCCTTCGACCTGCCGTTCCTCACCGAGCTGATGCGCGCGAGCGGCCAGCCCCCGGTCTGGAATCCGGTGGTGGACACGCTGGGCCTCGCCCGCGGCCTGTTCGAGCCCGGGGGCAACTCGCTCTCCTCCCTGGCGGTGCGGCTCGGGCTGCCGGCCGTGACCGCCCACCGCGCGCTGGCCGACGCCCTCACCACGGCGCGCGTGTTCCTCGCGCTCGCCGCGCGCTGGGAGGCGGAGCGCGGCGTACTCTCGCTGCCGGAGCTGGCGGCCGCGAGCCAGGACGTGATGCGGCTTTCGGCCTCGCGGCGCTGAGCCCGGCCCGCGCCGCGCCGGCCCGGGGCGCCGCGGCCTGATTTGCGCGCGGAGCGCGCCCGCGGCTAAATGATGGGAGACGAGCGCAACCGCGCCGTCCCAAGGAGAACGAGAAATGCCGACGACGACGATGCCGGAAGTGGGCCAGATGGCGCCGGACTTCACGCTGCGGGGCCCGGGCGGCCAGGTGGTGACCCTGGCCGAGTTCCGGGGCCGCAAGAACGTGGTGCTGGTGTTCTACCCGCTCGCCTTCTCTCCGGTGTGCTCGCACCAGCTCCCGGCGATCCAGCAGAAGCTCCCGAGCTTCGAGGCGCTCGGAGCCGTGGTGCTCGGCGTGAGCGTGGACAGCCACTGGTCCAACACCGCCTTCGCGCAGAAGCTGGGGCTCTCGTATCCGCTGCTCTCGGACTTCAAACGCACCGCGAGCGCCGACTACGGCGTGCTCGATCCCGAGCGCCAGTACAGCGGGCGCGCGATCTTCGTGATCGACCGCCAGGGCCGCGTGGCCTACCGCACGCTGAGCGCCAACCCCGGCGACATCCCGGACAACGACCGCGTGCTGGAGGCGCTCCGGGCGCTGGCGGAGCACTGAGCGTCGCGCGCTCGCGCGGCGCCCCCTATGCAGAAGCAGAAGCCGGTGGTGCTGGTGGTGGATCGCGCGAGCGACGCCACCAAGAGCCTGGTCGCGTTCCTGAGGGAGAACGACCTCGCCGTGGAGTGGCGCCAGGACGGCGAGAGCGCCTTCAACGTCCTGGACGACGGCGCCGTGGACTGCCTGGTGGCCGAGCTCAAGCTGCCGCGCATCGACGGCATGGCGCTGCTCGAGCACGCGCGCCAGCGCAACCCCGAGGTGTGCGCGGTGCTGATCGCCGAGGGCGCGGGCGTCGAGCTGGCGGTGGAGGCGATGCGCCGCGGCGCCTACGACTTCCAGGTCAAGCCCCTGAACCTCGGCAAGCTGCTCGAGGTGCTGCGGCGCGGCCTCTCGCACCAGACGCTCGCGGCGCGGGCCGCGGAGATGGAGGGCCAGCTCGACGAGCGCTTCGGGTTCGAGCAGCTCACCGGCCACTCGCGCGCGATCGCGCGGGTGGTCGAGCAGCTCCGCCACATCGCGCCCACGCGCGCCACGGTGCTGATCGAAGGCGAGACCGGGACCGGCAAGGGCGTGGTGGCCCAGGCCATCCACCAGAACAGCCCGCGCCGCGGCGGGCAGTTCGTGGCGGTCAACGTGGGCGCGCTCGCCGGGGGCGTGGTCGAGAGCGAGCTCTTCGGCCACGAGGGCGGCGCGCTCACCGGGACGAGTGCTCCGCAGCGCGGGCGCTTCGAGATCGCGGACGGCGGCACCCTGTTCCTCGACGAGATCGGCGAGGCCCCGCCGACGGTGCAGGTCAGGCTGCTGCGCGCGATCCAGGACCGCGCCTTCGAGCGCGTCGGCGGCACCGAGAACCTCAAGTCCGACGTGCGCCTGATCGCGGCCAGCAACCGCGACCTCGCGGCCGACGTCCAGTCGGGGCGGTTTCGCGAGGACCTCTACTCCCGGCTGAGCGTGGTCAGGGTCGAGATGCCGCCGCTGCGCGAGAGGCTCGAGGACATCCCGCTCCTCACCGAGAGCTTCCTGCGCGAGTTCAACCGCGACCACGGGCGGCGCGTGACCGGGATCACCCGCGGCGTGCTGGAGCGGCTGATGGCCTACCCCTGGCCCGGCAACGTGCGCGAGCTCAGCAACGCGATCGAGGGCATGGTGGTGTTCGCCCAGGGGCGCCGGCCGCTCGATCTCTCCGACCTGCCGGAGCGGCTGCGCTCGGTCGAGACCCGGAGCCCGCGCCTCGAGCTCGCGGTCGGGATGACGGTCGAGGAGGCCGAGCGCCAGCTCATCGCCGCCACGCTCCGCGCGACCGGCCAGGACAAGCCGCGCGCCGCCGCCATGCTGGGCATCGGCCTGCGCACGCTCTACCGCAAGATCAAGCAGTACGGCATCCACTAGGGGAGCGCCCCGCGGCTCCCCGCCCGCGGGCCCGGGCGCCGGCCGCCCCCACGCCGGGCTAAACGCGGCCCCGCGGTGCGCCGATAACGGTCGCGAGCAGGCCAATCGGCGGGGGGACCCATGCCTATGCCCGATGAGTTCGAGAGATTGAAGCGCCATCCCGGCGCGCCGTCCGAGGGCGTGGCGCGGCCCGACTGGCTGACGCGCTCGAACGACCACACCGAGGCGACGCCGGGCGCGGGTGCCAGGCCCCCCCAGCGGCCGCAGCCCGCGGCTCCCGCGCATGCGCCCGCCCCCGGCCCGCGGCCCGATCCCGCGCGGCCCCCGGCGAGCGCCGACCCGCAGTGGACGCCGCCCCCGGGCGGCGTGCCCAGGCTCGAGACCGACTCGGTGCTCTCGGCCCACATCCCGAGCCCGCGCACCGGCTCGCGCCCCGAGCCGCGACCCGATGACCGCTCGTGGGAGAGAGCGGTCGCCCAGGTCGCCCGCACGCCCTCATCCGCGCGCGCGGGGCCGGGCAGCGCCCCGCGCGGCAACTCCGGGCTGCTCGCCCTCGTCACCAAGCCCGGCGTCCTCGTCGTGCTGGCCGTGGCGGCGATCGCGGCGGCCGTGATCACCCTTCGCCCCCGGGGCGAGGGCGATACCGTCTCGATCGGCGCGATCCGCCACCATCCCGAGCGCTTCGACGGCCAGGCCGTGAAGCTGAAGGGCCGCGTGGGCGAGGTGTTCATGGTGGGCGGGGGATACGCTTTCTACCTCCACCAGGGCCGCGACACCATGGTGGTCTTCACCCGCTCGCGCATTCCGGTGCGGAGCGAGGAAGTGACCATCTCGGGCTCGATCAGCAACGGCATCCTCGACGGAGTGTCCCGCCAGGCGCTGTTCGAGACCGCCTCGCACTGAGCGCCGGCCGGCCCCGGCCGATCCGCGCGCGCCCGCCGGCCCCATTCGCGCGCTTCCCGCTGCCGATTTCCGCCCGCCGCCGATCTGGCGCAGGGTGACCGCGACCGCCAGGCGAGGCGTGTCATTTGGGCAAACAGGCTCTGGATATGGACTCGCTAAACACACCTAAGCAATTGTCTAACAACACATTGCCACACCAGCTTGCGGCGGCACGCGCTTTGGCATATGGTCTGCGGGCGCCTGCGAACGCAGTTGCGAATCGAGCCGCCATGAAATCCCAACCGGCGGCGACCGCAGTTCAGTCCAGAACCGGCCCGGGACCCGGGCCGCGTTTCTCAGGAGGAGAACAACGATGAACGTCCGTCCTCTCGCCGACCGAATCCTGGTCCGCCGCATTGAGGAGAAGGAGACGATGCGCGGGGGCATCATCATCCCCGACACCGCCAAGGAGAAGCCTCAGGAGGGTGAAGTGGTCGCCGTCGGCCCCGGCCGCATGACCGAAGACGGCAAGCGCATCGCGATGGAAGTGAAGAAGGGCGATCGCATCCTGATCGGCAAGTACAGCGGCACCGACGTGAAGATCGACGGCACCGAGTACACGATCTTGCGCGAGGACGACGTCCTCGGCGTGCTCGCCCAGTCGGCCAAGGAGTCGGCCGCCCGTTAGTCCGTAGGAATCCCTGCCCCGGCCGCGCTTCGGGCGTGTGCGCGGGGTTCGCATTCGGCACGTAAGGAGGCAACATGGCAGCCAAGCAGTTGCTCTTCAGCGAGCAGGCCCGGCAGAAGATCCTCGAGGGGGTCGAAATCCTGGCCAGGGCCGTGAAGGTCACCCTCGGGCCCCGCGGACGCAACGTGGTGCTCGACAAGAAGTGGGGCTCCCCGACCGTGACCAAGGACGGCGTGACGGTCGCCAAGGAGATCGAGCTCGACGAGCCCTACAACAACATGGGCGCGCAGATGGTGCGTGAGGTGGCGTCCAAGACCTCGGACGTCGCCGGCGACGGCACCACGACCGCGACCGTGCTGGCCGAGGCGATCTTCCGCGAAGGCCTGAAGAACGTCACCGCGGGCTCGTCGCCCATGGCGATCAAGCGCGGCATCGACAAGTCGGTCGAGGTGGTGATCGCCGAGCTCAAGAAGCTCAGCCGGCCGGTCAAGGAGAACAAGGAGATCCAGCAGGTCGCGACCATCTCCGCCAACGGCGACGCCTCGATCGGCAAGATCATCGCCGAGTGCATGGAGGTGGTGGGCAAGGACGGCACGATCACGGTGGAGGAGGCGAAGTCCATCGAGACCACGAAGGACATCGTGGAGGGCATGGAGTTCGACAAGGGCTACATCTCGCCCTACTTCGTGACCGAGAAGGAGGAGATGAAGGCGGTCCTGGAAGACGCCTACATCCTGCTCTACGAGAAGAAGCTCTCGGTGATGAAGGACCTGCTGCCGATCCTCGAGAAGATCGCGCAGCGCGGCAAGCCCCTGCTCATCATCTCGGAGGACGTCGAGGGCGAGGCGCTCGCGACGCTGGTCGTGAACAAGCTGCGCGGCACGCTGGCGGTGTGCGCGGTCAAGGCCCCGGGCTTCGGTGATCGCCGCAAGGCCATGATGGAGGACATCGCGGTCCTCACCGGCGGCAAGGTGATCAGCGAGGACATCGGCATCAAGCTCGAGAACGTGAAGATCGAGGACATGGGCCGCGCCAAGCGGATCGTGGTGGACAAGGAGAACACCACCCTCATCGAGGGCCGCGGCAAGAAGGCCGACATTCAGGGCCGAATCGCGCAGATCAAGAAGGAAATCGAGGATACGACCTCCGACTACGACAAGGAGAAGCTGCAGGAGCGGCTGGCCAAGCTCGCGGGCGGAGTGGCGGTGGTCAACGTCGGGGCCGCGACCGAGACCGAGATGAAGGAGAAGAAGGCCCGGGTCGAGGACGCGCTTCACGCGACGCGCGCCGCGGTCGAGGAGGGCATCGTTCCGGGCGGCGGTGTTGCCTACATCCGCTGCCAGAAGTCGCTCGATGCCCTGATCGAGACGGTCGAGGGCGACGAGAAGGCGGGAGTCCGGATCGTCCAGCGGGCGCTCGAGCAGCCGGCGCGCTGCCTGTGCCAGAACGCGGGCGTCGAGGGCTCGGTGATCGTCGAGCAGATCAAGAAGGAGAAGAAGTTCTCCGGCTACGACGTGGACAAGGAAGTCTTCGTGGACATGTTCGAGGCCGGCATCATCGACCCGACCAAGGTGGCACGCACCGCGCTTCAGAATGCGGCGAGCGTGGCGAGCCTGATGCTCACCACCGAGGCGCTGATCACCGAGGTCCCGGAGAAGAAGAAGGCGGCTGCTGGCCCCGGTGGTGGTGGTGGCTACGGCGGCGGCGAGGACTTCTAGGCCGCAGAACTCGTTGGAGCAAGACGGCGGGCTCGGACTTCTCGGTCCGGGCCCGCTCTGTTGTACGCCCAGCATGGGCACTGACTCGGAGGTGAGAGTCCTCCGGGGACCAGGTCACAGGGACCCAA
>DASXQT010000032.1:0-8999 GCA_036507005.1 Candidatus Eiseniibacteriota bacterium
CGCGCGAGCTGGGCGAGCCCGCGGTGGACTGGCTCAACCTGGTGCTGGCCGAGTCGCAGGACAAGCGCCACCGCCGCCAGCTGGCGGAGGCGATCGCCGAGCTGTGCCGCGCGAATCCCGAGCGCCTGGCGCCCTGGATCTCCGATCCGCGCTGGTTCGTGGTGCGCAACGTGGTCCACATCCTGGGCTGGATCGGAGGGCCTTCGATCGTGGGCCTGCTGCGGTCCGCCTCGCGTCACCCCGAGATGCGGGTGCGGC
Source organism: Candidatus Eiseniibacteriota bacterium (assembly GCA_036507005.1). Classification (GTDB taxonomy): domain Bacteria; phylum Eisenbacteria; class RBG-16-71-46; order RBG-16-71-46; family RBG-16-71-46; genus WS-2. Next base: position 259 of record DASXQT010000032.1, read on the forward strand.
ACGAGGTGGTGGCGGCGCTCGCGGGCGTCGAGCTCAAGCATTCGCGGGCGCTCCTGCTCAAGATGCTGGAGGGCGCGGACACCAAGATCTTCTCCGCCGTGCTGCACCAGCTCTCGGGCGAGCGTGATCCGGGCGCGGCCAACGTGGTGCTGCGGATGCTGCAGGACCCGGCCTTCGAGCAGCGCCCGGTGGAGGAGAAGCGGGCGATCTACCTCGCGCTCTCCTCCACCGGGGGCGACGAGGTGGTGGCAGACCTCGAGGCCGAGCTCGCCAAGGGCAACTGGTTCTCGGGCAGCCTGGACGAGCACCGGCGGTCGATCACGCGCGTGCTGGCGCGCGTCGGCACGCCGCAGGCGCGGGCGGTGCTGGAGCGCGGCGCGCAGTCGCGGCGGGCGCCGCTGCGCAAGGCGTGCGAGGACGCTCTCGCGGGCATGGGCGACCGTGGCTGACCACGTTCCGGGGACCCCGGGGGTGAGCGAGCCCGGCAACGAGCTGCTGGCCGAGATCGGCCCGGCGCTCCTGGTGCGGCTGTCGGCGATGCTCCGCACCGCACGCACCTACGACTCCACCAACCAGGCGTTCCAGCGCCAGGTCGGCGACTGCCTCGCGCTGGTCCTGCGCGGTCTCGAGGAGGAGAACGAGATCGCGCTGGTCTCGGTCGCCGACTACTTCTACCTGAACAGCGTCCGCATCAAGGCGCAGGCCTCGCTGCTCAGCATCTATCACTCGCTGATGACCGAGTTCGAGCGCCGCGGGCTGGGAGGCATCCGCTTCCTCACGGGCGTGACGCCGGCCGAGTTCGAGCGCTTCATCCAGCTCTTCATGGCGGCAGAAGACCCGGCGCTGGCCGCGCGGCTGCCGGAGGCGGTGACCGAGGCCAGCATCGAGCACATCGTCGCGGTCCCGGCGGTCCAGCTCGAGGAAGACGCCAGCCAGGCCATCGACGAGCGGCGCGACGATCCCGCCGCGGAGCGCCACCGCGCCAAGCGCGTGTTCTGGCGCGCGGTGCTCGGAACCAAGAAGGTGCTGTTGCGTGCCAAGCAGACCGGGCGCCCCGACCTGCGCCACGCCAAGCGCCTGGTGCAGCCGGTGGTGGACAGCATCATGAACCACGAGTACTCGATCGTCGGCCTCACCGCGCTCAAGGACCACGACGAGTACACGTACGCCCACTGCGTGAACGTGAGCGTGCTGTCGATCGGCATCGGTCAGGCGCTCGGGCTCTCGCGCCAGGCGCTCGCCGACGTCGGCGTGGCCGGGCTGGTGCACGACATCGGCAAGATGGCGGTGCCGGCCGAGGTGCTGCGCAAGCCCGCAGCGCTCTCGGCCGAGGAGTGGGGCATGGTGCGCCGCCATCCGATCGAGGGCATGAAGATGATGATGCGCATGCCCGGGCTCTCGGGCCTGATGCTCGACTCGATGCGGGTGTGCCTCGAGCACCACATGAACTTCGACCGCACCGGCTATCCCGAAGTGGCGGGCGAATGGAGCCAGGCGTCGCTTTCGCGGATCGTCGCCGTGGCCGACTGCTTCGACGCCATCACCGCGCACCGCGCCTACAGCAAGCGGCCGTTCACCGCGTTCGAGGGCCTGCAGTACCTGATGGGCCCGGCGCGCACCGGGTTCGATCCCGCCGTGCTGTGGGGCATGGTGATGACGATCGGGCTCTACCCCGCGGGCTCGGTGCTGGTCACGGAGTCCGGCTACGTATTGCTGGCGATGAGCCCCAACCCCAACGACGTGCGGCGGCCCAACTGCCGCGTGCTCGTGAACCCCGACGGCAGCATGGAGCCGGAGGACAACCCGCAGCTCTGGCACCCGATGCCCGAGACCGAGATCGTGGCCCGCGTGCTGCGGCCCGAGGAGCACTCGGTCAACACCGGAGAGCTGCTGGCGGCATAGGCGCGCGGGCATGCGAACGGGCGGCGTCTTCGTGACGCCGCCCGCCGCATTTCGGTGAGTCCGCCTGCGCAGCCTTGGACGCTCCCCGTCTCCAACCGCGCCCGTACGGACTCACACGTTGCGCTAATCGTCCCAGTCTCGGTCGTCGTACCGGCCGTCGCCGGGCGCTTCGCACCAGCCTCCGTCCCGCCACCCGTAGGCGCCCACGCAGTCCCCGCTCTCGATCGAGATCACCCGCACGAACCGCGGATGATGGTGGTAGGCGAGGTGCGAGCGGTAGATCGCGAGCGAAGCGAAGCGCTCGTGGCACCACGGATCCCAGTAGGTGTAGGCGGGGGCGGACTCGCAGGCGCGATCGCCTGCGTGAGCCAGGGCGCTGCCGATCACGAGGCCGCCGATCAGGCCCGCGAAGAGCGGCGCGGCGTCCGAATGGCGCTGGTAGTAGACCACGCGGCGCGGCGCGTAGTGGCGGACGACCGGCCCGTGAATGGTACCCGGATACCCCTTGTAGCGGCGCCAGCGGCCGTCGGCCCGTGCCACGGGGCTCAGGGCCGCCACCGCGAACGCGGCGAGCAGCAGGCCCGTCACCCAGCGTCTGGTATCGAAGAGCGTTTTCATGACATCCCCCTTGCGTTGCGGACGTGCTTCTCGACGCGCTTGAGAGCACGGCGCGTGCCACCGGGCTCCGCGGGCTTCGGCCCTTGCGGCTCAAGCGGTTGGGCGTGGGCCGCGGCGCAGGAGGGAGGGCAGGCGCCGGCGCGTGTGGCGCGTGCGCCACAGGTCGCGCGGCGCCCGCGCCGCTGGAGATCGGCGGCGCGACGTCCGGATCGACGGTGGTCGGGCGCGCAAAACGCGCGGGATCAGTGCCCCGGGTGCGGGTGGCGCTGGGCGTGGCGGCGGCGTCGCAGCGCCTCGGCCGTGGCGAGGAACACTCCGAGCGCCACGATGAGACAGGCGAGCGTCCCCTGGAACACCACGAACATCGCCACCTTGAGCCAGGCGAAGCCCGGATGCCAGAAGCGCGTCATCCAGCCCGCGGCCTCCGACAGCAGCGCCGAGCCGAATGCGGCGACGATGAACGCGATCTTCGCGGCGGTGCGCATCGGCGCGAAGATCAGCAGGTGGGTCAGGAGCAGCAGCACCAGCGCGAACATGGGCAGGTGCATGTGCGTCACCTCGAGCATGCTCTGCGCCGAGCGCGGGGGCAGGAACTCCGCCTCGTTGCCGCAGTAGTAGCTCACCACGCTCGCGGGATCGAGCCCCATGTGCGTGAAGTAGAGCGCCAGGTTCGTGACCCACAGCCCGGCGAGCAGGAGCAGCGCGAGCCCGAGGGTGAGCCGCATCAGGGGCTGGTTCTGGAACCCGCCGGACTGGAGGTATCTCATCGCGCGCCCCCCGAGGCGCTGTCCGCGAGCGCGGGGGCGACCACCACTTCGTACTGCGCGAGCGCGTCGCGCACGCACTCGGTCACGGCGCGGGCGCTGAGCGTGGCGCCCGAGAGGTTCACGATGTCCCGCCGCGGCCACAGGCGCTCGTCGAGGCGGCGGCGCGCGAAGAGCCCGAGCCAGCGCCCGGGCGGGCGGTAGTCGGGCGGCTCGTGGAAGGCGAGCACGTCCACGCGCGCCACCGTGGTGTCGGGCGCGACCGCCACCATGAACACCCCCGGCATGGTGCGCACCCGGCGCGCGTCGAAGAACGCCGCGCCCTGGAGCGTGTCGCCGCGGTAGGCGAGGTAGGCGGTGACGAGCGCCGAGCGCCGCCGCACCCGGGCGCGCGACTCGACCGCCTTGCGCTGCGCCTCGGTGAGCGCGAACGCGCGGCGCTCGATGCGCGCCCCCGGGAATGCCTGCTCGAGCGCCTGCGCCTGGGTCAGGAACACCTGCGCGCGCGCGGCCGGCGCCACGCCGAGCGCGACTCCGAGGATCGCGGCGAACGCCTGCCGCCGGGAGCCGGGCGCCGGGCTCAGAACAGGTACCCGAGCGCCGCGCTCCACTGGCTGGTCTCGGTGCGGGCGTCGTTCCGGCGCTCCTCGCGGTCGAGCTTGAGCACCACGTTGGGATGCGGCTTGAACGCGGCGCCCAGGGTGAGCACGTTGCCGTGGTTCGCAGGATCCTCCCACCCCGGCGCGGCCACCTCCTGCTGCGTCGCGTACTCCTCGTAACGCAGGTAGGGGATCAGCGCCCAGCTCGCCGGGAGGCGGGAGAGCATGGTCACGTCCCACGAGACCTCGGCGTAGCCGCCCCGGAACGCCCGCCCCAGCCGCTCGCTCCCTTGGAGCCCGAGCTCGTCCGAGAGCCGCGCCGCGTCGCCCAGCCTGCCCTCGACGTAGAGCAGGCGCCACTCCACGCCGTGCACCTCGGCCCGCGCATGCAGGTCGAAGAGCGTCACGCGGGGCCTCAGCCTGCCGCCCGCGGGCTGCTCGCGCTGCCACGAGTCGCCGGTGTAGATCGCGCCGCCGATCGAGATGCGGGGTACGGCGGCGTAGTCCGCGCGCGCCGCGAACGCCGGGTGGGTGGCGAGGCTCTGCGATCCGCCCTGCCGCCCGCCGCGGATCGGGCGGTCGGCGCCGAAGCCCGCCGCGTCGAGCCCCTCCATCAGGTAGGCGCGGTAGGAGAGGCCGCCCTCGAGCTCGCCGAAGATCCCGGCGCCGATCGCGCTCCAGGTGCTCGGCACGATCCGGGTCTCGACCTCGGGGCGGCGCGCGCCCAGGAACACCGGCGGCTCGTGCATCTCGTTCACCAGCCCGAGCGGGACCAGGAGCTTCCCGGCACGCACGCCCAGCGAGCGCTGCGGGAGCCAGTCGAGATAGGCGAACTCCATCGTGGCCTCGCCGGTGAGCTCGACCGCGCCCCGGCCGGTGGTGGTGTCCACCGCCACCTCGGCCTCGTCGCGCACCCCGGCGTGCTCGAGCTCGATCTCGGAGTTGAAGAGCAGGTCGCCGTCGAACTTGTAGCCGACGTAGAGCACGCTGCGCAGCAGGTCCACGCGGTCGCGCAGGCTCGACCGCTGGCCGCTCTCGCGCTCGCGGTCGAAGGCCTGGAACAGGGCCTCGCCGTAGCCGCCGATCGAGACTCCCGAGGACACGCCGTACACTCGGGACGCCGCGGGCCCCAGGCCGAAGCGCGAGACCGCGCGCGCCGTGTCGGCGGCCCCGCCGAGCTTCATCATCTCGATCTCCCGGCTGAGCGCGTCCACCTGGCGCTCCAGCGCCTCGACCCGCTCCTCCGCCGCGGGCGGGCGCGCGGCGGGCAGCAGCAGGGCGAGCGCGCACGCGAGCAGCGCGCGCCGCGCGGGGAGGGAAGCGGTCGTGGGGGGTCTCATGACGGAGTCCTCATGGGTTCGGAGTGGGGTCCATCCAGCGCACCGCCGCGCCCGGCAGGGCCGCGGCGTCCGCCAGGTTCCAACGCCACGCGTGGACCGCGCGGCCCGCGGGCTCGAGCCACAGCACGCCGAGGTCGGGATGCTGCGCGGCGAAGCGCCTGGCGTCCTCGCGCCCGATCACGAGCAGCGCGGTGGAGAGCGCGTCCGCACGCGTGGCATTCACAGCGACCACGGTCGCCGAGGCGGAGCGTTCGAGCGGCCGGCCGGTGCGGGGATCGAGGATGTGGCCGTAGTGGCGCCCGCGCACCTCGATCCCGCGCTCCGACTGGGCCGAGGTCGAGACCGCGGCTGCGCGGACGGTGAAGCCGATCACGGGGCGCAGGCGGTCCACAGGGTGGGCGACGGTGATCGTCCAGGGCGCCCCGGTCGAGAGCGCCAGGGTCTCGCCGCCGAAGTTGAGCAGCGCGCGCGCCACGCCGTGGCTCGCCAGGATCTCCGCGGCGCGATCCAGCGCCAGGCCCTTGCCGATGCCGCCGAGATCGAGCCCCATGCCGGGCCCGGCGAAGCGCACGGCGGCGTCCCCTGGGGCGAGCGCGACCTCGCGCCATCCGACGCGCGCGACCGCCGCCGCGATCTCCGCCTCGGCGGGGAGGCGCCCGGGCCCGCGCATGTCCCACGCCCGGTCGAGCGGCTCGATGGTGGGATCGAACGCGCCCCCGGTCTCCTCCGCCGCCGCGAGCGCCGCCGCCACCGCCGCGAAGAGATCCGGAGAGCAGCGGAAGGGCGCCTCCGCGGCCGCGGCGTTCATGCGCGACAGCTCGCTGTCCTGCCGCCACGAGCTCATCACCCCCTCGAGTCGCGCGATCTCGTCGAAGGCGGCCGCGATCGCGGCGCCGGCGGCGGTGGTGTCGCCGCCCTCCGCCACCGCGGTGCATACCGTCCCCATCAGGTAGCGGGCGCGCTCCACCTGCGCGGCCGCGGCGTCGCGCGGTAAGGCGGCGGGCGCCGCAGCGAGCGCGATCGCGCCGAGGAGCGCGGGTGCCCTCACGCGCGCGCGGCCTTCCCGCCCTCGAAGCAGGTGAGATCGCAGGTCGCGCACTCGGACGCCGGGCGGCACTGCCGGTGGAAATCGGCGAAGCGCTGCTGGAGAAACGCGCGCAGCTCCCCGTCCGCGTGCAGCAGCTTGAGGAGGTCGAGGAGGCGGTCGGTGGTGGCCACGCTCAGCGCGTGCTCGAGCAGGCAGGCCTCGGCGAGCGCGTGCGGCTCGGGGATCCCGAGCACGTCTCGCAGGAAGGCGCGCACCACCGCGAAGCGGTGGTGGACCTCGCGCGCCACCCGCTCGCCCGGCGCGGTCAGCACCAGGAAGCGGCGGTCGTCGTGCGCCACCAGCCCGCGCGCCTCGAGCGGCTTGAGTCCCACGGAAAGAGTGGGCGGGGCGATCGCCAGCTCGCGTGCGACGTCCGCGAGGCGGGCGTAGCCGCGGCGGGCGCGCACCTCCCAGATCGCGCGCAGGTAGTGCTCGTGGCTGGCGGAGAGAGCGTGGCCTGCGGCGCGCTTTCCGGAGAGCATGGGTGGCTCCTCGTTCGGGGCTCGGACAGCGGCGCATCCCCGTGGCCAGCCGCTCCGCGGCCACGCCCGGGGATGCCATGCAATTAGGACTAACTAATGTGAGTTAGTCGGCACTAATGCCACCGCTCGCCGCCGCTGTCAAGCGATTTCGAGCGTGGCTTCGCGGAGCGCTCTGCTAGCCTTGATGGCGGGTCACCCCTTCCGCCCGACTCTCATGCCGTGGAGGCCCCCGTGAGATCCTTCCTACTCGCACTGGTGTTCATCGCGGTTTCCGCGCCATCGCACGCCGGCGTGCCGGACCCGGCGAACTCCGAGGCTGATGCCTGCCTCATCGCCTGCCCGGCGGGAGACATCGTCTTCCACGTCACCATCCGCGATTTCAACAACGTTCCAATCAACAATTCGAGCGTGGTGATCGACTTCTGCGAGTGCTCCGGCGTCACCCTCTGCCCCGTGAGCACGACCGACCCCTACCAACGCCTCGGACCGTGCCAGATCCAAAAGTTCACGGGGACCGACGGGCGAGCGGACTTCGCGATCCGCGCGGGGGGAGTGTGCTCGAGCACCAGAACGCTGGTCTTCGCGGACGGTGTGCTGATCGCGTTTCGGAACGTGGCCTCGCCCGATCAGGACGGGAGTCTGATGGTGCAGCCGGCCGATCTGAGTCTCGCCAGCGCCAAGAACGGAAGCACCGACCCGACCGCCGACGGGCAGGTGACCGACGCGGACCTGGCCCTGATGGCCCCGCACGCCGGGCACCAGTGCCCGCCGACCGATCCCACGTCCGCCACGCGGCGAACCTGGGGCGGGCTGAAGACGATCTACCGCTAGCACCCACCACTTCGCTTCCACATTTACTGTGAGCTTCCGCACCCGGCCGCGGGCGCGCGGCGCTCGCCTCGGCGTCCGCTCGTGGCCGTGCAACCCCTCTGCAATGCAGCGGTTGCGTGTCTCGTCCCACCCTGGCGCCGCCGCCCCCGACGCCTGGCACGAGGGTTGATGTAGTTCCCCCGCGTCACGCAACGAAGCAGTCAGGACTCGAACGGTGGGAAAGGGGGAAACGGTCATGCGGAACACGAACAGGGTGCGGGTGGCGGCCATGGCAGTGCTGGTCGCGGCGGCGGTGGTGGTGGGTGCGGGGCAGGCGGGAGCAGAGGTTCGTCGGTATCCGGTGGACGGCGGCGGCTCGGGCAACGGGCAGCACTCGATCCAGTCTCTGAAGAAGCCGCACCGCGGCGCACAGAGCATGGCCGATGCCCTCCGGAGCATCTTCGTCCGGTACTGGGACGCGGACGGCGACGCCACCGCGCTGAATCCCACGCAGCGCATGCCGGTGGTTCGCGGGCCCCGGCTCTTCTGATCGGGCCGCACGCGGCGTCGGCCGGCCGGTCGGTGCGACGGTCGACGCGAATCCGAGGGGGAGGCTCAGCCTCCCCCTCGGCGTTTGTGTTGCCGGGACGCCCGCGGTCGCGGCGGGCCGCGAGCGCCTTGACGGTCAGCGCCGACGCTCGAACCCGCCCGCACCCTCGCACGAGCGACGTGTCGCGTGGCCCGCGCGCTCCCGGCCTTCGCGGCCGCGATCTCCGCATCGCGGCCCCCGCAGCCTCCGCACTTCCTGCGAACTTCCGCAGCCGCTGCGCGGGGCATGGCGCGGCCCGGTCGCCTGCGCTCGACCCTCCAACGCTGCCGCCTTCATGGGTTTGCGAGCTTCGGCCAGCGTTCGCACGGCCGTGGCACGAGGGTTGATGTAGCTCCCCGGCGTCCACGCAACGAAGCAGTCAGGACTCGAACGGTGGGAGAGGAGGAAGACGGTCATGCGGAACACGAACAGGGTGCGGGTGGCGGCCATGGCAGTGCTGGTCGCGGCGGTGGTGGTGGTGGGTGCGGGGCAGGCGGGAGCGGACGTTCGTCGGTATCCGGTGGACGGCGGCGGCTCGGGCAACGGGCAG
>DASXQT010000033.1:0-11258 GCA_036507005.1 Candidatus Eiseniibacteriota bacterium
CCAGAATGAAGGAGAACTCGCCGATCTGAGCCAGACCGGCGGCGACCGTGAGCGCCGTGCCCACCGGCTGTCGAAACAGGAGAACGATGGCGAACGCGGCCAGCGACTTGCCAAGAACGATGACGGCCACCACCGCCAAGCATCAAGGCGACAAACAGAAGGATCTTGCCCACGGTGAGGCCGAGCGTCGCCCAGATGCCCCGGGACAGCCCGTGTCCATCGAGCGGCCCGGCGAGCGCCGGAAGGAGAACCAGGGCCAGGACCATCGCCAGGTCCTCGACGATCAGCCAGCCCACCGCGATGCGACCGTCGCTCGACGCCAGCCGGCCACGCGCCTCCAGCGCCCGCAGCAGGACCACCGTGCTGGCGACCGACAGGGCCAGCCCGAAAACCAACCCGGCCCCGGGCGACCAGCCCCAGGCCAGGGCGAGGCCCGCCCCGAGCACCGTTGCCCGCGATCTGCGCGATAGCACCCGGCAGCGCGATGGCGCGCACCGCCAGGAGGTCCCGGATCGAGAAATGCAGCCCGACTCCGAACATGAGCAGGATGACGCACTCGGAGCGCCGCCCCCGCATCGCGATGCGCTACCCCGGCATCCCAATGGCTTGCAGCGCCCGCTTCATCCGCCCTCGCTACTGGACTAGAATGCGCCGGTTCCTGGCCCGAACCCGTTCGAGGAGAAACTCTTGTCTCGTGTCTACGATGTCTTGATCCTGGGCTCCGGCCCGGCCGGGTACACCGCCGCCCTTTACGCGGCCCGCGCCAACCTCAAGCCCCTGCTCCTCACCGGAGTCCAGCCCGGCGGGCAGCTCACCATGACCACCGAGGTCGAGAACTACCCCGGGTTCCGCGAGTCGATCCTCGGCCCCGAGCTGATGGAGCGCATGCGCGACCAGGTGCAGCGCTTCGGGACCGAGATTGTCGAGACCACGGCCGATCAGGTGGACCTCCGCCAGCGCCCGTTCACCGTGATGGCCGACGACCAGGCGTACCACGCCAAGAGCCTGATCGTGGCCACCGGGGCCTCGGCCAAGCTGCTCGGGATCGAGAGCGAATCGAAGCTCATGGGCTTCGGCGTCTCGGCTTGCGCGACCTGCGACGGGTTCTTCTTCCGCGACAAGCGGGTGGTGGTGGTGGGCGGCGGCGACACGGCGATGGAGGAGGCGAGCTTCCTCACCCGCTTCTCGACCGAGGTGGTGGTGGTCCACCGGCGCGGCTCGCTGCGCGCTTCGAAGATCATGCAGGAGCGCGCCTTCGCGAACCCCAAGATCCGGTTCGTATGGAACAGCGAGGTGGTCGAGGTGCTGGGCGCGGAGAAGCAGCGGGTCTCGGGCGTGAGGCTTCGGAACGTCGAGACCGGGGCGGTGAGCGATCTCGCCACCGACGGCCTGTTCGTCGCGATCGGGCACCAGCCCAACACCGACTTCCTGCGCGGCCAGCTCCCGATGGATGCGCGCGGCTACGTCCTGGTCGAGCCCGGCAGCGCGCGCACCCGCATCCCCGGCGTGTTCGCGGCGGGCGACGTCGCGGACGCGATCTACCGCCAGGCGGTGACCGCGGCCGGCACCGGCTGCATGGCGGCGATGGAGGCCGAGCGCTGGCTCGAGGCCGAAGCGCACGCCGCGTCCGGCGCGCGCGAGGCGCGATCCCCGGCCGGAATCCGGTCGGCGTGAGCCGCGGGCCCGGCCCGCGGGAAGGAACGCATGGAGCGTGAAGTCCTCGAGTTCGACGTCCAGTTCGTCGGGGCGGGACCGGCCGGGCTCGCGGGCGCGATCCACCTCGCCGCGCTGATCGAGCGCCACGAGAAGGCGCGCGCGGCCGGCGGTCCGGGTCCGGCGCTCGGCGAGGTCACGATCGCCGTGCTCGAGAAGTCGGCCGCGGTGGGCGCGCACGGGATCTCGGGCGCGGTGCTCGATCCGCGCGCGCTCTCCGAGCTCCTCCCCGACTACCGCGCGCGCGGCTGCCCGATCGAGAGCGACGTGGCGCGCGACGACGTCTACTTCCTGTGGGAGCGTGGCCAGCTCCGCCTGCCCATCGTCCCTCCCATGCTCGACAACCACGGCTGCCACATCCTGTCGCTCGGCAACCTGGTGGCGTGGCTGGCGGCGATCGCCGAGGAAAAGGGCGTGCTGATCGCCACCGAGACCCCGGCGGCGCGTGCGATCCTCGAGGACGGCCGCGTGGCGGGCGTGATCGCGGGCGACAAGGGCGTGAACAGGAAGGGCGAGCACAAGCCCAACTTCCAGCCCGGCGCCGAGTGCCGCGCCCGGGCCACGGTGCTGTGCGAGGGCCCGCGCGGCACGATCGCCAAGACGCTCGAGCGCGCGCTCGGGCTCACCGAGGGCCGGAACGCGCAGGTCTACTCGACGGGCGTGAAGGAGCTGTGGGAGATGCCGCCCGGCCGGGTCGACAAGGGCCGCGTGATCCACACGCTCGGCTACCCGCTGCCCGCGGATACCTTCGGCGGCGGATTCATCTACGGGATGAGCGACACCCGCTGGTCGGTGGGCTTCGTCACCGGGCTCGACTCCCCCGACCCCACCACCGATTCGCACGCGAACCTCCAGCGCTTCAAGACCCAGCCGCTGGTGCGCGCCCTGCTCGAGGGCGGAAAGGCCGTGGCCTACGGCGCCAAGGCGATCCCCGAGGGCGGTCTGTGGGCGATGCCGCGGCTCGCCGCGGACGGCGTGCTTCTCGCCGGCGACAGCGGCGGGTTCCTGAACGGCGCGCGCCTCAAGGGCATCCATCTGGCGATGAAGTCCGGCATGCTGGCCGCCGAGACGTTGTTCGAGTGCCTGGTCGTGGGCGACTTCTCGAAGGAGCGGCTCGCGGGCTACGAGCGGCGGGTCGCGGACTCGTGGGCGGCGCGGGAGCTCCGGGGCGTGCGCAACTTCCACCAGGGCTTCGAGCACGGGCTCTACGCCGGGCTCCTCAACGTGGGCGCCGGCATGGTGACCGGCGGCCGCGACGTGTGGCTGCGCGACCGCGTGCGCAACCGGGCGGGCCACGAGCGCATGCGAAAGCTCGCCGCGGTCCATCCGCGCGGCAAGCCCGCGGCGCCGCGGTTCGACGGCAGGCTCACCTCCGACAAGCTCGCCGACGTGTATCTCTCCGGCACCCAGCACGACGAGGACCAGCCGGTGCACCTCGTGGTCGCCGACACCAGCGTGTGCGCCACCCGCTGTCGCGAGGAGTTCGGCAACCCCTGCCAGCATTTCTGCCCGGCCAGCGTCTACGAGATGGTGCCCGACGAGGCCAAGCCCGGCGCGCTCAAGCTCCACATCAATGCATCCAATTGCGTGCACTGCAAGACCTGCGACATCGCCGATCCGTACCAGATCATCACCTGGGTGACGCCCGAAGGCGGCGGCGGCCCCAACTACAAGGACCTCTAACGCGGCGTGGGGGTGGCAACGCACATGCGACGATCGCGATTCTTCCTCCTCGGTGCGCTCGCGCTCGCCCTCGGCGGCTGCGGGGTCGCGGGCCTCCAGCCCGTCCCGACCACGATGCCGGCCGCCAAGGCCGGGCTCCAGCCCGAGTACCGCATCTTCTACGACGCGCTCGAGGAGTACGGGGACTGGGTGCTGATCGAGCCCTACGGATACGTGTTCCGCCCCAACGTCAACTTCGTCGCGTGGCGGCCCTACGCGGAGGGTTTCTGGGTGCCGAGCGACATCTGGGGCTGGGTGTGGATCTCGGCCGAGCCGTTCGGGTGGGCGACGTATCACTACGGCCAGTGGCTGTACGACCGCTTCCAGGGATGGGTGTGGACCCCGGGGCTGGACTGGGGACCGGCGTGGGTGAACTGGCAGCTCGCCGACGACTACGTGGGCTGGGCGCCGGTCGGCCCGCCCGGCTCGGACCTCGGCGGCGCTCCGGGCGGCTGGTACAACTACGTGCCGATCGGCCAGCTCGGATCGACCAGTCTCCAGACGCAGATCGTCTCCGCGGATCAGATCGCGAGCAAGCTCGCGGTCGCGAGGCCGATCCGCAACCTGATCGAGCGCAACGGGGTGACCATCAACCGCGGGCCCAGGTTCGAGCTGGTGGAGCGTGTCGCGGGGCCGCTCGCGCGCGTCCGGCTGGCCGACGTCCCCTCGGTGGGCGGGCCGAAGAAGGGACCGGGCGCCGGCGCGGGATCGCCCACCGTGGAGGAGGAAACCGAGTCCGCGCGGCGCGCCGGGGAGGAGGCGGCCAGCCAGGCGCGCTCCCTCGTGGAGCGTGGCGGATCGCCGCCGCCGCGGCTCTCGGTGATCCGGCCCATCCTCGTGCCCGCTCCCGCACGCCCCGCGGAAGCGGGCCGCCGCGCTCCCGGGCGCGGCCGCGGCGCGGCGCCCGACAGTGGCCGCGGCGCGGCGCCCGACAGCGCCCGGTAGGGCCGACGCCAGCGGGCGCGCGAGCGAAGCCGGGTATGCGGTTTCCCGCGCCCGCTCGGCTCCGCCATCCATGGCTTCGCCCCGCTCCTGGCGACGCGCTTCGGCTCCTGCCTCTCGCGCGTCGCCAGAGCGCAGGAAACCACATGCCCGGCTCCCCTCGCGCGGCCCGCTCGTGACCGCGACCCGGCAGATCAAGGCGCGCGCGCTCGAGCTGGGCTTCGAGGCCGTCGGGATCGCCGCCCTCGGGGCGCTCGAGGCCCGCGAGCGGTTCGCGGCCTGGCTCGCCGCGGGCCGACACGGCGGGATGCACTACCTCGCCACGCGCAAGCATCGCGAGCGCCGGGAGGACCCGGCCCGCATCCTTCCCGGCCTGCGCTCGGTGGTGTGCGTGGCGCTCTGCCACGAGCCCGGACGCGACGCGGCGCGCGACCTGCGTCTCGGCCGGATCGCGCGCTACGCCGCGGGCGAGGACTACCACCGTGTCATGCGCGACCGTCTCCTCGCGCTCCAGCGCTTCGTGTGCCGCGAGGCGCTGCCCGGGGCCCGCGCGCTGTGGTACAGCGACACCGGAGCGATCCTCGAGCGCGGCTGGGCCGAGCGCGCCGGGCTGGGCTGGATCGGCAAGCACTCGGGCCTGCTGTCGCAGACGCTGGGCTCGTGGTTCCTGCTCGGCGAGCTGCTCGTCGACCGCCCGCTCGACCCCGACCCGCCGCTCGCCCGCGAGCACTGCGGCACGTGCGTGCGCTGCCTCGAAGCGTGCCCGACCGGCGCGATCGTGGCGCCCTACCAGCTCGACGCCCGGCTCTGCATCTCCTACCTCACGATCGAGCTGCGCGGCCCGATCCCGCGCGCGCTGCGCCCGCTCGTCGGCGACTGGATCTTCGGCTGCGACGTGTGCCAGGAGGTCTGCCCCTGGAACCGCTTCGCCCCGCCCGCGCGCGAGGCCCGGCTCCACGCGCGCGCGCTCGAGGGCTGGACGCTCCCGCACTTCCTCACGCTCGACGAGGACGCCTTCGCCGCGCTGTTCCAGGGCAGCCCGATCCGCCGCGCCGGGCGCGCCGGCTTCCTGCGCAACGTGTGCGTCGCGCTCGGCAATCGCGCCGAGGCCGGCGCCGCTCCGACGCTGGCGGCGGCGCTCGCCTCCGATCCGGCCGCGCTGGTGCGCATGCACGCCGCCTGGGCGCTGGGCGAGATCGGGCGCAGGATCGCGGCCGAGAGCGCCGCGTGCGCGGTGGAGGACCTCGCGCGCGCCCTGCGCGCGGCGGCCGCGGAGGACGTCGCGGCGGAGGTGCGCGAAGAGGCGACCGCGGCGCTCGGGCGACTGGCGGCGATCGAGGCCTGAGCGGTGCGAGCGCCTCAGCGCGGCGCGAGCGACGTGCCCTTCACCCACTCCGCGCCGCCCTCGGCGAAGAACTCCTTCTTCCAGATCGGCACGGTCCGCTTGAGCTCGTTCATCGCCCACTGGCAGGCATCGAACGCGGGCTGGCGGTGGGCGGCGGCGACCACGACCGCCACGCTCGCCTCGGCGAGCGGCACCTCTCCCAGCCGGTGCACGATGCGGCACGAGGCGATCTCGAAGCGGGACCGGGTCTCGCGCTCGAGCTTCCCGAGCGCGGCGAGCGCCATGGGCTCGTAGGCCTCGTACTCGAGCCGCACCACTTTTCGGCCTTCGTTGTGGTCGCGCGAGTTGCCGATGAAGACCGAGACCGCGCCGCACTCGGGACGCGAAGCGTCGCCGATGAGCCGGGCCACGTCGATGCTCGCGCGCACCAACTCAGCCACGGGCCACCGCCTTCGCCGCGGGCCGCGCGCGCGCGCGACCATTGCGTCCAGCGCCGCGCGCCGCGGAGTGAGGCGTCGCCCGCGCCGCACGAGGCGTGGCGCGGATCACGCGCCGCATGATCGGGCGGGTGCGCGCGCGGCGCGCGACCTCGCGGAAGCCGGCGCGCTCGAACGCCGCCGCCACCCCGGTCCAGACCCAGGCATCGGCGATCCGCGCCTCGGAATCGGTGGGATAGCCCTCGACGATGCGGGCGCCGCGCGCAGCGGCGTGGCGCACCGCTTCGCGCAGCAGCCGCACCGAGAGCCCCTGCCGCCGGTGCGGGCGGGCCACGAAGAAGCACACCACCGACCACACCGGGCGGTCGTCCACGGGCGCCAGGCTCTTCGAATTCTCGAGCCGCCGGTAGGTCGGGCGCGGGCCGACCGCGCACCAGCCCGCGGGCTCACCGTCCACGTAGGCGAGGATGCCGGGCGTCTCGCCCGCGGCGACGATGCGCTTGAGCGCGCGCCGGTTCCTCGCGCCCATGCCGGCGCGGAACTCGGCACGCGCGAGCCGCGGCCACATGCACCAGCAGCCGGCGCACGCGCCGCGTGGCCCGAAGAGCCGCGCGAGGTCGCTCCAGCGCCCCGCGGTGGCGGGATGGAACTCGAGATGCGCGCGCGCCATGCCGCTTCAGCCTCCGCTCACCGGCGGCAGCAGCGCCAGCTCCGCGCCCTCGCGCAGCGCCTGGTCGGCGGGAGCGAGCGCGCCGTCCACCGCGACCGCGAGGTGTGGCCACAGCGGATCGAGCGCGGGCGTGCTGCGCCGGATCGCGGTGAGGGCGTCGGCGACGCGGCTGCCTTCGGGCAGCTCGAGCGGCGCGCTGGGGCGCCCGGCGCGCTCCCGCGCCTGGGCGAAATACAGGACCTTGATCTGCATTCGCGGCTCTCCTCCGGGTGGGGGCGCCTATGCTCGCCGGACCCACCGCGAGAATCAAGCGGATCCCGCGCGATCGTGGCCGGCGCGTGTGGACGCCCGGAGATCGTGCGTCTATGCTCGCGCGATGGCCTCCGGTCCTCCTGCCTTCCCGGGCGACGAGCCGCGCGCCCCGGAGCCGGCGCGCCCGGCACCCGCCGGCTCTCCGAGCGCATTCGAGCGGGAACCACGCGCGCCCGAGCCTGCGCTCGCTCTCCCGCCGCCGATCGAGTCGGCCGATCGCCCGCCCTGGGAGGCGGCGCCGCCCGCTCCCGCCCGCTGGACGCCGGAGATGGGCCTGCTCTGCTGGCTCCTGGCGCTGGCCGCGATCGGCCTCGGCGCCCTGCTCCTCGGCGAGCAGGAGCTCGCGCTCCTGGTCGTGATCGCCGGGACTCTCATCGCGGCCCAGGCCGCGGACGTCGGTCCGCGCTGGACCGGCCTCTACCTCGCGGTCTCGTGGGTGGTCCCGGTCGCGGCCGCCGGCGTCTTCGCATCGCTCGCGGTCCTGCTCCTCCAGGGCGACCTCGCGCCCGGGCCCCGGTGGGGCCTGGTCGCCTTCTCGAGCGCGAGCGCCATCGCCTGTCTCGCCTCGGCGTTCCCGACGGTCGCGGACGCCCTGGTGCGGGCGTTGTTCCGCACCGAGCCCGCGTCCCACGTGCTGCGGCTCTGCTCGCGCCTCGTACTCGCCGGCATCCTGCTCGCGGTGCCCGGCTGGTTCGCCCTGCGCGACCTTCTCACCCACGAGACCCAGCAGCTCATCGAGCAGCTCCCGCTCGGCGGCGGGCTGGTCGGCTACGTGCTGCTCGCGCTCGCCTCCGTGGGGTTCCTGGTGCGGCGCGACCTGCGCGCCACGCTCGAGCGCCTCGGGCTCCGGCGAATCAGCGTCGGCGACGCCGGCGTGGTCGTCCTCGGTGTGATCGGACTGCTGCTGCTCAACAACGGCGCCGACTGGGTCCAGAAGCACGCGTTCCCCGAGCTGTGGAAGCGGGACCAGGAGTTCAACCAGGCGCTGGCGGGCGGCCTTTCGCACGCCCAGGCCGTGATGCTGGGCCTGAGCGCCGGGATCGGCGAGGAGATCACGATGCGCGGGGCGCTGCAGCCGCGGCTCGGCCTGGTGCTCACGTCGCTGCTGTTCGCCTCGCTCCACGTCCAGTACTCGTGGTACGGGATGGCCGTGATCTTCCTGCTCGGAATGGTCCTCGGAGGGATCCGCAAGGGCACCAGCACCACCGCGGCGATGGCGGTGCACGCCCTCTACGACATCCTCGCGGTGCTCACCACGTAGGCCTACTCGAGCGTCGCGCCGGGCTCGAGCGCCACGACCTCGGCGTCGACGCCCAGCTTCTTCAGCTCCTCGCTCAGCATCGCGGGCGTGCCGGTGAGCGCCGGGAAGGTTCCGTAGTGCGCGGGCACGATGTGCCGGGCCCGCAGCAGGCGCGCCGCGACCGCCGCCTCGCGCGGCGACATGGTGAAGAGGTCGCCGATCGGCAGCAGCGCAATCTCCGGGGCGTAGAGCTCGCCGATCAGGGCCATGTCGGAGAACACGCCGGTGTCGCCGGCGTGGTAGATGCGCGCTCCGTCCTCGAGCGTGATCACGAAGCCGCACGGCTCGCCGCCGTAGATCACCTGGCCGCCGTCCTCGATCCCGCTCGAGTGCACGGCGTGGGTCATGGTGAAGCGGATGCCGTCCACGGTCTGGGAGCCGCCCTTGTTCATGGGCGAGGTCCGGTTCAGGCCCTTGCGCTGCAGGAAGAGGTGGATCTCGTAGTTGCACACCACGGTCGGGTTGAACTTCTTGCCGAGATTGACCGCGTCGGCCATGTGGTCGCCGTGGCCGTGCGAGATGGTCATGACGTCGATGCGTTCGAACGTCTTGCGGTTCGCGGGGCACGCCGGATTGCCCTCGACCCAGGGGTCGAGCAGCACGACGTGGCCGCTGCGGGTCGTGAGCCTGAAGGTGTTGTGGCCGAGCCAGGTGAGCGAGAACCCGCGATCGAGCTTTTTCATGTCCCGTCCTTTGCGCCGAACTCGGAGGGAAAGCGCATCCCGGTCGCAGGATAGCGACGGCACCACGGGGTCACAAGGCGGTCGCCGGGCCCCATTTTTCGGCATTGCATCTCCGAGCGACCCCGCCCTATGCTTCTCGCGTTCGTAGAGGTTGCCCTTCCCCTCATGCCGTCCCGGACGGCACTCTGCGCCGCGCCATCCCACTTTTGTACGAACACACGTGGGCGGACCGATCCGTGGCTCGCTCGGGAGCGGCGGATCCGGCCAGGGTGTCTGCGTTGGGTCCCGACCGGGACTGCGCTGTGGATCGTGTGGGCGTGTGTGAGATCGGGGGACTCCCGCGCTTGCCCGTGAAGCAGCGCAGGCTTGCTCGCACTGGGGCGGCGAGGAGGTCGACCGCAGGGCATCGCGGCGGACGCGGATCTCGCGTCTCTCGCCCGTGAGCGGGTGACCTCGGTCTTGCGGAGGGCCGGCCCCCGGGCCGGCCTTCGCCATTCGTCCCGGCTAGTTGCTCTCGCCGTCGCCGGGGTGGGCGGGTCCCCGCGGCCGCAGCCCGCGCTCGACGCGCTCCCGCGCCCGGCGGCCGCGCTCGATCACGCTGTCCAGCTCGAGCAGGGCGAGCTTCTCCTCGGGGCCCGCATCGAGGCACATGCACATCAGGTTCACCACCGCCTCGTAGCTCGACTCGGGGCCGGGCAGAGGCGGCGCGGGCAGCCCGGCCGCGCTCGCCGCCGCGCCCAGCACGCGCTCCAGCACCCGGGTCGCGGCCTCGCGCTCGCTCAGCACCAGCGGGTCGTCCTCGGTGTAGGGCTCCTGCGGCACGAGCCGGACGTGCGCCGCGCGGTAGGGATACTCGCGCACCTGCCGCTCGAGCCGGACGCGCACCAGCCCCGCGAGCTTCACGTCGTAGCAGTCGTCCGGGAGCCATTCGACGTCCTGCACGCGCGCCAGGCAGCCGAGGGGGAAGACTTCCGCGCTCCCTTCCACCTCCTCCGGGCCGGGCCGGGAGAGTGCGAGCGCGATCAGGCGCTCGCCCGCGAGGGCGTCGCGCACCAGGGTGCGGTGGCGCAGGTCGGTGACGCGCAGCGGGAGCATGGCATGCGGGAACAGGACGACGTTCGCGAGCGGCAGCACCGGCACCGGCTGCCTCGGCTCAGCCTGCATGGGCGGCCTCCCGGGCCGGGCTCAGTCCTCTCCCACGAACTCCAGCACGTCCTTGATGTGCCCGTCCACCTTCACCTTCGAGTAGATCTGGGCGATGCGCCCGGTGCGGTCGATCACGAAGGTGGTGCGCTCGATCCCCATGTACTTCTTGCCGTACAGGTTCTTCTGCTTGTACACGCCGAACATCTTGGAGACCGTGGCGTCCTCGTCCGAGAGCAGCGGAAACGGGAGCTGGTGCTTGTCGTGGAAATGCCGGTGCGACTCGAGGGGGTCGTTCGAGATGCCGAGCACCACGACGTTGTGCTTCTCGAACTCCGCGCTGTGGTCGCGGAAGTCGCAGGCCTCGCGCGTGCAGCCCGCGGTCTCGTCCTTGGGATAGAAGTAGAGCACCACGGTCTTCTTGCCCTTGAACTGGCGCAGGGAGATGTTCTCGCCCGTCGTCGAGGGCAGCGAGAAGTCGGGCGCGGGCCTGCCGATGACGGGCAGCAGAGCGGTGGTCATTCAACCTCCCGGAAGCGGGTCCGGGCTCCCGCGGGAGCCCGGCGCCGAAGATCCGCAGGCGACCGATGGTGCCTGCGATTACTTGTGGACCGCCTGCATGGCGAGCGCCCGATCCAGATTCTGCTCGACCACGCCCCAGTCCAGGTTGTTGAAGAACGCCTCGATGTACTTGGCACGCGCGCGCCCGTAGTCGATCCAGTAGGCGTGCTCGTAGACGTCGAGCGCCAGGATCGGCGTGGCGTTCCAGAGCGGGAACGTGTTCTGCGCGTCGCCGACCACCGTGGTCAAGCAGGTCCAGTCGTGATCGTAGGCGAGCCACACCCAGCCCCGCGCCGCGAGCCCGGACGCCTTGAAATCCCCGAGCCAGGCTTCGTAGGAAGGATAATCGCGCTTGATCTGCTCCATCACCCGCCCGGTCGGGTTGCCGCCCTTGCCGCCCAGGTGCGTGAAGTAGATCTCGTGGTTCTTG
>DASXQT010000034.1:0-22282 GCA_036507005.1 Candidatus Eiseniibacteriota bacterium
CCAACCTCACGGCGACGAGCGTGGCGGGCCAAGGATTGAAGGACGAGGTCGAGCTGGCGGCCGACCTGTCGGTGCGCTATTACCTCACCCCTCCCCACACCTTCATGGGGGTCTATCCGCTCGGCGGCTTCCGCTTCGGGACGCTGTTCTGGTCCTACCGCAAGCCGGTCAACGTGATCGCGGACGGCGGCCCCAAGACCATCGAGGACGACTACCTCAACTACTTCGGGTTCTACGGCGGGCTCGGCGTCTCGCTGATCCAGGCCCGGCACTTCTCGACCGGGTTGAACCTCACGGGCGGCTTCCGAACGTACGAAGACAACACCTTCGAGGGCTTCCGCAACACGCTCTTTCCCACCACCGGATACACGCAGGTCTCGTTCGAGGCCATCTACCGGTTCTGAGCGTCAGCCTTTCACCACCGCGAACGGCCTGAGCTTCGCCACCCGGCGCGAGAGCCCCGCCCCCTCGCACACCCTCACCACCTGGGCCGCGTCCTTGTAGGCCTCGCTGGTCTCCTCGCGCAGGGTGTCGCGGCCCTGGTAGCGCACCACCACGCCGATCTGCTTCAGCTCCTCGACCAGGTCGCGCCCGCGCGTCTCGCGCACCGCCTGGGTGCGGCTCATCTGCCGGCCGGCGCCGTGGCAGGTGGAGCCGAACGCGTGCTTCATCGAGCCTGGACTGCCGAGCAGCACGAACGAGTAGCGGCCCATGTCGCCCGGCACCAGCACCGGCTGGCCGAGCGCGCGGTAGACCGCGGGCACGTCGGCGTGCCCGGGCGGGAACGCGCGCGTCGCGCCCTTGCGGTGCACCAGGCAGCGCACGCGCCCCGCGCCGGTCTCGTGCGACTCGAACTTGGCGATGTTGTGCGCCACGTCGTAGACCAGCGCGAGACCGAGCGACTCGGCGCTCTTCTTCAGCACGCTCTCGAACGCTCGCCGCACCCCGTGGGCGATGCACTGGCGGTTGGCCCACGCGAAGTTGGCGGCGGCGCGCATCGCGCCCAGGTAGCGCTCGCCCTCGGGCGAGCCGAGCGGGGCGCACGCGAGCTGGCGGTCGGGGAGCACGATCCCCCAGGCCCCGAGCTTGCGCGACACCTCGCGCACGTGATCGGTGCACACCTGGTGCCCGAGGCCGCGCGATCCGCAGTGGATCATCACCGTGACGGTGCCGGCGTCGAGCCCTAAGGCGGAGGCCGCGCGCTCGTCGTAGACCTCGGTGACCTCCTGCACCTCGAGGAAGTGGTTGCCCGAGCCGAGCGTTCCGAGCTGGTCGCGGCCGCGGCCCTTCGCCCCGTCGCTCACCGCGCCGGGCGCGGCGCCCTCGAGCACGCCGCCCTCTTCGCAGCGCTCGAGGTCGCTCGCCCACCCCATGCCGCGCCGGACCGCCCAGCCCGCGCCCTCGCGCAGCACGCGCTCGAGCTCGCCGCCCGCGAGCCGCACGGCGCCCGAGGAGCCGACACCGCACGGCACCTCGCGGTAGAGCGCGTCGGCCAGCGGCTCCACGCGCGGGGCGAGGTCGGCGCGGGTGAGCCGGCTCGTCATCAGCCGCACGCCGCAGCCGATGTCGTAGCCCACCGCCCCGGGCGAGACCACGCCCTCCTCGGGGTGGGTCGCGACCACGCCGCCGACCGGGAGCCCGTAGCCCCAGTGGGCGTCGGGCATCGCGATCGACGCTTCGAGGATGCCGGGCAGATGGGCGGCGTTGCGGACCTGGTCGGGCGTGCGGTCGGAGAGCATCTTGTCGAGCAGCGGCCGGTCCGCGATCAGCACGCCGGGAACGCGCATGCCGCCCTCCTTCGGCAGCATCCAGCGGAACTCGTCGAGCTGCACCACGCCCGCATGCGTGACCGCGCTCATGACGGCGAGTGTGCGCGCGCCCGGCGCGCGATTCAAGGTCCGCGCACGCCGCCGCGCGCGGCGCTCAGCGGGCGGCGGCGGGCGCCTGCGCCGCTGGCCGCGCGCGCAGGAACCTTCCGGTCCACGAACGCTCGGAGGCCGCGATGACCTCGGGCGGGCCCTCGGCCACCAGCTCGCCGCCCGCGTCGCCGCCCTCGGGGCCGAGGTCCACCACCCAGTCGCAGCACCGGATCACGTCCAGGTTGTGCTCGACCACGATCACGGTGTCGCCACGCGCGGTCAGCTCGTCGAGCACCTCGAGCAGGCGCTGGACGTCGGCGAAGTGCAGGCCCACGGTCGGCTCGTCGAGCAGGTAGAGCGCCTCGCCCGCGCCGCGCGCCGCCAGCTCGCGCGCGATCTTGAGCCGCTGCGCCTCCCCGCCCGAGAGCTGGTTCGCGGGCTGGCCGAGCCGCAGGTAGCCGAGCCCGACGCGCCGCAGCATGTGGAGCGCGCGGGTGAAGCGGGTCTCGCGCGCGAAGTGCTCGAAGGCCTGGTCCACGGTGAGGTCGAGCGCCTCGCGGATGTTCACGCCGCGGTAGCGCACCTCGAGCACCTCGCGCCGGAAGCGCGCTCCCCCGCACGCGTCGCACGGCACCATCAGGTCGGCGAGGAAGTACATCTCGACCGTCACCCAGCCCGCGCCCTGGCACTGCTCGCAGCGCCCGCCGGCGGCGTTGAACGAGAACGCGCCGTCCCGGAGGCCGCGCGCCACGGCCGCGGGCTGCCGGCCGAAGACCTCGCGCAGCGGGGCGTAGGCGCCGAGGTACGAGACCGGGCAGGACCGCGGCGTGCGGCCGATCGGCGACTGGTCCACCATCACCACGCGCTGCAGGCGCTCGAGGCCGCGGATCGCGCGGTGCGCGCCCGCGGGCTCCTCCTCGCGGCCCTCGAGCGCGCGCCGCGCCGCGCGGTAGAGCACCTCCTCGACCAGGCTGCTCTTGCCCGAGCCCGACACCCCCGCGACCGCGCTCAAGCGGCCGAGCGGGAACCGCACCGTGATGTCCTTGAGGTTGTGGTGGGTGGCGCCCTCGATCACGAGGTACTGGGCACGCGCCCGCTCGCGCACCTCGCCCGCAGCCGCGGCGCGCCCGCGGCTCACGCTGAGCTCGCCGCGCAGGTAGCGCGCGGTCTCGGTGTCCACGCCGTCGAGCGCCTCGCCGCCCGGGCCGGCGTAGAGCAGCCGCCCGCCCTGCTCGCCCGCGCCGGGGCCGAGGTCCACCAGGTGGTCCGCGGCCCGCATCAGCAACGGCTCGTGCTCCACCACCACCAGCGTGTTGCCGCGCGCCGCGAGCTCCTGGAGGATCGCAGAGAGCTTTTCGGTGTCGCGCGCGTGGAGCCCGACCGTGGGCTCGTCGAGCACGTAAAGCGTGTCCGAGAGCGAGGCGCCCAGGGCGTTCGCGAGCTCGATGCGCTGCGCCTCGCCGCCCGAGAGGGTGCGGGTCAGGCGGTCGAGGGTGAGGTAGTGGAGGTCCACGCGCTCGAGGAAGGCGAGGCGCGAATCGAGCTCGTGCAGCACCGGCCCCGCGATCTCGCGCTCGCGCGGGCTGAACTCGAGCGCGCGCACGTAGGCGAGCGCCTTCGCCACGGTCTTGCCCGCGACCGCGGCGATGTCCTGGCCGCCGAGCTTGACCCGCAGCGCCTCGGGCCTAAGCCGCGCGCCGCCGCACGCGGTGCAGGGAAGCGCGGTCTGGTAGCGCTTGACGATGAAGCGGTTGCCGGCCTTGTAGGACTTCTGCTGCAGCCGCTCGAGGAACGGGATCGCGCCCCGGAACCCTTCGCCGCCCTCGAGCAGGAGGCGGCGGTGCGCGGAGGAGAGCTTGCTCCACGGCTGGTCGAGCGGGACGCCGCGGTCGCGGGCGAGCTTCTCGAGCCGCGGCCAGGCGATCGCGCGCCACGAGCGCGCCCAGGGATCGATCGCGCCCTGCCGCAGCGTGAGCGCCGGGTCGGGCACGATGAGGTCGGGCGTGAAGGTGAGCACGTTGCCGAACCCGCGGCAGGTCGGGCACACGCCGAGCGGGCTGTTGAACGAGAACAGCGCGGGCTCGGGCCGGAGCGCCGGCGTCCCGCAGTTCGCGCACTCCCAGCGCTCGCTCCGCTTCTCCGGGGCGCCCTCGCCGCGCTTGAGCCACAGCCGCCCCTCGCCGCGCCGGAACGCCTGCTCGCTCGACTCGGCGAGACGCGCGGCCTCGGCGGCGCGCCAGGTGAAGCGGTCCACGACCACCCGGACCTCGCGCGTGCCACGCTTCAGGCGCGGCGGCGGGTCGAGCGCCACGACCTCGTCGCCGATCAGGGCGCGGGTGAAGCCGGCATGGACGAGGTGGCCGGCCTGCTCCTCGAACGCCAGGCGCTCGGAGAGCGCGACCGGGGCGAGCACGAGGATGGTCTCGCCCTCGGGCCAGGCCGCGGCCTCGGCGGCGACGCTCTGCGGGCTGTCGGCGGTCACCGCGCGGCCGCAGCGGCCGCAGTGCACGGTCCCGAGCCGCGCGAACAGCAGGCGCAGGTAGTCGTAGACCTCGGTCGCGGTGCCCACGGTGGAGCGCGCGCTGCGCGCCGCCGCCACCTGCTGGATCGCCACCGCGGGCGTCAGGCCGTGGATCACGTCCACGTCGGGGCGCGGCAGGCGCTCGAGGAACTGGCGGGCGTAGCTCGACACCGACTCGACGTAGCGGCGCTGGCCCTCGGCGTAGAGCGTGTCGAAGGCGAGCGACGACTTGCCCGAGCCCGACACGCCGGTGATCACGGTGAGCCGGCCCCGGGGCAGGTCGAGGTCGAGGTTCTTGAGGTTGTGCTGGCGCGCGCCGCGGATGCGGATGGCGGCGGCGCCGTCGGGTGCGTGAACGGTCAAGGAGGCCCTCGCTGCGGCGCGCCAATGTAGCACGAGCGGGGGGGGCCGCTTGATGCCGGGGGCTGCTTCGCGACGCCCTCGCGGCGCGGCAATGTGGCACGCGGCAGGGAGCGGCTTCATTCCGAGGTCCGCTTCGCGACGCTCTCGCGGCGCGCGGAGGCGGGAGCCGCAGCGCGCTCGCGAGGAGCGAGGCGCAGCCAGGGATGGCGGAGCCGAGCGGGCGGCGCGAAGCGGACCTCGGAATGAAGCCGCTCCCGGTCCACAGGCATACAAGCGAACGGCCCGCTCGTCCGTGAGCGGGCCGCCGCACCGAACTGGAGGTTAGACGGCCAGCCCTAGCGCGATGCCCCCAGCCCCAAAATGCGAGTCACGTGCCGGCGATCGCCCGCCACGATGGCGCGCGGGAATCGGCAGCAATCGGGGATTGGCCGGCGATCAGCCGACCAATCCCCCTAGGACGTGCCAGGTCCAGATCGTCTTCCTACTTCTTCTTCTTCGCAGCCTTCTTCTTCGTCCCCTTCTTCTTTCCACCCTTCTTCCTGGCCATTGAGCAATCACCTCCTCGTCCTGATCGAGCCCGATGCGGCGGATCGAACCGACTCCGCCTGGATCCTCGCGATGACCGCTCGCAGCGCGGCCCACTGGGCGCAGGCACGGAGCTCCCGAGCTCTCCATGACGCCTCGCTCACCGCTCAAGCACCCAGCGTGCCACGATCGCGGCCGCAACCGGGCGATCACGCGTATCGAATTGTGGAATTGGCAGTTGCGAATGAGAACGAGCGCGCGATCAACTCCGGGCGGCGCGCGATGGCGCCAGGAGCGGCGCTGCTAAGTGTCAATTTAGTTGGGGATTGGCCGGAAGCGGATCGGCATCTCGCTGCGATCACACCAACTACGAGCGCCTGTCCACTTCCTTGGGGGTGTCATGAAACTTGACGGCCGACGCCCTCTTCCATGCGCAGACGTCTCAGCTTCTCGATCAGCCCCTGGCGCGAGATGCCGAGGATGCGCGCGGCGCGGCTCTTGTTCCCCGCGGTGAGACGCAGCACCTCGCCGATGTGGTCGGCCTCGATCTGCGCGAGCGTGGGGAGCGCGAGCGCCTCGCCTCCCGCCGCGGCGGGCGCCTCGGCGAACGCCGCGCGGCGGCCGGCGAACTCGGCCGGCAGGTGCTCGGGCAGGAGCCGCGGCCCCTCCTCGAGCAGCACCACGCGCTCGATCAGGTTGCGCAGCTCGCGCACGTTGCCGGGCCACGCGTAGGCGACCAGCATCTGGGCCGCGACCGGGGCGATGTCGCTGAAGCGCTTCTGGAACTTGCGTGCGAACTCGCGCAGGAAGTGGCGGGCGAGCAGGAGCACGTCGTCGCCCCGCTCGGCGAGCCGCGGCAGGCGGATGCTCACCACCTTGAGGCGGAAGTAGAGGTCACCCCGGAAGCGCCCGGCGCGCACCTCGGCTTCCAGGTCCTTGTTGGTGGCCGCCACGATCCGGATGTCCACCTTGATGTCCAGGGCGCCGCCCACGCGCTTGAAGTTGCGGTGGTCGATGAAGCGCAGCAGCTTGGCCTGGGTGGGGAGCGACATGTCGGCGACCTCGTCCAGGAACAGCGTGCCGCCGTCGCACAGCTCGACCAGGCCCTTCTTGGTGTCGGTGGCGTCGGTGAAGGCGCCGCGCTCGTGGCCGAACAGCTCGTTCTCGAGCAGGTTCTCGTGGAAGGACGAGCAGTTGACCTCCATGAGCGGGGCGCGCGCCCGGTCGCCGCGGTAGTGGATGGCGCGCGCCACCAGCTCCTTGCCGGTCCCGCTCTCGCCCGTGATCAGCACCGAGGTGGCCTTGCTGCGCACCACCTTGTCGATCAGCTCGCGCACCTGCCGCGTCGGCGCGGAGCGGCCCACGATCTCCTCGTCCGAGAACTGGCGCCACGCCTGGCGCCGGTAGAGGTCGAGCTCGGTCGCCTGGCGGAAAGTGTGGCCCGCGGCCTGCACCGCGAGCACGATGTCCTCCATCTCGTAGGGCTTGCGCAGGAAGTCGCAGGCCCCGAGCTTCATCGCCTCCACCGCCGACTGCACGTCGCCGAACGCGGTGATCACGATGACCTGGAGCAGCGGATCCACCTGGCGCACGCGCTTGAGCACCGACAGCCCGTCGGTGTCGGGCAGGCGCATGTCGAGGATCATCACCTGGGGCCGCACGTCCGTGGCCTTCTTGATCCCCTCGGCGCCGGTGCTCGCCAGCTCCACCCCGTAGCCGCGGGCGCGCAGCACCTTGGAGAGCGACTTGCGGATCAGCAGCTCGTCGTCCAGCACCAGCACCAAGAGCTTCACGCCCGGCTCATTCCTCGGCCCGGCCCGGGGGCTCGGCGGGCACCGGGAACGAGACCCGCATCGTGGCGCCGCCGCCGGGGTTGTTCTTGGCGGTGATCATCCCTCCCACCTCGCGCACGATCTGCACCGAAATCGGGAGCCCGAGCCCGGTGCCCATGGAGCGGGTGGTGAAGAAGGGATCGAAGATCTTCTCCATCAGCTCCTTCGGGATCCCGACGCCGGTGTCGCGGAAGGACACGTCCGCCATCGGGCGCCGCGCCCGGGAGCGGCGCACGCCGGTCGCGACGTGGAGCTCGCCGCCCTGCGGCATGGCCTGGATCGCGTTGAGGCACAGGTTCAGGAACACCTGCTGGACCAGGTCGGGGTCCGCGTACACCTGGGGCACGTCCTCGGCGTACTCGCGCACCAGCGCGACCTGGGCGTCGCCGAGCTGGAGGTCGAGGAGGGCGAGCGTCTTCTCCAGCACCACGTGCAGGTCGCAGGGCTGGGGGCGGGCCGCCGGCGGGCGCGCGAAGAGCAGGAGACCGTTGATGATCTGCTCGATGCGGTCGAGCTCCTTGATGACGTCGTCGAGGTCCTCGCGGCTCGGGTCGCGCGGCTTGAGCTTGGAGCCCACGAACTGCACCGTGGTGCGGATCCCGGTGAGCGGGTTGCGGATCTCGTGGGCGACGTAGGCCGAGAGCTCGCCCAGCGACACCAGCCGGTCGATGCGCTTCTGGAACTCGCCCTCCTCGGTCTCGGAGATGGCCTCGGCCAGCACCACCGAGCCCACCAGGCCGCCGTCCTCGCCGCGGATCGGGAGGGCCTCGGCCTTGAGCGTGAGCTGGCGTCCCTCGGCCTCGAAGCGGAAGTCGCGGGGCTCGCGCGAGGCGCCCTTGAGCCAGCGCGCGTCGGCGCCCGGGAACAGGCGCGAGCCCGCGGTGCCGATCAGGGCGCCGTCCTCGACGCCCAGCAGCTCCTCGATGCGGCGGTTCGCGTAGACCACCTTGCGCTCGCGGTCGAGCGCCACCACCGCCTGCTCCAGCGCATCGAGCGCCTGGGCCGTCCAGTCCAGCGGCCGGGGCGCGACCTCGGGCTCGGCCGGGCGACCGAGCGTCTCGCTTCGCATGCAGGGCCTCCTCCCCCGGCGCGCACCGGGCTCGCGCTACGGTTAGCACACGCGCCGCGCGCCCGCAATGAAATGCGCGCGGCGGCGCGACGCCCGCCCGCCCGGCCGGAGGGCACCCGGGGCGGCGCCCGCGAGCGCGCCGTGAATTGTGCCGCCGCGGCGGGGCTGCTAGACTCGCGCGTTCGTTCGGCTCACGATCGGTCACGACCCCACGGAACCCGGAGTCCCTGCATGCTTCGCTTCCTGCGCGGCGCCACCCACCACACCAAGACCATCTGGTGGGTGCTGATCTTCATCACCATCAGCGGATTCGTCCTCGGCTTCGTGTTCCTGCTGGGCTCGGGGCTGGGCAGCGGCCGGGGCGGGCGCGGCACGAACTTCGCCGGGACCGTCAACGGCGAGCGCATCCTGTTCAGCGAGTACCAGGCCGCGCTCGCCAACCAGCGCGACGCCTACCGCCGCCAGTACAAGACCGAGCCCGCCGAGCGCGACGAGAAGATGATCGAGCTGCAGGCCTGGAGGAACCTGGTGATCGAGAAGCTCCTCGGCCAGCAGGCGAAGGCGCTCGGGATCCGCCCGCGCGACCGCGAGGTCGTGCTCACGCTCAAGACCTCCCCTCCCGCCCAGCTCGTGAACCAGCCGGTGTTCCAGACCGACGGCAAGTTCGACCCGGCCAAGTACCAGCAGGCGCTCAACGATCCCAAGATCAACTGGGCGGGGTTCGAGGAGATCGTGCGCCAGCAGCTCCCGGTGCGGAAGCTCCAGGAGCGCCTGCTCGCCGCGATCAAGCTCTCCGAGCCCGAGCTGCGCGAGGCGTTCCACGACCGCTACGACCGCGCCACGGTCACGGTGGTCCAGGTCCCCGCCGCGCCCGATTCCGGGACCCCGGCGCCCGCCGAAGCCGACCTCGACCGCGCCTACCAGCGGTACCGCGGGCGCTTCGCGACCGACGAGCGCGTCCAGCTCGAGGTGCTGATCGTGCCCGAGCGCATCGGCGAGGAGGAGCAGCGCGTGGCCCGCGAGCTGGCGCAGAGCCTCGCCACCCGGGCGCGCGGCGGCGAGGACTTCGCGGCACTGTGCAAGGACTACTCCGAAGGTCCGAACGCCGAGCAGGGCGGCGTGGTCGACCGCTACTTCCAGCCCGGCGAGCTGGGGGGCGAGGCGGGCGCCAAGATCGCCGCGCTGAACGCCGGCGAGGTGAGCGACGCGTTC
The DNA here is from genome assembly GCA_036507005.1 of Candidatus Eiseniibacteriota bacterium. Classification (GTDB taxonomy): domain Bacteria; phylum Eisenbacteria; class RBG-16-71-46; order RBG-16-71-46; family RBG-16-71-46; genus WS-2. Next base: position 9,382 of record DASXQT010000034.1, read on the forward strand.
CTCGACGGCACCCGCTACATGGTGGTCAAGCTGATGGACAAGAAGCAGGCCACGCCCGGGGCACCGCCCTCCCTCAAGATCGCGCAGATCGCGATCAAGGTGCGCCCCAACGAGAACACGCTGCGCGACCAGGTGGAGGAGCTCAAGAAGCTGCGCGAGCGCGCCACGCGCATCGGCCTCGGCCGCGCCGCGGCCGAGCGCGGGCTCGCCACCGCCCGCACCGAGTGGTACGACTACGACCGCTCGCCGCAGTCGCTGTTCGGAGTCCCGGAGGCCGGCGACTGGGGCCTCACCGCCCGGCCGAACGAGGTGAGCCCGGTGTTCGTCGGCCTCGACGAGCTGGCGGTCGCCCAGCTCGCGGCCCGGCGCGCGGCCGGGATTCCGCCGCGCGAGGAGATCACGGACGAGCTGCGCCAGTTCGCCCGGGCCGACCTGCGGGTCGAGCGCAGCAAGCCGGCCGCCGACGTGGTGGAGAAGGCGCTCGCCTCCGGGGGCACGCTGGAGCAGGCGGCGCGGGCCGCGGGGCTCACGGCGGCCAAGGTGGAGGGGCTCACGCGCGTGCGGCCCGACCCGCGGATCTCGGGCGCCCCCGAGATGGTGGGAGCGCTGTTCGCCGCGCCGGCCGGGAAGGTGCTGGGTCCGGTGCGCGGCCTGAACGGCTGGTACTTCGGCCGGCTCGATCAGCTCGTGCCGGCGGACAGCGCGTCGTTCACGGCGCTGAAGGGCCAGCTCAGCAACGAGATCCTCCAGCGGCGCCAGCAGAGCTTCCTGCTCGGCTACCTGGCCTCGGTGCGCGGCAAGGCCAAGGTCACCGACCTGAGACAGGGCCCCGCGGGCGACTGAGCCCGGCCGGGGCGGGCGCGGCTACTGCGCCGCCTTGTCGCCGGACTTGTCCTTCGGCTCCTCGCGGTTCAGCTCCTCCCCGATCTCGCGCTGCGCCTTGCGGAACTCCCGCATGGCCTGGCCGATGCTGCGCGCCATCTTCGGGATCTGACTGGGCCCGAAGATCAGCAGGATCGCGAGAAACAGAACCCCGAGCTCCGCACCACCGAGTCCGAACACATTTTCCTCCTCAGGGACCGAGGCGGAGCCGGCTGCGATCGCTCCCGATCACCACCGTGACCTCCGCCAGGTCCGAGTCCCAGGCCTGCCGGATCACCGGCGGCCTGCCCAGGTAACGCGCCACGACGCGGGCCGCCGCCGGGTCGTCCCGGCGCGCCACCACCATCGTGGCGAAGTAGTCGAAGCGGTCGGCGTTCCTCACCTCCACGACGTGGAACCCGCCCTCCTTGAGATAGGAGGCCACGCGGGACGCCACGCCGCCCTCTCCGGAGCCGTTCAGAACCTGCACCCGGATCACGCGCCCGAGCGCCCCGTGCGTACGGAGGGCGCCCGGCGGCCGGAGGCGAGCGTAGCCCCACGAGAGCAGAAGCGCCAGCGCCAGCGTGGCGAGCAGGCCGATCGCGATGCGCCGCGTGACCTCAGCCGCGCCGCCCACGCGCCCTCCCGCCTGCGGGGCGCGCGGCCCGCCGGGCGGCGCGTGCCCGGCCCCGGGGGCCGGCCGCGCGCGGGGCGAGCCGTGCGATCGCGCGCCTTAGCCGGCTCCAGGTGCGCGCCAGCGACTCGGGCAGCACCCGGGTTCCGGCGATCACCGCCATGAAGTTGGTGTCGCCGTTCCAGCGCGGCACGACGTGGAGGTGGAAGTGCCCGGGGAAGCCCGCGCCCGCCACGCGCCCCAGGTTGGCGCCCAGGTTCACGCCGTCGGGCCGGTACTCGGCAGCCAGCGCGCGCTCGGCCAGGACCGCCGCTTCGACCAGCGCCTCGCGCTCCTCGGGCGTGAGGTCCGCGAGGCTCGCCGCGTGCCGCGCGCACGCCACCATCAGATGCCCCGGGTTGTAGGGAAAGCGGTTGAGCATCACGAAGGCGAGCGGGCCGCGATGGATGACGAGCGGGCGCCGGTCGTCGCGATCGCGCCGCGTCCGGCAGAACAGGCAGCCGGACGGCTCGGCCGCCCGCCGCACGTAGGCCATGCGCCACGGAGACCACAGCCGCTCGAGGCCCGCGCCGCCCGCCAATTCAGCGCCCCGGGCGCGGGGCGCGCCCCTCTCGCAGCTCGGCCCAGGCGCGCTCGGCCTCGGCGAGCTGGGCCTCGGTGTTGATCCCGAGCAGCTCGCGGTAGTCGCGCGCCAGGCACACCGCGGTCGGGTGGCCGGCGCCGCGGATCAGGCCCACGGCGTCCGTCAGGTAGTACTCGCCCTGCGCGTTGTGCGCGGTGAGCCCTTCGAGCGCCCGCTCGAGCCGCGGCCAGTCGAAGGCGTAGACGCCGGAGTTGACCTCGTCGATGCGCCGCTCCTCGGGGCTCGCGTCGCGGTCCTCGACGATCGCCCGGATGCTCGCCCCGGGGCCGCGCACGATGCGTCCGTAGCCCTGCGGGTCCGGCACCCGCATCGAGAGCACCGTGACCGCGGCGCCGCTTCCGGCGTGGGCCTCGAGCAGCTCGTGCAGGGTGGCGGCGGTGAGGAGCGGCGTGTCGCCGTAGACCACCAGCAGGGTGCCGCGGAAGCCGCGCAGCGCCGGGGCCGCCATCATCACCGCGTGCCCGGTGCCGCGCTGATCGGCCTGCTCCACCCACTCGAGCCCGGGGTCCGGGAAGGCGGCCCGCACCCGATCGCGCTGGTGCCCGATCACCACCATCGTGCGCCCCGGCCCGAGGTCCTCGACCGAATCGAGCACGTGCCGCAGCAGCGGCCGCCCGGCCATGGTGTGCAGCACCTTGGCCAGGTCGCTGCCCATGCGCGTGCCCTGTCCGGCGGCGAGCACCAGGGCGGCGACACCGGGATGGCGGAACCGGCTCACGCCGGCCGCCACTCGAAGTTGTCGATCAGGCGCGCGCGCCCGACGCGCGCCGCGACCGCCACCAGCACGTGCCCGCGCACCCGCGACACCGGCTCCAGCGTGTCCGCGTCCACCACCGCCACGTAGTCCTCGCGCACCGCGGGGTAGCCGCGCCACACCTCGCGGATCGCGCGCTCGAGGCGCGCCGCCGACCGCGCGCCGCGGGCGAGCAGGCGCCGCGCCTCGGCCAGCCCGGAGGCCAGCGCCACGGCCTGGCGGCGCTCGGCGGGGTCGAGGTAGGCGTTTCGCGACGAGAGCGCGAGCCCGTCCGCCTCGCGCGCCGTGGGCGCCCGCCGCACCCGCACCGGCACGTGCAGGTCGCGCACCAGCTGCTCCAGGATGCGGGCCTGCTGCGCGTCCTTCTGCCCGAGCCACAGCGTGTCGGGCGCGACCGCGTTGAGGAGGCGCAGCACCACCGTCGCCACGCCCTCGAAGTGCCCGGGACGCGACGCCCCCTCGAGCCGCTCGCTCAGACCCTCGACCCGCACCCGCGTGCGGTCGCCCGCGGGATAGATGTCGGAGACCGCGGGCTCCCACAGCAGGTCCGCGCCGGCGCCGGCGATCAGCCGGCGGTCGCGCGCCAAGGGCCGCGGGTAGCGCTTGAAGTCCTCGGCGGGCCCGAACTGGAGGGGGTTGACGAAGATGCTGACCACCACCCGGTCGTCGGCCTCGCGCGCGCGCTCGATGAGGCCGAGGTGGCCGGCGTGGATCGCTCCCATGGTGGGGACGAACCCCACGCTCTCGCCGCGGCGCCGGAACGAAGCGACCGCCTCGCGCACCTGCGCCACGGAGCGCACCCGGCGGGGCGCAACGCGAAGCGTGCTCCGGGGCCGCGCGCGGCCGCGCGCCGCCATCAGTAGGACTCCTGCTCGCCCGGGAAGCGGCGGGCGCGCACGTCTCCCGCGAAGCGCTCGAAGGCGCCCCGCATCTCCTCGGCGAGCGCGGCGTAGCGGCGCACGAACTTGGGGGTGTGGCCGAGGGTGAGCCCGAGCAGGTCGTGGCTCACCAGCACCTGCCCGTCGCACCCGGGGCCCGCGCCGATGCCGACCGTGGGGATCTCGAGCTCGCGGCTCACCGCGGCGCCGAGCCGCGCCGGGATGCCCTCCAGCACCAGCGCGAAGCAGCCGCACTGCTCGAGCAGGCGCGCCTCGCCGGTCAGCCGCTCCTGGTCGGCCTCGCCGCGCGCCTGCACCCGGTAGCCTCCCATCGCCAGCACCGACTGCGGGGTGAGCCCGAGGTGGCCCATCACCGGGATCCCCGCCTCCACGATGCGGCGCACCGCGCCGGCGACGCGCTCGCCGCCCTCGAGCTTGATCGCGTCCGCGCCCGCCTCCTGCACGAAGCGCCCGGCGTTCAGCACCGCCTGCTCGTCGCTCACCTGGTAGGACATGAACGGCATGTCGCCGATCACGAGCGCCGCGGGCCGCGCGCGCGTGACCGCGCGGATGTGGTGGAGCATGTCCTCCATGGTGACCGGGAGCGTGCTCTCGTACCCGAGCACCACGGTCCCCAGGCTGTCGCCCACCAGGATCATGTCCACGCCCGCCTCGTCGGCGATGCGGGCGGTGGGGAAATCGTAGGCGGTCACCGCCACGATCGGCTCGCCGCGGCGCTTCATCTCCCGGAACGACGGGGCCGAGCGCCGCGGCCGCGGGGCGCGCGCCTCCCGCACCGCCGGATCGGGGCTCACAGCGTGTTCCCCGGCTCGACCGGCGCGTAGTAGACCGTGCCGTGGCCGTGCGACACGATCCGGGCGCGCAGGTCCTCGAAGTCGTGGGCGTTGTTCACGAAGTCGATGGCGTTGGTGTTCACCACGAGCAGCGGGGCCTCCGCGTAGTGGAAGAAGAAGTGATTGTAGGCCTCGTTGAGCTGGCGGATGTAGTCGCGCTCCATCTCCCGCTCGTAGGGCCGCGCGCGGCGCGCGATGCGCTCCATGAGCACGTCGGGATTGGCCTGAAGGTAGACCACCACGTCGGGCTTCATCACCTCGAGCTCGAGCCAGCCCACCAGGCGCTCGTAGAGCGAGAGCTCGCGGTCCGACAGGTTGAGCGAGGCGAAGATCCGGTCCTTCTGGAACAGGTAGTCGGCCACCATGCCCTCGCGGAACAGCTCCATCTGGCGCAGCGAGCGCTGCTGCTGGTAGCGGCTGAACAGGAAGTGCATCTGGGTCTGGAACGCATAGCGCGCGCGGTCGCGGTAGAAGTCCTTGAGGAACGGGTTCTCCTCGACCTCCTCCAGCACGAGACGGGCCTGCAGGCGCTCGCTCAGCAGCCTCGCCAGGCTCGTCTTTCCGACTCCAATCACCCCTTCGACGACGATGTAGCGGTTTTCCGGCATCCCCGGACCGGTCAGTTCCAGAGCCGGGAGCCCCGCTTGACGGGCGGCCGGGTGTTGAGCCTCGACAGGTGGCTGAGCAGGGTCTCGCCCGTCCCCGGATGCACCAGCAGCGGATCGAGCTCGACCAGCGGGACCAGCACGAACGAGCGCCGGGTGAGCTCCGGGTGCGGCACGATCAGGTCGGGCTCCTCGACGATCAGGCTGCCGTAGAGCAGCAGGTCGAGGTCGATGGTGCGCGGCCCGTAGCGCTGGGTGCGCACGCGGCCGAGGCGCTTCTCGATCAGGAGCAGGTTCCAGAGGAGCTGGCGCGCGGTGAGCTCGGTGTCGATCTGGGCCACGGCGTTCAGGAAGTTGGGCTGGTCCACCTCGCCCACCGGCTCGGTGTCGTAGAGCGAGGAGGCCCGCAGCAGCTGGGTGCCGGGCAGACGCGTGATCTCCTCCAGCGCCTGGCGGATCATCGCCTCACGCTCGCCGAGATTCGATCCCAGTCCGATGAACGCCTTCACGCGCGCCGCTCCCGCACCACCTCGATGACCGCCCGCCCGCCGGTGGTCCAGCCCAGGTTCTGCTTCGCGATCCGCACCCGCACCCTGCGCACCGCGAAGCGCTCGAGCACGGTCTCCGCGGTCGTGGCCGCGAGCGTCTCGAGCAGGTGGAAGCTCCTGCCCTCGACCACCTCGCGCACCGTGCGGTTCAGGAGATCGTAGTCCACCGCGTCCGCGAGCCGATCGCTCCGCTCCGCCCGATCGTCGGTGGGCTCCAGCTCGAGATCCACCTCGAGGCGCTGGCCCGCCTCCTTCTCGTAGGGTCTCGCGCCGTGGTGGCCGAAGACCGAGAGCCCCTCGAGCCGGATGGTGGCCAACGGTTTGCCTCCGATGATCGAATGGCGGACGACCCGATGGCCGACCGCCACGAACCGCAATCGAGTCTAGGAGCGGTCCCGGGGGTGGTCAAGCGAACCCGCCGCGAGCGCCCCGGTCGAGGATCGTCCACATCCCCCACGCCGCCGCGAGCGCCGCGAGCGCGAGCCAGCCGACGCGCGTGAGCATCAGGCCCGTGCGCCAGCCCTCCGGCACGAACGTCATCTCGATGCGATGGGTCCCGCCCGGCACCGCGACGCCGCGCACCAGCTGGTTCACGCGGTGGATCGTCGCCTCGCCGCCGTCGACGCGCGCGCTCCAGCCCGGGAACCACGCGTCCGCGAGCACGACGAACGCGCGATCGCCCGCCTGGGTCTCGAGCACGATGCGGTCGGGCTCGTCCGCGACCCAGCGGATCCGGCAGCCCGCCGATCCGGGATAGACGCCGGCCGCATCCGGCGCGGCCGCGAACGCGACCTGGGCGGGATCGAAATCCTGCGTCATCATGGCGCGGATCACCGCGACGTTGTTGCCGAGCGATACCACCTCGGGCACGGCATAGACGCGGCCGAGCGCCGCGCGCAGGTGGTAGACGACCTCCCCGGCGCCGCGGTACACGGTTTCGAAGCGCCGCTCGTCCCACGCCGGGCCCGGATCCGAGGACATGTAGGCCACGCCGAACGCGCACATCGCGCCGTAGCTGCGCGTGATGTCGCTCATCTCGCGCCACAGCGCAGGCGGGGCTCCGTGGGTTCCGCCCAGCGAGCGGGCGCGCCACCGGATCCAGTCGTTGGAGTAGATCTCGAAGTCGCGCCGGGTTCCGATCCTGGTGCCGGGCCGGGACGGCACGTGGCGGGCGGACGAGACCCGGACCCAGGGCTCGCGCGCCCCGAGGCGCGCGAGCTCGGGCGCCGGCGCGGCCAGCACGCTCGGGTAGGGCCCCGTCGAGCGCCGCAGGATCGGCGCGGTGACGCTCGCGAGGTCGAGCGTGGCCAGCGCAACGAGCCCGGCCGCGGCCCGGGGCGAGCGCGGTCCGCGGGCGCGCATCCTCCAGAGCAGGGTCGCCGTGGCGGCGAGCACGGCGGCCCGCGCCGCGAGGTCGAGCCCGGCCGCCTGGGCCGCCCTCGCGGCCAGCGCCTGGGGCCGGAGCTCCCGGATCAGCGCCGCGAGGCCCGGGGCGAGCGGGCCGGCGAGCGCGAGACCGGCGAGCAGGAGCGCGGCCGCGGCGATCCACGCCCTTCGTGGCGGCCGGGGCGGGAAGCCCGGGTCGGCGGCGAACGCGCGCGCTGCCAGGAGCACGATCGCGAGCTGAGCGACCACGATCCACATGGTCGCGGTGCGAAAGCGCGAGGACAGCGGCACGACCGCCCGCAGCGCCGCCCCCAGCGGCCCGAGCGTCGACCCGAGCGACGAGAGCACCGCGAAGGCGGCGGCTAGCGCCAGCACCGCCACGGTGGAGTTGCGGAGGCCGCGAGCCAGCGTGCTCGCCGCGAGCGCGAGCACGACGACGCCCAGGAACCGGGGGTAATCGGTTCGCTCCATCCCCCCCCAGTAGGTGTCCCCTCCGAAGCCGACCGCCCACGGGGACGCGAACGCGAGGAGGTCGCGAAGGCCGGGGCTGTAGCGCTCGATCTCCTCGGTCGGGACGCCCAGCGCGCCTCCCCCGCCGCGGAACGAGGCCGCGCCGTAGCGCAGCGCGGGCAGCCACACCGCCGCCGCCATCGCCACGGCGAGCGCCGCGGCCGCTCCCAGCCACAGCAGGCGCGCCGGCCGGCCATGGCTCAGCGCGCGCTCGAGCGCGAACGCGAGCGCGAGCATGGAGCCCAGGACCACGATCTGCGGATGCCCGGTGAGCACCATCACGGCGGACACGGCCGAGAGCCCGAGCGTGGCGCCGCAAGCTGCGCGCGCTTCACGGGTGCAGGCGTGATGGATCGCCAGCAGCACGACGGGCAGGAGCGAGCAGGCGACGAGCTGGGCGTCGTGCCCGAACGCGAACGGCACCATCAGCTCGGGCATCAGCCCCCACGCCACGCCCGCAAACACTATGGCCGCGACCCCCGAGCCCCACAGCGCGCGCGCCAGCGCGGCCATGGCGAGCATGCCGGCAAGGTGCGCGAGCAGCGGACCGGCGAGGGGCACGACGCGCGAGGGACGCAGGACCTCGAACAGGTCGAGCGCCGCGTCCGGAAGGTACTGGGGGCGCGAATCCGCCAGGCTCGCGCTGGCCGAGATGCCGCAAAAGACGTACGGGTTCCAGTAGGTGCGCTGGTGGACCGAGAGCCAGCGCTCGCGCGAATACTCGGCGAAGGGGCGGAACACCCGCGCGTCGCCGAGCGTCAGCACCTGGGCCTTGAAGATCTGGGGTGCCCAGAGCGCGAGCCACGCGGCCACGACCACGGCGTACGCGGGCCAGATGCGTGGAGCGGCGCGGGGCGCGGCGGCCACGGCGGCGGGTTCCGTGGCGCGAAGCACCTCGGGCGCGGGAGCTTGGGGAGGCGCGGCCCCTGCGCCCCGCCCGCGCCTCTTGCGGCGCGGGCTCACCGCGCCCGGCCGCCCCGCGCGCGCGCCGCGGCCGGGTGCGCGGCGGAGGCGCGCGGCGGCGCTCTCACGTCGGGACTCCGTATTCGCGCAGGGCCTGGTTCAGCGAGGTTTTGAGGTCGGTGGACTCCTTGCGGCTCCCGATCACGAGCGCGCACGGCGTGCCGAACTCGCCCGCGGGGAACTTCTTCGGCATCGTTCCCGGGATCACCACCGCGCGCGGCGGCACGCGGCCGCGCGTCACCACCGGCGCGGTGCCGGTCACGTCCACGATCGCGGTCGAGGCGGTGAGCACCACCCCCGCGCCCAGCACCGCGCCGCGCTCGATCCGCACGCCCTCCACCACCACCGCGCGCGAGCCGACGAAGCAGTCGTCCTCGACGATCACCGGCACGCTCTGCGGCGGTTCGAGCACCCCCCCGATCCCCACACCGCCCGAGAGGTGAACCCTCCGCCCGATCTGCGCGCACGAGCCCACGGTCGCCCAGGTGTCCACCAGCGTCCCCTCGCCCACCCGCGCGCCGACGTTGACGTAGGCCGGCATCACGATCACGCCCGGCTCGAGGAACGCGCCGTAGCGCACCACGCCCGGCGGCACGACGCGCACGCCGGCCGAGGCCAGGTTGCGCTTGAGCGGGATCTTGTCGTGGAACTCGAGCGGCCCGCACTCGAGCGTGCGCGAGACGCGGAGCCGGAAGTAGAGGGCGAGCGCCTGCTGGATCCAGCCGTGCACCACCCACTCGCCGCCCGCGGGTGCCTGCTCCGCCACCCGCAAGTCGCCGCAGTCGAGCGCCGCGACCGCGCCCTCGACCGCGCCGCGCACCGCGGGCTCGTCGAGCGGCACGCGGCCCGCGTAGGCGCCGGCGATGGTCTCGCGCCAGCGCTCGAGCGGGTAGCGCTCCGCGCTCATCCGTTCTCGACCGCGGCGAGGCGCGCCACCGCCTCGCGGCACTGCTCGAGCGTCGGCACCAGCGCCCAGCGCACGAAGCCCTCGCCGCCCGCGCCCAGGAACGAGCCCGGCAGGGCCACGAGCCCTTCGCGCATCAGCCGCTCGGCGAGCCCGACGTCGTCGCCGCGCGCGGCGCGGATCCAGAGATAGAACGTGGCCGCGCTCGCCGCCGTCTCCCATCCGCGGGCGGCGAAGCACTCGAGGAACAGCGCGCGCTTGGCCGCGTAGCGCGCGCGCTGCTCGTCGGCGTGGCGGTCGTCGTCCCAGGCCGCGATCGCCGCGCGCTGCACGAACTCGGGCGTGGCCACGCCGGCGTTGGGGCGGAAGCGCTTGAGCGCGGCGATCAGGCGCTCGTCCCCCGCCATGAAGCCCGAGCGGTAGCCGGTCATCGCCGAGCGCTTGCTCAGGGTGTGGAGCGCGAGCACGTGGTCGAAGCCCGACTCGAGCATCGAGGGCGGCGGCGCGCCGAAGTGGATTTCGGCGTAGGCCTCGTCCGAAGCCACCCAAAACCCGTGCTTGCGCGCGCACTCGTGGACGCGCGCGAAGTCCTCGCGCGACATCGAAGCACCGGTCGGATTGTGCGGGTAGTTGAGCCACAGGAGCGCGGTGCGCCGCCACACCTCGTCGGGCACGCGAGCGGGGTCGAAGCGGAAGCCGTCGCGCGCCGCGAGCGGCACGGCGTGGACCGCGGCGCCGGCGAAGCGCGCGCTCGCCTCGTAGACCGGATAGGCGGGTGTCGGGATCACCACGGTGTCGCGCGCGGAGTCGCGCCCGATCACGGCGAAGGCGAGCAGGAAGATCGCCTCCTTGGTTCCGTTCGCGGGCAGGATCTGGGTGGCGGGATCGGCGGTGACGCCGAAGCGGCGCCCGAGCCAGCGCGCGCACGCCGCGCGCAGCTCCGGCAGGCCCGCCACCGCCGGGTAGCTCGAGACCGCGGGCAGCGCCGCCCGCAGGGCGTCGCGGATGAAGGCCGGCGTCTCCTCGCGCGGGTCGCCGATGCTGAAGTCGATGGGCGCCACGCCGGCGGGCAGGTGCGCCGCGCGCATGCGGTCGAGGCGGAGGAACGGGTACTCGCCGCCGCCGAGCAGCAGCGGGTTGAGCGGCGCCTCGGCCGCCACGCGGCGCTCGCCGACGCCGGTCACGCGCCCTCCGCGCCGAGGAAGCGCGCGAGCCGGTCGTAGGCCGGCATCAGGTTGGCGAGCGGGCAGTACTCGTCGTCCTGGTGGGCCTGCTTCGGGACGCCCGGGCCGAAGTTGAACGCCGCCACCCCGGCCGCGGTGAAGCGCGCCACGTCGGTCCAGCCCTGCTTGCCCGCGACCTCGAGCCGCAAACGGTCGATGAACTCGCGCACCAGGGGCCGGTCGGCGCACACCTCGCCGGCCGGGGCACGGTCCACGACCGCGCACTCGAGATCGGCGGGGACCAGAGCGCGCAGCCCCCGCTCCGCCTCCTCGAGCGACCGGCCGGGCGGGAAGCGGTAGTTGAGGTTCGCGACCAGCAGGTCGGGGACGACGTTGCGGGCGCGCCCGGCGTGGAGCGTGGTGACCTGCAGGGTCTCGCGGTACTCGATCCCCTGCACCTCCACGGCACGCACCGGATGGCGCGTGATGGTCGCGAGCCACGGCGCGGCGCGCTCGATCGCGTTCACGCCCAGCCACGGGCGCGCGCTGTGCGCGCTCTTGCCGCGCGCGCGGACCTCGGCGTTCAGCGTGCCGACGCAGCCCAGTTCCACGCGGAGGTCGGTGGGCTCGAGAAGGATGGCGAGGCCGGCCTCGCCGAGCCACGGCATCTCGCGCAGCAGACGGCCGAGCCCGTTGCCATCGGCCGGGCCCTCCTCGGCGTCGTAGAACACCGCCGCCAGGTCGAAGCGCAGCCGGTCCGGATCGAGCGTCTCGACCAGGGAGAGCATCACCGCGTCGCCGCTCTTCATGTCGCTCGCCCCCCGCCCGTGCAGCCGCCCGCCCTCGACCCGCGCGCGCCCCATTCCGTTCGCGGGCACGGTGTCGAGGTGGCCCGCGAGCACGACCAGCGGCCGTCCCCGCCGGGGCCCGCGCCACACCAGGCTCGCGCCCGAGCGCAGGCACTCGCCGCCGGCGCGTTCCGCGAGCCGGACGGCCACCCAGTCGGAGATGGCGCGCTCCTCGCCCGTCTCGCTCGGGATGTCGACCAGGGTCGCGAGCAGATCGGCGAGCGCTTCGTGGGTGACGGTGAGGGGCATGGGGTTCGATCGGGCCGGGAGTGAACGGACGCGCGAATCTATCCGCAGGCGTCGGCGAGCCGCAACTGGAGGCGCGGGCGCCGATGCCCGCGCCGTGCGTGCTCGCCCCACGCTTTCCGCGTCACGAGGCCGAGCTTCGGCGCCGCGCTTCCCGCCGCGCCGCGTCACGAAGCCGGGTTCCGACGCCGCTCTTCCCGCCGCGGTCAGCGCCGGTCGCGCCGCGTCTCCTCGCGCTTGCGACCCATGAACTCCACGCCGAATTCGCGCTCGGCGGCATACTGGTTGTGCGCCCGGCACAGCAGACGCAGGTTCTCCAATGTCGCCTCGCCACCACGAGCCACAGGCTCGATGTGATCGATCTCCAGGAACCGGGTCGCTGCGCAGCGCTTCCCCGCGTCGCTCACGAACGCGCACCGGCCGCCGTCACGCTCGTGCACCGCGCGCCGCACCGCCGCCGGGATATGGCGGCTCCCGCGCGAGCGGCCCGGCCGGGCGGTCGCACCGAACTTGCGCTTCTCGACCTCGGCCTTCGCGATCCTGAGGGCAGTCTCGAGCACCAGAGACAGCTCCCCCGACGGCACCTCGTGGCTCACCAGTGCCCGGAAGTCGTTGTAGAGGTCGTAGCCCTCCTGGTCCCAGGTGCCCCCGAACTCGTAGCGCCCCGGCGAAAGCGGCGTCACGCCCGAGCGCAGCCCCGACGCATCCACTCGCTCCGGAGTGAGTGGGCGCGTGGCGGCCCACGAAGACGCTTCGACATGCATGCGTTCCTCAGGCATGGTTGTTTTCACTCGCTCCGGAGCGAGTGAACCCGCTGGAGCGAGTGCGCCCGCCGGAGCGAACTCGGCGGATATCACGGACGCCGCTGGCGACGAGACGATGGGCTCGAGCCGGTCCGGCACGTCGGGCTTGGGGAAGCGCCCGGCGAGCAGAACCGCGAGCTCGAAGCGGGTCTTGCCCGCGGCCGCCGCCACCAGCTCGTCCGCGTTCCCCGATGTGAGGTACGGCCCCAGCATCAGCACGGCTCGCATGTGGAGCCGCCCGTCGGCCAGCGCGACCTGGATGCCCGGATACGGGCGGGCCAGGCGCGCCGTGGTGAGGCGC
>DASXQT010000035.1:0-11249 GCA_036507005.1 Candidatus Eiseniibacteriota bacterium
CCCGCCATGCGCCTGGGGATCTTCCGCCGCCGCCTGCGGGTCTCCGAGCTGCTGCGCCGCCGGCTGTTCGTGACTCGAGTAGGGCTGCCGCCGCGCTGGCAGGCCTACTACTGGGGGAAGACCGTGACCCGGCAAGTGCCGAAGGGGCGCGAACACCGGCTGCGCTACGCCGCCTGAGCGCTGAAGCGAAGAACGCGGGCCCCAGCGCCACCGCCTGGCGTCACCAATCTTCCGAGCACAACTCATGACGCGAGCGCCCACAGCAGGCCGGCGGCGCGCGCCGGGCCGCCCGGGCCGCCGAGCCGCTCGCGCACCACGGCCAGCGCCGCGCTGCGCGCCGCCCGCTCGCGCGGGTCGTCGAGCGCCGGGGCGAGGCTGGCTGCCAGACGCTCAGGCGTGAGCCGGTCCTGGACCAGCTCGGGAGCGACCTCGGCCCCGGCCACGATGTTGGGCAGCCCGATGTGCGAGAGACGCACCAGGCGCCGGGCGATGGCGTAGTTGATCCATCCCACGCGGTAGACCACGGTGAGCGGCGTGCCGAACAGCGCGGTCTCGAGCGTGGCGGTGCCCGAGGCGACGGCGCACGCCGTGGCGTGGGCCTGGATCGAGCGCGTGCGGCCATGCGCGACGCGCACGCCGTGGCGCTCCGCCACGGACCACAGCGCGGGATCGAGCCCGGGCGCCGCCGCCACCACCGCGGCCAGCGCCGGGCGGTCGCGCAGGAGGATCTGCGCGGCGCGACACAGCGGCTCGAGCAGGTGGCGCACCTCCTGGGCGCGGCTCCCGGGCAGGAGCCCGAGCAGCGGCTGCCCGGGATCGATTCCCAGCTCGCCCCGCAGCGTGGCCGCGTCCACCTCGGAGGCGAGCTCGTCGCGCAGCGGGTGTCCGACGAAGGTGGTTTCCACGCCGGCGGCGCGGAAGATCGGCTCCTCGAACGGGAACACCACGGCGAGCCGATCCACCCAGCGCGCCATGGCCGCGGCGCGCTCGGGGTGCCAGGCCCACACCTGGGGCGCGATGTAGTAGAAGACCCGCGCGCCCCGGCGCTTGAGCTCGGGGCCGATGCGCAGGTTGAAGCCCGGGTAGTCGACCAGCGCGACCGCGTGGGGCGCGAACCGCGCGCACTCGGCGAGCAGCCGGGCGCGGGCGGAGAGCAGGACCGGCAGGCGCGCGGCGATCTCGGCGAAGCCCATGACCGCGAGCGACTCCATCTCCACCACCGGCTCCACGCCGGCCGCGCGCAGCGCGGGTCCCGCCACCCCGCGCACCCGGCACGGGCCGAGCTTCGCGAGGGCGCGCACCAGGCGGGCGGCGTGAGCGTCGCCCGAGGGCTCGCCGGCGACGATCAGGAAACGACGCTCGGCTTCTCCGACCACTGCCGCGCCCGCCGCTTCATCTCCGCGCGCACCTGCTCGGCCACCCGCAGGGCCTCGCGGCCCGCCTCGGCCGAAGCCGCGCCGGCCCCCTCGCCGCGGAGCGAGCGCAGGAACGCCGCGAGCTCGAGCGCGAGCGGCTCGCCCGCTCCCACCTCGAGCCGCGAGCGCCGGATGGCCGCCGCCGCGGCGAGCGGGTCGGGAAGCGCCGCCTCGAGCCGCGCCGCGTCCACGCGCAGCAGGTCCACCGAGCGCTCGAGCAGGTCCACCGACAGGTAGGCGTCGGACTGGAAGAAGCGGATGCGGCGCAGTCGCTCCTGCGAGACCCGGCTCGCGGTCAGGTTCGCGACGCATCCGTTCTCGAACTCGAGCCGCGCGTTCGCGATGTCCTCGTTGGCCGAGAGCACCGCCACGCCCACGGCGGAGACCGGCTCCGGCCTCGCGCCCACGCAGTCGAGCACGATGTCGATGTCGTGGATCATGAGGTCGAACACCACGTCGATGTCGAGCGAGCGCGGCTGGAACAGGGCGAGGCGGTGGGCCTCGATGAACTTGGGGCGCGCGACGTGCGGGCGGGCGGCGAGCAGCGCGGGATTGAAGCGCTCGACCTGCCCGACCTGGAGCGCGACCCCGGCGCGCGCAGCCGCGGAGCGCATGGCGTCCGCCTCCTCGAGGGTGGCGGCCATGGGCTTCTCGACCAGCACGTGGCGCCCGAAGGCGGCCGCGCGCTCGACGGCGGCGCGGTGGGCCACGGTCGCGGTGGCGACCGACACCGCCTCGCACGCCTCGAGCATGGCCTCGGCGCTCGCGAAGGCGCGGGTCCCGTGGCGCTCGGCCACGGCGGCGGCGCGCGCCGGGTCGCGGTCGTACACCCCGACCAGCTCCGCCTCCCGGAGCGCGTGGTAGACGCGGGCGTGCTTCTCGCCCCAGGTCCCCACGCCCCACACGCCCACTCGCACCGGCTGCACGGGCAGGGCCTAGCGGGTGAGCCCGCGCACCGAGGTCTCGGCGAAGCGCGCGAGGTGCTCGACCTCGGGATGGTCCGCGAGCTCGGCACGCATGCGCGCCACCGCCTCGCCCACCGGCAGGTGCTGGCGGAAGAGGATGCGGTAGGCGCGGTCGAGCGCCGCCACGGTCTGGCTCGAGAAGCCGCGGCGCTCGAGCCCGACGCGGTTGATGCCGCCGAGCCGCGGCGGGCTTCCCGCCGCCATCACGAAGGGCGCGACGTCCTGGGGGATGCGCGAGCCCCCGCCCACGATGCTGTGGCGGCCGATGCGGGTGAACTGGTGGATCACCGTGCCGCCCCCCACGATCGCCCAGTCCTGGATCGCGACGTAGCCCGCCATCTGGACGGCGTTGGCGACGATCACGTGGTCCCCGAGCTCGCAGTTGTGCGCGACGTGGGCGTAGGCCATGAGCAGGCAGTGGTGGCCGATGCGCGTGGTGGCGCCCGGTTCGGTGGCGAGGTTCGCGGTGACGTACTCGCGGATCTCGGTGTGGTCGCCGACCTCGAGGAACGAGGGCTCCTCGGCCGTGTACTTGAGGTCCTGGGGCGGGCTCCCCAGCACCGCGCCGTGATGGATCCGGCAGCCGCTGCCGATCCGGGTCCAGCCGGTGAGCAGGGCGTGGCTCCCGATCGTGGTGCGGTCCCCGACCCGGACGTGGGGCCCGATCACCGCCCCGGGGCCGATCTCGACCCCGACCCCGAGCTCCGCGCGCTCGTCGACGAACGCCGCGGGATGGACCATGGTGCTCACGGCGCGCGCCGGTCCACCACCGTGGCCAGCAGCTCGGCCTCGGCCACGAGCTGGTCCTCGACGAAGGCCTCGCCCTTCATCTTCGTGGTCGCCCCCTTGAGCTTGAGCAGGGTGAGCTCGAAGCGCAGCTGGTCGCCCGGCGTCACCGGGCGGCGGAAGCGCGCCCCGTCGATGCCCATGAAGTACATGAGCTTCCCGCTCGGGTCCTCGACCGAGTGGAGCAGCAGGAGCCCGCCGACCTGCGCCATGGCCTCGATGATCAGCACCGCGGGCATGATCGGCTGCCCCGGGAAATGGCCCTGGAAGAAGGGCTCGTTGATCGTGACGTTCTTGATGCCCTCGATCATCCGCCCCTCTTCGAGGCGGGTGATGCGGTCCACCAGCAGGAAGGGATAGCGGTGGGGCATGATGTCCATGATCGCGGTGATGTCCCACTCCTCGGGCGGGCTGCCGAGCCGGCGGCCGGGCAGCGGCAGGGTCTCGCGCAGGTAGCGCACGAAGGCGACGTGGCTCTGGTGGCCGGAGCGCAGCGCGCGCACGTGGCCGAGCAGCGGGGCGCCGAGCAGGAACAGGTCGCCGAGCAGGTCGAGCACCTTGTGGCGCGCGAACTCGTCGGGGAAGCGCAGCGGCTCCGGGTTCTTGAGCCCGTTCTCCCCCACCACCACCGCGCTCTCCAGCCGCCCGCCCTTGATCCATCCGGCCTGGCGCAGGAACTCGAGGTCGCGCTCGAGCACGAAGGTGCGGGCGGGCGCGATCTCGCGCAGGAAGGTCTCGTCGTCGATCTCGAACGAGACCGTCTGGCGCCCGACCAGCGGATGGTCGTAGTCGATCGTGAACGTGATGCGGAACCCGGCGTAGGGCTCGGCCGAGAGCGCGACGTCGTCCTCCTGCCACCGCACCGGCTTGGTGACCTTGATGTGGCGCCGCGGGCGGTCCTGGGTCTCGAACCCCGCCTCGCACAGCAGCCGCGCGATGGGCGCGGCGCTGCCGTCGTCGAGCTCGGGGATCTCCATGGTGTCGGTCTCGATCACCACGTTGTCGAGGCCGATCCCGGCGATCGCGGCCAGCACGTGCTCCATGGTGTGGATCTGGACCCCGTTCTGCTGGAGGATGGTGCGGCGGCCGGCGCGCGGATCGAAGTGCGCGTTCTCGGGGCGCACCGGGATCTCGGGCCTCCCCGGCAGGTCGGTGCGCACGAAGCGCACGCCGGAGCCGGCGGGCGCGGGCTTGAGCGCCACGGTGCCGGGCGCGCCGGTGTGGAGCCCCACACCCTTGAAGCTGACGGCGCGCGCCAGGGTGCGCTGCATCCGGACGGTCAACGCACCTCCTCCCGCTCCTTCGTGCTCTCGAGGCGCTCGACCCGCTCCTCGAGCGCGCGCGTGCGCCGGAAGAGCTCGGGCAGCTTCTGCACCAGGGCCGTGATCCGCTTCCACAGCCCGTGCGGAGCCGCGGGGTAGCCGCTCCACACCTCGCCGGCCGGGACCGACTTGGTCACGCCGCTCTGGCCGCCCACCATCGCGCGCTCGCCGATCCGGATGTGGCCCCCCAGGCCGGCCTGCCCGCCCACGGTCACGAAGTCCTCCAGATGGGTGCTGCCCGAGATCCCGACCTGGGCGACGATGATGCAGTGCTTCCCGATCACCACGTTGTGGCCGATCTGCACCAGGTTGTCGATCTTGGTGCCGTCCCCGATGCGCGTGCTGTCGGTGGTGGCGCGGTCGATCGTGGTGTTGGCGCCGATCTCCACGTCGTCGCCGATGATCACGTTGCCGACCTGCGGCACCTTGTGGTAGCGGCCGGCGTCGAACGCGAAGCCGAAGCCGTCGCTGCCCACCACCACGCCGGAATGGAGCACGCAGCGGGCACCGAGCGTGCATTCCTCGCGCACCACCACGTTGGGATAGAGGAAGGTCTCGTCGCCGATCGCGGCGAGCTGGCCAAGGTAGCATCCCGGCATCAGGACGGCGCGCGACCCGACGCGCGCCCCCTGCTCGATCACGCAGTGGGCCCCGATCGAGGCGCCCTCGGCGATCTCGGCCTGGGGCGAGACCACGGCGCTCGGGTGGATGCCCGGGGCCGGGCGGTAGGGGTCGGGGCGGAACACCCGCACCACGCGCTGGAACGCGAGGTAGGGGTTGTCCACCACCAGGAGCGCGATGGCCGCGAAGCGCGGCTCGCGCGAGCAGATCACGGCCGAGGCCCGGGTCTCGGTGAGGTACGATTCGTAGCGGGCGTTGGCCAGGAACGTGATGTCGCCCGGCATGGCTTCGCGGATCCCCGCGACGCCCCGGATCGAGGTCGAGCCGTCGCCGACCACCTCGCCGTCGAGCTCGGCAGCCAGCTCCGCCAGCGTGCGGACGATCATGGATAGCGCCCTCCTAGCGCGTTCGCGGACCTAATGCTGGGCTCCGGTCTTGGATTGCGTCGCGAGCTCCGTCAGCACCTCGCTCGTGAGGTCGAGGGTGCGGTCCGCGTAGATGAGGAATCCGCCGGCGGAGTCCAACACCATCACCAGGCCCTTCTGGGAAGCGATTTTCTCCACCACGGCGCGGATCTGCGCCACGACCTCGCCGGTGGCCTGCTCGTTCTCCTGGACGGCGCGGCCCTGCGGGCCCCAGATGTCCTGGAGGAAGGTCTCGTAGGCGTCGATCGCCTTCTGCAGGGCCTCCTCCTTCTCCTGGCGCTTGAGCGTGGAGAGGATCGGCCCCTGATCGCGAACCTCGGCCCGGAGCTGACTGACCTGGTTCTCTTTCTCGGCCGACTGCGTCCGCCAGCCCTCGACCTTGCGGTCGAACTGGGCCTGCGCCTCCTTGGCGACGCCGTACTCCTGGAAGATCCGGGCGGAGTCAATATAGCCGATCCGGAGGTCGGCGGCGCGCGCGGCCTGGGTCCAGCCGAGGGCGGCCGCGAGCGCCAGGCAGCCGATGCTCCTTGCGGTCCGGGGGCGCATGGGGCGGGATCCTAGTAGCTCAGGCTGCCGATCAGGAAATGCCCGACCGCGCGCGCGCCGTCATCCCGTTGGAAGCCGTAGCCGTAGTCGAAGCCGATGTTCCCGAGCAGCGGAATCTCCATGCGCACCCCGGCCCCGAGGCCCACCTTGAGCTCGAACGGCCGGATCTCCCTCCACTGGTCCCACACGTTGCCCGCGTCCAGGAACAGCACGCCGTGCAGCGGGTGGACGATCGGGAACTGCTGCTCGATCGTGAACGCCAGCAGCGTTCGTCCCCCCGGATAGCGCACCCGCGACGACGTGGTGTCGGACACCGTGGTGTCGTGCGCCGATCCGCCCGGATTCGTTACCGAGAAGGTGCGCTGGGTGATGGCCGTGACGAACCGGTCGAACTTGGCCGGCACGATCTGATAATCGTCGTAGCCGCGCAAGGGGTCGGGCGTGGTGCCGCCGCCGAGCCGGAACTTCTCGTAGTCCGGCACCAGCAGGTTCTGGTCGCCGTACTCGCCGATCAGCCCCACCCGCGCCTTCAGCATGGTGGTCACGCCCTTCACGATCGAGGGCACGTAGAGCCGGCCCTCGAAGCGGTGCTTGTGGAAGTTGACCGAGCCCCCGAACGGCCCCCCGGCGAACTCGTCGTTGGCGCTGAGCCGCGTGCCGCGGGTGGGATAGAACGGGTTGTCGGTGCTGTTGCGGAGGAAGTTCACGCCCACGCTGCTGGTGATGACGCTGCGCCCGAAGGGCAGCCCGGCGAGCGAGATGCGGTCGGCGGCCGAGAGGACGCCGAGGGAGTCGATGGTCACGCGCTCGAGGTCGTAGCTGAGCGAGCCCCGCGAGTAGTCGGGCCACGCCAGCGGCCGGCCGATGCGCGAGGTGCCCCCCACGCGCTTCTCGCGGTAGAGGTCGCGGTCGCGCTGGCTGTCGAACACCGAGAAGCCGAGCAACGTGGGGGTGTCGCGGAACCACGGCTCGGTGAAGCTGATCGAGTAGTCCTCGCGCTTCCCGCCGCGCTCGAGGTAGAGGGACAGGCTCTGGCCGCTGCCGTTCACGTTGTTGTGCCCGAGCTGGAGGAAGCCGGTGACCCCGCTCTCCTCGGTGAAGCCGGCTCCGGCCGAGGCGGTGCCGACCTGCTTCTCCTTGACCTTGAGGAGCACGTCCACGTCGCTGCTGTCGGCGGGCGCGAAGTCCACCTGCACGTCCTCGAACAGCCCGAGGCGGAACACGTCGTCCTTGGTGCGGCGCAGCCGCGAGGCCTTGACGCGCTCGCCCTCGTGGATCGCGAGCTCGCGCCGGATCACCTTCTCGCGGGTGTTGCGGTTGCCGCTGATCGAGATGTAGCGGATGTCGGAGGGGCGGCCCTCGGTGACCTCGAACGCCACGTCCACCCGCTTGCCGTTCACCGTCTCGCGCGGCTCGACGTCCACGTAGAGGTAGCCGCGCTCCGCGTACTCGCTGTAGGCCGCGCCCCGGGCGCGGTCGATCTTGGAGACGTCGTAGATGCCCCCGCGCTTCGGCCACAGCTTCTCGAGGTCGGCGGCGCCGACCACCTGGTTGCCGCGCCAGGTCACCTCGCCCAGGTCGTAGACCGGGCCCTCCTCGACCGCGATGCGCAGCACCAGCCGGTCGGGCGCGCGGCCGGGTGCCAGGTCCTCCGACGCCAGGCGCATGTCGCGGTAGCCGTTGCTGTGATACCAGCGCTCGAGGCGCTCGCGGTCCTCGGTGAACTGCTCCTCCTTGACGTCGCCGCCGCCCAGGAACCCGCGCGCCTTGCTCTTGAGCTTCTTGCGCAGCTTGGCGGCCGTGAACGCCTTGGCCCCGGTGAACTCGACGCGCTCGATCTTGACCTTCTCCCCCTCCCGCACCATGAAGCGCAGCGCCACCTCGCGGCCCTGGTTCAGGCTGTCGGCCACCGCCTCGACGCTCGCCTTGGCGTAGCCCTCGTCCCGGTAGTACTTGAGGAGCGAGTCCACCTGGGTGCGCACCGCGGTGGCCGAGAAGCTCTCGCCGGTCTTGAGGAACAGCTTCTTCTCGAGATCGGCGGTCTCGCGCTTGCGGTTTCCCGCGAACGTGATCTTGGTGATGCGCGGCCGCTCGTGGACGTGGATCACGAGGTCCATGGTGGCGCCGCGCGGGGCGTAGTCCACCCACACGTCGCTGAAGAGCCCGAGCGCGAAGAGCTTGCGGATCCCGCGCCGCACCGCGTCCTCGGAGTAATGGGCGCCGGTGGCGAGCTCGAAGGAGCGCAGCACGCGCGTGCTGTCGACGTACAGGTTGCCGGCGACCGACACCCGCCCCACCGTCGCCGGTGCCTGGGCCGCGGCGCTGTCGGCGGCGGGAAGCGCGGCGGGCGCCGCCGCCCCCGCCGGCGGCGCGAGGGCGAAGAGTGCGAGCAGCGCGAGCCCGCCGGGGTGGATCCTCAGTGGCTAGCTCCTCGGGGAAGCCGGTGCGGGAGCGGGAACGGGAGCGGGTTTCGGAGTCGTGACCGGCTCGAAGTCGAGGGCGTCGCCCTTGCGCGTCACCCGGAAGCGGGCGCCGCCCGGGAGCTGGCCGCGCAGGATGAACTCCGCGAGCGGGTCCTCGAGCAGGCGCTGGATCGCCCGCTTGAGGGGCCGCGCTCCGAGCGCGGGGTCGAAGCCGCGCTCGATGAGCAGGTCGATCGCCTCCGCGGCGATGTCGAAATACACCTCCTGCGCATGCAGTCGCTCCCGGAGCTGGCCGAACAGGATGTCCACGATCGAGCGCATGTTCTCGCGCGTCAGGGCGTGGAACACGATGACGTCGTCGATGCGGTTCAGGAACTCGGGGTTGAAGGCGCGCTTGAGCTCGTCCTGGACCGTGGTCTTGATCGCGCTGAACTGCTGGACGCTGCCGCCCTCCGCCTTGGTGAACCCCAGCCCCCGCGCCCCGGTCACGATCTGCCGCCCACCCAGGTTCGAGGTCATGATGATCACGGTGTTCTTGAAGTCCACCCGGCGCCGCGAGCTGTCGGTCAGGACGCCGTCGTCCAGCACCTGGAGCAGCACGTTGAACACGTCCGGGTGGGCCTTTTCGATCTCGTCGAGCAGGACCACCGAGTAGGGCTTGCGCCGCACCTTCTCGGTGAGCTGTCCGCCCTCTTCATACCCCACGTACCCCGGCGGCGCTCCCACGAGTCGCGAGACCGAGAACTTCTCCATGTACTCCGACATGTCGATCCGGATCAGGGCGTCCTCGTCGTCGAACAGGAAGGCCGCGAGCGCGCGGGCGAGCTCGGTCTTGCCCACGCCGGTGGGCCCGAGGAAGATGAACGAGCCGATCGGGCGCTTGGGGTCGCGCAGCCCCACGCGGTTGCGGCGCACCGCCCGCGACACCGCGGCCACCGCCTCGTCCTGCCCCACCACCCGGGTGCGGATCGAGTCCTCCATGCGCAGCAGCTTCTGGGTCTCCTCCTCCGCCAGCTTGACCACCGGGATGCCGGTCATCACCGAGAGCACCGAGGCGATGAGGTCCTCGTCCACCTGGACTTCCTTGTCGCGCTTGGACTCGCTCCACGACTTCTTGAGCTCGTTGCGGCGCCCGCGCAGCTCCTTCTCGCGGTCGCGCAGCCGCGCCGCCTTCTCGTACTCCTGCCCGCGGATCGCCGCCTCCTTCTCCTTGACCACCTCCTCGAGCTTCTTCTCGAGCTCGTGGATCTCGGAGGGCACGGTGCTCACGGACAGCCGGGCGCGGGCGCAGGCCTCGTCGATCACGTCGATCGCCTTGTCCGGGAAGAAGCGGTCGTTCATGTAGCGATCGGCGAGCTTCACCGCCTGGACCACCGCGTCGTCGGTGATCTTGACGCCGTGGTGGGCCTCGTACTTGTCGCGCAGGCCCATCAGGATCGCGATCGTGTCCTGGACGCTCGGCTGGTCCACCATGATGGGCTGGAAGCGGCGCTCGAGCGCGCCGTCCTTCTCGATGTACTTGCGGTACTCGTCGAGGGTGGTGGCGCCGATGCACTGCAGCTCGCCGCGCGCCAGCGCCGGCTTCAGCATGTTCGAGGCGTCGATCGCGCCTTCCGCCCCGCCCGCGCCCACGATCGTGTGCAGCTCGTCGATGAAGATCACGGTGTCCTTGGACTCCCGGATCTCGTTCATCACCGTCTTCAGGCGCTCCTCGAACTGGCCGCGGTACTTGGTGCCCGCCACCACGGCGGCGAGGTCGAGCGTGACGATGCGCTTGTTCTTCAGGCTCTCCGGCACCTGGGCGGAGACGATGCGCTGCGCCAGCCCCTCGGCGATCGCCGTCTTCCCGACGCCCGGCTCCCCGATCAACACGGGGTTGTTCTTCGTCCGCCGCGACAACACCTGCATGACGCGGCGAATCTCCTCGTCCCGGCCGATGACCGGATCGATTTTTCCCTTGCGGGCGACCTCGGTGAGATCCCGGGTGAAACGCTGCAGCGCCTGGTACTTCTGCTCGGGCTCCTGATCGGTCACGCGATGCGCGCCCCGGACCCCCTCGAGCGCCGTCCGCAGCTCGGCTTGGTCGACGCCCGCCGCCGACAGCAGCTGGCGCGCCGTGGTCCCCTTTTCTTCGACCAGGGCGAGCAGCAGATGCTCCGTCGAGACGTAGGCATCGCCCAAGCCCTTCGCTTCCTCGTCCGCGCGGTCCAAGACGCGCGACACCTCGCGCGACAGCGTCGCCTCCCCCGCGTCGCCCGATTGTTTGGGAAACCGGGCGATCTCGCGCTCGGTCTCCGCCTTGAGCTGGGCGACATTCAGCCCCGCTTTCTGGAGCAGCGGCACGACGATGCCGTCGTCCTGCTCGAGCAGAGCGTGGAACAGATGCGCGTCGTTCACCACCGGATTACCGTGCGAGCGCGCGAGCGAGGCGGCCTGCTGCAGGGCCTCGGCGGCTTTGACGGTCAAGCGATCGGGTCGGATCATAGCGCCCCTCGGCTAGGCAACGTTTGTGCCCAACGAAATCTGCCGAAGTGACAGGGGGGAGTCAAAAACGGACGGGCGAAGACGGTCTAGGACGGCAAAGGGCGGCCAAGGAAAGCGCCCTCGACCGCCCTAGGCCGGGTTTGCCCGTCGTGGCCCGCCCTACTTCATTACGATCATTTTCTTCGTGTACCGGCGGCCATCGACAATCAGCTGGTAGATGTAGACGCCCGACGCGGCCTCCGCGCCCGACTGTCGGTTCCCT
>DASXQT010000036.1:0-35021 GCA_036507005.1 Candidatus Eiseniibacteriota bacterium
CGTCCACCACGCGGTGATCGAACCCGATCGAGGCGTTCATCATCGGGCGCGCGACGATCTGCCCGTCGCGGATCACCGGGCGCTCGACGATCTTGTGGACGCCGAGGATCGCCACCTCGGGCACGTTGATGACGGGCGAGGAGTTGATCGCCCCGTAGACGCCGGCGTTCGTGATGCTGAAGGTGCCGCCCATGATGTCGTCGGGCTTGAGCCGGTCGTTGCGGGCGCGCGTCGCGAGGTCGTTCACCTCGGCGGCGAGCTGCACCAGGTTCTTGCGGTCGCAGTCCTTGAGATTCGGCACGATCAGGCCCTTCTCCTCGCGTCCGACCGCGATCCCGATGTTGTAGTACTTCTTGATCGCCAGCGCGTCGTCCCTCACCTCGCCGTTCACCCAGGGGAACTCCTTCAGGGCGAGGACGCTCGCCTTGATGAAGAACGGCATGTAGGTGAGCTTGACGCCCTGAGCCTCGAGCTTGGGGCCCCACTCGCGCTTGAGCGCCACGATCGCGCTCATGTCGGTCTCGTCGAAGCAGTGGGTGTGGGCGGCGGTGTGCTTGGCCCGCACCATGTTCTCGGCGATGAGCTTGCGCACCTTGCTGAAGGGCACGACCTCCTCGCGCGGGCCTCCGGCCGGCGGCGCCGTGCGCGCGGCGAGGAACGCCGGTGCCGGGGCGGCCGGGGCGGGTGCCGCCGCCCGCGCGGGCGCGGGCGCCGGCGCGGCGGGATGCGCGGCGCGTGACTGGAGGTAATCGAGCAGGTCGTCGCGGGTCACGCGCCCGGCCACGCCCGATCCCTGGATGGCGGCGACCTCGTCCGGGCTCACGGCGTTCTCGCGCATGATCTTGCGCACCGCGGGCGAGAGGTTGCGCTCATCGACGGCCGC
The DNA here is from genome assembly GCA_036507005.1 of Candidatus Eiseniibacteriota bacterium. Classification (GTDB taxonomy): domain Bacteria; phylum Eisenbacteria; class RBG-16-71-46; order RBG-16-71-46; family RBG-16-71-46; genus WS-2. Next base: position 884 of record DASXQT010000036.1, read on the forward strand.
GCCTCCGTTGCCGCTCGCGGGCGAGGCGGGGGTTCGCGCCGGGGGCGCGGCGGTCGCCGTCGCGGTCGCGGGGGCCGCCGGGGCAGCCGCGGCTGCGGCGCTCGCCGCCCTTGCGGCTGCCGCGGGCGGGGCCGCCGCGGGAGCCTCGCCGGCGCCGGAGAGCGAGCCGATCTCGGTACCGACCAGCACCGTGGTCCCCTCGGGCACCAGGATCGCCTCCAGCGTGCCTTCGGCGGGCGAAGGGATCTCGACGTTGATCTTGTCGGTCTGGATCTCGACCAGCGGCTCCTCCTTGCGCACCCGCTCACCGACCGCCTTGAGCCACTTGGAGACCGTTCCCTCGGCCACGCTCTCGCCCAGTTGAGGCACGACGATCTTGATCGCCATCGCTCCGATTCCTCGTGGGTGGGCCGCGCCTGCCGGGGTCACCCCCCGGTGGGTCCACGGCCCTGGTTCCACTGCACTATAGCGAATTCGGCCCGTTCGGGCGACGCAGCCCCGCGCGAGCGGCGGGGGGCCGCACGCCGGCTCTCCGGCGCCGCCTGGGTCGCGGCGCCCGGGCTCCCCTCAGCGGCCCGCGCGCCGGGTCTCGGCCTCGCGGCGCTCGAGGCGCAGGCGGCGGCGCTCCAGGGCCCGCCCGTGCTCGGCGCGCTCGGCGTCGGTCTCGAGCACGAGCGCCGGGACCGGCGTGGGGCGGCGGGTGACCGGATCGAGCGCCACGAAGGTGACGTACGCGGTGCTGGTGTGCCGGCGCTCGCCGGAGAGCAGGTCCTCGGATTCGACGTCCACGCGAATCTCCATGCTGCTGTGGTCCACCAGGGTGATGCGGGCGTGGATGAGGGCGAGCTGCCCCACCTGGATCGGCGCGCGGAACGACATCTCGTCGATGGCCGCGGTCACGACCGGGCGCCGGCAGTGGCGGTTCGCCACCACCGCCGCCGCCATGTCGATCCAGTGCATGACCGTCCCGCCGAGCACCGATCCGTGCACGTTGGCGTGGTGCGGGAGCACCAGGTGCGCCATCTCGGTGGCCGAGACGGACGCGGGCCGGCCCCGGTTCGAATCGGTCATCGGGGCCACGTGCATGCGGGCCGCGAGGGTCGCGGAGTGCGAAAGGTGTGGGCGGGCGTTCGCAAGACGCGGCGCATTATGGGGCGCGCTCCCGGCCCGCGCAATCGGGCGCGCGCGGGACGGGCCGCGCCGCCGGCCTGCGCGCGCCGCGCCCACGAAGCCCGCCTGGCGCTCGCCGCGCCCCAAAACGCAGGCGGCCGGACCCCGCGGAGGAGCCCGGCCGCCCAATGGCTTCCAAACGCTACTTGAGTCTCACTCCGCGCACATCCCGGACTTCCTTGCCCACCTTGAGACGGAAGAGGTAGACGCCGGCCCCCGCATCACGTCCGGCTGCGTCGCGGCCGTTCCACTCGCGTGAGTAGACACCGGGTTCGAAGCGGCCCTTGGCGATCACCGCGATCTGACGGCCGAGGAGGTCGTAGACCGCGAGGTGCACGTCGTCGCGCCGCGGCACGGAGAAGCGGAGGTGGGTGCTGCGCGCCGGGTTGGGATAGGCCCGGAGCGCGACCAGGCCCCGTCCGCCGTCGCCGACTCCGAGCGAAGGCGAGCTGATGTCGCCCGCCTCCCGCGGGCAGATGCGGAAGGTGCCGCTGGCGAAGTGGAGGATGCCCTTGACGTCGATGATGGTGCCCGAATCGGGCGGCGTGAAGGCGCTGAGCACGCCGTTCAGGTTCGAAACCAGGATCGTGTCGTTCGCGGCGCCTCCGGAGATGTCGGCCACGAACCAGCTCTGCCCGGTGGTCCGGTGCTCCGTCACCATGACGCGGCTGACGTGGACCAGCACGCCCTCGTAGTCCTCGCCATTGGTGATGTTCTGCGCGGCGTCGCAGGTCGAGTCCTTCAGCACCGGGACGAGCTTGTCGGAGAAGTCGACCGGTGCCGGCTCTCCGACGAACCCAAAGTCCTTCAGGAACGTGTTGAACACCAGCTCGGTCTCGCCGCCGAACTCCTGGATCTGGCCCGCGATCAGGATGTCATGGCCGCGGGTGAGGGGCGCGCTCGGACCGAACACCGACAATCCGCTGCGCTGACCGCCCGTGGCCTTTTCGAGGTACTGGAGCGACCCGTAGATCCCTACGCCCACGCCGCGCACCGCGAGCTTGGGCCCGACCGACGTCCCGGTTCCGGCGAAGCGCGAGCGGTCGGTGCAGGTCGTGGCGAGGATGCTCTGTCTGGGCGATGTGACGATCAGGCTGTCGGGATCCGGAGCCTGAACGTCCGCGGGGCTCAGCACGCCGTTGATGAACGACTGGCTCTGCTGAGACATCAAGCAGGACGGGCAGCTCGACGAGCCGATGCCGGAGGCCGTGACCGTCTCGCCGTCACCGCGGGCCCGCACCGAGGTGACGTCCAGCAGCACGGCCGGACCGGAGCCGCCCTCGACCGTGGCCGCATCCACCGTCGACCCGTCGATCTCGGAGGCGAGATGGTAGTTGGCCGCGTTCTGCGCCGTGGTCACGTCCACGTTCTTGTCGAAGACCAGGCGCAGGGTCTCGTTCGAGGTGAGGAGCAGCCGCTCTCCCCGCAGCGGCCGGGTCTGCTGCCCGGCCAGCGCGTCGCTGATCGGGTAGGCCTCCGCCAGATTGGGCGAGATGGAGGCGAACAGGTCATTGCTGCTGCGCATCGAGACGCGGTACGAGTTCACGCCGGTGGTGGTGTTCTGGATGACGATCCCCTGGACCGAGTCGACGACCGTGCCGACCGCAGGCGGGGTCACCGTGGTGAGCAGGTTGCCCTCGACCAGCACGCTGTCCGTGGGGAGCGCGTTGCTCACCACCAGGAACGAGTTGAAGGGGAGCGGCGGCTGGCCGCCCTGGAGAGACGTGCGCCCCACATGGACGGGGCCCCTCACGCGGACCAGACACTGTTCCCACGGCTCCTGCCGCGGCGCCGGAGTCTCCGATCCCGGAATCCAGTTGATCTCGTGGGTGTTCAAGATCTTGAACGGCGGGAGCGCGTTCCCGGAGGAGACCTTCCGAATCACGATGTCGTTGCTGGTCTGGAGGCCATCCGGACCCTCGATCTCGGTCGTGCCGTTGGGGTCCGGGAACTCCTGCATCGTCCCGTACACGACGATGCTGTCGCCGAGCGCGAGGCTGTACGGCGCCGCGTTGTAGTTGGTCGCGCCGGTGAACGCCTGGACGCCCGTCCAGGCCCCGCCGCCGGTGGTCTGGAAATAGACCGCGAACGCCGACGGTTTGGCGTCGAACGCGATGACGATGCCGCCGACGCCGAGCACGGTGTCGGGCTTCGCCGGGTGACAGGGAGCCACCAGCGTATCCACCTGCTCGAGGTCGAAGATCCGCAGCGTGTCGGGGCAGCTCCGATAGGCCGGCCCTGGGGGATAGTGGTTCGCGGCGAAGGCGGCGGTCGCGACGCACAGAAGAAGCGTGACGGCGGTGAGCTGAGTGCCCAATCTCTTCATGTTGGCTTCCCTCGGTTGCGGGTCAAAGGTCGAGCCGGAAAAACTGGGGGCGGGATGCGGTGGGCCGATCTCCACTTTGTCGGTGCCGGCAGGCCAGGAGTGCGCGGCTTTGCAATCAACTGACAGGGGGAATCCGTCAAGGAGTCTACCAGCGGCTGGGCTCCGCGCCAACAGAATTAGGGGAGTGACTCGGGCCCCTGAAATGCGGTGGAGGCCGCACCAATCTCGGGGAAACCGTGATCTCTTTGGCTTAGGGGGCGAGCAACCCCTTCGGGGGGACGAACAGCAGCTCCTTGAGGACCTGGGCGGGCGGCACGAAGCCGGTGAGCGGGGACATGGCCCGGACCGGGAAGGGCAGGAAGATCAGGCGCCCGGGGGCGGGCCCGAGCGTGCCGGGCCGGTCCACGGTCATGCCGACCGCGACGTCCTCGGTGTTGGTCGGGGCGGTGAGAGCGTGAGGCATGGCCCAGAAGGCGACCTGGGTGGTGTCCCAGGGGACGAAGCCGCGCAGGCCCGGGGTCTGCCCGGTGATGGAGGGGAGCACCGTGAGGCGCATCCGGTTGAGGGGGTGGAGCGGCGACACGTAGATCGACGACCGGACGGTGTCGTTCGAGACGGTCGCGATCGCCGCCGCAGAATCGCGCACGGTCGTGTCGAACACCCGGTAGAGACCCCGGCAATTGAGCGGGCCGGTCACGAAGTCCTCCCTCAGCGTGCCCGGAGCGTTGAACCCCTGGACGAGGTAGACCCCCTCCAGCATCAGCCTGCCGCCCCCGGCGACGAACGCCGTCACCGTGTCCTGGTAGTACTGCAGGGCGCTCGTGAGCCGGGTGTCGTATCCGCGGTACCACACGGTCCCGTCGAACTCGCGCAACGTCTGGCCGAGGTCCGCGCCCGAGCGGAACGGGTTCGAGGACTGCATGCGGATCAGGCTGAAGCCGCCGGGAAGATTCCGCTGGCAGACGTTCGCGTAGAGGGTGTCCACGCTGGCGTCGTTGGTATTGAACGAGCTGCTGAACGAATCGTCGATCACGAGGAGCCGGCCCTTGCCCGGATGCGTGGCCGGGTCGATCCCCCCCGGAGCGCGCACGTACCAGGAAGTGCTGTCGGTGGGCCCGGTGCGGCCGCCGTCGTCCACGGCCTGGACGTAGACCGTGCGGGGCCCGGCCAGGTAGGTCCCCCCCACCAGGAATCGCTTGCTCGGCACCGTGAAGATCGTCGCCGTCGTCGAGTCGTAGTTCGCCCGGTTCCCGTCGAGCCAGATGCGGAAGCGGAGGCCCGGCCCGCCCCCGTCGGGGTCGTTCACCTCCCAGCCCAGCGTCACGGTGGCGAAGCTGCTGTCCGTGAGCCGCAGCGGATTCGTGATCCGCACGCCGGGCGCGACGTTGGTCAGCGCGAAGCCCTGCGCGGCCGGCGTCGGATCCGCCAGCCCCTGGTCGTCCACCGCGCGGATCTCGAACCGCGCGTGCACCAGCCCCGAGTCGCCCGTGAACACCGTGAACACCGAGTCGGTGCAGCGCCCCGGCAGGGCGCAGGGCACGCGCGTCCAGGCGGGATCCGCGGGGCCCGAGCCCGAGATGAATCGCATGTCGTAGCCGACCACGTTGCCGTCGGGGTCGGTCCCGAACCAGTAGAGGTGCACGCGGTGGTTCGCCCTGGCGATCGTGTCCTGGATGAACAGCGTGGTCTCGGGCGGCAGGTTGGGCTTGAGCACGTTGTGCTTCGGCGAGCAGGCCGCGGCGCCGAGGAGCGCCGCCACGGCGAGGAGCGCGAGCCGGGCCGCGATCGGGCGGATCATTGCCCCTCCCGGTCCGACTTCACGATCAGGAACTTGCCGACGTGGCGCTTGCCCGAGCCGCGGTCCTCGACGGTGAACAGGTAGAGCCCGGTCGCCACCGCCTGGCCCTCGCGCGTGATCAGGTTCCAGCCGAACGTGCTTCCCGACAGGACCGGTTTCCCGAGCGACTTGCTGGGGTCGAAGATCCCGCGCGCGCCCTCGCCGCGGTAGGTCGCGCCGTCGAACTCCTGCTCGAAGACCAGGTCCCCCGAGAGGGTGAAGATGCCGAGCTTGCAGCGCTTCGGCAGGTTCGTGAACCACAGGTAGTGGTCGCGGACGCTCTTGCCGACGTCCCAGCGCGCCTCCACGCGGTAGGGATTCGGGAACACCCGCGGCGTGTCGTCGGGACCCTGGCCGGGCGCGGGCCCGGGGATCGCGATCACGCGGTTCTGTTCGAAGCTGCTCTCGAGCGGCTCGAACTCGGCCGTGCCCCGGTCGTAGGCGGTGACGGCGCAGTAGTACTTGAAGCCGTCGCGCAGCCCGGTCACGGTGGTCCTGTACTGGTAGGTCACGCCGTCGAACGCGACCGGGATGGGGAGCCGGACCGCGCCGAAGCCGGTGTTGAACCCGGTGCTGTCGCCGGGGAAGACGTTCGAGTCGTACTGCGCGACGCGCGCCAGCGTGTCCGGGTCCTCGCCGATGTTCACGCGGTAGCCCTCGAAATCGTGCGGGTCGGGGCTGGTCACGTCGTAGGCCGACTCCGAGACGTTGTCCCAGTAGACGTCGAGCGCGCGCTCGCGCGGCACCAGGTGCATGCGCGGAGAGGGCGGCGGGATGGGAACAACGTAGTTGTGGTCGTACGCGAACTGGGCGGTCCTGGAGTTGAGCTGGAGGTCGCTCACCTGGGCGCCCCCGACCAGGGCGAAGTCCACGGTGACGGTGCTGTCGTGGTAGACGATCGGGAACGGCCCGGCGGCGAGCACCTCGACCGGATCCGAGCCGCCGGATCCCGGGATCTGCAGGCTGTCCTGGCCGACGTCCTGGATGGTGCCGGCGCTCAGGAACCGGTAGCGCTCCCGGTCCTGGTCGCGGTCGGGCTTGGGCGGGGTCGCCTGCCAGTTCCAGGCCGCATAGGTGACCTTCCGCGTGGTCGTGTCCCCGACGAGGCCCCGCGACCCCAGGAGCCGCAGTCCGATCCAGTAGGGGGCGGTCTGCACGGAGCAGCCCTCCGGGATCGGCGGGGCCTTGCAGTAGTGCTCGCGGCTCAGCCTCAGGGAGTCGTCGTAGGCGATCCACTTGCGGTTGAACCAGGAGCCGTCGCCGGTGGGATCGTCGAAGGTCGGGGGCCATCGCGTGTAGTGGCCCTTGTTGCCGCTCGAGAACTCGGTGTAGATCCCGACCCACAGGCTCTCGAGCGGGGTGCGCTCGTTCCGGATGGTGATGTGGAAGAACAGGCAGTGCTTGAACCCCCCGAAGCTCCACTGATAGTTCTCGTGGTGCACCGCGATGTGCATCGGGCGGTGGGGCTCGGGGTTGCTCGTCGCCACGGTCGGCGTGTCGTCGTTGAAGTCGGAGACCACGTCCAGCTCGCTGACCGCGGCGCGGTCGAAGAACTCGCTCGTGATCAGGATCGAGCGCTCCCGGATCGACTTGCCGCCCGGGGTGAACTCGCTGCCGTCGGGGCTGGTGGGCCCCTGGACCGCGTCCACCGAGCCGGTGGTGACGCCCAGGAACTCGCCGAACTGGTCCTGGGCCCGCGCTCCCACCCACAACCCGCCGCGCACCATGTGCTCGATGCCGCGGTTGGCCGGGTACTCGAGCGAAGCCGCCGGCTTGAAGAAGTTGTTGCCGTAGAAGCCGTAGTTGGTGACCGTCATGTGGACCAGGCTGCCCGTGGCGATCACCTGGTCGAAGCGCACGGTGTCGGGCACGGCGCGCTGGGCGGCGAGCGGGGCGGCCAGCGGCCGGTCGGCGGCGCGCACGGCTCCCGGGGCCACGAGCCACAGGGCGAGGGCGGCGAGCGCGCGCCTCACTTGCGCCTCCGATAGACCACGATCTCGCCCGCGCCCGCATCGGCGACATAGACGAAATCCCGGTCGTCGATGACGTCCGCCGCGACCGCGACCGGGGCCACGAGGCGCTGCTGGTGCCGGTCGGGCTCGATGTCCACGCGCTGCACGCAGTCGCCCGCGGGGTCGTAGCGCATCACGCGCCGGTTCCCGGAGTCCACCACGTAGACGAAGCCGGCCTGGTCCACGTTCACGTCCAGCGGGGTCACGAGGTCGGTGGTGTCGCGGTCGCAGGCCACCAGCTTGTACGAGTTGGAGAGGCTGCCCAGCTCGTCGAGCTTCTGGACGTCACTGTTCTTGACGTCGGCGAAGAACAGGGCGGAGCCGGTGATGTCGCTCCAGTGCATCCCGCGCGGGTCCCCGGCCGAGCCGATGCCGGTGCCCTCGGTGATTTCGAAGTCCCGATCCTTGTGCCAGCCTCCGACCACGAATCCGCCCCCGCCCCGCAGGTAGCGCCGGATGCGGAACTCGAAGACCAGGGTCTTCAGGCGCGGATCGAATCGGTCCACGCTGCAGCCGTAGACCACGCCCGAGACGTAGACGCGCCCGCCGGCGTCGGCCGCGATCCCGTTCACCCACGCGAAGGTGGTGTCGCTGAAGCTGCTGTAGAGCGTGCGGCCCTTGAGGTCGTATTCACGCACGTACCAGTACTTCGAGAGGTCCACGATCGGGCGGCGGAATCCCGAGAGCGGGCCGCAGTCGAGGCTGTCGCCGGCGTAGTCGCGGGTGGCGCGCGCGGCCGCGGTGTCGCCCTGGTCGAGCACGAACAGCCGGTTGCCCCCCGAGGCGAGCGCCGCGGGATTGAGCAGGCCGGCGAAGCGATCGACGGCGAGCGGGTAGGGCCCGGTCGTCGAGAACTCGAAGACGCGGCCCGGATTGCCCTGGAATGCCACGAAGAGCTGGGGGCCGGGCACCAGCAGCAGGTCGCGGACGCCCCCCATGTGGTCCCAGGTGTAGACCATCTCGTAGGTGCCGTTGCCCACCAGGTCGCGGTTCTCGCGATGCTCGGTGGGCAGCTTGAACGCCGGCCCGCAGCCCGGGCCGCCGAGCCAGACCGCGAGCGCGAGGAGCCCGGGCGCGGCCCGGAGCCGGAGGCGGGCCGCCATCAGAAGCGCATCCCCAGCGACAGCCGGTTCACCGCGCCCAGCACGCCGCCGTCGGTGTAGGCGTAGTCCACGGTGCCCTGGCGCTGGCCCCAGGCGACGAACAGGCCGGCCCCGGCCGAGAACTTCATCTGGTCGGCGTTGAAGTCGTAGCCGGAGCGGAGCGCGAGGCGGCCCAGCCAGGTCCATTCCAGCCCGGCCTTGATGCGCTGCGCGTTGTCCGCGGGCTGCGTGATCTCGACCGCGGTGGTGAGCCGCTGCTGCTTGTTCTCGTAGGGCTCGAACGCCAGGCCGTAGCGGAACTGGATCGGGGGATCGAACCCGTCGTAGTCGCGCGTCTCGCCGGTGGTGGGCGAGACGAACGAGCCGCCGGGCGCGAGCTCGGGGCCGAAGTTGGTGAGCGAGGTGGCGATCCGGACGCTGCCGTAGCCCAGGTAGTAGATCGAGCCCATGTCCACCAGCGCCGCGTTCGTGACCGGGCCGCCGACGTCCGAGCCCAGGTCCTCGCGCACGTACTTGAGCCCGAAGCCCACCAGGAGCTTGTCGGTCCAGCGCCGCGCGTACGCCATGCCCGCCACCACGTCGCTGTAGACGAACGAGCGCCCGGTCCCGAACGGCTCGAACTCCGAGGTCTCGTCGAGCTCGGTGGAGAGCGCGCCGAACTGGAACGCGAACGATCCGCCGAAGCGCTGCGAGGGCAGGACGTAGACGGCGTGCTCGTAGTGGATGTCCGCGGGCCACTCGATGTGCGAGACCTCGATCTCGGGGCGGAGCAGCGACGCGAGCCCCGCCGGGTTCCAGTAGATGGCGGAGGGATCGTTCGCGACCGCGACGAACGACTCGCCCAGGCCCACGGCGCGCGCGCCCAGGCCGATCTTCAGGAACGATCCCGACGACGTGCCGGCGCGCTGCTGGCCGAGCTTGAACTGGGCGTGGGCGGCCGGAGCCGCGCCGAGCAGGACCGTGGCGGCGAGGGCGGCAGCGAGAACCCGGCGATCAGAAGTCATAGTCGAGCGCCACCCTCCACTGCGCCCCCGGACCGTAGTTCGAGGGATCGTCCACCTGCTGCTGCTGCAGGTAGTGGTCGCCGCGGGTGTTGGGGAACAGGTCCGGGTCGTAGGAGCCCACGCCCCACACCCGCCCGCGCCCGCTCACCGGGTCCACGCGGTTGACGATGTAGTTGCTGAAGACGTTGGTCCCGGTGAAGCTCACGTCGAGGCGCCGATCCCCCCACGGGAAGGCGCGGTTCAGGCGCACGTCGGTCGTGATCTGGAAGGGCCCGTTCTTGGAGTTGGGCTCGGCGGCCTGGGTCGAAAGCGGGTTCGAGGGCGTGTAGGCGCGGCCCGAGGTCCCCTGGATGTAGAGGTTGACCCCGAAGTTGCGCAGCACGCCCAGCGGCGCCTCCTTGTCGAACCGCAGATCGAGGTTGGCCGCCAGCTTGTGCGGGCGGTTCCAGCGCACGTAGGTCTCCGACAGCCGGGTCTCGGACGCGTCGCCGCCGTTCTCCTGCACCACCTTCTGCTCGTTGGGGTCGCTGCTCTTCCCCTTGGTCTGCTGGTAGGTGTACGTGATCTTGCCCGACCACAGGCGGCTGCGCCGCTTCTCCAGCTCGACCTCGAACCCCCGCGAGCGCGCGAAGTGGCCGTTCAGGTAGACGAAGAACGGCGTGATCTGGCTGCCCGAGAGGCGGCTGAAGGTGGTGGCCACCGGGTAGTCGTAGACGTCCTTGACGAAGAACGTGACGTTGGCGGCGGCGCGCGGCATGAGCTGGTGCTTGGCGCCCACCTCGTAGTTGACCGACACCTGGGGATTCAGGTTGGGATTGCCGAGCAGCGGGAACGACTCGCTCGAGATCGAGTTCAGCTTGGAGTAGACGAAGCGATACGAGGGGTTCTGGGTGAACTGTCCGTAGTTGAAGAAGAAGCTGCTGTTCTCGGTGATGGGGTGCGCCACGATCACGCGGGGCGAGAACTTGAGCTTGTAGCGCCGCCCGAAGAACGAGTGGGTTTCCTCGTAGAACCGGGTGCGGGTGGCCGAGGTGATGTTGGGGTTTCCCGGATCGCCCACCGCGTTCTCCGCCTCCCGGCCCAGGAACCAGTAGTCGGCCCGCACCCCCACGTTGCCGGTGAAGCCCTCGTAGTCGAGCCGGTCGCGCACGTAGAGGTCCCCCACCCAGGGGTGGACCCGCCACAGGTCGTGCGAGTCGCCGAGCCCGTCGGGGTCGGCGATCCAGGGATCCTGGATCGTGAGGTACTGGACGGTCTGGAGCTCGTGCTCGAACCCCATCTCGAGCTCGTGCCGCCGGTAGCGCCGCACCATGCTGCCCTGGAAGCCCCAGCTCGAGGAGCGGCGGTCCTGCCAGGTGTCGTCGTCGCCCGAGTCCTGGAAGAAATCGTCGTGCCGCGGATCGATGATCTTGATGGGATCGCCGTTCGCGTTGGTCCCCACGGTGATGCTGTCCGTGTAGATCCCCTTGTCGTCGGGCTGCACGTAGTCGGCCCACAGCTTGCCGAGCACGTCCTGGCGCTGGGCGAAGAAGTAGCGCGAGACCTGGAAGTTCAGGTAGCTGGTGGTGGAGAGGGTGCGGCGCCATTCGAGCGAGGTCTGGACGTTGTCCTCGAAGAAGGTCGGGGCGTGCTCGATGTTGTGCGCCCACAGCCACGGGTAGGCCGGGTCGCCCACGTCGCCGGTGGCGGAGAAGAGCGTGCGGCTGAAGCCCTGGTCGATCGCGATGCGCTTCGAGTAGTTGAAGTTCCACTTGTCGTTCGTGCTGGGCTTCCAGGTCAGCCCGTAGCGCAGGCTCCAGCGGTTGTCCTGGGAGGGGCTGAAGAAGTCCCCGTACTTGAAGTGGTAGCCCAAGAACTGATCCTCGTAGCTCGAGTGCAGGTGGCGGTAGCTCGACGGCGTGAAGAGCGGCTCGAACATGCTGTGGTAGACCCCGCGGTTGGCGGCGTCGAGGTATCGGAAGCGCGTCTCGTAGAGCTGGCCCGAGACGTCGAGGATGGTGCTCAGGCTCCCCGGCAGCTTGACCCGGGCCAGCCCGAAGAGCGGCTTCCAGAACGGGTCGGGCCCGCCCACCACGAGCTGGAACATCCGCCCGCCGTAGCTGCCCGAGCTGGTCGTGATGCCGGTCGCGAGCTTGTCGCTCCCCTCCTTGAGCTTGATTTCGACCACGCCCGAGAGGGCGTTGCCGTAGCGCACGTCGTAGGCGCCGGTCGCGACGTTGACCTCGGCGACCGAGCGCGCGTTGAGCTGCCCCGCGGTCGACTGGCCGGTCACCAGATCGCGGTTCGCCACCCCGTTCACCACGAACACGGTCTCGTCCGCGCGCCCGCCGCGCACGTGGATCTGGTCGGCGTCGGTGCTGATCCCGGCCTGCTGCTGGAGCACGTCGCCGATGGTCTGCACCGGCAGGTTCCGGATCTCCGCGGCGCTCACGCTGCGGATCGTGGCCCCCTGCTTGACCTCCACCAGCCGGCGCTCGGCGGTGACCTCCACCACCTTCTCCTCGCGCACCACGATCTCCTCGAGGTCGAAGTCGGCGACCACCACCTTGCCGGGGGTCACCACGACACCCGGCTTGGACTCGGGGCGGAACCCCAGGAACTGCACCCTGACCTCGAACGTCCCGCCGGGCACGCCCGGGACCAGGTACTGGCCCTCGGAGTCGGTGAGCCCGCCGCGCTGGGCGCCCACCACGGTCACGGTTGCGAACGGGATCGCGTGGCCGGTCTTCTTGTCGCGCACCCGCCCCGAGATGGTGCCGCGGTCCTGGGCGTGGGCCGGGACGGCGAGCAATGCGAGCAGAATGACGGCCGGGACGGGGCGGCGAAGGAAGGGGTGCATGGAGTGAGGTTGGTTTTGGCTGGGAAGAGTCACCCTACGCAGTCGCTCCCGCAGCGTCAAGCAAATCCTCGCGTCGGAGCCGCGAAATCCGCGCCCGGGACGTGCCGCCCGGGCTCGCGACGGAGACCCGGCCGGCCACGGGCGGCGGCCGCCCCGGGCGGCAGACCCCGGGCGCCGGGGCTAGAGGCCGGTGGCGGCGCGGTCGTAGTCGCTCGGGAACTCCTCCATGAAGATGCGGTCGATCTCCAGGGTCACGACCCGGAGCATGCGGGCCTTCTCGGCGTAGGGCAGGAAGGCGCTCTTGAAGCCGTTGATGATGACCTTCTTCACCTCGTAGGGGCTGAGCCGGAAGGCGCGGGCCGCGACCGCGATCTCGTTCGTGGCCGAGGTCGCCGAGATCAGGCGGCTGTCGGTGTTGAGCGTGACCCGCAGGCCTTGGCGGAAGTAGAAGTGGAACGGGTGCTCGCGGACGCTGCGCACGGTGCGGGTCTGCACGTTCGAGGAAAGGCACACCTCGAGCGGGATCCGGTGGTCGTTCACGTAGCGCATGAGATCGGGGTTCTCGAGCAGCCGCGTGCCGTGCCCGATGCGGTGCGCGCCGCAGTAGTGGAGCGCTTGCCCGATGCTCTCGGCCCCGAACGCCTCGCCCGCGTGCACGGTCGAGTTGATGTTGTTCTTGAGGATGAGCTGGAACGCCGCGCGGTGGGCCTTGGCCGGATAGTCCTTCTCCTGCCCGGCCAGATCGAAGGCCAGCACGCCCTTCCCCTTGTACTCCACCGCCAGCTCGGCGAGCGCGAGCGAGTACTTGGGATTCATCGACCGGATCCCGCAGATGATCACCCCGGTGCTCACCCCGTGCTTGCGGCCCGCGTCGTTGAGCCCGGCGATCACCCGGTCCACGATGTCCTCGAACGAGAGCTTCTTCCGGCGGTGGAGGATGGGCGAGTAGCGCACCTCGAGGTGGCGCACGTTCTCGGCCGCCGCGTCCTCGGCCAGCTCGTAGGCCACGCGGTAGAGCGCGTCCTTGTCCTGCATCACGCTCAGCGTGTAGTCGAAGATGCGGAGGTAGTCGGCGAGGCTGCGCGTGCGGCGTCCGGCCTGGAGGATGCGGGTCAGCTTCGCCAGGTTGCGCGTGGGCAGACGCACCCCCTGCGCCTCGGCCAGCTCGAGCATGGTGCGCGGGCGCAGGCAGCCGTCGAGATGGCAGTGGATGTCGGTCTTGGGGAGACGCTGGATGACGTGCGGCGTGAGTCTCATGAACCGCCGCGCTCGAGAGCCATGATCTTCCGCACCCGGCGCTCGTGGCGTCCGCCGCCGAACGGAGTGCTGAGGAACAGCCGCACCAGCCGGGTGGCGAGCCCGCGGTGCACGACCCGCGCGCCGAGCGCCAGCACGTTGGCGTCGTTGTGCTCGCGCGCGTTCACCGCGGTCGCGTCGTCATGGCACAGCGCGCAACGAACGCCGGGGACCTTGTTGGCCGCCATGCTCGAGCCGATCCCCGCGGCGTCCACGACGATTCCGCGCGCGCAGCGCCCGCTCGCCACCAGGCGCGCCACCGCCGCCGCGTAGTCCGGGTAGTCGACCGCCTCGGTGGAGTGCGTGCCGCAGTCCTGCACGATCCAGCCCAGGTCCTCGGCGATCGCGCGCTTGAGCACCTCCTTGAGCGCGAAGCCGCCGTGATCGGAGCCGATGGCCACGCGGCGTGACGCGTCGGCGGGGGGGGCGTCCCCTGCGGGCGGGGCCGCGGTCTCGGGCCCGAGCGCGCGCTCCACCGCCGCGCGCACCGCGCGCCGCACCTCGGACTCGTCGATACCGGCCATTGGACCACCCACTCTATCAGTTGTGCTCGGAAGATTGGAGATGGCAGGGCTCTTGCGCTGACCCGCGGGCATGTCCCGCGCGGCGGCCCCCCCTGGTGCCCCCGTTCTGCCCCAACCCCCAGTGCTCATTCCATTCCTCCCCAAGCGCGGCGGGCCGGGGCGCGGTAGAATAGAGCGCTCGTTGCGCCCCCGGAGCCTCCGGGGGCGCGCGTCGTCCCCGGACCGGAGCCGAACCCTCATGAGCCCAGCCCGCCTCGCGCTCGTCTCCCTGGCACTCGCGCTGGCTGCGGCACCCGAAGCCGCGCGCTCGGACGTCGGCCCCGTGGTGATGGCGGACAGCACGGTGCTCGAGAGCTGGACGCTCCCGAACGGCCTGCGCGTGGTGACGCGCCACATTCCCGGGTGCCAGAACGTGGACGTCACCGTGGCCTACGCCACCGGCTCGAGCGACGAGCCACGGGGCCGCGAGGGGCTGGGCGCGCTGCTCGCCGAGCTCGAGTTCCACGCCGCGACCGCGGAGGCGCCGGAGCGGTCGCGCGCCGAGATGGCGAGCCTCCGCCCCTCGGGCTGGGACGTGGTGGTGTCGCCGCACGTGACCCGGTTCTCCGAGATCGCCCGCGCGGACCTCCTGCCGGGGCTGGTCCACGGGGCCGCCGACCGGATGCGGGGCGTCACGGTCACGCCCTCCGTGCTCACGGGGGCGATCGCGACGGTGCGCGCCGATCTCGACACCGCCTGCCGGCTCGACCTGGGGCTCGCGCTCCACCATGCGGCTCGCCGCCTCGCCGAGGGCGGCGGCGACTCGGCCATCGCGCGCGAGGCCGCGGGCCGCGGGCTCCAGGGGCTCGGCGTGCGGGACGTGCAGCAGCGCCTGCGCGCCACGTTCGTTCCCTCGAACGCCGCGCTCGCGGTCGCCGGCAATTTCCGCAGGGTCCCGCTGCGCGCGCTGATCGAGAGCGAGTTCGGGTCGATTTCCGCGGGCGCTCCGCAGAGCCGGAAGCCGCGCGCACCGCTCGACTCCACGAACCGGGTCCTGCGGAGCCCCGCGACCGACCATGCGGCCGGCGTGGTGGGCGTGATCGTGCCGGCGCTCGATGACTCGACCCACCCGGCGTTCTTCATGGACCTCGTGCTCGCGGGCGGGCACTGCGGCAGCGAGTGGGGGGAGCCCGAGGCTCCGCTCGTCACGCGCTTCCAGTACTCGATCTTCGACGATCCCGAGATGGCCCGCTTCTACCCGCCGGTCGACTCCCTCGAGACCGATCCCCTGGGGCTCGAGTTCCAGGTCTACCGCACGCTGAAGCAGCTGTACGGGATGACCGTTCGCCGCAGCTCCTACGAGGCGGTGTGGCGCGGAGTGGACTGGCTGCTCGGCGGGCCGCTCTCGACCGACATCTTCGGCCGGGTCCTGACGGAGCCCGGCGCGCTCCACACGCTGTGCAGCGGCATGGCGGTGCGGGAGCTGTGGGGCGGCGAGAGATTCTGGTCGAAGTACCGGGAGCGCTTCCGCCAGGCGATCGACGTCGCCTACCCCGAATGGTTCGAGCGCATGGCGTCGGCCAAGCACCTGGTGAACCTGCTCTTCGTCCCGGCGCGCTAGCTAGGGCCCGGCGCTCAGCCCGCCGGCCAGCGCCGCGCCAGCGCCTCGAGCTTCCGCGCCAGCTCGACGTCGCGGGCGCTGATCCCGCCGGCGTCGTGGGTGACGAGGTCCACCGTCACCGTGTGATAGACGTTGGACCATTCCGGATGGTGGTCCATCTGCTGGACCAGCAGGGCGGCCGCCGACATGAACCCCCAGGCCTCCACGAAGTCGCGGAATCGATAGACCCGGTGGAGCTTTCCCGCCTCCACGCGCCATTCGGGGAGATCGCGGAGCGCCTCGCGCACCTCCGGATCGCCGAGCTTCGGAACCTTTCCCATCGAGACCTCCTCTGAGCGTCCCACGCGCCGGGCGTTCGGCTGCCCGCCGGCGGGGGACGCGATCGTTGACCCTCGCTTCGAGCCGGTGCTAGCTTGCGCGCGGCATGTCGCGACGCATCCTCATCGGCATCGCCGGGGGCTCGGGCTCCGGGAAGACGCTGGTCGCGCGGACGATCGTGAGCGACCTGGGATCCGATCGCGTCGTCATCATCGACCAGGACTCCTACTACAAGAACCTCGAAGACATCCCGCTCCGCGACCGCGACGCCCGCAACTTCGACCACCCCGAAGCGTTCGACGGCGAGCTGCTGCTCCTGCACGTGCACGAGCTGCTCGCCGGCCGGCCGATCGCCCAGCCGATCTACGACTACGCCCAGCACCGGCGGCTCGCCGAGACGCGCCGGGTCGGCGACCATCTCGTGATCGTGCTCGAGGGGATCCTGATCTTCGTGGATCCCGCCCTGCGCGCCCTCATGGACATCAAGCTCTTCATCGACACCGACGCCGACGAGCGGTTCATCCGCCGGCTGCGGCGCGACCTCGTGGAGCGCGGACGCTCGGTGGACAGCATCATCCGCCAGTACATGGAGAGCGTGCGCCCCATGCACCAGCAGTTCGTGGAGCCGTCCAAGCGCTACGCCGACGTCATCATCCCCGAGGGCGGCCACAACGCGGTCGCGATCGACCTGGTGAAGACCAAGATCCGCGAGCTGCTGCGCGAGCGCGGCGTGGAGTCGGTGCCCGCCACGTAGGCTAGCCGGGGCTGTCGGCGATCCCGCCGCTCGCGAGCGCGATCGCGGCCTCCGTGGCCTTCGCCGTCGCGCGCGTGCGCGCGCCCGAAGCTCCCTTCGCGGCCCGCTTCGCCCCCGCGATCTCGTGCCAGGCGCGCAGCGTCTCGCCCACCGACCAGGCCTGCGCGATGCACCCGCGCGGCGCGTGGGGCGGATCGCCGTCCGCGATCTCCGGCAGGTAGCCCACGCCGAACGAGGCGAGCAGATCCCCGAGGGGCTCGAGCAGCGCCAGCGCCTCCTCGCGCGAGCCGTGCACGCGGAAGTGCGCGAGCGCGTAGTGCGGCAGCAGCCAGGTCCACGCCGTGCCCTGGTGGTAGGCCCGGTCGCGGTCCCGCGGGTCGCCCAGGTAGACCCCGCGGTAGCGCGGATCGCCCGGGGAGAGGCTGCGAAGCCCGTGCGAGGTGAGGAGCCTTCGGCCGCAGGCCTCGAGCACCGCGCGCCGCCGCGAGGCGGGCAGCGGCGACTCGGGGAGCGACACCGCGAAGATCTGGTTGGGACGGAGCGCGGCGTCGCGGCCCGAGGGCCCGTCCAGCACGTCGTCGAGGCAGCCCGTCTCCTGGTTCCAGAAGCGCTCGAACGAGCGCGCCACGCGGGCCGCCATCTCCTCGTAGGCCTCGCCCGGCCGCTTCAGCCTGCGCGCGAAGCCCGCCATCGCGCGCAGCGCGCCGTGCCACAGGGCGTTCACCTCGACCGCCTTGCCCTGGCGCGGAGTGACCGGCTCGCCGTCCACGCGGGCGTCCATCCAGGTGAGCGCAAGCCCGGGCTCGCCCGCGTCCAGCAGCCCGTCGCGCGGGTCGACGCGAACGCCGTAGCGCGTCCCGCGCTCGAACCAGGCCCCGATGTCCTCCAGCGTCGGGTAGAGCTCGGCGAGGAAGGCGTCGTCGCCCGTGGCCTCCACGTACGCGCGCACCGCCTGGAACAGCCACAGCGCCGCGTCCACGGAGACGTAGTCGGGGCCGCCGCCGCTCTCCGGGAAGTGATTCGGCACCAGGCCCTGGTCCACGTGGCGGGCGAAGGTGGCGATCACCGCGCGCGCCACCTCCGGGCGCCCCACCACGAGGGCGAGGCCCGGGAGCGCGATCAGGGCGTCGCGGCCCCAGTCGCCGAACCACGGATAGCCCGCGATCACCGTGCGCCCGTTGGGCTCCGCCTCCCCCGCGCGCTCGACCACGAATGCGTCGGCTGCGAGCACGAGCTGCTGCACCCACGCGGGCGCCGAGCGGGCCAGCGCGCCCCCGGCCGTCGACCACGCCGCGAGCAGGCTCCTGTCGTGCGCGCGCCGCCGCGACAGCGCTCCGGCGAGCGAGAGCGTGCCGCGCGCGGGCAGCCCCGCGCCATGGCGCGTGCTCGCCACCAGCGTGAGCGCCTCGCCCGGCTCGAGCCTGGCCTCGATCTCGGCCGCGCACAGGTGGTCCTCGATCGCGTCAAGCCCGCGCTCGGACTCGAGCGCGAGCGCGAAGCCGCGATACCAGTCGTTCGCAGGCCGCACCTCGGCGCCCGGAGCGAAGAGCCACAGGGGTGAGGCGCCCTCGAACGCGACGATCTTGAGACCGCCCGCGGCCGGTTCGATCGTGGCGCTGTGCTCGCCGTGCGCCGTGAGCCCGTGCGCATCGCGGTGGCTGGTGAGCGCGCGCAGCGCGAGCCGCGCCGTGGAGCTCGACGCGGCCACCCGGTACTGGACGTAGGTGGTGTTCTCGCCGTGCTCCATCCACACCCGCTTCTCGAGGCGCAGATCGCCCAGGGCCCAGGTCCAGACCGGGACGGTGCCCTCGAGCCGGAACGATTCGAGGTGGATCGGCGGCCCGGGCGTGACCGCGCCGCTCGCCCAGCGGTTGGCGTCGAGGTCCACCCATTCGCCGTCGTGGAGCAGGCGCTCGCCCAGCTTGGCGAGCAGGAGCGTGCGCCCGAGCGGAGGCTCGAGCGCGGCGACCAGCAGGCCGTGGTAGCGGCGCGTGAGCGCGCCCGAGACCGTGCCGCTGGCGTAGCCGCCGATTCCGTTGGTCACCAGCCACTCGAGCCGGTCCGCATCGCCGGGCCGCGAGAGCCGGTCCCTGCCGAATCTGATCGCGTCCATTCGGAACCTCCCTGATTCCGTGCCGCGGGGCGTGGGGCTTCCCCGGTGCGCGATCCTACTCCTCGGCCCCGGAGTGCGCACGCGTTCTCGAGTCGGGCGGCGCGGCCCTCCCCCGATCGCGGGAGCTACGAGCCCGGCTGCGGAGAGGGCTCCGGTCCCTTGAACCGGAGCCCCCCGCTGAAGCACAGAGAAGCGGCTGCTACTGAGCCCAGATCACGAAGGTCACCTTCTTGTTTCCGCCTCCCAGATCCCGCTCGAAGAGGATCGGGTGTCCGTTGGCGAAGCGCATCGCCTGACCCCACGTGCTCGGATCCTCGACCTCCGTCTCGTCGTCGACCGGAGCCGCGCTGTCCATCGCCAGGGCGGCCGCGCCATCCAGGTGAGACGAGTAGATGGTCACGAGCTCGTCGTAGTCGTGCCCGTTGGGCGTGGTGTTGTTGCTGGGATCCGCCGAGTAGTCCATGCACGAGCCCCGGCCGCAGGCATCGAGCAGGTCGGGGTTGTTGAAGTTCTCGTCCTGGTGAGCGAGGCCGAAGGTGTGCCCCACCTCCTGGTCCATCACCGCGCTGTGCCACGCGGGGATGTTGTACGGCGGCGAAGCGAAATACGTGTCGTTGACCTTGACGCTGCCCTTGGTGATGTGGTTGCCGCTGACCCAGATCGTCGCGAGGCCGAGCCACCCGGTGTTGCCGTAGGTCGAATTGCACACCTTGACCTCGCCAGTCGCGGGTCTGCAGCCCCTGACGCTCCCGCCACCGGCGACGACCGTGCACCGTACGGGATTGCTGGGGTTGTTGCAGGCGCCGGAGGTGAGGCTCCAGTCCGCCGCCGCCTGGGTCAGGTACCCGCTCCAACCGGAGTCGAGGTTGTTGGCGAACGTGACGGTGAAGGGATTCGCCGGGCGGGACCAGTGGTATCCGTTCCACGCGTGGTTGGCGTTCGCCGTTCCGGCGGCGACGAGAGTCACGGTGAGGACTGCCGCGAGGGAAGCGAGGTGCCGAAGGGACCGATGCATAGCTGGACCTCCTGGGGGTTGAGGCCGGTTCATGTCGGTTCACCGAACGATCAGGTTCCCCCTTCCGCCGGGGCAGCCGAGGCAGTAGGCACGCGGGGCCTGGCCGCACAGCCGGGTGCGCCTCCGCGACCGGGGGTCGCCACGAAGGCTTCCTGACGGCGTCCGTCCGCCTCCTTTCGGGACGCAGTCGGGAAGGCTACTTCCTGGCGAAAGGCGAGTCCAGAGAATGTGAGCGCGCGGCAACCCCCTCGACCGTGCCGCGTTTCGTTGACACCCCCTGGCCCCTTCGCTAGCGTGCCCCGGCCATGTCCGAACCCATCGCGTCCCTTCCCGGCGCCGGCTGGATCGAGGTGATCGTCGGCAGCATGTACAGCGGGAAGACCGAGGAGCTGATCCGCCGCCTGCGCCGTGCCCAGATCGCCCGCCAGAGGGTCGAGATCTTCAAGCCCGCCCTGGACGACCGCTACGCCCAGGACGCCATCGTCTCGCACAGCGAGGTGCGCATCCCATCGCGCTCGATCCGCACCGCCAAGGAGATCCTGCGCCACGCGCACGAGGCACAGGTGATCGGCATCGACGAGGGCCAGTTCCTCGGCCGCGACCTGGTGCCGGTGTGCGAGCAGCTCGCACGCCGCGGCAAGCGCGTGATCGTCGCCGGGCTCGACCAGGACTACGCCGGGCGCCCGTTCGAGCCCATGCCCGAGCTGCTCGCGGTGGCCGAGTACATCACGAAGACGCTCGCGATCTGCGTGATCTGCGGCGCGCCCGCGAACCGCACGTATCGCAAGGTGAAGCGCGCCGGGCGCGTCGTGGTCGGCGGCGAGGACCTCTACGAGGCCCGCTGCCGCCGCTGCTACGACCTCGGCCGGCACGCGCGCGCCCCCGAGCCCGCACCCGCACCCGGAGGAAACCATGCTGCGGCTTCGAGCCATCCACGCGACGCTCGCCCTCGCCTCGCTCGCCGTCCCGCTCGCCGCGTGCGCGAATAAGAAGCCCGAGCAGCGCGACCGGGTTCGCGTCGCGGAGCTGCGGGTCGGGCTGGTGTTCGACGTCGGCGGCCGCGGAGACAAGTCCTTCAACGACGCCGCCTACGCCGGGCTCGACAGCGCGAAGCGCATGCTCGGGATCGAGTTCCAGACCCTCGAGACCGGCGAGGGGGCCGACCGCGAGGCGGCCATGCGCCAGCTCGCGGCGAGCGGATCGCAGCTCGTGTTCGGCGTCGGGTTCCTGTTCTCGGACGACATCCGGGCGCTGGCCCAGGAGTTCCCGAACGTGAACTTCGCGTGCGTCGACTACACCGTGAAGGAGGGCGAGAAGCTCCCGCCCAACCTCCGGGCGCTCAAGTTCAAGGAGGAGGAGGGTTCCTTCCTGGTCGGTGCGCTCTCCGGCCTCCTGACCCGGACCGGCACGGTGGGCTTCGTGGGCGGCATGGAGATCCCGCTGATCAAGAAGTTCGAAGCCGGCTACCGCGCGGGCGTGGCCGCGGTGAAGCCCCGCGCGAAGGTGATCGTCAAGTACGCCGGCTCGACCGGCAGCGCGTTCAAGGACCCGACCAAGGGCAAGGAGCTGGGGCTCGCCGAGTACCACCAGGGCGCCGACATCATCTTCCACGCCTCGGGCTCGACCGGGCTCGGGGTGTTCGAGGCGGCGCGCGAGCTCGGCAAGCTCGCGATCGGCGTGGACTCCGACCAGTACGACGAGGCCCCGGGCTTCATCCTGACGTCGATGGTGAAGCACGTCGAGGTCGCGGTCTTCAACACCATCCACGAGGCGCAGGCCGGGCAGTTCCACGGCGGCGTGCAGGTGTTCGGCCTCGCCGAGGACGGCGTGGGCTGGGTCTACGACGCGCGCAACCACGCGCTGGTCCCGGACCGCGTCAAGGCCGCGGTCGATTCGCTGCGCAACGAGATCGTGGCCGGCCGCATCCGCGTCCCCTCGCAGTAGCGCGAAGCGCCGCGCCCCCGGACGCGCCCGTGCCCGCCTCCGCCTGGACCGACCTCGGCGGCGGCATCCGTGTGCGCCAGAGCCGCGCGTACGCGATGAACAGCGTGCTCCTGCTCCACCCCGAGCAGGCGATCGTGGTGGATCCCGGCGTGCTCCCCTCCGAGCTCGACGATCTCAAGCGCGCGGTGGACGCGGCGCGTCCCGCCCAGGTGGCGCTGTTCCTCACCCACGCGCACTGGGACCACGTCCTGGGCGCGCCGTGGTGGCCGAAGGCCCGCGTGATCGCCCACGACCGCTTCGGGACCGAGGTGCGCCGCAAGCGCGAGCGGATCCTCGCGGAGGCCAAGTCGCTCGCCGCCGCCCACGGCGAGACCTGGAGCGCCGGCTTCGAGCCCTTCGTCCCGCACGAGCCGGTGAGCGGCCTGCGCTTCGCGAAGCTCGGCCCCTGGCGCGTGGTGTGGCGCGACGCCCCCGGGCACTGCGACAGCCAGCTCACCCTCCACCTGCCCGAATCCCGCACGCTGCTTTCGGCCGACATGCTCTCGGACATCGAGATCCCCTGGCTCGATCGCCCTCCCGCGGTCTACCGCGCCACGCTCGAAGCGCTCGTGCCCCTGGCCGAGCACGGCGCGATCGAGACGCTGGTGCCGGGCCACGGGAGCATCGCGCGCGGCGCTCAGGCGGTGCGGGAGCGGCTCGCCCGCGATCTCGGCTACCTCGAGGCGCTGGAGACGGGGGCGCGCGAGGCGCGGAGCGCGGGGTTATCGCTCGAGGCCGCCGGGGAGAGGCTCGCCGCGATGGAGTTCACCAGCAAGGACGGCGCGATGGCCGAGGTGCACCGCGGCAACGTGCGGATCGCGTACGAGGCGGCGGCGACCCCCGCAGGGCGATCGAGCTGACGAGACGACGGGGCGCGCGGCGGCAGGCCAACTCGCTCCGGAGCGAGTTGAGCCCGCGGCGCCCTCGGGCGCATCACCTCAGAACGGCCACCCTGGCCATGCGCGTGAGCGCTCCTTGCTCCAGCTTCACGAAGTACAGGCCGGCCGCCAATGCATGCCCCTGCGCCAGATCCACGGAGTGTCGGCCGGGCCCGAGCGACCCCACTTCGCGCTCTTCGACTCTCCGCCCGGCTGTGTCGTAGAGCCCGAGCCTGGCGGACGCCGCCGACGGCAGGACGAACGACACGGTGAGTATCCCGGCCGGCGCCGGATTCGGGCGGACGCCTTCGAGCGCGAGGCCGAGAGCCTCCACCGTCGCCCAGACCTCGGCCACGAACACCTCGCCCTCGCCGTCCACAATGCCCAGGCGGTACCCGTAGCGCCCGCCGGCCGTCACCGCGAGGTCCTCGTAACGCAGGAAGCCGCCCTCGGCGCGCATCCGTCCGACCGCGGTCCAGTCCTCGGACAGCGTGCGGCGGTACACCGTCGCGGAGAGATTCGGATCACCGGCCGCGTACCAGACGAGACGTATGGCGTCCGAGCGCGCGTCGACGCTGACGAGCGCGGCCAGCGCCGCGACGGGGATCTGCGGCGAGACCAGGGAGTACCGGCTGACGTTGCCGTGGACGTCCACGGCCGACAGCTTGTAGTAGGCGGCCTGGGACGCCGGGCCGGAGTCCACGTAGCCCGTGTCCTGCGTGGCGATCAGGAGACTGCTCGTTCCAGGCACGAAATCCGGCCGGGTGCCGCGGTAGAGCCGGAATTGTCCGAAGTCCGGCGCCCGGCTCTTCGTCCAGTGCAGAGATGTCTGCGTGGACAGATAGACGGCCGCGAACGGCAGCGGCTGCGGAGGAGAGAGATTGTCGACGGAGTACCCGCTGTCGACGTTCGAGTTGTAGAAGAGGTACCGGTCCGCCGTCAGGGCCTGGATGAAGAATGCAGTGTAGGGATTCGCGTCCGCGGTGGAGTCCTGCAGAGTCGCGGCCGCGTAGGCGTATCCGGGCAGGAAGACGGCAGGCAGCTCGGCCAGGCTCTCCCAGTATTCAAGGGCTGCGGAAACCCCCTTTCCTGGGACCGGGATCGTCATCCACGCGGCCCCCGACGCCCGGGCGGAGTTGGCTCCCAGCGGCGCACGGCGCCACACGCGATAACCGGTGATCGTGCGGCGGGTGGTCTGATCGAAGTCGCTCGCCTCCCAGCCCAGGATGACCTTTCCGCCCTGGTCGCCACCGACGTCGCGCACGACCCGCAGCCGCGGCCTGGGATCCGGCGGAATGTAGCGGAAGGTAAACGAGCCCTGAGTCGTGCCCAGGAGAGTCGTGACGTAGATCGGGCCGGTCACGGCCGACGTGTCGACCGTCGCATCGATCGTGCTGTCCGACCCGACGACGAATGGCGCGCTGCTGGCTCCCCCGAACGACACCCGGGTGGTCCCCGTGAAGTACCGCCCCGAGATCAGGACGTGAGCCCCGGCCTTCCCGGAGTCGGGTTCCGCGGCCGAAATGATCGGCGGGTTACCGACCACGAACTCGGCACCGCTGATCGCCGTGCCGAGCGGCGTGACGACGGAGATGGGACCGGTGGTTGCTCCCGCGGGCACCTGCGTGGTGATGAGCGTGTTCGTGACCGACAGGATCGGGGCACTGACTCCGTTGAAGCGGATGTCGGTGGCTCCGTCGAAGTTGAATCCGGAGACGTTGACGGAAGCCCCGATTCCACCGGCCGGGGGCGTGAAGCCGGTGATCGAGGGAGGGCCGATCGCCCCGATTGCGAGAACCCATGTGTCCGAAAGCAGACCGTCGCCGGGCCCGCCTCGACCGCCGAACACCACCATCGGCTTTGCCGTGGACCGGTACACCGCCGTGTGCCCGCGGCGCGCCACGGGAGGGCTTGCGGAAGGCGACATCTGTCGCCACGTCGGTGCGTCACCAAGCGTCAGTTCCCACAGGTCGCCCAGCGGCCCTCCGCCGTAGCCACCAAACAGCAGCATACGCTGGCGCGAGACGTCGAATACGGCTGGCATGAGAAACCTCGGCGAAGGCGGTAGCCCAGCCGGCCCGATCTGCAACCACGTGGGAGTGCCCGCGAGGGACAGGGTCCAGACCTCGTTGGTGTACCCCGAGTTCGTCGCGCCGCAGACCATGACCATTCGGTCTCGTCCCGAATCGTAAACTGCCGCGGGGCCCCAGCGGGGAGACGGCGGGGTGCCTTGGGCCGTCAAGGGCTCCCAGCTCATCCCGCCCGAGAGGTTGAGGGCCCATAGATCGCCGAGCAGGCCGGAAGGAGTGTAGCCGCCAAAGATCACCATGCGGTCGCGCGGAGGGTCGTAGATCGCGGCCATCGCGATCCTCGCCGCCGGGCTTGCCCCGCTCGGCACGACCTGCTGCCAGTCGGGCGTGCCGCCGAGGTTCAGCACCCAGACATCGTTGTAGAACGTGGTGACGTTGTCACCGCCGAAAAGGATCACGCGGTTCCGCAGGGGATCGAACACCAGGGCGTTCCCGCGGCGCGTGGAGGATGGCGCGTGCGCCGGATCGAGGTTAGTCCAGACCGGAGACCCTCCGAGCGACAGCTGCCAGGTGTCGCCGAAGCCTTCTCCTCCAAAGACGATCATGCGGTCGGCGATCGCGTCATAGACGGCGCTGTGCACGTAGCGAGCAGCGGGTAGGGTGCCGCCCGGCGAGACGGGCGTCCAGGTGCCGTCTTCGACCAGGGAATAGGGCGCGCCGGCGGCGAAGACCGACGCCGGGGCGGCCACGAACGACCAGAGGAGCAATTGGGCGACGAATCCAGCGCTTCTCGACGCGGACGATTTCATGGCGACCCTCCTGGACTTCCGCGGCACCCGGGCCCCGACCCCGTGGAGGTGTCAGGCGGAGGCCGCATGGGGAATTCGACGGGAGCGGACCGGCGAGACCCCGCAGGCGTGGCTCGACGAAGGTCGTCCCTGTTGCGTTCATGGGCGCGGAACTCGAGTCGTGAGGCACAGCACGGCGGGCGGAGGGGTGACGTCCAAGGGCCCGCGCGTGACGGGCCTGGACGCGGCAGCGCCTCCGAGTGGCGCCGTGACCTCGGCGCGACGGCCGGGAGGGGGCAAGCGGACCTGCGGCTCCATGATCGATGCGTCCTGAGGATTCAGGCGGGCGATCGCTCGTTCGCGCATGATACCACCAACCAGGCGCTGCGCGCCGCGCTAGACGCCGCCCGCACCCGCCCATTAGGCTCGCGCGCCATGCCCGTCCCCGCGGTCGCGCTGCGCGGCATCACCCGGCGATTCGGCCCGGTCCTCGCCAACGACGACGTCTCGCTCGAGCTCGCTCCCGGCGAGATCCACGCCCTGGTGGGCGAGAACGGCGCGGGCAAGACCACGCTGATGCGCGTGCTCTACGGGATGATCCAGCCCGACGCGGGCACCATCGAGGTGGACGGGCGTCCGGCGCGCATCCAGCACCCCGCGGACGCGATGCGGCTCGGGCTCGGCATGGTGCACCAGCACTTCATGCTGGTGGACCCGCTCACGGTGGCCGAGAACGTCACGCTCGGCTACGAGCCGCGCCGCCCGCTCGGGGGCTTCGACCGCGCGCGGGCGGAGCTCGAGGTGAATGCGATCGCCAACAGCTACCACCTGCCCGTGGAGCCCAGGGCCCGCGTCGACACGCTTCCGGTGGGGGCGCAGCAGCGGGTCGAGATCCTGAAGGCGCTGCGCCGCGGCGCGCGCGTGCTGATCCTGGACGAGCCGACGGCGGTGCTCACCCCCCAGGAGGTGGACGAGCTGTTCGGCGTGCTGCGCGCGCTCCGCGACCAGGGCGCCACGATCGTGCTCATCACCCACAAGCTGGCGGAGGTGAAGGCGCTCGCCCACCGGGTCACCGTGATGCGCGCGGGGCGGGTCGTGGGGGGCGGCACGGTCGAGTCGCTGAGCGTGGAGCGCATCGCCGAGCTGATGGTGGGGCACCCGGTGGCGAGCACGCTCACGCGTGGCGACCGGGCGCCGGGAGAGCCGGCGCTCGAGGCGCGCGACCTCTGGGTGCGCGACGAGCGCGGGCTGGACGCGGTCAGAGGCGTGAGCTTCGCGGTGCGCGCGGGCGAGATCGTGGGCGTGGCGGGCGTCGAGGGGAACGGCCAGCGCGAGCTGGTCGAGTGCCTCGCGGGCCTGCGCCCGGCGGCGCGCGGCGAGGTGCGGATCGGCGGCCGGCGGCCGCCCCGCTCCGGGGCGCGCGCGCACCTCGAGGCCGGCCTCGCCCACATCCCGAGCGACCGGTTGAAGCAGGGGCTGGTCCCCGAGATGACGCTGGCGGAAAACCTGGTGCTCGGCCTCCATCACGAGCGCGCGCTGGGGCCGGGGCCGTTCCTCGCGCCGGGGAGGCTCGAGGCGCGCGCGCGGCGGCTGCTCGCGGAGTTCGACGTGCGCCCCGCCGAGCCCGGCGCCCGGGCCTCGCAGCTCTCGGGCGGCAACCAGCAGAAGCTGATCGCGGCGCGCGAGCTGTCGCGCGGCGCCCGCGCCGTGATCGCCGCCCACCCCACGCGCGGCGTGGACCTCGGGGCGGTCGCGTTCCTCCACGCCCGGCTGCTCGCGGAGCGCGACGCCGGCCGCGCCGTGCTGCTCCTCTCCTCCGAGCTGTCCGAGATCCTCGCGCTCTCGGACCGCATCCTGGTGCTGTTCGAGGGGCGCATCGCCCACCAGACCACGCCGCGCGAGACCGACGAGCGCGCCCTCGGGCTCAGCATGACGGGACGAAGCGCCGCGGGCGCGGCGTGAGCGCTTCCTCCGCGGCCGCCCCCGCCCGGGCTGGCGGCCGGGCGCCGTCGCGCGCCGCGCTGCTGCGGTCGCTCTCGCCGCTGGTCGCGCTTGCGATCTCGCTCGCGATCGGGGCGCTCTTCATCCTCGCGATCGGCGAGAACCCGCTCGAGGTCTACGCCCTCATGCTGCGCGAGAGCCTCGGCACCGGGTACGGGATCGGTCAGACGCTGTTCAAGGCCACACCGCTGGTCTTCACCGGGCTCGCGGTCGCGCTCGGGTTCCGCGCCGGGCTGTTCAACATCGGCGCCGAGGGCCAGCTCTACCTCGGCGGCCTCGCGGCCGGGCTTGCGGGGCTGACGCTCACGGCGTGGCCCGCTCCGCTCGCCCTCCCGCTCGCGATCGCGGCCGCCGCGGCGGCCGGAGCGTTGTGGGGCGCGATCCCCGGCGTCCTCAAGGCGCGCTTCGGGTCCCACGAGGTGATCAACACCATCATGCTCAACTTCGTGGCCTTCGCGCTGGCCTCCTACCTCGGCCGGCCGCACTTCGAGCCGGCCACGGTGCGCACCGCCGAGCTGGGCGGCGCCGTGCGCCTCGCGCGCCTCGAGGCGCTGCTGCCTTCGCTTCACGGCTCGCCCGCCAACCTGTCGCTCGCGCTCGCGCTCGCGGTCGCGGTCGGCGCGGGCGTGCTGCTCTTCCGCACCCGGCTCGGCTTCGAGCTGCGCGCCGTCGGCCTCAACGCCTCGGCCGCCGCGTGCGGGGGCGTGGCGGTGGGACGCTCGCAGGCGCTGGCGCTCGCGATCTCGGGCGCGATCGCCGGCCTCGGCGGCGTCAACTACGTGCTGGGCTACAAGCACTACTTCGAGCTCGGCTTCTCGGCGGGCGCGGGCTTCCTCGGCATCGCGGTGGCGCTCATCGGGCGCAACCATCCGCTCGGCGTCGTCGCGGCGGCGCTCTTCTTCGGCGCGCTCTCCTACGGCGGGCTGGTGATCAACCAGCGCGTGCCCAAGGAGCTGGTCGAGGTGCTGCAGGGGATCGTGATCCTGCTCGCGATCTCGGCCCAGCAGGTGCTCGAGCGCATCGCGCGCAGGATGGCGTGATGGAGCTGCTCCTCTTCCTCGCCGCCTCGCTGCGCATCAGCGTCCCCTACGCGCTCTCGGCGGTCGGCGCCGCCTTCAGCGAGCGCGGCGGCGTGGTCAACATCGCGCTCGAGGGCATCATGCTGCACGGGGCGCTGGCCTACACGCTCGTGGCGTTCTGGACCGGCGATCCCTGGCTCGGGCTGGGCGCCGCGGTGCTGGCCGGGGTGCTGACTTCGGGCCTCCACGCCCTGGTCACGGTCGGGATCAAGGCGGACCAGATCACGAGCGGGCTCGGCATCAACCTGCTGGCCGCGGGCCTCACCCGCTTCGTGCTGATCCAGGTGTTCCATTCGTCCTCGAACTCGCCGCGCGTGGTGGGGCTGCCGGAGTGGAGCCTCTTCGGCCTCGCCCGGCTCCCGGCGATCGGCCCGACGCTCGGAGCACCCCTGGTGCTGATCGCGATCGCGCTCACCCTCGCCGCCCAGTGGGTGGTGTTCCGCTCGGTGTTCGGGCTGAGGCTCCGCAGCACCGGCGAGCGGCCCGAGGCCGCGGCCTCGCTCGGGCTCTCGGTGCCGCTCTACCGCACGCTGGGCGTGCTGCTCTCGGGCGCGCTGGCGGGGCTCGCGGGGGCGTGGCTCGCGAGCGAGCAGCACAGCTTCACCGACGGCATGACCGGCGGGCGCGGCTACATCGCGATCGCGGCGATGATCGTGGGCAAGTGGTCGCCGCTCGGGGCGGCCGCGGCCTGCCTGCTGTTCGGCGCCGCCGAGGCGCTCCAGATCGGGCTCCAGGGCTCGGGCTTTCCGAGCGAGCCGTTGCAGACCCTGCCCTACCTCGTCACCATGCTGGCCCTGGCCGGATTCATCGGCCGCGCCGTTCCGCCGCGCGCGGTGGGCGTGCCCTACGACCCGGAGAGGAGCTGAATGATCCGCGCCGCCTTCCGCCACCCCGCGCGCCGCGCCCCATGACCCCGCTCCTTCCCACCGCCGACCTCGCGCGCCGCGTGGCGGAGGCCGCCCACGCGGTGCGCGCGAGCAGCGACCTGGTGCCGCGCGTGGGGCTCACGCTGGGCTCGGGGCTGGGCGGGGCGATCGACGCGCTCGAGCGCGCGACCGCGCTCGCGACCGCCGGGCTGCCGCACTGGCCGCGCTCCACTGTGGCGGGCCACGCGGGGCGCCTGGCGCTCGGGTACTGGGCGGGGGTGCCGGTGGTGGCGCTCGCGGGACGCAGCCACCGCTACGAGGGCTACACGCTCGACCGCGTCACCTTCGGGCTGCGCGTGATGCACGCGCTCGGCGCCCGGGTGCTGCTGTTCACGAACGCCGTGGGAGCGATCCATCCCGGGTTCGAGCCGGGCGATCTGATGCTCGCCACGGACCACATCAACTTCATCGGCAAGCGCGGCCTGCTCGCGCCCGACGAGCTGCGCGAGCGCCGCCTGGGGCGGCGCGTGGCCACCTACTACAGCCCGCGGCTGCGGCGGCTCCTGCTCGAGGCCTCACTGCGCGCCGGGATCCCGCTCCACCAGGGCACGCTCATGGGCGGGATCGGGCCCACCTACGAGACCGCGGCCGAGATCCAGTTCGCGGACGCGATCGGCGCTGACGTGGCGTGCATGAGCACGGTGCACGAGGTTACGGTCGCCGCCGAACTGGGCTGCGAGGCGGCGAGCATCTCGTGCATCACGAACCGCGCGACCGGCCTCTCGGACGCGCCGCTCACGCACGAGGACGTGACCGAGGTCGCGCACCGCGGCGCCGCGGCGCTGCGCGCCGTGATCACGGAGTTCCTGAAGGCGGAGGCCGCGGGCGCCTGAGGCCGCGGGGCGCAGAGGCGACACCGGGCCGTCGCGTGGTCGGGCGCGAGACCGCGCCGGGGCCGGGCGAGGTCGGCTATTGCGCCACGCGGAACAGGTACATGCACCCCGCCAGCACGGCGTCGGGCCTGCGGCTCCTGAGCGGGCCGAACTCGAGCTTCATGCGCTCGGTGCGGCCGTGCTGGGTCATCATGCGCTGGCCGAGCCCGACGAAGTAGTAGCTGCTGACCGCGAGCCAGTCGCTCTCGGGCCCCGGCATGCCGCCCAGGTACGGCACGTAGTCGATCCCGTAGATCGCGGGATCGGTGGTGCCGTGATAGGCGAGGTGGATCTTCCCGATGCCGCGCCGCCTGAGCTCGTCCCGCAGCGCGATCAGCCCCTGCCCCCAGTCCACGTTGGAGTCGTTGACGATCCGGTAGCCGCGGCTCGGCCCGCCCGCGAGGCGGTTGAAGAACGAGAGCTGCCAGGGCGAGACGCTCACGCACTCGAGCGCCTGGAGCGCGGCGAGCCCGACCGCGGCCACCGCCAGCGCTCCCGGCCGGGCGCGGGGCTTCGCGGGGCGGGAATCGAGCAGTCCGCCGCACCACACGCAGAGCAACGGCAGGATCGGGAACACGTAGCGAATCCCGACGTTGAGGTGCGCGGCCATCGCGCTCGCCAGCACCACCGCCGCCGGGACGAGGAGGAAGCTCTCGTGCCACAGCCGCTTCCGCCCCGGCCGCTCGCGCAGGCGGCGCGCGGCCCGCAGCGCCAGGACGCCGAGGAATCCGAGCGGCCACTTGACCGCGAGCGCGATCGGGAAGTAGGTCCACGGCCAGTCGGTGCGCTCCACGCCGAGGAGATAGGTGCGCATCTCGGGCGACTCCGAGAGATACGAGAGGTAGTCGAGGCCGCGCAGCGCGGCATCGGGCACCGGCGGCCGCAGCCCGGGCCAGGCGTGCTGCAGGGCGCGGAGGCGGTGCGAGAACAGCATCCGCTCGCCGAGCGGGGCGAACGAGACCCGGCCCAGGTAGCCGAGATCGAAGATCACGAGCGAGGTCACGGGCAGGAGCGCGAGCACGAGCCACACCCTTCCTCTGCGGCGCATGCGCCCGAGCGCCATGCCGAGCAGGGCGAGCAGGACGAAGGCGGGCGCGAGCTGGATCGCGCTGAAGCGGGTGAGGAACGCGAGCCCGGTCGCCACCGCGAGCAGCGCTCCGTCGCGCCAGCGCGTGGTGCGCGTGAAGCGCCAGAAGGCGTACATCGCCGCCGTCAGGGCGAGCCCGGTCGCCACGTCCACGCCCGCGATCCCGGCGTGCGCAACGGCCTCGGGCGCGAACGCGTAGAGCCCGAGCGCCAGCAGCGCCCCGCGCGGGCCGTGGAGGCGGCGCGCCCAGCGCCACACCAGCCACGCGAGCGCGAGCGAGAACAGCACGGCGACGCAGCGCGCCGCGAAGTAGAGGGTGTGGAAGCGGCGCGCGTTGAGGCGCATGAACGCCTCCCCCACGTGCGCCTCGGCGATCTCCTCCGGGCGGTGCGAGACCATCGAATCCGGCGGCAGCTTCGCCCCGAGCGCGAGCGCCGGCAGCGCGCACAGCGTCTTGGCGAGCGGCGGCTGGGCGATGGACACGTCGAAGTCGCCGCGCGCCGCGATGAAGGCGCCCGCCGGCACGTGGAAGTTCTCGTCGAAGGTGACCGAGTTCCGCGCCGCCCCCCACAGAGCGAGCGCGGCGTGCGCCGCGAGCAGCCCCAGGACCCAGACGCGCTCGCGCGGCATCGCGCGCCGCACGGGGCGCGCGGGCGCCTCGCGCCCGGTGCGGGAACGCGCCGCGCTCATCCCGCGCCCCGCTCGAGGGCCGCCAGCGAATCGCGGGCCTCAGCGTTCCCGGGCTCGCGCGCGAGCGCCCGCCGGTACGCCGCGCGGGCGCGCGACTTCTCGCCCAGCCGGGCCCAGGCGCTGCCGGTGAGGACGTCGAGCGCGGCGTTGGCGCCGACGATCGCCCGCTCGCGCGCCGCTTCGTTCAAGGCCTCGCGCGGGCGGCCCTGCTCGAGCGCGATCAGGGCGAGCCGCATGTGCCCGCCCCCGCGCAGCGGCTCCACCGCCAGGGAGCGCGCGACCAGCGCGCGGGCGTCGTCGTGCCGGCCCTCGATCATCGCCAGGCTGGAGAGTAGCAGCAGCGCCTGCGCGTGGGCGGGCGAGCCCGCGATCTCGCGCGTGAGCTCCGCGGCGGCGCGGGCGCGCAGCAGCGAGTCGCGCTCGCAGGCCGCGGCCAGCGGCCCGAACCGCTTCGCCCCGCCCGGGAGCACGCGATACGCGACCTCGCTCGCGACCGGGTCCAGCGGCCCCGAGCGCCGCACGTAGAGCGCCATCAGGTCGTCGAGGAATACCAGCGCCCAGGTGCTGTCGGCGTCCAGCCGGTCGAGCAGGCCGTAGCGTCCGAACAGGCCGCGCGGCAGGAGCGCGTAGTCGAACCGGTGCTCGCGGTCGAGTGCCCCCCACGCCTCGTCGCTCCCCTCCGCCCGGGCGTACAGCGAGCGGTCGGCCGGCGTGCCGGCCTGGTGGATGTCTATGAACGGAAGCCGCGTCCGGTCGGGCCAGAAGCGGTAGAGCGGGTAGCCGGAGAAGCCGAACTCGTTGAAGCCGCGGCCGCGCACGCCGTGCGCCTCCATGAAGTCGCAGGCCGCGACCGGATACTTGTTCCACAGGATACCCACGCCGAGCGGGTACTCGGGGCGCGACCACTCCGCCCAGCCCGCGGCGACGCAGGCGAGCGCGGCGAGCGCGGCGCGCGAGGCGAGCGGCGCGCGCAGCAGCCACGCCGGACGCGGCAGCCATTCGTCCAGGTCGCGGCCGACGTACGGGGCGGCGACCAGCGCGTAGAGCCCCACGAAGCGCAAGGCCGAGAGCGCGAGCGCGGTGAACGCGGCGCAGCACGCGAGCTCGACCCAGTCCGGGCCGCGGCGCCGCGCGCGCCACAGCGCGAGCAGCGGCCAGCCCGCGACCAGGAGCGGCAGCCCCCTCTGCCAGTAGTCGCCCCACGCCACCGGGTGCAGCTCGGCGATCGAGCGGAAGATCGGTTCGTCGCGATGGTGGAGGAAGAAGTCGAACGGCTGCCACAGGGCCCGCCACCCGAACGGGTTCGCAAACGAGATCGCCAGCGCCGCGAGCCCCACCCACAGGAGGCGCGCGGGGCTCTGCGCTCCGCGCGCCGGCGGCGCCGTCCTCGCCGCGGCGGGCGCCGATCGCGGCACAGGGGATGGACCGGTCTGGCCCCGCGAACGCACCCGCCCGGCGCGCCCCCGGCGGCCGAGCAGGTCGTCGAGCGCGTGGAACCCCAGCACCGCGAACCCCAGGAACCACGTGTTGTGCACGTTGGCCCACACCCACGCCAGCGGCACCAGCCACCACGCGTGGTCCTTCCCCCCCTGCCGCCGCGTCTCCAGGATCCACAGCTCCGCCGCCAGCAACACCGCCGCCAGCGTCTCCGGCCGCACCTGCGATCGCGCACGCCACACCAGCGAGCACACCACCATCACCACCAGCGGCGCGAACCCCCGCGCCCCCATCCGCCGCGCCGCACCCCACAGGAACCCGAACGCCACGAGCGCCGTCACCCACCGCCAGGCGAACAGCCCCCACACCCCCGCCCGCTCCCACACCGGCCACAGGAGCGCGCTGAACCCCCAGCTCCAGTTCACGTCCGGGGCCCCATAGGTCGGCCACGACCAG
>DASXQT010000037.1:0-27760 GCA_036507005.1 Candidatus Eiseniibacteriota bacterium
TGTCAACGCCGGTCTGAGAAGTCCCCTCTTCGCCATCGAGCCTGTCCTCTGATCGCCGAGATCTTTGTCCCCTGAACGCTGCGATCGGCGTCGGCAGGGGGATCGGGCCCGGATCCGACCTCCTAGGATCGCGCAGGAGCCACGATCGCCAGGCCCCCCGACTCCGGAGTCATGGTCCGGAGCCGTCAGTTGGCGGTCGTCACCTCCTCGGGTTGGGGTTGGGGCGCCTGCCCGAGCAGCCCGGCGCGGCGCTTCTCCTTGAGCCGGTAGCTTTCGCCCTTGATGTTGAGCGTGGTGGCGTGGTGCAGCAGGCGGTCGAGGATGGCGGTGGCGAGCACGTGGTCCTGGAAGATCTCGCCCCAGTCGAGGAAGCTCTTGTTGCTGGTTACGATCAGGCTGGCCCGCTCGTAGCGGCGCACCAGCAGGCGGAAGAACAGGCTGGCCTCCTCGCGCGACAGCGGCAGATAGCCGAGCTCGTCGAGCACGACGACCTTGGGGTAGACCATCTGCTGCAAGGTGCGCTCGAGCCGGTTCTCGTGGCGGGCGCGGGTGAGCCGGGTCATGAGCTGCTCGAGGGTGAGGAACAGGGCCGAGTAGCCGGCCTCGACCGCCTTCATCGCCAGCGCGATCGCGAGATGGGTCTTGCCCACGCCCGGCGGCCCGAGCAGCACGACGTTGTGGGCGCGCTCGACGAAGGACAGGCCCGCCAGCTCGCGCACCAGCTTGCGATCGAGGCTGGGCTGGAACTCGAAGTCGAACTGCTCGAGGGTCTTGATCCACGGAAAGCGGGCCTGCTTGATGCGGGCCTCGGTGCCGCGCTGGAAGCGCCCGCGGTACTCGGTCTCCAGCGCCTGGGCGAGGAAGGCCTTGAAGTCGAGGTCCCGCCCCGCGGCCTGCTCGCACACGGTGTCCAACTGGGCCGCCAGGTGCTCGAGCTTCATCTTCTCCAACAGGGCGGTCAGTTCCATGACGTCGCCTCCTCGTAGTCGGTGAGGGGCCGGCGCTCGACGTGGAGCGTCCGCTGCCAGAGCGCGGCGTGGTGACCGGGGACCGTGACCCAGCCGGCGCTGCGCGGTTGCAGCCGGTGGGTGATGATCACGCGCTCGCCGTCGTAGACCACGAGGTCGTCCTCCAGCGTGATGCGGATCGGGACCACTTGGCCGGCGAAGGCGTCGGGCACGCTGTAGCGGTTGCCGCGCACGTCGACGTAGGCGTCCCAGCTCACCTGGCGGGTCTCGCGATAGGCGGTGTCGAAGCGGGTCGCGGGCAGCGGCGACAGATGCGGGGCCTCGCGCGCGAAGCGCTCGGCCACCACTTCCTTGACGGTGCCGTGCACCCGCGGGTCGGCCTCCTCCTTGAGCCACTGCTCCAGCAACTGGTTCAGGTGGACCCAGCTCTCGAACTCGCGATAGCGGACGAAGAAGTTGCCCTTGACGTAGCCCACCATGCGCTCGTCCTTGCCCTTGGTCTGGGCCCGCGCCGGGCGGCACGCCCGCGGGCGGAACCCGTAGTGGCCCGCCAGGTCCAGGAAGCGCGGATGGAAACGCGGTGGCTGCCCCACCCGGTGCTCCAGCACCGCGCACTTCTGGTTGTCCACCAGCACCTCGGCAGTCACCCCGCCCAAGTACTCGAAGCTCCGGATCACGCCCTCGTAGGTGTGCTCGGCGTCCTCCGAGTTCGTCGCCCACACGTGCATGCGCCGCGAGTAGCCGAGCGTGTTGACGATGAAGTGGACCTCGGTGTCGACGCCGGCGATCGGGACCACGATCTGACCCCAGTCGCTCTGCAGCTGACGGCCCGGCGCGGTCTCGAAGCGCACCGTCGCCCGGCTCGCCCGCATCGTCCGCTGCGGCCGCACGTAGGCCTTGAGCGTGGTGTAACTGCCGACGTAGCCCTGCACCTGGATCTCCCGCAGGATCACCTTCGCGTTCCACACCCCCGCCGCCAGCAGCCGGTGGATCGCCTCCGCGTACGGCCGCACCTTCACCCACTGATCCCGTCGCGGCCCTGCCGGCGCCCCTCTGCGCTTCAGCGCCCGGCTCACCGTCTTCGGACTCACCCCCAGCTGCTCCGCGATGTCACGCTGGTAGACGCCCGCCTTCGCCAGTGCTTGAATCTCCACGAAGTCCTCCTTCCTGAGCATGCGCACCTCCGTGTGGTTGGAACCCACTACGAAGGTACAAACTGCTCGGCGTTCGGAGGACTTCTTCGTCGGCGTTCAGGGGACTTCTACAGCCGGCGGCGACATTCACCACTGAACTGCCGGATCCGCAGCACTAGCGACGCCGAGCGTGCCCGAGTCGGGCTGAATCGCCTTGAGCGTTCCGACTTCGGGGATGGCGCGCCGAGGATCCCTCGCCGCCTAGTCCCGAAAAGCCTCGGCCAAGTCGCTTGAAGTATCCTAGCTACTGCAAGGAATCGTGCGGGCCGAGTAGATGTCCCGCAAGGACCCCCTTGATGGACCCCGGCCGTCGGCAGTAGCCTCCCGGCCGAAAGGTCTGCGGAGGAACTCGGTCCTCGTGAATGGCTGAAGCGCTGGTGGGGATGTGGTGGGCAGGAGAACTGCAATCCTTCGGAGGAGCAGATGGCGAAGAAGAAGGTGTTCGTGAGCTTCGACTTTGACAACGACAAGACCCTAAAGGACTTCATCATCGGGCAAGCAAAGCTCGACGACGCGCCTTTTGAAGTGGCTGACTTCTCCCTGAAGGAGGCGGCTCCGGCAAACGATTGGCTCTCCAAGGCCAGAGCAGCCATCTCAAGGTCCGATGTGTTCATCGTGATGCTGGGACCTAAGACAAAGCGTGCGCCGGGCGTGCTCAAGGAAGTCGGGCTCGCCAACGAATTGAAGAAGCCCAAGTTCCAAATCGTTGGTTACAAGGATGGCTCAGAAGACTTGGCAGTGCCTGACGCCGGCCGTGTCTATCGCTGGAACTGGGAGAACTTGAAAACCCTGCTCAAGTGAGAGGTTTGTGGACGCCATCACACTCGACTCTCCCTCTGTACAGAGCTATCTGAGCATCCTGCAGGGAGTCATCAACCGGATGGCCTCCAATTGCGCTGGCTGCAAGACTTGGTGCGTCGGGTTGGTCTCCGCGATCATTGTCATCATCGCCGACAAGAGGGAACCCGAATACGTCTGGCTGTCACTGGTGCCGATCACCTTGTTCTTTTGTCTGGACGCGTACTACCTTGCTCTTGAGCGCAGTTTCTGCGATCGATACAACACCTTCATTCGCAAACTGCATTCGGCCACGGCCACGGTTGACGACCTCTTCATCGTTAGCCCAGGTGCCGATGGCAAACAGGTTTTCACAGCCACCGTGCGGGCCATCGCTTCGATCGCTATTTGGCCGTTCTATGGTTTGCTGGCTCTGATGCTGCTGCTGATTCGGGTGTGGGTCCTCTGAGGGAGTGCGGGCTCGTCCGCTCATCAAGGGGGACGTTGATGTAATCCAAGCTCCCCCGCAGGCGGATCGATGCGGACTCATGCCCTACCTCGCTCCAGGTTTGAGAATGAACGTCACGCCGACCAGCGCAACAGGAACCACAATCCCAAGGACGACGTCCACGGCCTCATCTACCCCACCGCCGTTGATGTCTGCCACAACAAAGAACCAGAAGAGCAGTCCTGCAATCGCCCAGCAGGTGATCCTCGCAAGGAGACGCTGCCGCTGGCTTATGCGCCAAGCAACGCTGTCCGAGACCGGCTCGTGTGCCGCACCACCAACTGTCCGCAGTCCTGCCATCGATTCGCTCCCCGCTGTGTCGCTCCCTTTCTTCGAAGCGGCTGGGCTGGCCCCTGATCGCAGCGTCACGCGCTCAGCCGGGGGCATCTGCACGTCAACCGTCTTCAACATTTGCAGTATGTCATTGTGATATTGCTGAAAGAAACTGGCGGCTGCGACGACGACCAGGGGTTCGTGTGGGTCGCGGCCGCAATTCGTTGCGAACGCCTTGCCGATTTCGAGAGGCCAAATCGAGTCTCGCAACGTGGCCTGTGCGTAGCTGCGCATGCGGTTAGTTAGGTCCGGCGGGCTTAGAGCCCAGGGAGCGCCGCCCTCATGGAGAAAGTGCAGGTGCTCCTGTGCACAAGCCTTCATCACGGCATTTGCGATGGCACCGCTACCGAACCGAGTAACTAGCGCACAGTCGATCGCGTAGATGCGAAGTGCCATTCGTTCTCGGACGTAGATAGTCTCATGCAAAGCTCCAGGCTGGTGGGCTATGGCTCTGCAGTCCGCGGCGTCTCGTTCGGCAGCGCGGACGACCCCGATGTAGAGCTGAATGCCGAGTTCGGTGGAAGTGGCCACTCTACCGAAACCCTCTCTAGAGGCGTCTCGCGGGGAGGGAAGGGGCCGACGATGGAGACCGGTTCCTTCGGCTGAGTTGGGGCGCAGGGTAGCAGAGCCCCCCGCCGCGGCCAACGGCGGCGCCGGAGCCGCAGGCCCGTGGATCTGAGGAGAATCGCCTCGCGCAGCAACGGGTCATTTCGGCACAGATCGGTGAGGCCCTGCGCGTCGCGCTGTTGAAGGGACTTGCTGATACTGCTAGCACCAGCCTTTCGACGCGGGTGGCGGTGGCGGATGTGGGCGCGGGATCGCCTAGCCTGGCATGGCACCATTCGCGGGGCGACGCACACCGCCGTCACCCGCGCGCGTCCGCCCGCCCCTTCTGCCACGCGTGCAGCACCAGCGCCACCGCGATCACGGCGTAGGCCACGAATACCCGGAAGTACTCACCGATCTGCGCGTTGCCTGCGAGCGCCTTGCCGGCGAGCGGCGAGACCACGAACAGGGTGTGGAACAGCAGCGCACCGAGCAGCGCCTGGGCGACGGTGGCGCGCGACACCGTGGCGCCCGAGACCATGAGCGCCGCGACCGCGAACGTCCCGGTGTCGGTGTGCGAGCTGTAGGTGTTGAGCGTCCCCAGGTTCTGGAGGAAGAAGAGCTGCCCCCAGGCCGCGAACAGCGTGGACAGCACGGTCGCGATCACCCGGTTGCGGTCCACCCGGATGCCGGCGGTCGCGGCCACGTGCGGATCCTGCCCCATGGCGCGCAGCTCCTGCCCGAGGCGCGTGCGCTGGAAGAACAGGTTGAACGCGCACACCAGCGCGATGAACGCGAACGTGACGAGCGGGACGCGCACCGGCGAGCCCTCGATCGGGACGCTCACCTTGATCAGGTCGTCGAGCGCGTACTGGATGCCCCACAGGTCGACGGTGTTGCGCAGGCCGAAGCCCTGGGGCAGGAGCATGGCCTTGTCGTGCCACGGGATCACGCTCCCGATCGCGAACAGCAGCAGGAGCTGGTAGAGGCCGTTGGCGAAGAACGCGGCGATCAGCCCGGTCACCATCTCGCGGCCCTTGGAGCGGTTGAAGAGCGCCCCGGTGCCGAGCCCGAACACCACCGCGAGCGGCGCGGCGATCAGGCAGGCGAGCGCGAACCCCGCGATTCCGCCGATCCGCCAGTAGGTGACGAGAATCGCGGCGATCTGGCCCGCCATGGCCCCGAGCACGATGCCGAAGTTGAGCCCGAGCCCGGCGAGGATCGGGATCAGGAGCGAGACCACGAGCACGGCGTTCCGCCCGAGCCGCGACAGCAGCTCGCGCAGCAGGAACCCGGGGCCGATGTGGGCGACCAGGATGCCGAACACGCACAGCAGGGTGAAGAGCAGCGGCACCGCGGCGCCGGCGAGCGCGGCGCGCAGGCGCGCTCCGCCGGGGGCGGCCGCGGGGCTCCGGGGCGCGGCCTGCGGCGTCTGCGCGAGCACGCCCCGCCCGCCCGGCGCGCCGCTCATCGGTCGCTCCGGCGGGTGAGCGCGTAGAGGATCATCCCGTTCTGGATGATGAGGCGCGCGGTCTCGGAGAAGTCGCCGCGCACCACCTGGCTCGTCACCGGCAGCGCCACGGTGAGGATGGACTGGAACAGCACCGTGCCCACGATCACGTGGCCGAGCGTGGCGCGGTCGACCGCGGCGCCCCCGATCAGCAGGCACGCCACCGCGGGGAATGCCATGTAGAGCGGCGCGGTGTAGAGCTGGACGAAACCGAAGGACTGGAAGTACACGACGATTCCGACCGCGGCGAGCACGGTCGAGAGCGTCGCGGCCTGGACGCGCGTGCGCTCGTCCGAGATGCCGGCGGCGCGCGCGAAGCGCGGGTTGCTGCGGGCCGCGGTGATCGAGAGCCCGGCGCGGGTGCGGAAGAAGAGGCCGACGATCGCGCAGAACAGCGCGAACAGGGCGAGCGAGCCGGTCGGGATCGTGACCCCGCCCACGGTGAAGGCGCCGAGCGAGTCGATCAGCTTGTCCCACACGCCGGTGAGCGTGAGCGTGGTGCGCAGGCCCTGGCCGGCGATCGCCCACACCAGCTGCGGGTTGTGGAACGGCGCCACCAGCCAGAAGATGCTCATCCCCGAGACCGCCGCGAACCCCACGTAGGTGCCGACCATCATCTCCTGCCCGCGCGTGCGGTTGAGCAGCCAGCCGTAGCCCAGGCCCGCGGGCACCGCGAGCACCACGCCCGCGAGCGCCGAGAGCGCGAGCCCGGTCCAGCCGCCGAGCCCGAGATCGAGCGTGACGACGCAGCCGACCGTGCCGCAGAGGATCCCGAGCGGGAGCCCGAAGTTGAGCCCCAATCCGCCCTGGACCGCGGGCAGCAGGGCGAGCACCAGGATGCCGTTGCGGGCGATGCGCAGCAGGCAGTCGGAGGCGAGCCCGGCGAGGTCCATGTGGGTGGCGTAGCCGACGGCGAAGAGCAGCAGCAGGAAGATCGCGATCAGGAGCCGCGGGACTCCGATCTCGCGCAGCGCATCGCGCAGCGCCTGGGCCCGTGGCCCGCGCGCGGGAACGGCGGCCTCAGCCACGCGACGCTCCGGCCAGGTGCGTCTCGCCCGCCATCGCGAGGCCGAACGCCGCGTCGCTCTCGTCGGGGGCCAGCACCGCCTCGATCCGCCCGCGGTAGACGATCGCGATGCGGTCGCACAGCGCGCGCAGCTCGGCCAGCTCGGAGGAGGTGACGAGCAGCGTCATGCCGCGCTCGCGGTTCAGGCCGCGCAGGATGTCGAGCACGCGCTCCTTGGCGCCGACGTCGATGCCGCGCGTCGGCTCCGAGACCAGCAGGGTGTCGGGCTCGAGCGTGATGGCGCGCGCCAGGCAGACCTTCTGCTGGTTTCCGCCCGACAGCCGGCGCACCTGCTGGCGCGGGCCGAGCGAGCGGATGTCGAGGGCGCGGATCATCTCGCGCGCGTGGCGGCGCGCGGCGCCGCGGTCGAGGAGCCGGAGCGGCGCGATCGGCCCCGGCCGCAGGAAACGGTTCTGCATCTCCATCGCGGTGAGCACGATGTTGAGCTCGATGCTCTCGTCGGGAAGGATGCCGACCCCGCGGCGGTCCTCGGAGACGAACGCCAGGCCGCTTTCGATCGCGGCGCGCGGATCGTTGAGCGCGAGCGGACGGCCGTCCTTCAGCACGCGCCCGCGCGCCGGGTAGAGGCCCATCAGCCCGTTCGCGACGCCGATCTTGCCCTGGCCCGCGAGCCCGGCGAGCCCCAGCACCTCGCCCTTCGCGAGCGTGAGCGACACGTTCTCCACGCGCTCGCCCGGCATCTCGACCGAAAGGCCCTCGATCTCGAGCGCGGGAGGGCCGCTCCCGCGCGCCCCGGCCGCGGGGTGCTTCACCACCGCCGCGGGGCGGCCCACCATCAGCTCGGCGATGTGCGCCACCGTGGTGCGCTTGGGGTCGAGCTGGCCCGCGACCTCGCCGTCGCGCAGCACCGTGATGTCGTCGGCGACCGCGAGCACCTCGTCGAGCCGGTGGGTGATGAAGAGGATCCCGAGCCCTTCGCGCACCAGCGAGCGCATGACGTCGAGAAGCTGCGTGGCCTCGGATTCGGTGAGCACCGCGGTCGGCTCGTCGAAGATGAGGAGCCGCACGTTCTTCTTGTCCACCTCGCGCGCGATCTCGACGAGTTGCATGTGTCCCACCGGAAGCCCCGCCATCGGCAGCCATTCGTCCACGCCGAGCCCCACGCGGTCGAGCGCCTTGCGCGCGTCGGCGCGCATCGCGGCGAAGTCGAGCGTCTCCAGGGCCCGCCCGGCGAGCCGCGAGAGCAGGTTGCGACGGGTGGGCTCGCGGTTGAGCTTGATGTTCTCCGCCACGGTGAAGCCCGGGATCAGCATGAACTCCTGGTGCACCATGCCGATCCCGGCCGCCATCGCGTCGCCGGGCGACTGGAAGGTGACCTCGCGCCCGTCGAGCACGACCGTGCCGGCGTAGCCGCCGGTCGACCGGATCACCGGCATCCCGAACAGCACGTTCATCAGGGTCGATTTCCCCGCCCCGTTCTCGCCCACCAGCGCGTGGATCGTGCCCGGCCGCACCGTGAGGGAGACGCCCTTCAGGACCCGGTTGCCCTCGTAGTCCTTGGTGATGTCGCGCAGCTCGAGGACGGGGCGAGTCATAGGCCAAGGGTGCGCATGAGGCGGGCGAGCATGCCGGGGGGCTTGGGGATGCGCAAGTCCGCCTTTTCCGCCTTTCCCGCAACCGGCGCCGGGCGCCGAGCGTAGAATCCCCCGTGCTCCGCCGGCTCGCGGCCGGCCCACTCATGTCCTCGACCCTCGCGGCTCCGGGTGGGTCGTGGCCGCGGCCGTCCCTCACGTATGGAGGTCCTCCATGAAGACCCCAATGCCACTCCGAGGTCCGGCGCTCGCGGCCGCATTCTCGGCCGTTTTCGTGCTCGCGTCGCTGTCCTCCACCGCCAGCGCCGCGGTGGTCCGCGGCGGCGGCAAGCTCGTGATCGCCGCGGCCGACACCGTGCGCGACGACCTCTACATCTCGGGCGGAAAGCTCGACATTGAGGGCGTCGTGCTGGGAGACGTCATCGCCTGCGGCGGCGACATCAACGTCGGCGGGACCGTGCACGGCGACCTGCTCTCGGCGGGCGGCTCGACCACGATCTCCGGGACCGTGGACGGCACCGCGCGCTGCGCGGGCGGGCAGGTGCGCTTGATGGGGAACGTCGGCGAGGACCTGGTGGTCGGCTGCGGCCACCTGCGCGTCGCGTCGGGCGCCCGCGTCGGCCGCGACGTCCTGGTCGGGGCCGGCGAGTCGGATCTGGACGGAGACGTCGGGCGCGACGTGTTCGCGGG
Organism: Candidatus Eiseniibacteriota bacterium; assembly: GCA_036507005.1. Classification (GTDB taxonomy): domain Bacteria; phylum Eisenbacteria; class RBG-16-71-46; order RBG-16-71-46; family RBG-16-71-46; genus WS-2. Next base: position 9,145 of record DASXQT010000037.1, read on the forward strand.
GGCGGGCGACCTCTCGATCGCAGGCCACGTGGGCGGCGGAGTGCGGGCGCGCGCGGAGAGGATCCGTCTCGGCGCCGGCGCCCGCGTCGAGCGCGACTTCGAATACACCAGCCGCCGGGCGATCAACCAGTCCGCGGGCGCCACCGTGGGAGGCAAGATCACCCAGCGCCTGCCGCACGGGCGAAGGGCGCCCGGCCCGGTGGTCGCAGCCATCGCCTTCATGTTCGGCTGGGTGCGCTCGCTCGTGGGGGCGCTTGCGATCGGACTGCTGGTGGTGCTGCCGTTCCCGGCCTTCGGGCGCCGGACGCTCGAAGCCCTCGCGGGCTCGCCGGGGCCGAGCCTCGGCGTCGGCGCTGCGCTCCTCATCGGCGTGCCGCTCGTGACGATCACCCTCGTCCTGCTCGGCTTCGTGATCGGCGGGTGGTGGCTCCCGACCGGCGCTCTGGTCCTGTTCGGTCTCACGATCGCGCTGGGATTCACCATGACCGGCGTGCTCCTCGGGCAGCGCGTCCTCGGGCGCGCCGGAAGCCAGGGCAGCCTCATCCCGGCGCTGCTCGCCGGGGTCGCGATCCTGACGCTGGTCTCGCGCCTGCCGGTTCTCGGCGTTTTGGTGGGCGCGGTTGCCGCGGTCTTCGGGCTCGGGGCGCTCGCGATCGCGGTGCGCGGGATGCGCGCAGGGGCCGGGACGCCCGCGACTACCTGAGCAGCAGCACGGCGCGGCGGCGCGCGAGCGCGCCAAGGCTGCCGGCGCGCACGGGCCCACGGCGCATTGCGCTGACGCCGAGAGTGGAGCAGGATATTCCCGGCACCGAGCTCGGGCAGGTGAACTGGTGCCCCCCCCAGCGAGTCACGTCTTCTAGTCCTGCGGCTGCCGATGGGAGACGAAGACGGTGCGGCCTCCACGTCTGTCCAGCTTTCGCACCCGGTCGGCACCCCTTCGCACGGCGCGACCTCTCTTGGCGATCGTGGCCGTCGTCGCCAGCCAGGCTCTCACGGCGTGTGCGAAAGATCCCGTGCGCCCCGCCGTGGTTCCCGTCCGCGGGGCCACAGGGAGGATCGACGTCGCCCTGCGGTGGTCACGCGACGGCCAGTGGGTCGCCTTCCGCCGGTACTTGCCGAGCTCCTACGGGCCGCCAGGTATGTACGTGGTTCATCGTACCGGCACGCTCGTGCGGTACGTGTATGGCCCCGCCGACCTGTTCTTCCCCCGTGAGGCCACGTTCTCCCCGGACGGCAGATACATCGCGGCCGTTGACCTCGGCCGTCAGCTCATCATCGTAGATCTCGCGACACTCGAAGTGAGGCACCCACTGTATACGCAGACTGAGGTTAGGTCGCCCGACTGGTCCCCAGATGGCCGCAGTATTCTCTATTCGCGCTTTTACGCCGGGAACCCCGCGACCACTCTTGACTCGCTCGGTCTCTTCCTGCTCGACGTGGTCACGGGTACCACGCAGCCGCTGCGCTGGGGACCGGGCCCGGTGTTTTCATTCTACCCGCGCTGGTCCCCGGACGGCCGCTTGATCGCAATGGACGAGTCCGTTGGGGGCACGACGGCCCTTGCGGTCATGAACTCAGATGGCACGGGGCACCGGTTTATCATTCCGGTCAAGAGCCTTCAGGTTTACAGCAGCATCGACTGGTACCGCCCCGCCCCCGGCGGCGCCGCACGGATCCTTTATTGGCATCATGCGCCACCAGTCGGTCCCTATCTTATCAATCCAGACGGCACAGGCCTGACGCCGTTCTGGCATCGCATTGAATCGGAAGGCTTCTTGTCGCCCACAGGCGTGGAGTATGTGAGAGGGAGTCCTGATCCGGTTTCGCGTTGGTGGGTGCTCTACGTCGGGCTAATTGAGGACAGGACGGATGTCGCGCTCCGGCAGATCACACGATATGAACCAGTGCTTCTCACTCGGGAATAGGTGAGTAGCGCAGGGGAGATGCGCTTGGCCCGTGGTCACAGCCTGGTCCGCACGTTCGTTCTCGCGTTGTGCGTCCTCGCCGGCGCAGCGCGGGGCAGTGCCGGCGAGGTGCCCGGCCCGGGCGCTTGGCTCGTCGGGCTCGACGTGCAGGGGCGAACGCTCGACGTGATGAGCGCTGGCGACCCAGGTCCTCTCTCGCACGGCGACGTTGGGATGCGCCTTTCGATCGACCGGCTGCTCACACCGCAGTGGGCGCTGGGAATCTCGGGCTTCTTTGGCGGTACGTGGCTTGACTGGTCGGATCCTCTCTACAACACCGCCGGCAAGATCGAAGCCGCGGCATGGGACGCCCGGTTCGGCGTGGACAGGATCCTCTTTGCCGGCGCGCGTGGCATGGCTTTCGTCGGAGGGGGTGTCGAGTACGGCGAGGCGCGTTCATGGGTACACACGCTCGGCCCTCCACCGGGGACTGGCGGCACCGGCCAAGCCGTCGCCGACGAGGGGCCGCGCTGCTTCATGACGGGCGGCTACGCGCGCCTCGGGGCGGTGACACCAGCCTGGCGCCGGATCGCGCTATACGGCCAGGTAGCGGAATCCGTCTATGGCGCGCACGCCTCGGACCCGCCCTTCGGGACACGGTTCAACTGGCTCGGGCGCTCGCTGGCGGTGTCGGTGGGGCTGCGGTTCGAGATCGCGCGTGGTCGCGCCGACGACCGGTAAACTTACCTGAGCAGCAGCACCGCGCGTCGGAGCGATCGCCCGCCGGCCTCGAGCCGGGCGAGGTAGAGGCCGGGGGGCACGCGCCGCCCGCGCGCGTCGCGTCCATCCCACAGCGCCTCGCCGGGGCCGGCGGCGCGCGTCTCGCTCACCAGCGTGCGCACCCGCGCGCCGCTTGTGGCGTAGATCGCGAGCTTCGCCTCCCCGGCGCGCGCGAGCGTGAAGCGGAAGCGCACCGCCCCGCGGCCGGGATTGGGCGCGGGCGGCAGGAACGCGAGCGCCGCGGATGACGGCGGTACGTCCGTGCTGCCGGTGCAGCGCACGACGGTGATGCACGTGTCGTAGCGCCCCGGGATGTACGGGTCGCTGATGATGAAGCGCACCACGGTCGAGTCGCCCGAGCACTGCGCAGGCGGATGCACGGTGGCGCTGACCGCGAGCGCGCCGCCGCCGCCCGCGACGCTCTGCGTGCCGCTCAGCCCGGGCGTGGCGCCGGTGAGCCAGCCCGCGGAATCGAGGAGCTGCCACGAGAGTGGCGTGGCGACGCTGCCGTCGTTGACGAGCGAGAAGTCGAGCTTCCGGTCCGCCCCGGCGGTCGCGAGCACCAGCGTGGAGCACGTCGCCGCGGCGAGGTGGGTGGTGGCGTCCACGAACACGTCGGGATCGCCGTTGCGCGAGTCGGAGAACGCGGCGTAGACCCGCCCGCCCTGGGCGGTCACGAACTGGTAGTCGCCCTGGTTGGCGGATCCGCACACGAACAGCGACCAGAACGACGCCGCGTCGCTGAGCGGGCGGTTCGCCCCCCAGGTGACGCCGCCGTCGCCGGAGGACGCGGTGTACTCGTACGACAGCGCGCCGCACGCGGGGTCCGCGCGCCAGTCGTGCCAGAAGCAGTGCGCGCGCCCGAGGTCGTCCACAGCGAGCTGCGGATAGCAGCCGTCGTACCATGGGTCGCTGTCGTTCACGCGGATCGGGGTGCTCCAGGTCGCGCCGCCGTCGGAGTAGGCCACGAACTGGTCGCGCGTGTCGCGACCGCGGTCGGAGACCGAGGGCGTCATGAAGGCACTGAGGAGCTTGTACGGCCCGGGCGAGGCCCCGGCCCCGAGGAGCTGCAGGTAGTACGTCCCATCGTAGGGCAGCGTGAAGCACAGCCCTCCGGTCGGGCCGTCCGCGTTCGCCAGGTGGCGGTAATTGGCGAAGGTGGTGGTGTCCGAGGTGCAGATGATGCGCAGCGAGAAGCCCGAGGTGTTGAGCGTGTCCGTGCCCATCACGAGCGTCTGGCCGTGGGTGCCGGTGAACCGCCACAGGTCGTTGTCGCTCGTGGACCCCATCGCGCCGCGCAACACCTGGCCGACCGTGAACGGCGTGGCGTTGGCGAAGAACCCGTTGTTCTCCACCTCGGACTTGGCGCTCGCGGTCGAGAACACCGCGTTCCTCCAGTCCAGGCTTTCGTCCCACGCGAGGTAGACGCGGCCGGCGTGCGGGCCGTGGGTGGCGTCCACGGCCAGGCTGGGGTTGTGGAGCCCGAAGGGGCGCCGCGAACCGGGTGGCATGCTGAAGGGGTTCTCGATGAACGAGCACGCCGCGTGCTCGGGGCCGAACGTGGCGCCGAAGTCGTCCGAGCGCCGGATGCGCTGGAAGCTGGGCAGGACGAGGTGCGATTCCCACCACGCCACGTACGCCTCGCCCGCCGGACCGAAAGCGACCTGCGAGCTCTGCACGCCGTCAACGGACCCCGGATGCGCGGTCAGCACCTGGACGGTGTCGATCGCGTTCAGCATCGGGTCGAGCCGCTGCAGCTCGATGTTCGAGCCGCCGGCGGCGGTGAAGTTGGTCCAGGTCACGTAGACGTTGCCCGACAGCGAATCCACTCCCATCCACGGCTTGTCGAAGAAGTCACCGCCGGTGGCGAAGGCGACCTGGCGGTTGACGTCGATCACGAACGCGCCGCCGGTGAAATGGCCGGTGAGCGCCACCAGCCCGACGAAGCCGGCGTTCTCGTAGATGCCGAGGACGTAGAAGCGCCCGGTCTTGCGGTTGACCGCGTGCACCGGATCGCCGCGATAGCGCCCGCCCGTGGCGGGAGGCGGCACCTGCCCGGCGTCCACGAACGAGGCGCCGGAGTTGGTCGAGTAGCCGTAGCCCTGCACCGCGCTCCCGTCGCAGAAGCCCTTGGCGTCGTTCCAGCCCACGAGCACGTAGGGCTCCCACACCGCGATGGTGGTCTCGGCCTGGCCGAGCGGGCGGTTGGCGCAGCCGCCGAGGCAGGTCACGTCGCCAGTGGGGTCGCTCACCGGCACGTCGGCCGCGAGGCCGAGCGGCCCTGCCGGAGTGGCGCGCAGCGGGCCGAGCCCGGGCCGGGCCTTCGCCGTGCTCGCGGCTTCGATCTCCTCCAGCTCCGCGTGCCGCGCCACGATGGGCGCGAGCGGATGATCGACGAGCCTTCCCTGGAGCAGCAGGTCGTGGAAGAGCCGCTCACCCGCGGCGGAGAGCGGCACGGGTGGAGCGTGGCGCGGCGTCGGGATCTGCTGGGCACGGACCGGCGCCGCGAGCGCGGCGAGGATCGCAACGGCGAGAGTGGCGCGCGCCCCTAGTACGTCACGTGGTCGAGCACGACCAGCCATTGGTTGCCCTTCGGATCGTACTTCCGAATTCGGACCGGCCCGCCCGCTTCGACCTGGAGGTACTTCAACACCGTGGTGGAGTCGCGGAAGTCGGCCTTCTTGTCCACCGCGTCCACCAGCAGCTTGGCGAACGCCCGGATCGCCACCATGTCCACCGGCTGCACCCAGGTGCCGAAGTGCCCGCTCATCCCGCGCGCGGCGATCAGGCGCTTGTTCTCGGCGTTGATCCACGCCATGTCGCCCGCCTTGTCGGGCGGGATCCTGATGCCGAGCGCCGCGGGGTATCCCTGCGTGGGGGCCGGCACGTCCTGCTCGATGAAGTAGCCGGCCTTGGCCTGGAGGATGGCCTTGATCATCGGCTCCTGCATGCCGTCGTTGGTGTTGTAGAAGGCGGTCGCGGGTCCGAGCCGCTTCAGCTGGCGTGGGATGTCCTCGAGAATGAACTGCTGCGCCGCGGGGAGCCCGCCCTCTCCGGTCGGGTCGGGCGCGGTCACGAAGTAGAACTTCATCCCCCGCTTCTGGCACTCCTGGATCATGATGTCGCGCCGGTCCGCCAGCAGCTTCTGCGACATGTGGCGCGGGAACGAGTAGTGGACGAAGTTCTTCGCCCCCATCTGCTGCGCGGTCTCGACGATGGTCGTGCCGCGCATCTCCTGGTCCGGCTGGATCGCGATGTCGCACGCCTCGTTCACCACGTCGGGGTCCTCGTGCGGTCCGATGAATCCGATCAGGATGTCCTGGCGCGTCTCGCGGATCTTGCGCGCCGCGGTCACCGAGCCCGGGATCGCCTGCCCCACGAGGATCACCTTGACCTCGGGATCGGCGGCCAGGCCGGTGAGCTGCGCGATCACGGTTTCGAGCTCGGTCGAGAAGTTGTCGGGGTAGGTGACGTGCTTGACGCGGCCGGTGTACATGCGCTCCACCTGCTCGCCGGCGCGGAAATCCTCCTCGCCCTGGGAGACGGTGCCCGTCATGATGCCGACCTTGAAGGGCGCGGGCGAATTCTGCGTGCCGGGCGCGTTCGAGCTGCGGGAGCAGCCGGCGAGGAACGCGGCGATCGCCGCGAGCGTGACGAGAAGGCCCATCCGTTTCGAGGTCAAGGTCGTGCTCCTTGCCGACCGCGGGACCGGCGACGGTCGGTGGGACGAGGGGAGGAGGACACCGCGCATCGTGAGAGCTCCGGATTCGCGGGCGGAAGGATAGCACAGCGGCCGACGGCGGGAGCCGGCGCTTTCCGCTATGATGGCCGCGCTCGTCTGCACTCGCCGCGCCGCGCCTGAAGCGGCACGGCTCGAACCTCGGAGCCACGACATGCCTCTCTGCGTCTACCTGTGCTACACGCCGGGCTGCCAGACCAAGATCGACCGCTGGATGCCCACCGCCGAGGAGGGCCGCGCGGCCAGGCTCGAGTGCCCGCGCTGCGGCGTGGTCATGAGCTGCGCGTGGACCGGCAGCCAGCAGAAGACGCCGAACCTGAAGGATTCGACCTCGGGGGTGTTCGCGCCGAAGCGCTGAAGGGCGGCGAGGCCCGCGCCCCGGGCTGCCCGACGGATCCAAGACCGGGCATCCGAACCATTGGAGTACGGGGTGGCGGGTATCGCCTGCTGGTGGCTGCCGCCGACCGGGAATCAGCCACGGCATTGTTCTCGCTGCCGGGGGGGAGACCAGGCGCTAACGAACGATTGCCGCTCTCGCCGTAATGGCGCTCTCCTTCGTGGTCATGCGTACCACGTATACGCCTGGTGCAAAGCTGGGGGCCAGGGGCACGGCATGACTCCCGGCGCCGAGGCCGTCAATCGATCGCGAGGCCAGTGTTCTACCAGTGAGATCGAGCACGTCGAGGATCACACGACCGGCCCTTGGGAGCGAGAAAGAAACGAGCAGCTCTCCATTGCTGGGATTCGGCGACAAACGGAGCGATAGCTTGGGCTGGAAAGGCACATCGATCCATACGACGCTCGAAGGTTCGGGTGCGCGGGACAAACCTCGGCGGAGGCCGTAGGCGTACCGGTCACCGAGCTCCACCGAACCGTCGTCGAACACAATACGTCCCAGCCCGTCGACAACCGCTAGTGCCAGGTCTTCCCAATCCGTATTCCGGGACCGGCGCATGATGACGAAATCCGAAGTCTGGCCGGCGACCTGCCACTCCAGATGCACTCGGCCATCCACTGCATGTGCCGCGACCAACGACACGAGGACGGGGGTCCCTTCCGAGTCCACCCGCTGCGCATAGGCAGGGGCCCCGCTGCCAAACGGCTCGCGTTGATCCACCCAGATCACAATCGCACCCCCGACGCCGTCTGCAATGATGGCAGGGTCCGCCTGATCCCCAGGCGCGGCGCACATGGCGACGCCACCAGTAGGCCATGCAGGATCTGTCTGGCCTGTGGGCAGAACGTGCTGGACGTAGATGTCGTCATTGCCGGAATGGCGAATGTCGGCCCACGTCACGAAACCGCCACCCCGCCCGTCCGTAGCGATCTCGGAGGCGGTCGCGAGGTTGCTGATGCGGAGCCCATTGCCGGGCCAAGCGGGGTCGCGTCGCCCGGTAGCGAGAACCCGCTGGACGTAGACGACGTAGACCCCGACGTCGTGCCAAGTCACGATGGCACCTCCGACGTCGTCCGTGATCATTCCATGAAGCTCCATCGCACGCGTGGTAGTGGTAAGCGTGCAGCCCGCAGCCGGCCAGTTCGGGTCAAACTCCCCGGAGCTCATGATGTGTTGCGCGGAGATTCCGGGGAGACTGCTCCATGCGACGAGTACACCGGAGCTGCCATCGGAGACCATCTGGACGCAGCAGCCGCGGGTCAGCGCCCTCCCATTCGACGGCCAAGACGGATTCACCTGGCCGGAAGCGAGCACGTGGTGGACGTAGATGACACTGTTCCCATCGCGATAATCCAGCCAAGCGATGAACGCCCCTCCGCTGCCGTCGGCCAGTATGAAGGGTTCTGTCTGGTCGCCTGGGGCGGAACAGACCAGGAGCCCCTGCGGCGGCCATGACGGGTCGGGCATGCCGGCCGCAAGCACGCGTTGCGCATAGATAGCGTTCGCATAGGGACCGTTCCAACAGGGAGCATCTCGACAATCTCCCCAAGCGAGGAGAGCGCCTCCGAATCCATCGGAAGTCATGACCGTCGATTTGATTTCGATCTGAAACGCGGCGACCACTCCCTCGGAGGGCCAACCCGCGTCGAGGACCCCCGTAGGAAGAACTCTCTTGAGCCTTTGGTAGTGGGATCCACTGTTGTGTAGCGTGCCAAAGGACGCGATGGCGCCCCCGGCTCCGTCCGTGACGACGGAGATGGGAACGCCCACCTCTCCCGAAGACCGAGGCCAGAGACGCAGGCCATCAACAGGCCATCGACTGTCGAGTTCGCCAGAGGCAAGAACGCGCTTGATATAAGTTCCGTTCCAGCGATCCCAAACAATGATGGCGCCGCCTGCGCCATCCGATACCAATCTCGGGTACTGGGCCGAGAGAATGGGGACGGGCTGGGAGTCAGGGAACAGTTGAACGCCGTTCTCGGTCCAGCTCCACGCGTCGGGAAGTGCGCAGAAGAGCGGCGTGAGTGGCAGGAGCAGGAGGAATAGCGGCCGGCGGCTCATAATCAGACTCCAGCGAGCAGATTACCACGTCTGGGGACTCGGTGGAAGTCCGCAGCGGCAGAGGTTCTGCTTGGGGTCGGGAGGCAAGCGCGCCCCGGTGGGCCGGGGGCATTCGCTCGGCCGCATCGCGTCCGAATCTGGACTTAGTTCAGGCTCGCGAGCAGTTGCCGCAGCGCCCGCGCGTGCCCCTCGATGGTCTCATGGTCGGGCGCATCGGGTGCGGCAGCCAGGTAGGCGTTGAGCGCGTCGAGCGCGCGCCCGTAGCGCTGCATGCGGAACAGCAGCAGGCCGCGGTCGCGGGTCTCCTCGGGATCGCCGGGCGCCAGCACCAGCAGCCGCTCGACCGCGGCGAGCGCCATTTCGTCGTCGCCCGCGCGCAGGTAGGCGCCCTTCAGGTTGTGGAGCAGGCGCGCGATCATGTCGCGCTTGCCGACCGAGGCGGTGAGGCTGGGGTCGAAGCTCATGCGGCCGCCGGTGGTCTCGAGCAGCATCTGCCGGCAGTCCTCCTCGTGCACCATCATGCCGCGCTTGTAGGGGTCGATCAGCAGGTCGCGCGGCTCGCCCGGGAGCCGCACCAGGAAGTGGCCGGGGAACGCCACGCCCTCGAACGGGATCCCGATCCTCCAGCCCAGCTCCATGAACACGATCGCGAGCGTGAGCGGGATCCCGCGCCGCCGCTTCATGACCTCGTGCAGCAGGGAATTGCTCGGGCTGTAGTAGTCTTTGCGGTCGCCGCGGAAGCCCAGCTCCTCGAACACGAAGCTGCGCAACCGGGCGAGCTTCTGCAGGTTGTTGTGGTCGGGCGCGACCCGGCTCTTCAGCTCCTCGGCCCAGCCCTCGAGCTGGCGCAGCTCGCCGTCGATGTCGACGTCGACGTCGGACTCGGCGGCGACCAGGAGTGCTACGCGCGCCAGCTCCAGGGCCTCGTCGGGGCCGCGGACCATCTCGACGAAGTCGGCTCGTATGCGATCGGGAACTTTCATGCTACGTGATGTCCTTCCTACCCGGCCCTCGGCCCCGTCCACCTTCGCCGGGCTGCGCCGCCGGCTCCTCCTCTGGTACCGGAGCCACGCGCGCGCGCTGCCCTGGCGCGGAACCCGCGACCCGTACCGCATCTGGGTCTCGGAGGCCATGCTCCAGCAGACGCGGGTCGCAACGGCCCACTCTTATTATAAGGCCTTCCTGGCGCGGTTCCCCACCCTCGCCTCTCTGGCCCGCGCCCGGGCCGAGGAGGTGCTCGCCGCCTGGTCGGGGCTCGGCTACTACCGCCGCGCGCGCCATCTGCATCAGGCCGCACGGCTCGTCGCGCGAGATCATGCAGGACGCGTGCCGTCCGATCCCGAAACCTTCGGCGGCCTGCCGGGCGTGGGGCGCTACACCACGGGGGCGGTGCTCTCCCTGGCGTTCGACCGCCCGCTCCCGGTGGTGGACGGCAACGTTGCGCGCGTGCTTTCGCGCGTGTTCGCGCTGCGCGCCTCGGTGCGCGATCCCCGCGGCGCGCGCCGCCTGTGGGCGCTGGCCGAGGCACTGGTTCCGATGCGCGCCCCGGGCGAATGGAATCAGGCGCTCATGGAGCTCGGCGCCATGGTGTGCGTTCCGCGGGGCCCGCGATGCGAAATCTGCCCGGTCGCAGCGCTCTGTCGCGCTCGCGCGCTGGGGCGCGTGGGCGCCTTCCCGCCGCGGGAGACGCGGCGCACCGGCGTTCCGGTGAACCGGGCGGTCGCCCTGATCGTGCGCCGCGGCCGCCTGCTGATGGCCCGGCGCGAGGGGGCGCTGCTCGAGGGCCTGTGGGAGCCGCCGGGGGTCGAGGTGGCGAACGGGGCGTCGGCGCGCGCGCGGCTCCTGGCCGAGCTCGCGCGGCTCGGCGTGCGCGCCCGGCTCGCGCCCACCGGACGCAGCGTGCGCCACACCATCACCCACCGCGCGATCACGGTGTCGCTGTGGCGGGGCGAAGGCGTGGGTCGCGTGACGCCGAGCGCGCGGCTGCGCTGGGTGGACCCTTCGCGCGCGCGGCTGCCGCTGACCGCGCTCGCACGCCGGCTCGCGGCCGAGGCCTGAGCGCGGTTCAGGAAGCCTCTCCCACGTCCGATAACCCCGGGGCGGAAGGAGAGTTCCATGGACGCTCACGACCCGGTCTCGAAGCTCCAGAAGGTGGCCGATTACCGCACGGTGCGAAAGAGCCTCAAGCGCTCCGGCGGATGGAGCGTGCTGTTCGGGGCGATCGCGATCTGGGCCGGGGTCGGCGCGCTGCCCGTGGACTGGGTGATCACGGTGCTGGGCGTCGTGCTGGTCGGCACCGGAGTGTGGAACATCGCGGCGCCGCGGCCCACCGGCATCATCCTCGACGGCGTCACGCTGCTGCTGGTGGGCGGCTACAACCTGATCGGCACCGTGCTCTCGGCGATGGACGGCGTGCACGTGAGCCCGCGCTGGGCGCTGGTCGGGATCCTCCAGCTCTTCTGGGGTTTGCAGCGCATCCAGAGCTTCCGCAGGTTCGCGAACGCGTTCCTCGAGCGGCCCTCCGACACCGCGATGCAGCAGATCGAGGAGACGGTCGCCACGATCCGCAAGGCGAAGGCCAAGGAGTCCACCGACATCATCGAGTTCGCGGTGGACGGCATCCACCGCCACGTGTGGAAGGCGCGGCTCGTGGGAGAGCAGGCGGTGTTCGTCGAGGCCACGGGCTCCGACATCCTGGTCGGGACGCGCGGCTCGGTCGAGATCACGTCCCGCGGCAAGGTCATGGTGGGGAGCGCGCTCAAGGCGGACGCCATGGTGGGCACCCAGCGGCTCCGGGGCAGGATCTCCGAGGACTCGTTTCGCCGCTACGAGCAGTGGAAGACGGGGACGTTCGTCCCCAAGCCGATCGCCGCCTGATCCGCGCCCGACGCGCGGATTGCGGCATCGACCGCTTCGCTTCCCCGGTTCCTCCCGGCCGCGCTCACGCCCGTCCCGCAGGCACCGCGGCCGCGATCGCCGCCACCAGCTCGCGGCAGAAATCCGGAATGTCCGCGACCACCCGGCCCCAGACGATGTTGCCGTCGCGGAAGGCGGGCTGGTCCACCCAGGTGGCGCCGGCGTTCACCAGGTCGTCCCGGATCGCCTCGGAGCCGGTGGCGCGCCGGCCCTTCACGATGCCCGCCGAGATCAGCACCGAGCCGGCGTGACAGATGGCGCCCACGATCTTCCCCTGGCGGTCCAGCGCGCGCACCAGCGCCGTCACCCCCGGATCGCGGCGCAGCTTGTCTGGGGCCCAGCCGCCCGGCACCACGATCGCGTCCAGCTCTTCGGGCGCGACGTCGCGCGCCGCGCGCTCGGCGACCGCCTCGAGCCCGCCCGACTTGCTGCGGCACGTCTCGCCGGCCTTGGCGCCGATCACCGTGACCCGCGCGCCTTCCTCCTTGAGGCGCATCACCGTCACCCAGAATTCCAGGTCCTCGAAGCCGGGACCGACCAGCACGCCGATCCGTCTTCCCTCGAGCCGCATGTCCATGGTCCGCGTTCCTCCGATGTGCGAGCGTTCCGCGCGCGCCCGCGCACTGCGCGGGGCGCCGCGCCTGCTTTCCAGTGTACGCCGGCCCGCACCCGCGTGCCGGCCGGGCGAGAGTGTAGACTGCGGGCCATGGTCCTATCCTCCGGCAGCGCCGCCTCGCCGGGCCGGGTGCTGGTCACCGATGGGGAGTTCAAGCACACGCTCGGCATCGTGCGGCAGCTCGCGCGGCGGGGACACGAGGTGCACCTGATCGCGCGCTCCAAGAGGGCGCCCGCGGTCCACTCGCGCGCGGTGCGCCGCTGGCACCGGGCGCCGGCGCCGGAGGGACCGGAGTACGATGCGCGCCTGCTCGAGGTGGCGCAGTCGCTCGCGCCCGTGAGCCTGCTTCCGGTGGGAAGCGGCGCGGTCGCGGCCGCGGACCGGCTGCGAGGTCGGCTGCCTGCCGCGGTGGGCCTGGCGCTCCCGCCGCGCGATTCGCTCGCGGTCGCGAACGACAAGCCGCGCACCGCGGAGCTGGCGCGGAAGCTCGGCATTCGCGCTCCGCGCGAGCGCAGGGTCGCGAGCCTCGAGGAGGCGCGCGCCGCCCTGCGCGAACTGGGCGCGCCGCTGGTGCTCAAGTCGGCGCGCGAGGAGGGGGTGAAGACGGTGCGCTACGCGCACGACGAGGCGGGGCTTTCCGCGGCCTACGAAGGGGCGCGGGGGGCGGGCGGCGCCGTGCTGGCGCAGGAGTACGTGGCGGGCGCGGGCTCCGGGTTCAGCGCGCTCTACTGGAACGGCAGGCTCGAGCGCTCGTTCATGCACCGCCGGGTGCGCGAGTGGCCGCCGAGCGGCGGCACCAGCGCCTGCGCCGAGAGCGTCCTCGACGCGCTGGCGCTCGCGCGCGCGGGCGCCGCGCTGCTCGACGCGCTCGCCTGGCACGGCGTGGCGATGGTGGAGTTCAAGGGCGACCTCGAGCGCGGCGCGCCCGCGCTGATCGAGATCAACGCCAAGTTCTGGGGCTCGCACGACCTCGCGCTCGCCTGCGGCGTCGACTTCCCCGGCGACCTGGTCGCGCTGCTCGAGGGCCGCGCGCTCGAGCCGCGGCCGGCCCCGGCGCGCGCGGTGCGCTTCTCGTGGCCGCTCGGCGGCGACCTGTGGCACGGCTTCTTCCGCCCCTCGAGCCTGCCCGCGGTGCTGTGGGACGCGCTCTCGCCTTCGGTCGCCCACAGCTTCCGGCCCGGCGATCCCGTGCCGCACTTCTACGAGCTGGCGCAGTGGCTGCGCTCCGCCCCGGGCGCGTGGCGCGAGCACCGGAGCACGCGATGAGCCGATGGTGCCTGGTCCAGCACGTTCACACCCGCCACTCGTTCGACTCGCTCACCGAGCCGCGCTGGCTGGTCGAGCGCGCCGAGCAGCTCGGGATCGACGTGCTCGCGGTGACCGACCACAACACCTGGCGCGGCGCCCTCGAGGCGCGCGAGTGCGCGCGGGACGCCGGGCTCAAGCTCCAGGTGATCCTGGCCGCCGAGTACGCGACCGACCACGGCGACGTGATCGGGCTCTTCCTCGAGCGCGAGCACGCCGAGCGCTCGGCGGCCAAGCTGTGCGACGCGATCCACGAGCAGGGCGGCCTCACGCTGCTCCCGCACCCCTATCGCTGGCATCGCCTCGACGAGGACCTGCTGACGCGCATCGACCTGATCGAGGTGCACAACGGTCGCACCCCGCGCGAGGACAACGAGCGCGCCGCGGAGCTGGCGCGCCAGCGCGAGCGGCCCGCGATCGTGGGCCCCGACGCCCACCGCGTCGGGGAGCTGCCGCTCGCGCGCAACTGGTTCGACGGCGAGCGCCCCGCGGACGACGAGGGCGTGATGCACGCGCTGCTCCACGCCCCGCGGCGCTTCGAGATCGAGGCCGGCTCGGGGTGGAACGACTGGCTGAGCGAGGGGGTGAAGGTGGCGCGGCGGCCGAGCCTGCGCGGGGCGTGGTACCTCGTGCGCGGCGCCGTGCGGCGGATCTTGAAGCGCGGGGAATACCGCCTCGGATGAACCCGCTCGCCCTCCACCGCGGGCGCCCGCTGCGCGTGCTCCATGGCTGCTACGAGATCGCGGGCCAGGGGATGATGCTGGCGCGCGGCCTCGCGGAGAACGGCTGCGAGGCGCACTCGCTCGCCTACCGCGTGGACTGGGACGGGCGCCGGCCCGACTTCGTGGTCGAGCTGGACCGCCGCCGCGGCGCGGCCGGCAAGGCGGCGGCGATGCTGGGCGCGTTCCTGCGCTGGGGGCGCCACTACGACGTCTACCATTTCCACTTCGGCACCTCGTTCTTCGGCACGCCGTTCTTCAAGGGCAGCCGGGGCTCGCCGCTCTCGCGCCTGCGCCAGATCGACCTGCCGCTGCTGCGGGCAATGGGGAAGCGCATCGTCTTCCACTTCCACGGCTGCGAGGTGCGGAGCCGCGAGCGCATGCTCGCCGCGCACCCGCTCGCGACCTGCACCGAGTGCGATCCTTTCTGCGTGCCGCGCGAGCAGGAGCGGACGCGGGCGCTGGCCGCGAAGCACGCCGGGTTGGTGTTCTACTCGACGCTCGACCTCGGCGAGTCGGTGCCGCGCGGGATCCACCTGCCGCTCGCGATCGAGGCGGAGCGCTGGGAGCGCGCGGCGCTCGACCGGCCGCTCCCCGAGCCCGACCGCCGCGACGGCGTGCGCGGCCCGGTGGTGATCGCGCACGCGCCCACCCACCGGCTCATCAAGGGCACGCGGCACGTCCAGGAGGCGGTGGAGCGCCTGCACGCCGAGTTCCCGCGGGTCGAGCTGCGGATGATCGACCGCCAGCCGTGGGCCGCCATGCCCGAGTTCCTGAGCGGGTGCGACATCCTGGTCGACCAGGTGATGATGGGCTGGTACGGGCTGCTCGCGATCGAGGGCATGGCGGAGCGGCGCACCGTGGTCGCCTACCTGCGCGAGGACCTGCGCTCGCACTATCCCGACTGCCCGATCGTGAGCGCCAAGCCGGCGACGCTCCACGCCGTGCTGCGCGATCTGGTGCGCGACCCGGCCCGGCGGCTCGCGCTCGGCGAGCGCGGCGCGCGGTTCGCACGCGAGCGCCACGACACCAAGGTGGTGGGCGAGCGCCTGCTGCGGCACTACCGCGCGATGCTGGGCGCGGACGCGCCGGGCGCCGCGCAGGGCGGAGCGGCCGCGGAGCCGAGCCGCGTCTCGGCGGCATGAGGGTCTGCCTGCTGTTCGATGCGCCCGCGTGGGAGAACCGCGCGGCGCGCTGGGCGATCGAGACCGTGGCGCCGCTCCTCGACCTGGCGTGGCGATCGGCTCCACCCGGCACCGCGGCGGGGGAGGGCGAGGCGGTGGTGTTCGTCGGTGCCCCCGCGGGCGCGCCGCGCGATGCGGCGGCGGTGGTGGCGGCCGGCGAGTGGAAGCCTTGGGACGCGGCGGGGCTGGCGCTCGCGCGCTTCGAGAGCGTTCCGATGCCGTGCCCGGGCGGAACGCTCGCTGCCCCGGGCGACCCGCGCGAGCTTCCCGAGGCGTGGCTGCGCGCGATCGGCTGGATGCTCGCGCGCGAGGAGGAGCGGGCCTCGTCGCGGCGCGACCAGTGGGAGTGCTTCGCCGGCACGTTCTCGCGCCTCCACGAGCTTGGCGTGCTCGAGCTTCCGCTCGTGAATTCGTACGCCGCGCAGCTTTCGCGCCGCATCGCGGCGTGGTGCGTGCGGCGCGGCGTCCGCCTCGAGCCGGCGCCGCGCTGGAAGAACGGCGCGCGCTTCGCCGCCGCGCTCACCCACGACGTGGACGACGTGCAGATGTACTCGCTGCGCCTGGCCGCGCGGCTGCTGCGGCTCGCGCGCGGCCCGCGCTCGTACGCGTTCCGCAAGGGCGTGGCCACGGCGTTGCGCTCCCTCGCGCGCCTCGGCCGCGCCGGCGACCCGTACTGGAATTTCGATCGCTGGGTGGCGGAGGAATCGCGCCGCGGATTCCGCTCCGGCTTCTACTTCTTCGCGCCCGATCCGCAGCCGCGCCACGAGTACGACGCGCAGTACACGATGAGCGACGCGCTCGAGTTCGAGGGCCGGCGCACCACGGTCGCGGGGCTGGTGCGCGCGCTCGCCGGGCGCGGGTTCGAGATCGGGCTCCACGGCAGTTACGGCAGCCACCTCGACGCCTCTGCGCTGGCGCGCGAGAAGCGTCAGATCGAGCAGGTCGCCGGCGGCCCGATCGCGGGCGTGCGCCAGCACTTCCTGCGCTTCGAGGCCGCCCGCACCTGGAGCGCGCAGCAGGAGGCCGGCTTCACCTGCGACTCGACGCTCGGTTACAACGAGGCCATCGGCTTCCGGGCCGGGATCGCGGCGCCGTTCCATCCCTGGGACGCCGGGCGCGAAGGGCCGATGGAGCTGCTCGAGCTGCCGCTCACCGCGATGGACGGCGCGCTCTTCCGCGCCATGAAGCTCGACCCCGCCGCCGCGATCGTGAAGGCGCGCGAGCACCTCGACCGAGTGGAGGCGGCGGGCGGGCTCGCGGTGCTGCTCTGGCATCCCAACGCCGCGGACGAGCAGCACTTTCCCGGGTGGTGGCCGTGCTACATCGCCGCGCTCGATCACCTGGTCGCGCGCGGCGCCTGGGTCGCCACGCCCACCGAGATCGCCGCTTGGTGGCGCGAGCGCACCGCGCGGCTCGCGGGCGGCACGGCGTAGCGTCGCGCGCCGGCGGAACCGTCCCCGCGGGCGGTGTGCGACCGCCGCGGTGCCGCCGCGCCCGGAGCGGGCGCGGGGCCAGAATCCGCCGGCCCCGGGCGCCGCAACCGGCCACGCGGCCACCCGGCTTACCGCACAAACTGAGGCGCCCCTGGCGCATTAACCTCAAAGCGTCAAGAACTCACGCCCCTGCGAGCCGCCGGGCGATCCGTTCGAACAGCGACCGCGTCGGCAGATTGTGCGGGAACGGGAGTGACCGCATGGAAGCCGTTGTTCCGGCCGCTCGGGCGCAAACGCCCACTTTCGGCCCTGCTACCGGTCGCCCCTCAAGCCTAGACCGCCTTGAGCCGATATGGTAGATATGCCATACTATGCACTGAGGGCCGGAGAGAAAGCCCCTCTTCTGGGTGAGCTCCTCGAGGAAGGACCTCAGGGAGTTCCCTGAGGACGTGAAGGACGTCATGGGCCACGCCCTCCATGTCTCGCAGACGGGAGGGAAGCACCCCGACGCGAGGCCCCTCAGTGGGTTCGGCGGCGCGGGTGTGCTCGAGGTCGTCGAGGACCACGCCGGCGACACCTACCGGGCGGTCTACACGGTGAAGTTCGCGGGCGCGGTCTTTGTCCTCCACGCCTTCCAGAAGAAGTCGAAGCGCGGCATCGAGACGCCGAAGAAGGACCTGAACTTGATTAGGAAGCGGCTTAGGACAGCCGAGGATGAGTATGCGAGCTGGAGCAAACAGAGAAAGTAAGCGCACGGTCAAGGCCAAGATTCCCGTCGAGCGGAGCAGCGGGAACGTCTTCGAGGACCTGGCCCTTCCCGAGAGCGCGGAGCGGCTCGCGAAGTCCGAGATTTCCGCGCGAATCGCCTCCATAATCGAGCGGCGCGGGCTTACTCAGGTCCAGGCGGCGAGGGTCCTCGGCGTCGACCAGGCGGACGTCTCCGACCTCACGCGCGGGAAGCTCTCGGGCTTCTCGACTGACCGGCTCTTGCGGTTCCTCACCGCGCTTGGCCAGGACGTCGATATCGTCATCCCTCGGAGGGTTCACGCTCACCGTGCCGGCCATCTACGCGTCGTCGGCGAGCACCGCGCGGTCGCGGCCCGCGGGACTCGGGGGAGAAGCTAGCCGGCCGCGGCGACCGTTCTCAGACAGACCCTAGCCTTGATTATTCATCAGGACCAGCGAAAGGTGGTAGATCGGCCTTTCGGCGAACGGTTCGTGGGATCCGATGTCGGCTGAAGCTGCGCGAGGGATCGTGCCGGGTGGTCGCAGGTGCGGGCGGGGCGCGAGGGAGGCTCCGGAGCCGCTTCTCGGACAGGCTTCTCCCGGGGGTGGTGCAGGAGCGGCGTTGAGGATCAGGCGGGGTGACGCCTCAAGCGGGGGCGCCGCGGATGGCGGCGTGGGCGGCCACAAACAGTCCGCGATGCGGCCAGCTCGAAGACAGATGGAACCAGAGCCGCCGGGCGGTGCGCTCGACGCGAGCGGCGACCTTGAACAGCTTCAGGCGCAGCGTGGTGACGTTGGCGGTGGACAGCGCGGTGTCGTGCAGTTGCTGACGGAAC
>DASXQT010000038.1:0-31404 GCA_036507005.1 Candidatus Eiseniibacteriota bacterium
CACCTCGGCGACCAGGAGCTGCTCCGTTCCCTGGCGGCGGTCGTTGCCAACGAGCGCGCCTCGAGCCTGCCCGTCCTGGAACACATCGCAGAGGTCGATGCCCGGCGCCTCTACGCCCCGGCCGGCTACGACTCGATGTACTCCTACTGCGTCCACGTGCTCCACATGTCGGACGACTCGACGCTGAAGCGCATCCGGGCGGCGCGCGCGGCGAGTAAGTTCCCGGGGATCTTCGCCATGGTGGCCGACGGCCGCCTGCACCTGAGCGGGCTGGCGCTGTTGGCCAAGCACCTGACCCCGGAGAACGCGGATGAGCTGCTGGCCACGGCCGCCCACAAGACCCGGATCCAGATCAAGCTGCTGATCGCGCACCGCTTCCCCCAGGCCGACGTGCCCACCAGGGTGGAGGCGCTTCCGAGCCGCCAGACTCAGGTGGCCGCGCGGCCAGTCGACGCGGCAGGCAATCCCTCAAGTTGTGCGGCAAGCCGGGTGGCCCCGGGGCCAGTTGATTCGCCGGAACCGCACCCCAAGGTGGCGCCGCTGTCGCCGGGGAGGTTCTCGGTGCAGGCCATGATCGCCGCGGGCACCTACGACAAGCTCGAGTACGCGAAGGCGCTGCTGGGCCACACCTGCTCGGGAGAGTTCCCCGAGGTGCTGGACCGGGCGCTCGATGCCCTGATCGCTCAGCTCGAGAAGCAGAAGTTCGCCGCCACCACGCGGCCCCGCCCGGAGCGCTCGTCGGCGGACCCGCGGCACATCCCGGCGGCGGTCAAGCGCGCGGTGTGGGAGCGCGACGGCGGCCAATGCACATTCGTGAGCGAGGGCGGTCACCGTTGCGGGTCCCGCAAACGCTTGGAGTTTGACCACCTGGATCCGGTCGCGCGCGGGGGCGAGGCGACAGTGGAGGGGATTCGCCTGCGCTGTCGGGCGCACAACCAGTACGAGGCGGAGTGCGCGTTCGGGGCGGGGTTCATGGAGCAGAAGCGGGACATGGCGCGGCAGGCCCGGGAGGAGGCCAAGGCACGGGCGGCGGTGGAGAACGATCCGGATCGCAGCGTGATTCCGTGGCTCCGGCGGCTGGGATTCAAGCTGCAGGACGCACGCGAGGGGGCGGCATACTGCGAGCGCATGGCCGGTGCCACGATGGAGGAGAAGATCCGCGCCGCGCTGCGCTACCTCCCGTCGCGGAATGGCTCGCCGGGCCGCGCGGCCTGAACGCTGTCGGGAACGCCCCGCGATTCCCGAGGGCAGGTAGCGGCGTGGAATCCTCGGACAGAGCCTGGTCGCACCGGGGGCGAGTCGAACGCAGGCCCCCACCCCGGCGCGCCGCGCCGCGCTGGAGCGCAGGAAGCGCATCCGTTAGGGTCCGCCCCGCCATGCACGCCGCGACCGAGGTCTCCGAACGCACGCTGGCCGACACGCTCGACGCGCTCGCGCGCTTCACCGCCGCCGGGCCGGGGGTGACGAGGCTCGCGTACGACGCCGCGTGGCAGAGCGCGCACCGCTGGCTGCGCGAGCGGGCCGCGTCCCTGGGCCTTGCCTCGACCTTCGACGCCGCGGGCAACCTCTACTTCCACGACCCGGCGGTGAAGCCGGGTGCTCAGCCGGCGGTCTTCGTCGGCTCGCATCTCGACTCCGTGGTCCACGGCGGACGCTTCGACGGCGCCTATGGCACGGTGACCGGCCTGCTGGTCGCGGCCGAGCTACGCGGCGCGGGCCGGCGCCCGGTGGTGGGCTTCGTCACCTGCGAGGAGGAGGAGAGCCGCTTCCGCGCGCATCTGATGGGCGCGCGCACCGTGCTCGGGAGCGTGCGGGCCGAGGAGCTGGATGCGGTGGTGGACGCCGCCGGCGTCTCGTGGCGCGCGGCGCTCGCGGAGGCGCGGGCGGCAGGGTGCGCCGCGCCGCTCGCCGAAGGCGGCGCGCCTTTCGAGCCCCCGTTCCGGCCCGCGGTCCTGATCGAGCCCCACATCGAGCAGGGCCCGGTGCTCGAGCGCGAGCACAAGGCACTCGGCATCGTCGAGCACGTCGCCGGCTACCGGCGGCTCGTCGGGCGGCTGCGCGGCGAGGCGCGCCACTCCGGGACCACGCCCATGCGTATGCGCCGCGACGCGCTCGCGGCCGCGGCCGAGATGATCGGCGCGGCCGAGGCGCTGGCGCGCGAGCTGGACGATCCCGCGGTCGCGACCGCCGGCAACGTGCAGCCCGCACCCGGGCTCTTCAACGTTGTGCCGGGCGAGTGCGACCTGTGGCTCGAGGTCCGGCACCCGGGCGCCGCGGCGCTCGACACCATGGAGCAGGAGCTGAAGCGGCGCTGCCGCGAGATCGCGGGGCGACGCGGCGTGACGGTGGAGCTGGAGCAGGCGTCGCGCGAGGAGCCGACGCCGCTCTCCTCGGCGCTGGTCTCCGAGGCGATGAAGCTCGCGGGCGAGCTGGGGCTCTCGCACCGCCGCATGACGAGCGGCGCCGCGCACGACGCGATGGAGTTCGCGCGCGCCGGCGTGCCGTCGCTCCTCGTGTTCGTGCCGAGCCGCGGTGGGATCAGCCACTCGCCGGACGAGTTCAGCGCGCCGGAGGCGCTCTTCACCGGCTACCGGTTCGTGCGCGAGCTCGCGCGGCGGCAGGCGGAGCGCGAGTGACGGTGGATCGGCTCTTGGCGCGCCCGGCCGCCGCGGCGCACCGTGCCGCATGACCCTCGCCCGGCTCAACGCGCTCGACAAAGCTGCGGCGCGCGAGGCGCTCGAGCGCTGCTGCGGCTCGAAGCGCTGGGTCCAGAGCATGTGCGCCGCGCGCCCATTCCGCGATCGCGACGCGCTCAACACCGCGGCGGGGCGCGCCTTCGGAGCGCTCGAGCCCGAGGACTGGCTCGAAGCGTTCGCGTACCATCCGCGCATCGGCGACCTGGCGTGGCTGCGCGATAAGTACGGGTCCACCGCGGCGTGGGCCGCGGAGGAGCAGCGCGGCGCCGCCGCCGCGAACCAGGACACGCTCGAGGCGCTCGCCGAGGCGAACCGCGCCTACGAGGAGAGGTTCGGCTATATTTTCATCGTCTGCGCGACGGGTAAGAGCGCGGAGGAGATGCTCGCCCTGCTGATGGACCGCATGCCTCATCCGCCTTCGCTCGAGATCATGGTCGCGGCCAAGGAGCAGATGAAGATCACCGGGCTCAGGATCGACAAGCTGCTGGAGTCTCCCTCGTGAGCGCGATCACCACCCACGTGCTCGACCTCACGTCCGGGCTCCCGGCGCGCGGGGTGGCGGTGCGGCTCGAGATCGATCGCGGCGATCGCGGCTGGACCGCGCTCGGCGAGCGCGTCACCGACGACGACGGCCGGGTGCGCGACTTCATGCCGCAGGGGGCGCGGCTCGACCCTGGGCGCTACCGGCTCACGTTCCGCAGCGGCGAATACTTTCGCGCCCACGGCGCCTCCGCGTTCCACCCCGAGGTCGTGGTCACGTTCGAGGTCGCCGACGCCTCCCGGCATCACCACGTGCCGCTGCTCCTGAGCCCGTTCGGGTACACGACGTATCGCGGGAGCTGATTTCAGAGACCCAGAAACTTGCGTCTCGTCCGCCACGCCCCGAGCGTGACGGCGCCTGCGATCCACAGCACCATCGCTGCGCGCGTCACCGGCACAGTGCCCGCCCAGCCCTCCGGCGCGTAGCGCATCGTCACGCGGTGCCGGCCAGCGGGCACCGCCACGCCGCGCGCCACCTGATTCACCCGAAGGAGCGGAGCGGGCCGGTCGTCCACTCGCGCCTCCCAGCCGGGGAAGTACGTGTCGGCGAGGACGACGAAGGCCCGATCCTCAGCCTCCACGTCGAACGCCACGCGGTCCGGCTCGTCCTCGACCCAGCGCAGCGCGCAACGGCTCGAGCCCGGATAGTCGCCGGCGGCACCCGGGTCGGCGGCGAGCGCAACCTCGTGTGGCGCGAAGGAGGCGGACGCCATGTGCCCGACGGTCGCGACGTCGTTGCCTGCCGAGACCACGCGCGGCACGGCGTAGAGGCGGCTGAGCGCACCGGTGAGCCGGTAGACCGCTTCGTCGCCGGTCTCCCGCACCTTGCGGAAGAGCGTGGAGTCAGGAGCCGCGCCCGGCGCGGTCGACATGTAGACAACGCCGAGCGCGCATAGCGCGGGGTAGCTGCTGAGCAGGTCGGGAGCCGCGCGCCACACCGCGGGTGCCGCGCTGTGGCCGCCGCCGAGCGCGCGGGCGCGCCAGCGGATCCAGTCGTTGATGAAGAACTCGGCCTGGGGCTCGAGGCCGGCGCGTCCGGGCGCGTTCGCGGCAGGCGGGCGCGCGGAGAGCACCCGGGCGTGCGGATCGGCGGCGCCCATGCGGGCCAGCTCGGGCATCGGCGTGGCGTAGAGCACGTCGCGCGGCCCCGTCGAGCGCGACAGGATCGGGAGCATCAAGGAGCCGAGGTCGAACGCGAGAACCATGGGCAACGCCGCGGCGGACAGCCGCCCCCAGCGGCGGGGCGCGCGTCTCAGCCACAGGAGCCCGGCGGCCGCGCCCAGCACTACCACGCGCACCAGCAGATCGAGCCCCGCACGATGCGCGGTCGCGAGGGCCACGTCCTTCGCCATCGCCGGGCGCGCGGCCATGGCAGCCGCGGCGTACGGGCCCGCGAGCGGGCCGAGCCACAGCGTCAAGCCGGCGACGGCCGCGATCGCCGCCGCGACGCACGCGGCGATCGACAGGGCGCGGCGCGCCCGCGGCGCACCGCCGGGTCCGGGCGCGGCGATCAGGCGCGCCCGCGGCGCGCCGCCCGGCTCTGGCGCCACGAACATGCGCGCCGAGAGCAGCGCGAGCGCGAGCTGCGGCACGATCTGGGCGGCGGCCGGCACCCGGAACCGCGACCAGAGCGGCAGCACGTCATGGAGCACGCGGTAGACCGGGCCGAGGTTCGTTCCGAGCGAGACGACGAGCCCCACGCATGCCGCGCACGTGAGATACAGGGCCGCGCCGAAACCGCGGCGCCGACCGGCCCACGCCCCGATGCACGCGGCGAGCACGGTGATCCCGGCGTAGCGCGGGTACTCGGTGGAGGGGAGCCCGCCCCAGTAGCCGGCTCCGCTGTGCCCCACCGCCCACGGCCACGCGAGCGATGCGAGGTCTCCGGGCCCGAGGCTGAAACCCGCGATCTCGCGGAGCGCCTCGGCGCCCTGGGTCGCGCCGCGCGAGGAGTGCGCACTGTAGAGGAGCGCCGGAACCCAGGCCGCGATCCCGATCGCGGCGCCGAGCGCCACGGCGCCCGCGAGCGGCAGCAGGCGCGCCGGGCGGCGCAGCGCCCACGCGCGCTCGATCGCGAAGCCCGCGGCGAGCATCGCCGCGTACACGGCGATCTGTGGATGCCCGCCGAGCGTGGCGAGCCCGAC
The DNA here is from genome assembly GCA_036507005.1 of Candidatus Eiseniibacteriota bacterium. Classification (GTDB taxonomy): domain Bacteria; phylum Eisenbacteria; class RBG-16-71-46; order RBG-16-71-46; family RBG-16-71-46; genus WS-2. The sequence continues at coordinate 5,381 of DASXQT010000038.1, forward strand.
CGCGAGCGCGAGTGCCAGCGCGGCGCCCAGCAGCGCGCGCCCTTGATCCGCCGCGATCACGTGATGGATCGCGAGCAGCATCACCGGCATGAGCGAAGCGGTGAGGCACTGGGCGTCGTGGCCGTAGGCGAGCGGCACGACCAGGTCGGGCATGAGTCCCCACGCCGCGCCGGCCCAGATCATCCCCGCGGGGCCGGCGCGCCACAGCGCACGCGCGAGCCCGGCCATGGCGAGCATGCCGGCGAGGTGGGCCAGCAGCGGCGGCGCGAGCGGCACCGCGCGCGCCACGGGATCGCGCAGCCGCTCGAACAGGTCGAGCGCCGCGTCGGGCAGGTACTGGGGCCGCGAGTCGGCGAGGCTGACGGTGGCGGGGAGCCCACCGAGCACGTAGGGGTTCCAGAACGTGCGCTCGTGCCGCTCGTGCCAGCGGGCGCGCGAGAAGTCGGGGAAGGGGTGGAACGCGACGGCGTCGCCGATCGTGAAGATCGCGCCGCCGAAGAGCTGCGGGGCGAAGAGCGCGCACCAGAGTGCCATGAGCGCCACGACCGTGACGAGCCGCGCGCGCCCGCCCGCACCGCGGCTGGGGCCGAGGCCGGCCGCGGCGCCCGCCTCCGCGAGGACCCGCGGGCCGCGAGCCCCCGCGCCCCTACCAGATCCGCGCGCGCCGATCGGCGGGCCGCACCATGGGATCGCCCTCCACGCATCCGAACGCCTGCTGGAACTCGGGGAGGTTGGAGAGCGGTCCGTTCACGCGCCACATCGGCGGCGCGTGGGGGTTGGTGAGCACCTGCGTGCGGAGCGCCGCCGGCCGCTGGAGCGACGCCCACACCCGCGCGTACGAGAGGAAGAAGCGCTGCTCCGGCGTGAAGCCGTCGATCTTCCCCGAAGGCTTCGCCGCCAGCGCCTTCTCGAGCGCGTGGTAGGCCACCGCCACGCCCCCCAGGTCGGCGATGTTCTCGCCCAGCGTGAGGCGGCCGTTCACGTGCAGGGTGTCGAGCACGGTGTAGCCGCTGAACTGGTCGGCCACCTTGCCCGCCCGCTCCTTGTAGCGGGTGGCGTCCTCCGCCTCCCACCAGTCGGCCAGGTTGCCCCGCGGGTCGAACTGGCGGCCGCGGTCGTCGAAGCCGTGCGTCATCTCGTGGCCGATCACCGCGCCGATCCCGCCGTAGTTGACGGCGTCGTCCCACGACGGGTCGAAGAACGGCGGCTGCAGGATCCCGGCGGGGAAGTTGATGCTGTTGAGCGACGAGCTGTAGAACGCGTTCACCGTCGGCGTCGTCATGAACCACTCGCCGCGGTCCACCGGTTTGCCGATCTTTGCGAGGTTGCGGCGGGCCTCGTAGGCGGAGCTGGCGAAGTGGTTCGCGACCAGATCGGTGCGGCTCTCGACCACGCCCGCGTAGTCGCGCCAGGTGCCGGGGTAGCCGATCTTCTCCTCGAAGGCGTGGAGCTTGGCGATCGCCCGCCGCCGGGTCTCGGGCTCCATCCAGTCGAGTGCCTCGATGCGGTCCGCGAGCGCGCTCTCGAGGTTGTGCACCATGCCGAGCGCACGGGCCCGCGCCTCGGGCGGGAACTCCTGCTTCACGTAGGCGCGGCCGAGCAGGTCGCCGAGGTCGCGATCCGCCCAGCGCAGGCAGCGCCGCCAGCGCGGGAGCTGCGCCTCGGTGCCGGTGAGCACCTGGGCGAAGCGGAAGTCCTCGTCGGCGAACACCGCGCCCAGCATCGGCTCCGCCTCGCTCACCACGCCCCAGCGCAGGTAGCTCTTCCATGTCTCGAGGGGTACGCGGCCGATGAGCCCGTCGAGTGCCTGCACGAACCCGGGCTGGGCGACGTTCAGCGAATCGAGCCCGGCGATCCCGCGCGCCGCGAAGTAGGCGCTCCAGTCGAAAGCGGGGCACAACCGGCGCAGCGAGTCGGCCGGGATCTTGTGGTAGACGGCGTTGGGATCGCGCCGCTCGACGTTGGTCATCGAGGCCCTCGCGAGCGAGGTCTCGAGGTCGAGGATTGCCTCGGCCGCGGCGCGGGCGCTCCCCGCGGGATCGCCGACCAGCTCGAGCGACTTCACGATGTGCTCGACGTAGCGCGCGCGGGTCGCGACCGCGGCCGAGTCGGTGCGCAGGTAGTAGTCGCGGTCGGGGAGCCCGAGCCCGCCCTGGGAGAGCGAGGCGATCACGAGATCGCTGCGCTTCGCGTCCTGCTCGGCGCGGAAGGCGAAGAGCGCGCGGACGGTGCGGGCGTGGAGTGCTCCGACGCGCGCCGGAAGCTCGGCGGGCGAGGCCATCGCCTCGATCTCGGCGAGCGCCGGCGCGATCGGCCGGGCGCCCGCCCGATCCGCGGCCGTCGAGTCCATGCAGGCGCACCAGTAGGCGCCGAGCCGGCCGGCGTCCGCGGCGGGATCGGACTTCGTGTCGGCGGCCGCGCGCTCGAGGATGCCGCGGAGCAGGAGCTGGTTGCGCTCGGCCAGCGCGACGAAGCTCCCCCACGTCGGGTAGGCGGCAGGGATGGTGTGGCGGGCGAGCCAGCCGCCGTCGGCGTAGCGGTAGAAGTCGCGGCACGGCGGGCAGGTGGTGTCCATGTCGGCACGGGAGAGCGCCGGCATCGAGGCCGACTTCGCCGCGGCGCGGGTCACGGGGCGCGCGGGCGAAGGGGCGGCGAGCGGCACGGCCGGGCACGCCAGGGCTGCGACCGCCAGGGCATGGGGGAGAAGTGTTCGGACGCGCATCGGGGGATCCTCCGGACGGAGTCTGGGCGCTCGACCGCGCGCGAATCTAGTCCGCGGACGCCCGGCGGGCCAGCGGATTCGCCGGATTGCCTTCGGGGGGCAAGTCCATGCTACCCGCCGCCCGCCTTCGCCGCGGCGGCGCGGCGGACGTTCAGCATCTTCACGAACGAGCGCCCGCGCAGCTCCTCGAGCGTGAGCCCGGTCGCGAGCGCCTCCTCCTCGGTGAGCGCCCCGCACGAGAGCCCGCGCAGGAAGAAGTTGAGCAGACCCTGACCGGTCGCGGCGTCGTCGAAGGTCGAGCCGAGGAGCGTGGCCTGCGCCGCCTTGTCGACGAACGCCTTGAGGCGCGCTCCGGCCTCGGCGCGCGACTCGAGAAAGAACGCGAACACCGCGGCGTAGCGGGTGGGGAGCTGCCCCGGGTTCAGGTCCCAGCCCTGGTAGTAGGCGTTGCGGAGCGAGGAGCGCACGTCCTGGTAGTGGATCCGCCAGGCGTGGTGGACGGCGCGGCGGTTCTCCTCGAGCTGCGCCGCCGTGAGCTTCTCGCCGCGCGCGGCGCGGTGCGGGCCCACCGGCATCACCGTGGTCGCGCCGTCCGACATCGTGACGCCGGTCCCGGCCAGGCTCACCTGCATGACGTGGCGGGCGAAGTCGCACGCGAGGTGCGACGGGAGCTGGTACATCGCGGTGATGCCGACGCCCGCGGTGTAGTCGTAGGTGCCGAAGTGGGCGCCGCGGCAGCGCCCGCGCGCGGCCGCGACCAGGCGCGGCAGCGCGAGCGCGCCGTCCGGGGCGAAGATGGACTGCGTGGTCTCGACCATCAGCTCGAGCCGCAGCGACCCGGGCGCGAGCTTGCGCGCGCGCTCGATCAGCTCGCAGGCCTCGACCACGGTCGTGACCTGCTCGGGCGACGTGATCTTGGGGATCGTGATCACGAAGTTCCCGGGCAAGGCACCCCGGGTCTTCGCGACCAGCGTTCCCACGAACAGGTCGAGCGTGCGCAGCGCGCGGCCGCGCAGCTCCTCGCTCAGCGGCTTGATGCGGATGCCGATGAAAGGCGGGAGCGTCCGCTCGCGCATGCCGCGCGCCAACTCCGTGGCGTCGGCGGCCGCGTGCCCGTCCTCCTCGGCGTCGGGGCGGTTGCCGTATCCGTCTTCGAAATCGATGCGGTAGTCCTCGACCGGCTCGCGCTTCAGCTTCTCGATCACGCGCGCGTAGACCGCGCGCGCGAGCCCCTCCTTGTCGCGCGCGCCGGCCGCCGCGGGCGCGCCCCGGCCGTCCCCGTCGCCCGCGGCCTCACACCCCGGCAGCCCGATCGCGCGTGCGAGCGTCTCGGGATCGGGCGCGTACTCCTCGAGCGAGCGCAGCGCCGCGGCGCCGAGCCGGGCCGCCACGTCGGCGGCGAAGAGGTGCGCGCCGCCGTAGACGGTGTGGACCGGCTGGCGGTCGGCGCGGTCTCCGGGGTAGGCTTCCGCGAAGCGCAGGTTCGCTCCGCTCAGCCGGTGCAGGATCTCGCGTGTGTTCTGCGGGGTGAGAGCTGGGTCCACGGCCATCTCCTCCTCAGGGAACGCACGAATGTAGGCGGAACGCGGCGGCGAAGCGAGGCAGAATCCAGGGGCCGCGGCCGAACCCCGTCCCGGTGCGACGGGCCGGCGCACCGCGCTCACCCCATACGATCGGAGTCCGGATGCCGCAGAAGGGACTGGTGGGAAGCCGTGCGGTGGTGGAGCGGAACTACGCGATCCTGCCGCCCCACGGGATCCCCGAGAGCGTGCTCCCGGAGTGGACCGGCACTTCGGCCCGCGTCCTCGCCGCCCCCGCGATGGGGGCGCGCTTCGCCATGTACCTGCTCGATCTCGCCGCGGGCGGCGGGAGCGCCCAGGCGCTGCCCGGGGACGTCGAGGCGTTCTTCTACCTGATCACGGGCGAGGCGCGGCTCGAGCTCGGCGGTCGCGCCCACGCTCTCGCGCCCGGCGGGTTCGCCTACCTCCGGCCCGGCGCGCGCTTCAAGCTCGGCGCCTCGAAGCCGGCCCGCGTGATCTGGCTCAAGAAAGTCTACGAGGCGCTCGACTCGCAGCGCCCCGCCGACGCGATCGGCGACGAGGCCGGCGTGAAGGGCGAGCCGTTCATGGGCGTTTCCGAGCTGCTGCTCAAGACCCTGCTCCCCGCCGACACGATCTACGACATGGCGATGAACATCTTCACCTTCCCGCCCGGCTACTCCCTGCCCGTGACCGAGACGCACTTCATGGAGCACGGGCTCTACATGCTCGAGGGCCAGGGCATCTACTACCTCGGCGACCGCTGGCACGAGGTCGAGGCGGGCGACTTCATCTGGATGGGTCCCTACGTCCCCCAGTCGTTCTTCGCCACCGGCGCCGCGCCCGCGCGCTACCTGTACTACAAGAACGTGAACCGGGACGTGGCGCTGTGAAGCCGCGCGCGACGGTGCGCGGGCGCGCGAAGGCGCCCGCCCGGCGCGCCGCGGGCCGCTCCGCGCGAGCGCCCGGTCCCGCGCGCCGCGGCGCGCGCGGCGAAACGCTGGTGCGCCCCGCCTCGGTCGGCGTCTCGGTTCCCAAGCTCGAGAGCCCGGACAAGGTCACGGGCCGCGCGCTCTACGTGGACGACCTCCGGATTCCGGGCGTCCTCCACGGTCGCACGGTGCGCTCGACCATCGCGCGCGGGCGAATCATCGGGGTCGAGCGCGATCCGGCCTTCGACTGGAGCGGCGTGACGATCGTCGATCACCGCGACATCCCGGGCGACAACGTGGTGGCGCTGATCGAGGACGATCAGCCGCTCCTTTCGGCGGGCGAGATCCGCCACGCCGAGGAGCCGGTCCTGCTCCTGGCGCACGAGGACCCGGAGCGGGCCGAGGCCGCCACCCGCGCGGTCCGGATCGTGTGCGAGCCGCTCGAGCCGGTGCTCACGATCGAGGACTCGCTGGCGAAGAAGGCGCTGCTCTACAAGAGCGACAACGTCTTCAAGGAGATCGTGATCGCGCGCGGCGACCTCGACGCCGGCTTCGCTTCGGCCGCGCGGGTCGTCGAGGGCGAGTATCGCTGCGGGCACCAGGAGCAGCTCTACATCGAGAACAACGGCATGATCGCCGAGCGCACCGCCGACGGCGGGATCTTCGTGCGCGGCTCGCTCCAGTGCCCCTACTACGTGCACCGCGCGCTGGCGCGCGCGCTCGGGCTGCCCCCGGACAAGGTGCGGGTGGCGCAGACCGTGACCGGCGGAGGCTTCGGCGGCAAGGAGGAGTATCCCTCCATGATCGGGGGGCACGCGGCGCTGCTGGCGTGGAAGAGCGGACGCCCGGTCAAGATCGTCTACGACCGGCTCGAGGACATCGCCGCCACCACCAAGCGCCACCCGGCGCGGGTGCGGCTGCGCACCGGGGTGGCGCGCGACGGCACGCTGGTCGCGCAGGAGATCGAGATCGTGATGGACGGCGGCGCCTACGTCACGCTCTCGCCGGTGGTGCTGTCGCGCGGCGCGCTCCACGCCGGCGGACCCTACCGCTGCCCCAACGTCCGCATCCACGCGCGCGCGGTCGCGACCAGCACGCCGCCCAACGGCGCGTTCCGCGGCTTCGGCGCCCCGCAGACCCAGTTCGCACTCGAGTGCCACATGGACCGGATCGCCGAGGTCTTGGGGCTGGACCCGCTCGAGCTGCGGCGGGTGAACGCCTACCGTCTGGGCGACGTGACGCCGACCGGGCAGGTGCTGCGCGAGAGCGTGGGGGCGCTCGAGACGCTGGAGCGCGCGGTGCGGCGCTCGGACTACGCCACCCGGCGCGCGCGCTACGCCGCCGAGAACGAGCGCGCGGCGGCGCGCGAAGCGGCCGGGCGCCCGAACGGCGCGGCGCAGCGCGCCCGCGCGCCGCGGCTCTCGCGCGCGCTCGCCGCCGATCCCGGCGCCTGCGCCCCCGCGCGCCGCGTGCGGCGCGGGATCGGGCTCGGGTTCGTGCTCCACGGCGCCGGCTTCACCGGGAGCGGCGAGGTCAAGCTCGCATCGCTTGCGGCGCTCGACCTCACGCCCGAGGGGCGGCCGCGGATCCTGAGCGCGAACACCGAGATCGGCCAGGGCACGGTGACGATCTTCTGCCAGCTCGTGGCGGACGCGCTGGGCGTGCCGGCCGAGTTCGTGGCGTTCGAGACTCCGGACACCGGCCTGGTGCCCGACAGCGGCCCGACCGTGGCCTCGCGCACCTGCATGGTGGTGGGCGGCCTCCTCGAGCAGTGCGCGCGCGCGATGCGCGAGAAGCTCGAGCTGTTCGCCGAGCGCCCGGCGCGCGACGAGCGCGACTTCGCCCGCATCGCGCGCCGCTGGCTCGCCGAGCGCGGAGCGCTGCGGGTCGAGCGCCGCTACCAGAAGCCGCCGGAGATCGAGTGGAACGACGAGGACTACCGCGGCGACGCCTACGGCGTGTTCTCGTACGCCTGCTGCGTGGTCGAGGTCGAGGTCGACCTCGACACCGGCGAGACCCGCGTGCTGCGCACCGTGCACGCCTGCGACATCGGCAAGGCGATCCACCCGGTGCTGGCCGCCGGGCAGATCGAGGGCGGCACGGTGCAGGGGCTGGGCTGGGCGCTGCTCGAGGAGGTGCGCTGGAAGGACGGGCGGGTGTGGAACCATCAGCTCACCAACTACATCATCCCGACCTCGATGGATTCGGGGGCGATCGAGGTCGAGATCGTCGAGGTCCCGTACTCGCACGGGCCCCACGGGGCCAAAGGCGTGGGCGAGCTGCCCATGGACACGCCGGCGCCCGCGGTGGTGAACGCGATCGCGCAGGCCACCGGGGCGCGGGTGAGCGAGATCCCGGTGCTGCCCGAGCGCCTGATGCGCGCGCTGCGCGACGGAGTGCGGTCGTGACCGGGCGGGCCGGCGCGCCGGCCGGCGCGAAGCCGCGGCGCGTGGAGCCGCCGCCGGAGCGCCCGCGCGTGGAGGCGAAAACCGAGCGCCCGCGCGTGGCGCTGCGTCTCACCGTGAACGGCGACGCGCGCCAGGCGAGCGTGCCGCCCATGAAGCGCCTGCTCGACGTGCTGCGCGAGGACCTCGCCCTTCCCGGCACCAAGGAGGGATGCGGCGAGGGCGAATGCGGAGCCTGCACGGTGCTGCTCGACGGCGAGCCGGTGAACTCGTGCCTGGTCGCGGCCGGGCAGTGCCAGGGCGCCGCGATCGTGACCGTCGAGGGCCTGGCGCGCGGCGCGCGGCTCTCGGCCCTCCAGCGCGCGTTCGTCGAGATGGGCGGCGCCCAGTGCGGCATCTGCACGCCCGGCATGCTGGTCTCGGCCCACGCGCTGCTGCTCGCCGCGCGCGGCCGCGTGCCGGACGAAGACGAGGTGCGCGAGGCGCTGGCCGGGAACCTGTGCCGGTGCACCGGCTACCAGAAGATCGTGGACGCGGTTCGCGCCGCGGCCGGCGCTCGCGGGGCGTCGGACGGCGCGGGCGCCACGCCGCGCCGCCCGCGCCGGGCGGCGAAGAAGCGCGGCACTTCGAAGGCGCGCCGGCTCGGCAAGGCGCGATGAGAGCCGCGCTCTCCACCCTCGAGCTGGTGCGCCCGCGGTCGCTCGCCCACGCGCTCGAAGCGCTGCACGAGTCGGCGGAGGGCGAGCGTCTGACGCCGCTCGCGGGCGGCACCGACCTCTTCGTCTACTTGAACGCCGGCACGCTCGCGGCCCGGCGCTTCCTCGACCTCGGGCCGCTCGCCGAGCTGGCGCGCATCCGGGTGCGGCGCGATGGCGTCGCGATCGGGGCGCTCGCCAGCTTCCGCGCGATCCGCACCCACCCCGGCCTCCGCAGCCGCTTCCCCTCGCTGGCCGCGGCCGCGGCGGAGGTCGGCGCCTGGCAGATCCAGAGCCGCGCCACGCTCGCCGGCAACATCGCCAACGCCTCGCCGGCCGGCGACTCGCTGCCGGTGCTGCTGGCGCACGAGGCGGTGGTGCGCGTGCGCTCGGTGCGCGGGGCGCGGGAGATCGCTTTCGACCGGCTCTACAAGGGCTACCGCGATCTCGATCTCGCCCCCGACGAGCTGATCACCGAGGTCGAGCTGCCCGCGCCCCCCGCGGGCGCGATCCCGTTCTTCCGCAAGGTCGGGACGCGGCGCGCCCAGAGCATCTCGAAGGTGGTGTTCTGCGCGCTCGCCGCGCGCGGGCGCGGCGGCGCGCTCGAGCGCGTGCGGCTCGCCTACGGCAGCGTGGCGCCCGTGCCGCTGCGCGCGCGCGCCGCGGAGCAGGCGCTCGAGGGCCGCGTTCCCGACGCGGCCGCGGCGGCCGCGGCGCGCGCAGCGCTCGCGCGCGACATCGCCCCGATCGACGACATCCGCTCCGACCGCGAGTACCGCATGACGATCGCGGGCAACCTGATCGAGCAGTTCCTGCGCGCCGCGCGCTGAGCGGGCGCCCCGAGACGGATGCGCGCCGCGCTCTGAGTGGCGAGCGCGGCGCGCATCTCATCCGACGCAGCGGATCAGTGATACAGCGTCTTCAAGCTCCCCCAGGTCCGGTGCAGGCTGGGTGTCGGGTCGCAGCAATCGGCATCCACCCACTGCACCGGGTTGGCGGCCCAGCCGTCCGCGCACGCCTCGCCCTGCGGCGACGGCGGGTCCTCGATGAACGACCGGCAGGAAATGCACGGGCCAGCGAAACCCCAGAACGGCGACGACGGGGAAGCGCAGTTGCCCGCTGACAACAGCCGGATTCGCAGGAACGCGGGCCCGGTGATGCAGCAGTTGGCGGGAAGCGGGACCGAGGCCGTAAAGCTGAGCGTGCTGGGGCTCGTGATGTCGGCCACCACCGGCCCGCACAGCACGACGCTGGGGTCCGGCTCCAGCGCGCACCCGGACCCGGTCTTGGCCCCGACGATGGTGACTTCTACCGAGAAGGTGCAGACGGTCGTGACAGTCCTCACCCTGAAATTCGCGGCCCGGAGCAGCAGCGCGCCGCTCGCGCAGGACGAACAGTCCGCCGGGTTCAGCAGGGTCTGGAAGGTGAGCCCGACCACCTGGCCGGGCGACTGGTTGACCGTTGCGGCCCGCGTCTCGCCCACCGAGCACGTGGCTGTTACCGCAGGCGCTCCCGAGTCGAGCTGCGGCGCTCACCGGGCGAGACCGGGGGAACCCTGCCCGCTGATGCAACAACGGAACTACATCGTGAATAACGAGCAGCCGCGCGAAAGCGAACACCCGGAATCGGAACTCTCCCGCGCGCGACGCCCGGCCGCCGCCGCGGTGGAGCTCTGGCCCGCGCGCCGAGTCGCAAGGGGCAGCGCCGGTTACGGGCTTCCGCGGTGTCACGTGATCGTTCAGCGGCCCGCCCCTCCTGCCGATAATCCGCTCGCAGACGTTCACCGGGGCCGCGCAGGCGGCCCCGATCCACACCGGTCCCGGGCAGGGGCGGGCTCCGCCCGACCCTCTCCGACGGAGGGCCTCACCGTGTCCGAGCCGTTCCTACCGCCGCTCGGCGAGATCGCGCGCGCGCTGGTCGCGCTCGCCGACCGCGTGGCCGAATCGGACGAGTCCCCTCCCGAGCCCTTCGTCTCCCAGAGCCTGCGCTCCGCGGTCGCGGCGCTCGAGCGCTTCATCCCGGGGCTCGATCCCGCACCCGACCTCGAGGCCGCCCGCGGCCTCCAGCGCGGCGCGGAGGTCGCGCTCCAGCGCGGGGACGGGCGCGAGGGGCTGGCGCGCGCGCTGCGCGGGCTGTCGTTCGCGCCCCATCACCCCGAGCTCTGGTACCTGGCGGCCTCCGCCAGCTTCGAGCTGGGCGCCGTGGAGGACTCGCTGCGCCTGCTCTACCACACGCTCTGGATCCATCCCGGCCACCGGGCCGCTCGCGACGATCTCCAGGCGCTTACCGCCTTCTTCGAGGGGAACGAGGAGGGAGACCGGGCGGCGTGAAGCTGTTGCTGGTGGTGGACGACCTGCAGGCCACGAGCCTCGACGAGCCCGGGCTCTGGCTCACGGACCTCGCGACGCGCTGGCCGCAGCGTGGCCACCGCGTCGAGGTCGTGTGCGTGCAGGCGGCCGCGCCGCCCATCGACCCGCCGGACGGAGTCGTGGTGCACGCGCCCGGCCCCGACGGGTTCGAGAACGCGCTCGGCGCGTGCCTCGAGAGCCGGCCCGATGTCGTGCACGTCGCGAGCCGCGGACCGCTCGGCCCGCGCGTGGTCGAGATCCTGCGCGATCTGCCCGTCCTGCTCGACATCCACGACTTCTGGCCCATCTGCCCGGCCGGCGACCTGATGCGGCGCCCGCGGCTGCTGCCGTGCGGCGAGCACTACCCGTTCCACGGCTGCGGCGCGTGCGCGGGGCTCGCGCGGCTGCGGGCGATGGAGGAGCGCAGCCAGGTGGTGGCGGCGGCGGGCGTCCTCCTGGCGCACTCGGTCTTCAACCGCGTGCGCCTGAACGCCGGGCTCGGGCGCGCGGTCGAGCTGATCGACTACGGCGTGGACACCTCGCGCTATTGCCCCGACCCCGATCCGCCGTGGCAGCCCCAGATCATGGAGATGTTCGCCAGCCGCGAGCGCCCGCGCGCGATCTTCCTCGGCCCCCCCACCGCCGCGCGCGGCGGGGAGCGCGTGATCGACCTCCTGGTGGCGCTGCGCGCCCGCCTGCCCGACATCGAGATGGTGGTCGCGGGCCGCGATCCCGACAACCCCGACTGGGACCGGGTAATCGGGGTCGAGGTGAAGGAGCTGGGGCTCGAGCGCAACATCCGCCTGCTGCCTTCGGTGCCGCTGCGCGATCTGCCCGCGCTCTACGCCTCGTGCCAGGTCGCGTTCTCGCCCCTGCTGGGGAGCGAGCCGGGCGGGCTGTTCGTCGAGCACGCGCTGGCCTGCGGGCTGCCGATCGTGGCGAATCCTCACGGCGCGATCCAGGACCTGGTGCAGGACGGCCGGGAAGGGATCTTCGTGTCCTCGCGCGAGACCGCGGCGTTCGCGGACGCCCTGTGCGCGCTCCTCATGGACCCGAACGCGCGCGTCTGCTTCGGCGAGGCGGCACGGCTCAAGGCGGTCGAGAGCCACGACGTGCAGCGCAGCCTGTTCCAGCTCGAGGAGCTTCACCACCGCATCCGCGAGAACGGCCGCCGGGCCGCGGCGTAGCCGGGGCGGTGGCGGGGGCGCGCGCCGCTGTGCGAGACTCGGCGCCGGTCGCGTCCGACGGGCAGGGAGGGCGCCGCCCACGGGGAGGAACTGATGCGCTGGTCGCTCAACATCGGCAAGATCTTCGGAATCCCGGTCCGGCTCCACGTCACGTTCCTGGCGTTCGTGGCGTGGATCGCGGTGGGCCAGGGGGTCGCGACCGGCGACCCGTCGCAGGCGCTCTCAGCGCTGCTGCTGCTGTTCCTGGTCTTCCTGTGCGTCGTGCTCCACGAGCTGGGCCACGCGCTGGTCGCGCGCCGCTACGGGATCCGCACCCAGGACATCGTCCTCCTGCCGATCGGCGGCGTGGCGCGCCTCGAGCGCATGCCGGAGAAGCCGTCCCAGGAGCTGGCCGTGGCGTTGGCGGGCCCGGCGGTGAACGTCGCGATCCTGGCCCTGCTCTCCGTCCTGCTCTCCCGATCCGACGCGCCGCTGCCGGACTGGGGATTGGAGGGCGGGCTGCTGCCCGCGCTGTGGGTCGTCAACAAGGCGATGGTGGTCTTCAACCTGATCCCGGCCTTCCCGATGGACGGCGGCCGCGTGCTGCGGTCGCTGCTCGCGATGGCGATGCCCTACGCGCGTGCGACGCGCGTCGCCTCGATCACGGGCCAGGCGCTCGCGCTGGGCTTCGGGCTGGTCGGGCTGTTCGCCAACCACGCGATGCTCATCTTCATCGCGCTGTTCGTTTTCCTGGCGGCGGGGGAGGAGCGGGCGATCGTCGAGACCCGCACCTCGCTCTCGGGCGTGCCGGTGCGCGACGCCATGCTGAGCGACTTCGTGACCCTCGAGGTCGGCGATCCCCTGCAGCGCGCGGTGGACCATCTGATCGCGGGCAGCCAGCAGGACTTCCCGGTGCTCGAGGGCGAGGTGCCGATCGGCACGCTGGGGCGCGCCGAGCTGATCATCGCCCTGCAGAAAGAGGGGGCCGACACGCCGGTCGGCAAGGTGGTGCGCCGCGACCCCGCGGCGGCGGCGCCCGGCGAGCCCCTGGAGGGCGTGCTCCAGCGCATGCGCGCGCGCGGGCGCACCGCGCTCCCGGTGCTCGAAGGCGGGCGGGTGGTGGGCCTCGTCACGATCGAGAATATCAGCGACCTGCTGCTGGTGAGCGCGGCGCTGAAGAAGCACGACGCGGCCGCCGCGGCCTCCTGAGCGCCGGCCCGCGCCGGCTGCTGCTCCGCTGCACGCCCGCTGCGGCTGCTGCGCCGCGGCGCGCCCGCTCCGGCCGCTGCGCCGCGGCGCTTCCGCGCCCCGCGCGGCATCCACCCCCGCGTTGACCGGACGCGCGCGCCCACTTCACAATCCCGCGCATGGCTTCGCGCCGTCTGCCGGTCGGACGCATTGCGGCGCTCGCCGCACTTCTGGCCGCCGCGCTGGTCTTCGCGCGCGGCGGCACGGGGCTGCACTGGAAGGCGCTGCGCCCCGGGCTCGAGTTCACGACGCTGAGCGGCGGCCCCTACTGCCGGCGCGGGTCGTCGCGGATCGCGCTGCTCAGGCTCGATCCCGCGCGCGTGAGCGTCCGCGTCCACCACTTCGGCCTCGCGCCCGAGCGCCGGCCGCTCGACGTGGTCGAGTGGCAGCGCGTCACCCACGCCGACGCGGTCTTCAACGCCGGCCAGTTCCTCCCCGACTGGAGCTACATGGGTCTGCTCGTGTGCGGGGGCCAGGTGGTCTCGTCGCGCCTGCATCCGACCTTCAAGGCGGCGCTCGTGGCCGGGCCGCTCGACGGCGGGAGCGCGGCGCGCGTGCTCGACCTCGAGCGCGAGCCCCTCGAGCCGGACCACCTGCGATGGCGCGAGGTGGCGCAGTCGTTCATGCTGCTCGACCGCTCGGGCCGGATCCGGGTGCGCCAGAGCGACAAGGTCGCGAACCGCACCGCGGTGGGCGAGGACCGCCGCGGTCGCCTGGTGGTCTTCACCACCGAGGGCGGCTACACGCTCGACGACCTCGCCCACCTGATCAAGGGCTCGCCGCTCCAGATCTCGCACGCCATGGCGATGGACGGAGGAAATGAGGCGCAGCTGTGCGTGGCGGTGGGGAGCTTCCGCTATGCCAGCCTCGGCGGGCGGACGCGGGCGGCCGCGGCGGGCGAACCCGCGGATGCCCCGCTGCCGGCGGTGATCTCGGTGAGCGCGCCGTGACGAAGCCGCGCGCGGCGCGCGGCCCGGCCTTTCCCTGCGCGCGCTGCGGCCGGCCGCTGCGGCGAGCCGCCGCGGGCCGCCGGATCCCGCGCACGCTGCGCTGCGAGCGCTGCCGCTACCTGATGTACGACTACCCGCGCCCGTGCGCGGGGGTGGTGGTGGTGAAGGGCGGCGAGGTGCTGGTGCTGAGGCGCGCCCACCGCCCGCGCCGCGGGTTCCTCGACATCCCCGGCGGCTTCATGGACGCCGGCGAGTCGATCGAGGACGCCGCGCGCCGCGAGCTGCGCGAGGAGACCGGGCTCACGGTCGGCGCGCTCGAGTGGCTGGGCTTCTACTGGGACCGCTACTACCTGCGGGGGTTCGGCTACTTCCCGACCATGAACTTCTACTACCTCGCGCGCTGGCGGTCGGGAGCTCCGCACGCCGCGGACGACGCGGCCAGCGCCCAGTGGGTGCCGGCGGGGAAACTCGGCGGGCCGGGGCAGAGGCTGGCGTGGACGCACATGCGCCAGGTGTTCCGCGAGGTCAGGCGCCGGCTGCGGCGCAGGCGGGCCGCGTGACGCGGGGCGCGGGCCCGGGCCGCGCGGCCCGGGCCCGGCCCAGACGTTCGCGTCACCGATAGAGGCGCTTGATCGCTCCCCAGCTCCCCGGCCGCGCCGCCGTCGGCTGATCGGGCCCGAGCGTCTCGGTCATCGGCGCGCTCGCCGGTTGCCAGCTCTGCCCGCCGTCCACGCTCAGCTCGACGAAGACGTCGAAGAAGCTGTCGATCTTGAACTGACCGCCCGGCAGGCTCTGGATGGTCGTGGTTCCCACCGACGGCTGCTTGGGGCTCTCGCGGACCAGGGTGTACGGCGGGAGCGTGCCGCCCGAGAGATCCATCGACACCATCTCGGTGTCGAAATAACGCGTGTCGCCGCCGTTGTCGTGGTTGTAGTGGAGCCGCATCCTCCCGTGCCCCGTGCCCTGGTAGGGCTGGTTGTGGCCGATGGAATCGAGCTCGATCTTGAAGAAGACGTCGAAGAAGCTCTCGATCGTGCCCCCGGGCCCGGGAGGGGCCGCGTTGCCCGTGGGGTCGCGGAGCTGGAGGCTCTTGACTCCGTACGGCGTGAGCGGGATCGGGATCGGCACCGAACTGGTGCCGGTGTAGCCTCAGGCGAAGGGCGGCATCCAGTCGCTGCTCGACTGGCACTGGGCACGCGCGGCGCGCGGCGCCGCGAGGGCGCCGAGCGCCACGAGCGCGACGACGCAGGAACGACGGAGAACGGGGGTGAGGACGATCATGGCCGGTCTCTCCTCGTGGGTGGGAGAGCCCCGCGGCGGCCGCGAGCGTCTCGTCGCTTCGGCCCAGCCGCCGTGAACGCTCTGGAAAAATTGTAGGCCCTGCTCCGCGGATCCGCAACCGGATCGCGCGCCTCGAGGCGGATCTCGCGGCCTGGTGCAGCCCGGACGAGCCCGACGACGACGTGTCGGTGCCGGGGCTCGAGATCACCGCCCGAGCGGTGGGGCCGCGGCGGTGGATTCCGCCGCGGCGATCATCCGATCCAGCATGCGGGCCGCGCCCTCGATCGCGGGCGGCAGAGGGCCGCGCGCCCGCCCCGCGGCGAGCGCGCGCCGCGCCGCGGCGGGATCGCCGGCCCTGAGCCACGACTCGGCGGCGCGCATGGCGTGGCCCAGGTTGTGGTGCACCGAGAACGCCTGCTCGAAGCACTCGGCCGCGCGCCGGTCGTCGCCGAGATCGGAAGCCCGGTACCCGAGGAACGAGAGCACGGCCCCGCGCTGCTCGTCGGGCAGGGCCGGCGAGCCGTAGGCCAGCGCCGCGGCGCGCCGCTCGCTCGCCCGCGGATCGGCGTTGACCGCGATCCAGCCGCCCGCCCCGAGCACGAGCACGGGAACCAGTGCCGCGAGCGCGCCGCGCAGCCGGCCCAAGGGAAGCCCGGTGAGCGCGAGGAGGGAGGCCACGGTCAGCGTGAGGCCGGTGAGCACGTTGAGGTCCCAGTCGCGGTGGGCGCCGAGGCCGTTGGGCGCGACCGGGAAGACCGCGAGCTGGAGCGTGAGCGGCAGCGCCGCCGCGAGCGCGAGCCGCGCCTCGGGGCGCGCGGCGAGCCCTCGCAGGCCGCGGGCGCCGGCCAGAGCGGGGGCGAGGAGGAAGAGCGGCGCGACCAGCGCGAGCAGGTTGGCGACATCGTGGAGCGGGACGAGCCGCAGCCTGCCTCCTCCTCCGCCGAGCGCTCCGGTGAGCTGCGTGAGATCCATGCGCAGGAATCGCCCCGGCCCCGCCGTGGCGAGGAGGACCGCGAGCCCGGCGCCGGCGATCGTGAGCGCGAGCAGGAGCCGCCGCGGCCCGGGCCGGTCGCCTAAGAGTGGCGTGCCCGCGGCGCGCCACGCCTGGGCGAGCAGCATGGCGAGCGCGAGGCGGTGGGCGAGGAACATGACCGCCCACGCCACGGCGAGCCGTGCGGTGTCGCGGCGCCGCGCGAGCGGGGCGAGCAGCATGGCCCACCACCACGCCGCCGCGGCGAGCAGGATCCCGGCCGACTCGGCGTAGCCCGCGAACGCCTGCACCGCGCCGCTCACGGCGGCGGCGGCGGCCAGTGGCGCGCCGGCCTGCGGGTCGAGGCGCGCGGCCACGCGCCACACGCCGAGCGCGAACGCGAGCGCCAGGGCGAACGACGCCGCCGACACGGCGGCCTCGGGCGGCACGCCGGCGCGGCCCAGCCACAGCACGCCCATCGTTCCGAGCGCGTCGAGCGGGCTGGCGTGGAGCTTGTCGGCGATCTCGCCGAAGGACTGGGGCGGGATCGCGCCGCTCGCGTCGAACTCGATGAGCCGCATGCGCACCCAGGTGTCGCCGAGCAGGTGGATGCTCTCGCGCAGCGGGAAGGCGACCACGCCTGCCGCGACCGCCGCAATGGCGAGCCACGCCGGCAGGGGCAGGGGGCGCAGCACGGCGAGCGCGCCGAGCGCGGCGGCGACGAGCAGTGCCGCCCGGGCCGCGAGCGGAACGGACCGGAACCCGTTCACCGCCCAGAAAAAGTTCGACTCCGGCGGCGCGAGCAGGAGGACCGCGGCCCAGAGGCCCACGACGCCCAGCGCGAGCGGGCCGGGCAGCTCGGTGGCAGGCGGCGCGGGCGGCGGGCTCGGGACTCGGCCGGCGCGCACGGCGCGCGCTTCACGCCGGCCCATCGCGTCCTGGCGCCGGAAGTGTCGCCGGGGTCAGCCCTCGCACTGCGCGCGCGCCTTCGCCAGCAGGTCGGCGACGCCCAACTCGGCGGCCCAGCGATCGAGGTAGGCGGCGTCGAGATCGCGGTGGCAGACGGCGAGAACGTTCAGCACGTCGTCCCACTGTCGCTCGGAGACCTCGCCTCCCGCCCGGAACCACGAGAGCTTCCGCAGAATCATGTCCTCCGGTGTCTTGAGCATGAGGCGGAAGCGACCGTCTTCGCCCATCTCTTTCGAAACCCGGCGACGAAACTCCTCGCGGTCGAACCGGCTGCCCCCCAGCACGAAGAAATCGATCTTGAATGGAGCGTCGAGGCTGATCGCGTTGAACGAATCCCGGCTGCGAACCGCGTCACGCATCGCATCGGGGCTCACGTAGAAACCGGCACCGAGCTCACGTGCGAGCGAATCGATCTGGTCCTCGCGCAGCTCGATGACGAGATCCGCATCTGCGGTCGTGCGGACGCTACCGTAGGCGGCGCTGGCTAGCGAACCGCCGATGACGTAGGGGATCCCGAGGCGATCCAGGATCGTGGCAGCGCGGGCAACGATCTCAATCGGGTCGTCTGTCATCCGCCTCGGCCGGACCGCCCGAAGCGCGGGAGCGGCGCGCCTCGAGCGCCCTGTCGGCTGATTCCGGCCCCAGAACGAGCCGCCAGTAACGGGTCTCCAGCTCTTCCGCGTCCGCTTCCGGGTGACGCATTCTGAGGCCCGCCAGTGCGAATTCTCGTGCCGTGGCGGCCAAGCCGCCCACCATCGCGAGCTTCTCCGCGGGCGTCTTCTTCCGCAGCAGCTCGATCAGGATGCGCCGCGCCTCGGGCGAGGTGTCGCGCGAGAACAGCATGCGCCGAGTCTAGCAGTCCCCGCCGCCTACCGCAGCGCCGCGCTCACGAACACCATGCCCGCGAAGGGGTGCTTGTCGTACACGCCTTCGAGCGCGCCCGGCACGCGGGCGAGGCTCGCGAGCGCGCCGATCCCCACGGCCAGCGGGCCGCGCGGCCCCCAGGCGTCGTAGCGGTAGCCGACGCTCAGCTTCTCGACCGTGAACACCTCCGCGGCGCGCGGATCGGCGGGCGGGAAGAGCTCGTCCTTCTCGGCCTGCTCGAGGCGCGTCATCCAGGTGTGGCGGTCGCGCAGCCGCTGCGTGCTCTCGAACAGGAACGCGTCGAGCGTGTGCCCGGGGCGGCTCTTGTTGCGCCCCCACGCCACCGTGTGCTGGAGGAAGCGGCCGCGCTGGACGACGTTCACGATCGCCGAGACCGTCACCCGGTCCACGTCCACGCCGGGCTCGAGCTGCTCGGGGCTGTGGAGGCGGCCGTAGCTCGCCTGGAGCGCGACGTCGCTCCGCGGGTTGTAGGAGAGCCGGAACGAGTGCGAGTCGAGCTTCGGCTCCTCGATGTCGGTGCGGTCCTGGTCGGGCTCGCGTCCCCGGAAGCGCGAGGCCTCGGCCTTCCAATCCCCGTCCACGAGACCCGCGGTCAGCACCCCGTAGGTGATGTGCGAGGAGTCGAGCCAGTGATGGCCGATCGGGGCGTCGGGGAACGACTGGCCGGAGAAGCGGTGCATGAACACCGGCGGCCCGAGCGCGGGCTCGCCCGGAAGCCCGGCGTACACGAACAGCGAGCTGGTGCCGGAGGAAAGCGAGTACGTGGTCGCGAGCTCCATCGCGAGGTCGTGCGGGTGCTGGCGGTCGATGAACGGCGTGCGGCCATCCGCGGTCTCCCCGGTCTGGAGCAGGAGCGGGTAGCCCTTCTTGCCGATCGTGGCGGGCTCGGCGGACGCCATGGCGCGGAAGCCGAGCGTGCCCGGCCCGTAGGGGCCGTGCGTGTTCGCCATGAGCATGTTGCCGCCGTAGAAGTCGCGGTCGCCGCGCGCGCCGCCCTGGTTGTCCCACACCGCGGTGGCCCAGCCGTGGACCATGGTGGTCCAGCCACCGCTCATGGAGTGCAGGCCCTCGTGCATCGAGGACTCCGGCTGCCACGCGGTGCCCGAGGTCTCGCGCGTGATCGCGTAGGGGCCGTACATGCCGGTGGGCATCTCCTCGTGATGGATGTGGGTCATCATCGCCATGTCGCGCGAGGGTCGCTTGACGCGGGTCATGCGTCCGAGATCGCGGCCCTTCCTCACCGGCGGGTGCGGCGCATGCTTGGGCGGCGGAGGCGGCGGGGGCGGAGGCGTCTCGCCCTCCTGCCCGCGGGCGGGCGGCGAGGCGAGCGCGAGCAAGAGGAGGAGCGGAAATCTTCGGATTGCAGCCCGCGGGCTCCACATGCGATCGGCTCCCTCCGTGCACGGGTCCGGACATCCTGCGTTCGCGGCCGCGCTCCCCGGGCTCTCTCCCCGGCCCCGGGGCGCGCTCTGTCTCTCGGTTCGCGTCGTGCGGCCAGCCACACTCTAACCCGCGAGGGTGTATGCTTGCAGCCTGCTTCCGGGGCCGGCGTCATCCGCGGCCCTGCCCAACACACGAGACCTTGAAGGAGGTGTCTTTCATGACCGCGCCTCGCGACGAGCAGGCCGTGATCAACGGCCAGGAGACGGCGGAACGGAGCGCCGTGCGCGAGCTTCACAACTACATCGGCGGCACCTGGTCGCGCTCCGACTCCGCGCGCCACGGAGAGGTGCGCAACCCGGTGAGCGACGAGCTGCTGGCCCGAGTGCCGCTCGGCGCCGCCACCGACGTGGACCGCGCCGTGCAGGCGGCGCTCAAGGCCTACCCGGGCTGGCGGCGGACCCCGCCGGTCCACCGCGTGCGCTTCCTGTTCGCGCTCAAGAACCTCATGGAGCAGCGCTTCGACGACATCGCGAGCACCATCACGCTCGAGCACGGCAAGACGCTCGACGAGTCGCGCAGCAGCGTGCGGCGGGCGATCGACAACGTCGACCTCGCGACCGGGATCCCCACGCGCATGATGGGCACGTCGCTCGAGGACATCGCTTCGGGGATCGACTGCCATACCGTGCGCCAGCCGCTCGGCGTGTTCGCCGCCATCACGCCGTTCAACTTCCCGGCGATGGTGCCGATGTGGTTCCTCCCGCACGCGGTCGCGTGCGGCAACTGCTTCATCGTCAAGCCCAGCGAGCGCGTGCCGCTCTCGCAGATGCTGATCTTCGAGCTCATGCACGAGGCGGGCTTCCCCGAGGGCGTGGTGAACCTGGTGCACGGCGCGAAGGACGCGGTGGACGCGATCCTCGACCACCCCGGCATCGCGGGGGTCTCGTTCGTCGGCTCCTCGCCGGTGGCGCACTACGTCTACCAGCGCGCCGCCGAGAAGGGGAAGCGCGTGCAGGCGCTGGGCGGAGCGAAGAACTTCGTGGTCGTGATGCCGGACGCCGACCTCGCCCGGGCCGCGGCGGTCTCGACCGAGTCCTGCTTCGGCTGCGCCGGCGAGCGCTGCCTCGCGAACAGCGTGGTGCTCGCGGTGGGCGACGCGCACGCGAAGATGCGCGAGATGCTGGTCGCCGAGGCCCGCAAGATCACGGTCGGCGACGGGCTCGAGCCGGGCGTGACGATGGGCCCGCTCATCACCCGCCAGCACCGGGAGAAGGTGCTGGGCTACATCGAGAAGGGGATCCGCGAGGGCGCCACGCTGCTGCTCGACGGGCGCGGCTACAAGGACGCCAAGCACCCCGAGGGCTACTTCCTCGGCCCCACGATCTTCGACGGCGTGACGCCCGACATGACGATCGGGCGCGAGGAGATCTTCGGCCCGGTGCTGTGCCTGATGAAGGCCAACGACTTCGACGACGCGGTCGGGATCGTGCGCCGTCACGAGCTCGGCAACGCCACCAGCATCTTCACCAGCAGCGGCAAGTGGGCGCGCGAGTACCGCTACCGCGTCGAGCCCAGCATGCTGGGCGTGAACATCGGCGTGGCGGCCCCCATGGCCTACTTCCCGTTCGGCGGGGCGAAGGGCAGCTTCTACGGGGACCTCAAGGCCCACGGGCACGACTCGATCGAGTTCTACACCGACAAGAAGGTCGTGATCAGTCGCTGGTTCTGATCCCGACGAACGGAAGAAGGAGCGTTCCATGCCGCGCAAGCTGATCGGCGGACTGATCCAGTGTGCCAACCCCATCAACGACGAGAGCGTGCCGGTCGAGAAGATCAAGCGCGCCATGTTCGACCGCCACGTGTCCCTGATCGAGGAGGCGGGGAAGAAGGGCGTGCAGATCCTCTGCCTGCAGGAGATCTTCAACGGCCCCTACTTCTGCCCCAGCCAGGACAAGCGCTGGTACGAGGCGGCCGAGCCGGTGCCGGGGCCGACCACGGACGCGGTGGCCAAGCTGGCCGCGAAGCACCGCATGGCGGTGGTGGTGCCGGTCTACGAGAGGGACATGCCGGGCGTGCTCTACAACACCGCCGCGGTCTACGACGCCGACGGCGCCTATCTCGGCAAGTACCGCAAGAACCACATCCCGCACACCTCGGGGTTCTGGGAGAAGTACTTCTTCAAGCCCGGCAACCTCGGCTACCCGGTGTTCCAGACGCGCTACGCCCGGGTCGGCGTGTACATCTGTTACGACCGCCACTTCCCCGAGGGCGCGCGCGCCCTGGGCCTGAACGGCGCCGAGATCGTGTTCAACCCCAGCGCCACCGTGGCCGGGCTCTCGCAGTACCTGTGGAAGCTCGAGCAGCCCGCGCACGCGGTCGCGAACGGGTACTTCATGGGCTGCATCAACCGGGTCGGCGTCGAGGCGCCCTGGAACGTCGGCAAGTTCTACGGCTCGTCCTACTTCGTGGACCCGCGCGGCAACTTCCTGGCGCAGGCCGGCGAGAGCGAGGACGCGCTGGTGGTGGCGGAGATGGACCTCGACATGATCGACGAGGTGCGCGCGGTGTGGCAGTTCTTCCGCGACCGGCGCCCCGAGACCTACGAAGAGCTGGTGGCGCTGTAGGCACGGAACACCCGACCGGGCACGAGGAGAGATTCGGATGGCGCGCGGCGCATGAGGGACCTCGCCACCGGGGCGCGGGTCACCGCCGGCCGCTACTCGATCTTCCACGCCGGGCGCGAGTGCGGCGAGGAGCGCTGGCGGATCGACCTGGGGCCCGAAGGGCCGATCGCGACCGGCGAGCAGGTCCTGGGGCCGCCCCATCCGTTCCCGAGCCTCTCGGAGTACCGCGTCACCCTGACCGACGCGATGCGGGTGACCGGGCTCGAGGTCCTGTGGACGGTCGGCGCGCAACGGCTGCGCGCGACCCACGCCGCGAGCGGGCGCACCTGGCGCGTGCAGATCGAGATCCAGGGCCGGGTGCGCGAGCAGCACGGCGACTTCCCGGACGCGTGCGAGGTGGAGTTCGGCACCCACCTCTTCAACTCCTTCATCCTGGCGCGGCGCGACTTCCAGGTGGACGGCGAGCACGAGTTCCCCGTGCTGCGCATCGGGCCGCCCTGGATGGCGGTGACCCCGGAGCGCATGCTCTATCGCTGCGTCGAGCGCGGCACGTTCGCTGCGCCCTGGGGCGGCGTGCCCGCGAAGCGCTACGTGCTGAGCCTGCCCCCGCGGCCCGAGCAGGAGGGGTATACTTTCTGGGCCGACGAGCGCGACGTGGTGCTCGAGTCCTACGAGGGCCTCGACACCTCGCGGCCGTGGATGCGGCTCACGGAGCTCACGCGCGGCACCTGAGGTCCTGGAGAGGAACGATCATGGGTCTGCTCATCAAGCACGGCGAGATCGTGACCGCGGCGGACCGCACGGTCGCGGACGTCTACTGCGACGGCGGCAAGATCGTCGCGATCGGCGAGAACCTCGAGAAGCGGAACGCCAAGGACCAGGTGCTGGACGCCGGCGGCCGATTCGTGTTCCCGGGCTTCATCGATCCCCACGTCCACATGGAGCTGCCCTTCATGGGCACGGTCTCCGCCGACGACTTCGAGACCGGCATGGCCTCCGGGATCGCGGGAGGGACCACCTGCATCATCGACTTCGTGATCCCGAACCGCGGCCAGTCCCTGCTCGATGGGCTCCGGATCTGGCACGAGCGCGCGAAGAAGGCGGTCGCCGACTACACCTTTCACATGGCGATCACCGGATGGACCAACGACACCGCGGAGGAGATGGCCGCGGTGGTGCTCGAGTACGGCATCACGTCGTTCAAGGTGTTCATGGCCTACAAGGGCGCGATCATGGTGGACGACGGCGAGCTCTACCAGGTCATGAAGTGCGCCGCGAAGCTCGGCGCCGTGGTGTGCGTGCACGCCGAGAACGGGGACGCCGTGTTCGCGCTCCAGAAGGAGCTGGTGGCGGGCGGCAAGCTCGGGCCCGAGTACCACCCGGTGTCGCGCCCGAGCAGCGTCGAGGGCGAGGCCACGAACCGCGCGCTCATGATGGCGCGGCTCCACGGCGCCACCGCCTACATCGTGCACATGACCTGCCGCGAGTCGGTCGAGGCGCTCGAGCGCGCCAAGCTCGCCGGCCAGCGCTGCTACGGCGAGACCTGCCCGCAGTACCTGCTGCTCGACGACAGCGTGTTCGCGAAGCCCGACTTCGAAGGCGCGGCCTACGTGATGAGCCCGCCGATCCGCCCGCCCCATCTCGGGCACCACGAGGCGCTGTGGACCGGGCTCTCGAGCGGGATGCTGGACTCGGTCGGGACCGATCACTGCCCGTTCACCATGGAGCAGAAGCGGATGGGGAAGGACAACTTCACCCTGATCCCCAACGGAGCAGCCGGGATCGAGGACCGCCTCCAGCTCCTCTACACCCACGGGGTGTGCGGGGGGAAGTTCGACGTCCAGAAGATGGTGGCGCTCGGCAGCACCCAGCCGGCGCGCATCTTCGGCCTCTATCCGCGCAAGGGCACGATCGCCGTGGGCGCCGACGCCGATCTGGTCGTGTACGACCCCTCGTACAACGGGACGCGCAGCGCCAAGACCCATCACTCGCGCAGCGACCGGAGCATCTTCGAGGGCTTCAAAGTGAAGGGCCGGCCCACCTGCGTGATCGCCAACGGCCGGGTGCAGTTCTCGGACGGCAAGCTCATGGTCGAGCGCGGCGCCGGACGGTTCGTCAAGCGCGAGGTGACGCGCTGGGGCGCTCCCGCGCCGGGCGCCGGAGCCGTCGCGGCGCAGGCAGTCCGGGCGCCGTAGCAACGGCGCGCGACGCCGTTACTTCTTCCCGAACGCGTTCTCCACGTCGAGCGCGAGCTCCCAGCGCCCGGCGTCGTCGCGGCGCAGGCGGTCCGGGCGCCGTAGCAACGGCGCGCGGCGCTGTTACTTCTTCCCGAACGCGTTCTCCACGTCGAGCGCGAGCTTCCAGCGCCCGGCGTTGTCCCTGCGCCACACGTGGAGGTAGGAGCAGGTGTCGGGCGCTGCCGCGCCACTCGGACGCGCGACGAGCAGGCCGTAGCTGAAGCCGAGATCCCGCGAGGCCGACATGCCGTCGCCGTAGGGCACGAGGTCGAGATGGCCGCGCCGCTTGGCCAGGATGGCGAGGGCATCGGTCACGCCCACAGCCGGGAGCGATCCGCTGCGAAAGACGCGCAGGTCGGCGGCGGCGTGCGCGGGGTAGGCTTGCTCGGTGCCCTTGGTGCGCGTGAGGAACACCAGCGCGCGCTCGGCGCCCATCATGTCGTTGATTGCGCGCGCCATGAGCCTGTGCTCGCGCGGGACGTAGCCCGGGCCGCTCGCGAATCCCACGCCGACGCCGGTACCCGAGGAGAAGAGACCGCCGCCGAAGACCGCGCCGCCGAACTCGCGCGGCTCTGCCTTCGGCTTCTCGTGCTCCGGGCCGGGAACCAGCTCGACCGCGCCCAGATCGACCGCGGGCTTCTCGTGCTCGATCCCGATGTCCACGGCGACCCGCCACTCGCCGCTCTTCGTCCGCTTCCACACCGAGTTGAAGTGCCCGTAGCCGGTAGGCAGGTTGCGCTCCGGCGCGGGCCGGAACTCCCACGGGCCGCTGGTGACGCCGAGGTCGCCGGCACCCGAGATCTCCGCATGGTCCGGCGCCCACTCGAGAGTGCCGGCCGGATTCGCCCGCGCCTGCCACACCTGTTTCCCGTTCACCGGCGCCGGGCGGAAGACCACGGCGTCGTCGGCGAGGTGGGCGAGGAACGCCTCCTTCATCCCCGAGGCGACCGAGTGGCGGGAAATGGCGCGCTCGGCGGCGACCAGCGAATCCAGGCTGGATTCGCCGGCCGCTGCCGCGCGCGCAGCGCTCCCGCTCGAGACGGCGAGCAGCACGCCGAGCGCGAGCGCGGCGAGCAGCGCTGCGAGCGCGGGTGCGGCGAAGCCGCCGGGGCCCGACCCTCCCGCCGGAGCCCGCACCCGCCGGAGGCGCGCGCCCCGCGGCGTGCGCCCGCCGCCAGCCGCGCGCGCGGCGCTCCCGCTCGAGGCGGCGAGCAGCGCGGCGAGCGCGAGCGCGCCGGCAGCCGGGCGCTGCGCTCGCTCAGTGCTTGGCACCGCTGTCCGCGCTTGCCGGAGCCGCCCGCGGCGCATCCCAGGCCGAAGGCGCCGGGAACGTGAGGAACGAGCCGGTGGGAGCCTTTCCCGGCGGAACCCGGTCGGGCACGGCATGGCTCACGGCCGGCAGGCTCAGGAGAAAAGCCGCGATCGCGTGCAGGTCCTCGTCGGGGAAGGCGGTGTAGGACTGCCATGGCATGGGTGGCAGCATCGGCTCGCCGTCGAGCCGCTTGCCGCCCTTCATCGCGTTCACGATCTCGTCCTCCTTGTAGTAGCCGAGGCCGGTCTCGAGATCGGGAGTCAGGTTCCTGGCATACGTGGTGCCCCAGGGGCCCTGCCAGCCCAACTCGCTGCCCGAGAGCTGGCGCGCGAAGTCGGGAGCGCCGAACAGCGTGCCCG
>DASXQT010000039.1:0-8507 GCA_036507005.1 Candidatus Eiseniibacteriota bacterium
CCCCCGCGTCCGCGGTCCGCCACACCTTCCCGCTGTCCCCCACCACCACCGCCGTCCAGCCCCGCGCCACCACGTCCCGCAGCGGCTTGCTCCCGAGCCTGCCGCTGGTCCAGTGGTTCCCGCCGTTCACCGAGCGGTAGACGATCCCCGAGTCCCCGACCGCGATCACGTCGAGCCCGTCGCGCGAGAACACCGCGTTGAAGTAATCCGCCCGGGCAGGCAGGGCGCACGGCAGGAGGAGCGCCACGGCGGGAATCCAAGCGTATCGCCTCGTCCTCATGCAGCCTCTTCCCGCTGGAGTGTTCATTCCGCGGCCAGCCTGGCGATGGTCTCGATTTCGGCGATGGCCGCGGCGGGGCGGTTGAGCACCCGACCGGTCACGCGGAGGGGGTGAATCTCGATCGCGTCAACCCGGACGCCGTTCAAATCGACCCGGGTGCCGGCCGGGCTCAGCGGCCCCCGCAGCACCCGTCTTGCAGTCTCCCGCCCACCCCGGAAGAACGCCAGCTCGCATCCGTCGACCCGGACGTCAGTGCCGTGGGAGCGATCGGGACGTAAAGCGTAGACGACGACCGCCTTCACTTCAATGACCCATTGCCAGGCGAGCCGCACGCTCTCCCCGCTCTGGGAGAGCGCGATCCACGCGACCTCCGCGGCCGGCCCCTGGGTGAGCCGGTCGGCGATCGCGGCCGGTCCGGCGGTGCCGGGGGCCGCGCTCGAGGCGGTCGCCCGGGCCGAGGGCGAGGCGTTGACCCACTCGGCGAGCCCCGCGCTCTCGGGCACGGGCAGCGCCGAATGCCCGGCGTGACAGCCCACGCACTTGGTGCCGGTCCCGAAGCGCCCGGGGTTGAACCCCGGCACGTGCGCCGGGCCGCTCGCCGAGCGCAGCACGCGCCCGCGGTCGTCCACGAGCTGCTCGAAGAGCGGGACGTCCGAGGGCATGTCCTCCTGGTGCACGCCGCCCGCCGGCGTGACGGGGCTCTCGCGCACCAGCACGGCGGTGTCCCCGCCCGGGGCGCCGGGGCGGGCGAGCGCGGCGAAGAAGCGGATGCGCACCCCGCGCTGCATGGGCGGCGCGCCCGGGAAGGGCCGGTCGAGGCCGGCGTTGGTGAAGACGTTGAGGCAGTCGAAGCGGAAGGTGTTGGTGAGGTCGTGGAGCCGCGCCTCGCTCGCCACCGGAAGCTCGGGCATCGGCGACACCAGCCGCGGCGCGAGCACCGGCGGCCGCGGGCGCGCGACCAGCGGCGCGGCGTCGAGCTCGAGCGTCCCCGGCATGTCCAGAACCAGCTCGAGCCGGGAGCCGTCGGGCCGCACCACGTAGAGCCCGTAGTCGCCGCGGCCATCGCGGTCGAGGGAGAGCACGATCCGCCCGTCGGGAAGCACCGCCGGCGCGCACGCCGAGGCTCCGTGCATGCCCGCGCCGGCGATCACCCGCGGCGCCGCGAAGCCGCCCGGGAAGATCTGCACCGCGGTCCGCCCCGGGGCGGGCAAGAGCGAGAGCCGCCCGGCGCGCACGCCGATCAGCGTGCCGTCGGCCAGCAGCACCGGCTGGTAGGCGGAGACGCTGGCGCGCCCGCGCGGGTCCCCGCCCGCGAGCCGCACGCCGTCGCCGTCGGTCATCACCGAGACCGCGTGCCACAGGTCCACGGTGTCCGAGGGCACGGCGCACGAGCGGTCGGTGGTGATGCCGGTGGTCTCGGTCTCGCTCGCGAGGTAGCGGTTGAGCCACCAGCGCGCGAAGAGGACGCGGCCGGTCGCGGGATCCACGGCGGGCTCCTCGGCGCCGTTGCGCTCCCCGGTGATGCGGGTGAGGTCGGTGCCGTCGGCCCTCACGGTGAAGAGGTTCGAGGCCAGCACGCCGCCCTCCTCCGCGACCTGCGGGAAGCGTGTGCTCGCGAAGCACACCCGGCCGTCGGGGAGCCAGCAGGGATCGAAGTCGTCGTAGCGCCGGAAGCGCGCGCCCTCCGCGCCGAGCGGCGCGAGGTCGAGCGCACGGTCGCTGCGGGTCAGCGCCTTGAGCCCGCGCCCGTCCGCCTCCACCAGGTAGATGCGCCACGGACTGCCGCGCGAGGGAGTGCCGGCGAACACGATGCGCCGGCCGTCCCACGAGACGCACGGGTCGCTCACGTCGAACAGCGCTCCCTCGGGGAGCAGCGGTCGGATCCCGCCGTCGCCCCCGCGCACCAGCAGCTTCCCTCCGGTCGCGAGCGTGCGGCCGCCGGGGCCGAGGCCCGGAATGGCGCCCGCCGCGGCGCCGGAGGGCGGCTCGCGCGACACGAAGACCAGCGCCGGCAGGCGCGGAATCGCAGGCCGCGCGGCCGCGAGCGCCAGGAGCGGCATGAGGAGCAGCACGAATCGGAGGGATCTCATGGTCCGGCGCCGTGGGGCTGCGCCGCGCGGTGATTATCGCACCCGGGCGACCCGGCGCTCCACCCGCTCGCTCCCCGCGGTGAGGACGGCGACGTAGATCCCCGCGGGCAGGCTCCGCCCGCGGCCGTCGCGGCCGTCCCACACCCGGTCGTGCACGCCCGCGTCCTCGCGCGTGCGCGGAACGAGAGCGCGCACCCGCCGGCCGCGGAGATCGAGGATCGCGAGCGTGACCTCGGCCGGCGCGGGCAGCGTGTAGGCCAGGTGGGTCTCCCCCGCGCTCGGGCACGGGCGAGGGGGCGCCAAGAGCGGCCGCGCGGCGCGCGCTTCGCCCGCGACGTCGGTGCTGGTGAGGTTCACGATGCGCCGGACCACGCCCGTCGGCCCGCTGCCGCCGGTGAACTGGCGGCAATACCAGAGCGATCCGTCCGCCGCGATCGCGTAGTCGCTCGCCGCGCCGAGCCCCGTGGCCCAGTTGTCCGGGCTGGGCTGGCCCGCGACCGGCGGCGCCAGGGCCCAGGCGGTGCCGCTTCCTTTCAGCCGGCGGAGGTAGCCGCCGTAGTAGTCGCCGAAGAAGCAATCGCCTTCGTATTCGGATGGAAACCGCCGGGCGGCGCCCGGGGGGCTGCGATAGGGCCCGGCACAGATCACCGCCGCGACGCTCATCGAGCTGCGGTCGTAGGCGTGGATCGGAAAGGTCGCGGGCAGGGTGAGCGCGCACGAGGCGTCGTGGAGCTCATTCGCCTCGTAGCGCGGCCAGCCGAAGTCGAGCCCGCCCTGGGGCACGCGATCGATCTCCTCCCACGTCTGCTCGCCCACGTCGCCGACGAAGAGTGCGCCGTTGAGCGGGTCGATGTGGAAGCGGAACGGATTCCGGAACCCGAACGCCCAGATCAGGCGGGCGTTCAGGCCGCCGCCCGGAAACGGGTTCCCGGCCGGGGTGATGAGGCCGGGAGCGGGCGGGCCGCCCCCGCCGGCCGGGAGCTGCGAGACGTCGAGCCGCAGGATCACGCCCAGCACCCCCGAGGTGTCCTGCGCCGCGCAGCCCTGCGCGTCCTCGCCGAAGCTCGCGTACAGCATGCCGTCGGCTCCGAAGCGCAGTGTGCCCCCGTTGTGGTTCGAGGCGTTGTCGGGAACGTCCGCGAGGACGTCGTAGCGGGTCGCGAGATTGATCGTCAGGCTGCCGTTCCCCGTGAAGCCGAGATCACCGCCCAGCGTGTAGCGGCTGATGCGCACCACCGGGGCGGACAGATCGGTGCAGTGCACGTAGACGTAGGGCCGGGCGGGGAAGCCCGGGTCTACGGCGATGCCGAGCAGGCCGCGCTCGCCGCCGGTCCGCACGTTCGGCACCACCGCGACCGGGTCGACCGCGGCGAGCGCGTCGTTCACGACCAGCCGGAGGCGCGCGCTCAGCTGCTCCACCAGCAGCAGCCGGCCGTCGGGGAGGAACGCGATGCCGCACGGCGACGAGAGCCCGCCGACCACGAGCTGATCGGTGAAACCGGCCGGGAGCGTGGCCTGGGCCCGCGCCCCGCGGGCGGCGCAGGAGAGGAGCAGCAACGCCGCGATCGCCGCGCGGGCGCGGCGCACCCTGCGGGTCATCGCGAGGCCACCGCCGCGGTCACGCCGTAGAGGAGCCGGAGCCCGATGCCGAGGCTCGCGACCGGCATGCGCTCGTCGTTGCCGTGCATGCGCGCCGCGTCCTCGGTGGTGAGCGGAAACGGCAGCAGCCCGTAGGCGCGGATCCCGGCGCCCCGGAGCTGGGCCGAGTCGGTGGCCCCGGTCGAGAGCAGCGGCACCACCGCGGCCTCGGGCGCGAGCGGCTTCGCGGCCCGGCGCGCCGCTTCGACCACCGCGCCTTCGAACGGCATCGAGGGCGCCTCGGGCCGCGTGGGCGGGGTGAAGCTCACCTGGACGCGGGGGTCGGCGATGCGCTCCTCGAGCGCGCGCCGGAAGGCCTCGGGATCGGTCCCGGGGAGCAGCCGGCAGTTGAGCGTGGCCGTGGCGCTCGCCGGGATCACGTTGGCGCGGAAGCCTCCGTTCACGATCGTGGGCGAGACCGTGTTCCGCAGCATCGCGTTGAACATGAGGTCGGCCGCCAGCGCCTCCGACGCCGCTCCCGCTCCGGCCGGGTCGTCGAGGCTCTCCATCGCCGTCCGGAGCGCGGGAGGCTGGGAGGGCGCGATCGCGCGGAAGAACGCGCGCGTGGCCGGGGTGAGCGTGACCGGGAACGGCGGATCGGCCGCGCGCTGGATCGCGCGCGAGAGGCTCAGGATGCAGTTGTCGGCGCGCGGCATGGAGGCGTGCCCCGAGACGCCCGAGGCGGTCAAGGTGTAGTTGATCGAGCGCTTCTCCGAGTTCTGCACTCCGACCCAGGCGATCCGGCCCGCGTCGTCCAGGAGCGTGCGCCCGCCCTCGTTGATCGCGAGCTCGGCGTCGATGGCGTCGCGGTGGTGCTCGAGCATCCAGCCCACGCCGAACTCGCCGCCCGATTCCTCGTCGCACTCGGCGAGGAAGACGACATCGCGCTCGAGCGGGACGCCGAGACGCTTGAGGAGGATCAGGGTCATGGCTTCGGCCGCCACCATGCCCTTGTCGTCGATCACGCCGCGTCCGTAGAGGAAGCCGTCGCGCTCCTCGAGCCGGAACGGATCGCCCGACCACCGGTCACGCTCGACGCCCACCACGTCCATGTGCCCGAGGAGCAGGAGCGGAGGCTTGCGGCCGCTGCCCGACAGGCGCGCGACGAAGTTCCCGCGGCCGGGGGCGGTCTCGAAGGTCTGGCCGCGGATGCCCTCGCGGGCGAGCAGCGAGTCGAGGTAGCGCGCGACCTCGAGCTCGCGGCCTGGAGGGTTCGAGGTGTCGATCGCGATCAGGTCGCCGAGCACCTGGCGATACTCCGCGACCGCGCGCGGCCAGTTGGGCTCGCGCGTGGCGGACGGCGCCGGGGACGGCAGGAGCAGGGCCGCGAGGGCGGTGGCGATCGCGATCGATCGTCGTTCACGGAGGCATCGCATCACGCGCTCATCTTAGCTCGCGCCGCGCGCGGTGAGAATCGCCGGGACGGCGGATCCGGTGGCGCACGCGGCGCGGCGGGGAGTTGACGCGGATTTGGCTTGACGGACTCGGGCTGGTGGCTCGGGTTTGCGCAGCCGAGGCTCCGGCGCTCGCGCCGTGACGCGCGCAGGAGGCGCACCTGCGCGTCAACTCTTCACGGGGCAGAAAAACCTCATCGCGCCCCGTCGGATGCGTCCTGCACGGCCGTGCGTGAGCCTCAGAATGCCATGCTACAAAGAGTGCGCCCTCGCGACCGTTGGCCCCCGAGTCCCGCCCCCGGCCATCGGAGACGTGATGAGCGCTTACTCGCTTTCCCACCTCGACGACCGCACCCTGCTGAGCGGCCTGGCCACCTCTGTCTCCCGCGAGCGGGGCGCCACCGCCGAGGCGCTCGCCCACATTGCCGAGGTCGACGCCCGGCGCCTCTACCTGCCCGCCGCCTGCCCCTCGATGCACGCCTATTGCGTCCACGAGCTGCGCTTCTCCAAGGACGAGGCATTCAAGCGCATCCTCGTGGCGCGCGTGGCCCGGAAGTGCCCGGCTCTGCTCCCGGCGCTGGCCGAGGGCCGGCTGCACTTCACCGGCGCGGTGAAGCTGGCGCCCCACCTGACCGCCGAGAACCAGGCCGAGCTGCTGGCGGCGGCCACCCACAAGACCAAGGCCGAGATCGAGCAGCTCCTGGCGGAGTGGTTCCCGCGCCTGGACGTGCCGGCAGGCCTGCACGCTCTTCCGGCTTCCCCAGTGCCGGGCACCGAGCCCACCACCCGAAGGGCCGGGCCAACTGGTTTCGAAACCAGTTGAGGCACCCGCTCCGCCACCCAGGCTGGAGCCGCTCTCGCCCCGGCGCATCGGCCTGAACGGCACGATCGATCAGGCCACTCACGAGAAGATGCAGTACGCCCAGGCGTTGTTCGGCCCGCTTCCGGCCGGGGACCCCCTGCTGATCGACCGCGCTTACGATGCGCTGATCCGCGAGCTGGAGAAGACCCGGTTCGCCGCCACCACAAGACCTCGCTCCCGTCCGGGCCGGGCGATCGGGATCCGCACCATCCCCAACCACGTCAAGCGCGCCGTGTGGGAGCGCGACGGCGGGCAGTGCACGTTCGTGAGCGAGGGCGGCAGGCGCTGCCCGGCACGCAAGTGGCTCGAGTACGACCACGAGGTCCCGGTCGCGCGCGGGGGCGCGGCGACGGTGGAGAACCTGCACCTCAAGTGCCGGGCCCACAACCAGTACGCGGCCGAGCAGGCGTTCGGGGCGGAGTTCATGAGCCGCAAGCGGGAGGCGCGCCGGGCGCGGGGCGACCGGCACAACATGCCCCGGGACATGTCGAGTCGCCCGCGGCGGGCCAACTGGTTCCGGAACCAGTTGGGCGGGCGTCGGCCACCGAGGTCGCGGCTGGCGAGCGGGCACAGGTCGCGGCCGCGGAGCGGTCCGAGGAGAGGGACGTGACCCCGTGGCTCCGCAAGCTCGGCTACCGCGCGGACGAGGCGCGGCGTGCGGCGGAGATATGCGAGCGCATCCCTGACGCCTCACTCGAAGAGCGGATCCGCCTCGCGCTCTCCTACCTGTGCCCGCCCCACCGCCGGGGCGCGCCGATTCGCGCGGCCTGACGCGCGGTGGCGTACCCGCTGGGCTGCGAAAGCCGCTCGTGCGCGGTCTTGGCTTCCGGCCGGCGCACCGCCGGCCAGCCGATTGCGCGCGCCGCGTGCGCTCCCCATACTGCCGCGCCGTGCGCTCCGGACTGTCGCTCCGCATGGCGATCGGCCTCGCTGCCGGCGTGGTGCTCGGCGTCGCCGCCCACCTCACGCTGGCCGGGACGCCGGCGCTCGACGGCCTCGTGCGCCACGTCACCGAGCCCGCCGGCCGCATCTTCCTGCGCCTCCTGTTCATGCTGGTGATTCCCCTGATTCTCTCGGCGCTCGCGCTCGGGGTCGCGGGCGTCGGCGATCTGCGCGGGCTCGGACGCATCGGGCTCAAGACGCTCGCCTACACGGTGGTGGTCTCCACCATCGCCGTGCTGATCGGGGTCGGCCTGGTGAACCTGATGCGGCCCGGCGAAGGACTCTCGCCCGAGCTGCGGGAGCGCCTGAGCCGCAGCGCCTCGGCCGCGCCCGCCGCGGCGCCGGGCGCGGGCGCCGCGGGGAGCGATTTCCTCGTCAACCTCGTGCCTTCGAACATCGTGAAGGCGATGGGCGACGGCGACATGCTGGCGGTGATGGTCTTCGCCCTCTTCCTCGGCGTGGGCCTGGCCCTCACGCGCACCGCGGCCGCGCGCCGCTTCGAGGAGGTTCTGGAAGGCATCTACGACGTCGTGATGAGGCTGCTCGGGATCGTGATCGAGGCCGCCCCGGTGGGCGTGGCGTGCCTGCTCTTCACCCTCACCGCGCGGCTCGGCTACGACGTGCTGCGCCAGCTCGGCGCCTACGTTCTGGTGGTGCTGCTGGCGCTCGCGATCCAGCAGTTCGTGGTCTACTCGATCTCGGTCGCGTGGCTCGGCCGCATGAACCCGGTCCACTTCTTCGTCTCGATCCGCGAGGCGATGCTGACCGCTTTCTCGACCGCCTCGAGCAACGCGACGCTCCCCACCTCCCTCCTGGTCGCCGAGCGCCGCCTCCAGCTCCCGGCGCACGTGAGCCGCTTCGTGCTCACCATCGGCTCCACCGCGAACCAGAACGGCACCGCGCTGTTCGAAGGCGTCACCGTGCTGTTCCTCGCCCAGTTCTACGGGGTGCATCTCGGCATGGCCCAGCAGCTCACGGTGGTCTTCATCTGCATCCTGGGCGGCATCGGCACCGCGGGGGTCCCGGCCGGCTCGATCCCGGTGGTGGTGATGATCCTGGGGCTGGTGGGCGTGCCGCAGGAGGGCATCGGGATGATCCTCGGCGTCGACCGTTTCCTCGACATGTGCCGCACCACGCTCAACGTGACCGGCGATCTCGCCGCCGCCGTCGTGGTGTCGCGCGCGGAAGGCGGAACCAGCGCCGCGGCCCCCGCGGAACCCGCGGCGCGCTCGGCGTAGGGAGCGGGATCGCGCTCGCGGAGCGCAGGCGTCCAACCGCGCGCGAGCCCGGAAAGGCCGGTC
>DASXQT010000040.1:0-94603 GCA_036507005.1 Candidatus Eiseniibacteriota bacterium
AGCTCACCAACATCCGTCCCCCCGCTTCGGACCATCCGTGGAAGCGGCCATACAACCCCAAACTCCTGCCCTCGCCGGCGGGAACAGGGGGGTGACAGAATCACGTTGGAGTTAGGGGGTCAGAATCACTCTTGAACAACAGCACGGACTCGGCCGCATCCAACTGGCTCGTTCGGTCCGCGGCCGCTATCGTGTCCCGCCGATCACCCCACGGCGAAGGAGATCCACCATGCTCGCGACGATCGAATGGCTGAAGGACGTGGACGCCGCGCTCGCCGAGGCGAAGCGCACCCAGAAACCGCTCCTCCTCGACTTCAGCGCCGCGCCGCAGTGAAGCGGTTGCGCTCGGCTGGAAGCCGAGGTCTTCCCTGACGATCGGGTGGCGGCGCTCGTCGCCCGGGAGTTCCTCCCGGTCAAGATCCACATCAAGGAGCAGCCCGCGAACTTCAAGCGGTTCCGGGCCGAGTGGACCCCCACGCAGATCGTGCTCGACCCCGAGGGCGTGGAGCGGCACCGGAGCGAGGGCTTCCTGCCGGCCGAGGAATTCCTCGCGCAGCTCGAGTTGGGGATCGCGAAGGTCGCCTCCGCGCTCAAGCGCTACGACGAGGCCGAACGCCGCTTCCGCGCGGTGATGGATGCGTATCCCGGCACTCCCGCGGCGCCCGAGGCCCGCTACTGGGCCGGCGTCGCGGCATACAAGGCGAGCCGCGGCGACATCGCGCCGCTGCGCGAGACGGCGAAGGATCTCGAGGCGCGCTTCCCCGACAGCGAGTGGGCCCGCAAGGCGTCGGTGTGGAGAGCGTGAGCCGCTAGCCCGCGCCGCGGAGCTGGGGCAGCGTGCTCGCGAAGCGCTCCGAGAGCCGGGCGATGCGCGCCAGGGCCTCGGCGCGCGCATCGCCCTCGAGCACGAACGGCTGGAACGGCGCGTCGGGCCAGGTGGTGATCTGGATCGGCACCACGTCGCAGGCCGCGACCCCCGACCGGCCGAGCGCGAGGCGTACGACGGCCGAGAGCTTGTCCTCGGGATCCTTGTTGCCGCCGAACATGAAGTTCCCGAGCGAGTAGAAGATCGGGGCGTCGCGGTAGACCTCGATCCCCTGCAGGCGGTGCGGGTGGGCGCCGAGCACCGCGCGCGCGCCGAGGTCGACGCTCAGGTGCGCGAGCTCGATCTGGTAGTCGCGCACCTCGTACGACCCCTCCTTGCCCCAGTGGAAGTAGGGAATCGCCGCGTCCACCTTGCGCGCGAGCCGCGGCAGGTCCTCGCGGATCCGGCGCCGCATGCAGTCGAGGTCCTGATAGCAGCCCGCCACGCCGGGGCCGTGCGGCAGCGCGTACACGGCCTCGGGCTCGAGCATGTCGGGCGGGGCCTGGAAGTAGTAGCCGAGGAAGCCGACGCGCACCCCGTTGGGCTCGAGCACGAGCGGGCGGTGCGCCGCGCGCCGGTTCGTGCCCGCGCCGAACCAGCCGATGCCGGCCGAATCGAGGGTGGCGATCGTGTCCTCGATGCCCTCGCGCCCGTAGTCCATGAGGTGGTTGTTGGCGAGCGAGACCACGTCCACCGAGGCCGCCTCGAGGATCTTCACCAGCTCGCGGCGCGCGCGGAAGTTGAAGTTCTTCGGGAGCTTCTCGCCGCGCTCGGTGAACGGGCACTCGAGGTTGACGAGCGCGAGATCGGCGGCGTCCAGCACCGCGCGCACTCCGCGGCCGTAGAGCGGCCACACCTGGTCGGGCAGCGCGCCGCCGGCGAGCATGTCGTCCACGTGCGCCTCGAGGTTGTAGCCGAGCGTGGTGTCGCCGGCGACCGCGAGCGTGACGGCAGGGCCGGCCGGGCGCGACGCGGAGTCCGGCGCCGCGCGCGCGACGGCGTCGGGCGCGGCGGACGTGGCGTGCTCCGCGGAGCGGCCGCGGCGCGCGAGCAGCAGGCCGGCGGCCAGCCCGGCCGCGCGCTCCAGGAACTCGCGCCGTCGCATGGGCGCGCATTGAAGCACAGGGCGAGCGGGCGTGACGAGCCCCCTTCTCTTTGGCGCCGCGTGCGATTAGGCTCGGCGCCATGATCGTGATGAAGTTCGGCGGCACCTCGGTCGGGGTGCCGGAGCACTTCGCCGCGGCGCTGGAGCTGGTGCGCGCCGCCGCGCCGCGCGACCCGGTGGTGGTGGTGAGCGCGCTCTCGGGCGTCACCAACCTGATCGTCGAGTTCTGCCGCTCCCCCGAGCGCCGCGCCGAGCTCTCCGAGCGCCTGGTCGAGCGTCACGCCGAGTGGGCACGCGCGACCGGGGTGAGCCTGGATGCCGCGGAGGCGCTGCTCGAATCCTGGCGCGGCGAGGAGCGCGCGCTGGGGGGCCGGCGCGGGGCGCTGGTCGCGGCCGATCGCGACCGCCTGCTCTCGTACGGCGAGCGGCTCTCGGCCGCGCTCTTCGCCGCCGCGCTGCGCGCCGCCGGAACGGACGCGGTCGCGGTGCTGGCGGGCGATGCAGGGCTGATCACCGACGAGAGCTTCGGCGCGGCCCATCCGCTTCCGGAGGCGGCCGCGCTGCTCGGGGATTCGCTCGCGCGACGCCCGCCGCTGCCGGTCGTCACCGGCTTTCTCGGCCGCACCGCGGACGGCCGCGTCACCACGCTCGGGCGCGGCGGATCGGACTACACCGCGGCGCTGCTCGGGGCCGCGCTCGGGGCCGAGGAGATCCAGATCTGGACCGACACCAGCGGCATGCTCTCGGCCGACCCCGGCATCGTGCCCGAGGCGCGGCCGGTGCCGCTCCTCTCGTTCGCGGAGGCCAGCGAGCTGGCCTACTTCGGGGCGCGCGTGCTGCACCCCAAGACGCTGCTGCCCGCGATCGAGCACGAGATCCCGGTGCGGGTGCTCAACACCACGCGGCCCGAGGATCCCGGCTCGCGGATCACGCCCGTCGCCGGGCCCGCGGACTCGGCCTGGCGGGTGAAGTCGATCGCGAGCAAGAAGGGCATCACGGCGGTCACCATCGTCTCGACGCGCATGCTGCTGGCCCACGGCTTCCTGGCGCGCGTGTTCGAGGTCTTCGGGCGCCACCACGTGGTGGTGGACCTCGTGACCACCTCCGAGGTCTCGATCTCGGTCACGGTGGACGACACCCGCTGGCTCGCGGACGCGGTGGCCGAGCTCGAGGGAATCGGGCGCATCGAGGTCAAGCGCGGGCTCGCGGTGGTGGCGGTGGTGGGCGAGGGCGCGCCGCGGCGGGTGGGGCTCGCGGGCCACGTCTTCACGCTGCTCGCCGGCGTCGGGGTCCCGGTCGAGATGATCTCGCAGGGCGCCTCGCGCGTGAACCTCTCCTTCGTGGTCGCCGAGGAGGACGCCGACCGCGCAGTGCGGCTGCTCCACCGCGGGCTCGGCCTCGATCTCGAGGCCGCCGCGGCTCCTCCCGCCGCGTCCGGGGCGGTGACGTGAGGCATCGAGACCGCGCCCCGGGCGCGGTGCCGGGCCCCGCCGCCCGGCGTCACTCGGCCACACCCCAGGCCGTAGGTAGGCTATTCGTCTTCCGGCGCCCGCCCCTCGGCGCGCTCCCCACCTTCTCTTCGAGGGTCCCATGAATCCAAGGCGTTCCCCGTGGCTTCGACTGGTGCCGGTTCTCCCGCTGGGCATGGCCGCGGTTCTCGCAGCACCCGTGGCCGCCGACGAGCACCCCATGGGTCACGGCATGGCGATGTCCGACACCAGCACGAGCGCTCCGCTGTTCGAGGGCCTGGGCGCGTACCACCGCACGATCAGCACGCGCTCGCCGCTCGCGCAGCGCTACTTCGACCAGGGCATGAACTTCATCTGGGCCTTCAACCTGCACGAGGCGCAACGCTCGTTCGAGGAGTGCGCCCGGCTCGATCCCGGGTGCGCGATGTGCGAGTGGGGCGCCGCGCTCAGCCTCGGTCCGCACTTCAACGTGCCGGCGCTGCCGCCGCGCACCGTGGCGGCCAACGGGCACGCGCAGAAGGCGCTGGCGCTGCTCGCGGGCGCGACCCCGGTCGAGCGCGGGCTGGTCGAGGCGGTGGCGAAGCGCTACTCCGATCCCGCGCCCTCCGACCCCGAGAGCCAGAAGAAGCTCGATACCGCCTACGCCGACGCGATGAAGGCGCTGATGGAGAAGTTCCCGGACGACGACGACGTTGCCGCGCTCTACTGCGAGGCGCTGATGGACCTGAGGCCCTGGGACCTGTGGGAGCAGGATGGGAGGCCGCAGCCGGGGACGCTCGACCTGATCGCCACGCTCGAGCGCATCCTGGCCCGCAACCCCGATCATCCGGGCGCGAACCACTACTACATCCACGCCGTCGAGCCCTCGACCCACCCCGAGAAGGCGCTGGCTGCGGCCGAGCGGCTCAAGAAGCTCGACAGCGTCGCGGGGCATCTCACGCACATGCCCTCGCACATCTACGAGCGCCTGGGACGCTACGAGGAGGCGTCCGCCGCCAACGCCCGCGCGCTCGAGAAGGACCGCGCCTACGAGGCCCGGGCCAACCCGATCCAGCCCGAGAGCTTCTATCCCATGTACACGGCCCACAACGCGCAGTTCCTGGCGTGGACCGCGATGAAGCAGGGCCGCAGCGCCGACGCCATCCGCTACGCGAAGATGTCGATCGGCAAGATGCCGCCCGAGATGTTCGACATGATGCCGGGCTTCGACCTCTTCCTCGCGACCCCGGTGTTGGCCTACGCGCGCTTCGGCAAGTGGAACGAGGTGCTGGCCGAGCCCGCGCCCGCGAAGTACTACCCCTACCTGGCCGCGATCCGGCACTACGCCCGGGGCCTCGCCTACAACGGCAAGGGGGACGCGGCGGCGGCGGCGCGGGAGCTCGACAGCCTGAAGACGATCGCGAAGAGCCTCCCGCAAGGAGCCACCGAGGCCAACAACTCGGCCGAGCTGCTGCTCACGATCGCCGAGCAATCGCTCGAGGGCGCCGTCGCGATCCGGCAGGGCCGGGTGGACTTCGGCATCCAGCGGCTCACCAATGCGGTGAGGGCCGAGGACATGACGCGTTACGACGAGCCCACCGACTGGCTCTATCCCGCGCGCCACGCCCTGGGAGCGGCGCTGCTCAAGGCCCGGCGGGCCAAGGAGGCGGAGCTGGTCTACCTCGCCGACCTCGATCGCAACCGCGAGAACGGCTGGGCGCTGTTCGGCCTCGCCCAGAGCCTGCGCATGCAGAAGAAGACGAAGGAGGCGGCCGAGGTGGAGAAGCGGTTCGCGAAGGCCTGGGCACATGCCGACGTCCGGCTCAGCGCGTCGAGCTTCTGAGCGCCATGGGTCCGGGAGCGCGCGCCGGCGAGTACCGGCGCTGGTTCGACTACGAGCGCGACAGCCACGCCCGGGTGCTCGCGGCGCTGGCCGCGGTGCCGCCCGATCGGCGCTCGGCGCCCGAGTTCCAGCGGGCGCTGACGCTGCTGGCCCACGTCGTCGTGGCGCGGCGGCTCTGGCTCTTCCGGCTCGGCGCCGCGCGCGAGGGCCCGGGGCCGGGCGACTTCTTCCCCGAGGACCTGACCCTGCCCGAGGTGGCGGGCCGTCTCGAGGCGATGGAGGCGGTCTGGACCTCGTATCTCGCGGGCCTCGACGACGCCGCGGTGGCGCGCCCGTTCGAGTACCGGACGTTCGAGGGCGAGTGGTTCCGGCTCCCGGTGGCGGACATCCTCACCCAGCTCTACGGGCACTCGCTCTACCACCGCGGGCAGATCGCGCTGCTGCTGCGCGCGGGCGGATTCGAGCCGGCGACCACCGACTTCGTGTTCTGGGCCCGCGAGAAGATCGAGGAGCCACGCGGGGGCTGAGGGGCCGGGGAGCGTCCGCTTTCTGGCGCAGGGGTTCCGCATCCCTCCACCCCGCGAGCCGCCGCTCACGTGGGACCGAGGCTATCGCTTGCCACGCCGCCGCAGATCCCGAACCACGCGTTCGAACGAGATGCTCGGCTTTGCAGCCCGCTCCTCGAAGTCGGCGAAGTCCTTGGCGTCCTCTGCGAGGCTGGCGCGCACCGCGTCGTTGACGAGATCCGACATGGAGCGCTCCGTCACGGCCGCCTTGTGACGAAGCGCCGTGTGGATTTCGCGCTCGAAGTAGACGGTGGCGCGCTTGGATTGAGCCTTCATGCCCGCAATCTTTGCGTCCTAAACGCTAGAGCGTCAAGACGCCCCGCGGTCGCGGCGGGGCGGCCCCCCGCGAACCTGCGCTCACCGCCGCGCCCGCGGGATCACGAGCTTGAGCCCGCTCAGGCGCTCGGAGAACGCCACCACCTTGACGTCCACGAGGCCGTGCTCGATCGCGGCGCCGCGGATCAGGTCCTCGGTGATGTGCTTCTGCCCCTTGGGCCACAGCACCCAGATCGCGCCGTTCCGGTGCATCGAGCGCTGCAGCGCCGCGAGCCGCGCCAGTGGCGCCGCGCCCTCGGCGGCGAGGAAGATCAGGTCCGTGTCCTTGCGCGGGCGGGCGGTCGCGATGTCGGTGGTGCGCGATCGCAGCTCCGGCACGAAGTCGCGCTCCTCCACTCCGAGGACCGCGACCCGCATGCCGGGCTTGACGCCCAGCTTGTCGAGCCGGCTGCGCTTCGAGTACCCGACGGCCGCGGCGGGCATGGCTAGGAGCGGCGCAGCCCGCGTCCGCGACGCTGAACACCCGGCCCCATCACAGCGGCACCTCCTCCTCCACCGCCTCCGGCTCGGGGTCATCGGGCGCTGCGTCCGCCGGCTCTGCCGGGGACTGCCCCGGGGCAGTCCGCGCCTCGCGCAGCGCGCGGGCGAGTGGCGCCTTGAGGCGCGCGGGAGAGACCCGGCCGAGCGTCACGCGCCCGGCGCCCACGAAGGCCGCGAGCGAGCCGAGCGCATCCGCGAGCCCGGCGAGCGCAGCGTCCAGATCGACCGCGCCCCAGGCCGCGGCCGGCGCCGGGCCCCCACGCGCGAGCCACGGCTCGAAGTGGACCCGCCGCACCTCGAGCCGGCGCTCGGCGCGGTGGGTCTTGGCGTCGACCCGGCCGATCAGGTGGCCGTCGTGGTAGAGCGGGAGCGCGTAGTAGCCGTGCACGCGCTTGTGCCCCGGGGTGTAGATCTCGACCCGGTAATCGAAGCCGAAGAGCCGCTGCGTGCGCTCTCGATGCCACAGGAACGAGTCGAAGGGCGAGAGCAGCGTGGTGCCTCGCGCGGTCGCCCGGCGGCGGGCGGCCGCTTCCAGCGCGGGCAGGTCCGAGGCGAGCGCGAGCCACCGGTTCGTGTCGCCCTCGACCGCGATCTCGACCACCTCGCCCGAGCGCAGCAGCGCCTCGATCGCGCGCCGCCGGTCCGCGGCGAGCACCCGCGGATAGCTCAAGTACATGCGCAGGTCCACGCCGGTCGCGGCGCCCATCGCGTGCAGTGACTGGCGCACGTGCCAGCGGTGGAACTCCTCGGCCGGCGGCGGCGCGACCGCGGCGGCCCCGGGCAGGACGCGCTCGATCAGGTCGTAGCGCTTCTCGAAGTGGACCCGGGAGTGGACGGCGATGCGCCCCGCCGTCCACAGATACCGGAGCGCGTGCGCGGCGGGCTTGCGGCTCCACCATCCCTTCGCGCCCCCGCGCCGCGCCTGCTCGAAATCGGAGCTTGCGAGCGGGCCGTGCTCGCGGATCGCCCGCTCGGCGTCGCGCACGTGGGCGGCGTTGCGCTTCACCCATGGCGACCAGCCCGAGCGCTCGTGCGCGTAGTAGTGCATCACCCGCCGCCAACCGGGCAGGTGCGTCGCGGGGACCAGGCACGCCATGTGGGCGAAGTACTCGAACAGGACGCGGCGCCGGTAGACCAGGCGGTCGAATGCCGAGCGATCGAACGGCCCGAACCGGCTCCAGGCGGTGAGGTAGTGGGCGCGATCCACCACGTTGATCGAGTCCATCTGGAGCCCGCCGGTGTCCTCGGCGAGCCGCGCCAGCGAGCGCGCGGTGAGCCGGATGCCGCGCGGCCGCTCGAGGTGCTGGCGCTCGATGAAGAGCGCCGCGACCGCACGCAGCGGGAAGACCGGCGTCGGCGCGGCCGCGCCCGAACGCGCACCCCGCTCGACGGCCGCGCCCCGATCCGCGGGCCGCGATCCATCGGTGGAGGATCGGCTGCGCGCGCTCATGCTCCCAGTGTAGCCGCAAGCGGCCGCGGCGCCACGCGCGGCCGCGGTGCCGCGGTCGGGCGCGGCGCCGCGCGCCCTGGCGTCAGAACGCGAACAGGCGGCACCCTTCGCGCTCCCCCAGCGGTCGCACCGGCAGCGTGCCCAGCACGCTGTCGGGCATCGCGCCGGGCTCGACCAGCAGGTACCGCAGCCGATAGCGCGCGGCGAGGCGCGCCACGCTGCCGGGATGGAACGTGTCGGGCATCACCACCGCCGGGAAGCCGGAGTAGTAGGCAATCTCCTCGGGCTTCGCCGCGAGCACCGCACCCGGTGCGACCGTCTCCTTCATCCAGTGGCCTACCCGCTCGCGCCGCGCGCGCTCCACCTCGAAATCCGGATACTGCGAGTTCGCCCAGATCGAAGGATACGGCAGCATCTCCCAGTAGCCGGCGGCGAGCGAGGTCGCGAGCAGGAGGGGCGTGACGCGCTGCAGCCACCCGCCGGCGCGGGTGCGCGCGAGTGCGAGCCCGAGCCCGAGCCCGGCCAGCGCGAGCCCTGCTCCGAGCCCGAGCTTCGGCCACATTCCCCAGGCGCGCACGGCGCGGCTCCAGGCGCCGAGCGCCGCCACGGTCGAGGGCGCGCCCCACAGGAAGAAGAGCATCGCCCAGGCGCCCGCCGCCAGCGCGCGGCGTTCGCGCCACGCGCCGCCCGTGAGCGCGGCGGCCGCCGGCGGCGCGAGCACGAAGGTGAGCGGGATGAAGTCGCGGTTCCACAGGTCCACCGGGATGGCGTGGAGGTAGAGGTAGGCACCGAGGAAGGTCAGGGTGAGCGTACGCTCGACCGCCGGCGTGCGGGCCGCGAACAGGCCGGCGAGCCCGAGGAAGAGCACGAGTGGATACCAGGACAGCAACAGCGTGCGGGCGATGAATTCGAGCGGCAGGAGCGAGCGCACCGAGAGGTCGAGCCCGCGCACGACCGTCGGGGGCTCGGGGTCGCCGGGCACGTGGCCGAGGAAGTAGAGAAACTTGGCCGAGAGCGGAACGCCGGTTGCGATCCAGGTGCCCGCCACGAGCCCGGCCACCAGCGCGCTCGCGGCGAGGGCGTACGCGGGGAGCGCAGACCGCCGGCGCAGGCCCAGGGTCACCGCCACGGCGATTCCGAGAATGGGGAGGATCTCGTACTGGAAGAGGCCGGCGGCGACCGTGGCGAGCGCGAGCCTCAGGCCGGTGCTCCATGCGGGTGCCTCGCGCTCGATCTCGCGCCGGGCGAACCACAGGAAGCCCGGCGCCAGGACGCAGACCAGAGCCTCCTTCATCAACACTCCGCTGTAGTAGATCGCCCACGGCTCGAACGTGACGATCGCGGCCGCGGCCAGGGCGGCGATCGGGCCGTGCCGGCGCGCGAGCGCCCACACCACCACGATGGCGAGCACGCCGAAGACCACCGACGACTGCGCGGCGGCCGCGGGAGTCCCGCCGCCGAGCGCCATCGCGAGCGCGACCGGATAGGCGTAGAGCGGCTCGTAGTAGTCCTCGACGTGCGCGATGGTGCGGGGCCGCGAGAGGAAATGGTGGATGAAGTCCTGGCGCGGGATTCCGTCGCGCAGCAC
This sequence comes from Candidatus Eiseniibacteriota bacterium, assembly GCA_036507005.1. Lineage (GTDB taxonomy): Bacteria > Eisenbacteria > RBG-16-71-46 > RBG-16-71-46 > RBG-16-71-46 > WS-2. The sequence continues at coordinate 9,682 of DASXQT010000040.1, forward strand.
TCCGCGCCCCATGCCGAAGTAGATCGCGGGATCGCTGGGACCGAAGAAGCCGGGGATGCTCTGCACCACGTGCTCGCGCAGCGCCGCCCCCGCGAGCAGCACGGCGGCGAGCAGCACGCCGTGGAGCGGGCGCACCGTCACCGCGGGTACGCCCGGCCGAGCACCTCCACCAGATGCACCATGCGGGCGCTCATCCCGCGCGCCCGGGCCCCGCGCGCCATGTGGAGCAGGCAGCCGGGATTGGACGCCACCACCACCTCGGCCGCCGCCTGCCCGATCGAGTCGAGCTTGCCCGCGAGCTGCGCTTCCGCCATCTCCGGGTGCGTGAGGTTGTAGACGCCCGCGCTCCCGCAGCACCAGTCGGGGTTGGGAAGGTCGACGAGCTCGACGCCGGGGATGCCGCGCAGCAGCGCGCGCGGCTGGGCGCGCACGCCCTGGCCGTGCGCGAGGTGGCAGGGATCGTGGTAGCCGACGCGCAGCGGCCGCGCCGGGTCCGAGTCGGACGCGAGCCGCGTCGCGGGCGGCGGCAGCCCCACCTCGGCCAGCACCTCGGAGACGTCGCGCACCCGGCGCGCGAAGCCTTCCGCATCGCGCGCCGCCGCGTCGTCGTGCAGCAGGTGCCCGGATTCGCGCAGCGCGGCGCCGCAGCCCGCGGAGTCGGTGACGATGAAATCGCCGCGCTCGCGGGCGAAGGCGCGCAGGTTGCGGCGCGCGAGGCCGCGCGCCACGCGGCGCAGCCCGGCATGGGCGTGGAGCGCCCCGCAGCAAGTCTGGTCGTCGGGCACCGTCACCTGGCAGCCGGCGAGGACGAGCAGCCGCACCGCTTCGTGGTTCACGCGCGGGAACATCACCTCCATCACGCAGCTTGTGAAGAACGCCACTCGCGCGCGCGGGGCGCCGGCGGGATGGAACACCAGCCCGTGCGGGCCGGGCTCCATGCGCGCCCCGCGCGGGAGCGATCCCGCGACGCGCTCGAGCGCGCGGGCGCCGCGGGAGAGCAGCGGAGGCGTCATGTCGTAGCCCTGGACCGCGAAGGCGGGCAGCATCCGCCGCACGAGCGGGTTCTTCATCAGCGCCGCGAGCGGCCCGCGCTGCCCGAGCCGGAGCAGGTCGGCCGCGAGGTGCATGCGGCCGCGCTCCGGGAAGAGCGTGCGGAGCGCCCATTCGCCCAGCCCGCGTAGCGGCGAGAAGCGCAGCGCGCGGCGGTTGAGCTGGCCGCGCGCGGCCTCCAGCATGCGCCCATAGGGAACGCCCGCCGGGCACACCGTCTCGCAGGCCCGGCAGTCGAGGCAGTTGTCGAGGTGCGTGACCAGCGGATCGCTCGGGGCGATCCGGCCCTCGGCGAGCCCGCGCATCAGGTAGATGCGCCCGCGCGGCGAGTCGGGCTCGATTCGGAGCACGCGGTAGGTGGGGCACGCGGTCAGGCAGAGCCCGCAGTGGATGCAGGTGTTGAGGTCGCGCCGGGTGGGTGGATCCTCGGCGTCGAACCACGGCTTCGGCTTCGCGGCGGGCGCCACGCTCATGCGGCGGAGGATAGCATCCGGCGCCCGCGGGCTGCGGCGCGCCACCCGGCTCCGGCGTGCGCCGCGCGCAGCCTCACCGCTTCGGCTTCGGGCGCGCCTCCTCCTCCTCGGTCTCGATGTGGAAGACGTGGAGCGCGCGGTGGAGGGCGGGAGCCAGCAGGACGCCCACGCTGGTCAGGAGCGTGACGCCGCTGTAGAGCGCGTAGATCGAGGCGAAGATCTTTCCGCCGCGGGTCTTGAGCTCGGTCGCGGGACCCATGCCGCCCAGGATCATCGAGGCGTTGTAGAGGCAGTCCACCCAGTCCTCGATGCCGCCGAACCAGTGGTAGCCGAGCACGCCGATCACGAGCGAGAGCACGATGACGCCGGCGGCGACCAGCGAGGCCCGGAAGAGCCGCCGATGGTAGCGCTCGGGCGAGGCGAGCGGCTCGTGCTTGCGCTCCAATCTCATCATGCGCATCGGATCATGGTACCAGCACGATCTTGCCGAAGTGCCGGCGCGCCTCGATGCGGCGGTGGGCCTCGGCGGCCTCGGCGAGCGGCATCACGGAATCGACGACGGGCTCGAGCCTGCCGTCGCGCACGAAGCGCAGCACCTCGTGCATCTCGGCGCGCCGGCCCATCCACGAGCCCAGCAGCGTGAGATGGCGGCCGAACAGCAGGTTGAGGTCGATCTGCGGGCGGTGTCCGGCGGTGGCGCCGCAGGTCACGAGCCGGCCGTTGCGCGCGAGCGCAGCCACCGCCTGCTCGAACATGGGGTCGCCCACGTGCTCGACGGCCACCTCGACCCCCTTCTTCCCGGTGAGGGCGCGGACCGCGGCGGAGAAGTCGGCGCGCGAGTGGTCCACCACCTCGTGCGCCCCGAGTGCGCGCGCGCGCGCGAGCTTCTCCGGCCCGGCGGTGGCGATCACCCGCGCCCCGAGGAGCCGCGCGACCTGGATCGCGGCACTCCCCACGCCGCCGCCCGCGCCGATCACGAGGCAGTCCTCGCCGGGCCGGAGCCGCGCGCGGGTGACCAGCATGTGCCAGGCGGTGAGGAACACGAGCGGCACCGCCGCGGCCTCCTCCCACTTCAGATTCCCGGGGTAGGGGAGGCAGTTCACGCCCGGGACCGCGACCTTCTCCGCGTAGCCGCCGTTCCTGCGGCGGCCGAGCACGTCGTACTGGCGGCACAGGTTGTCGTCTCCGTTGGCGCACGCCGCGCACGTTCCGCACGAGAGCGTGGGGAGCACGAGCACCTTGTCGCCCGGCTTCACGTGGCGCACCGCCTCGCCCGTGGCGGCGATCACGCCCACCACGTCGCTCCCGAGGATGTGCGGCATCTCGGGATCGAGCCCGGGCAGGCCCTGGCGGACGAACAGGTCGAGATGGTTGATGCCGCAGGCCCGCACCTCGACCAGCGCCTCGTCGGGCCGGATCGCGGGATCGGGGAGGTCGCGGAGCGCGAGCACCTCGGGCCCGCCGAAGCGGTCGAACGCCACCGCCTTCATCCCGCCCGCCCCCTGCGGGCGCCACGCGCGCCCGCGCTCATTCGTCGAACAGCACGGTGGGCTCCTCGTAGAAGCGCACCCGCCTCTTCGCCAGCTTCTCGAGCAGCCACTCCTCGAGCCAGCGATTCTTCTCCTCGAGGCCCGCGGCGCGGTCGGCGAGCCGGTCGAGCGGCACGTCCACCCGGAGCGCGCGCCAGCGGATCACGTGGCGCGTGATCCCGGCCGGCAGCCGCTCGCCGCCCGCGGCCAGCTCGATCACCTCGGCCGGCTCGAAGTGCGGGAAGACGACCAGCGCCTCGACCTCGGGATGGCGCTCGCGCGCGGCCGCGAGCGACTCGCTGGTCACGCGGAACAGACCCTTGCTCGCGCGGTAGGTGTCCACCACCGAGTTGAGCAGGGTGTTCCGCTCGCGCAGGTCGTGGCTGCCGCGCAGCGTGCAGGCCGTGCCGTCGGCGAACGCCACGTAGGCCAGGATCTCGCGCCGCGCGAGCAGCGCGCTGGCGTGGAGCAGCGGCTCGCAGCGGCACTCGATCGCGGGCACGGCGGAGAGCGCCTTCTCGAAGCGCGCGCGCGGGATGCCGCCGATCGCGTGGCACCAGGTGGTGAGCCGCACCGGCGGATCGGTGTAGGGCACGATCTGGACCACCACGTGCGGGAGCCCGGCGGCGCGCGCCGCGTGCGAGCGGTTGGCGCCGTCGAGCACCACGTGGCGCAGCGCATCCCCCTCGGCGCCCGGGAGCGGGGCGACCACCGGCGGGTTGCGCAGCAGGGCCTGCTCGCGGATGCGCCGCACCAGGGGCTCGAGCCGCGCCGGGTCGTGCTGCTCGTGCGGCACCAGCGAGTCCACCGCGACGAATCGCAGCTCGGGGAGCGCGCGCTCGCTCGCGCGGTGCGTAGGCATGGCGCGGGGAATCTACGCGGGGCCTCGCGGCGCGACAAACGGCGGAGGCGCGCCGGGCGCCGTTGCGCCGCGCTCAGCGCCTCGCCGGCGCCGTGGCACCCCGGCCGCGCGTCTGGTACGCCTCGGCGAGCGCGCGCATCAGCTCCTCGCGGCGGTCGTGGAGACGCCTGCGCTTGCGAGGCGCGTGGCGCGCGAGCGCGTAGGCGGTGACGAGCGGGAGCGCGATCGTGGTGTCGCAGTAGCAGATCACGGTGTCGGGGAGCTGGTCGGAGTCGATCTTGCCCCAGCTCACCGCCTCGCTCGGCGTGGCCGCCGAGAGCCCGCCGGTGTCGGGCCGGGCGTCGGTGACGCGACCCGCGCACCCACTTCACTCGAACTACGGCCCCCGAGACCCGCACGGACCGCCGCACCATCGATAGAGCACCAGGGAGTCGAACCGGATCTCCTCCTGGTATTCGGGGGCGATCGTGGCCCGCATGTCACGCTCGATGACGCCGTCTCCGTCCTGGATCGTAATATACGCCGGCCTGCCGTTCATCACCCGCCGGATCTCGGCCCCGCGGTCGATCCCGGCATACGCCGCCCCGAAGTCGTCGAACAGGTGCTTCGGGAAGACGTAGCGGGTGGGCGGCGTCACGCGGGTCAGCATGTAGAGGACGGGCTGATCGTTCACGACGAACACGGTCTCGCCGGGGCGGAGTCGCGAACGAAGATGGGCGGCCGCCCGCTCGTACATGTTCGCGTTCCCATTTTCGAAATCACGCAGCCAGGGGACGTAGGCGCTGTCCGAGATGCGCATGATCGCCAACGCGCAGGGCAGCGCCACGGCCGCGCCGAGCCGCATCCGGGATCCTTCGAGCAGGCCCAGCCGGGCAACCGCGAGGCCGAACAGCAGACAACAGACGGGGATGAGCGCGACGAAGCTGTGCGTATAGAAGCGCAGCGTCGCGGAGATCCCTACCAGGGCGGCGACCGACCATGCCCCGAGGAAGTACGCGAGCCCCCTCGGACTGCGTTCCTCCGCTCCGGCCGGCGGCGGAAGGATCGCCGACAGCGCGGCAACGAGGAGGATCGGCAGCACCCACCAGAGCCAGGTTCCCGCCCCGGCCGCGAGGTCGGCGGCGATCCTCGCCCAGAGCTGGCTCGAGCGCTCGTGGGTCTCGAACAGCCTGAGATTGGCCCCGAAGTTTGCATGCACGTACTCCGACCATGCGCCGTGGGCGGCGAAGTAGGCGCCCGCGAGCGCGCTCGGCGCCAGGAAGCCCGCGCCCAGGGTCGGTAAGGCAGAGAGCCTGGCGGCCGGAGCCCCGCCCAGCGGCCGGAACCGCCCCGCGACGAAATATGCCAGGACGAACAACGCGGACTCGGCCGCGGCGACGAACTTGAACTGGAATGCAATTCCGAACGCCAGACCGGCGAGACCGAGCATCGCCGCGCGTCGGGCGCCGGATCGTGGCCGCGACCAGAGATCGATGAGGACGAGAAGGCCGGCCAGGTCCGCGGGCACGAAAAAGATCTCGGTGTTGGTCGCGAGGCCCCCCGGCATGAGCGAGAAGATGGAATAGGAGATCGCGACGACCGCCCCACCGCGGCGGCTGCCGAGGAGCCGGGCGCCGATGAGATAGAGAAGGACGCTGCTCGCGAAGGTGGCGAGAACCGCCAGCATGCGCAGGGCGAAGATGTTCGAGCCCAAGGCGGCGAACCCCGCGGCCAGCGCCGCGAAGATCCCGACCGGCTTGCGGTCCCATACCCCGACGTACGGGAGATGGCCCTGCAGCCATTGGTCGGCGACGATGAAATACAGCGTCTCGTCCCAGTCGAGGACGCTGCGCAGGAATGTCGGGGCGCGCAGGAGCAGGCACCAGCCGAACAGCGCGAGCACCAGGGCCGGCCCACGCCAGGGAATTCGGCGCGCGGGCCGGCGCGCGCTGCGGCTCACACCATGCCCTCACGGGCAGCGGGGAGGAGCGGGCGACGAGCGCGGCGTGCACGCGGGGAACGGGCGGCCATCGATTCAACCCTCCTCGAAGCCGGATTCTGGGACCGCCGCGGGCCCCGCTCGGCGCTCAGCCTTTGGCCGGCGCCGTGGCGCCCCGGCCGCGCGTCTGGTACGCCTCGGTGAGCGCGCGCATCAGCTCCTCGCGGCGGTCGTAGAGGCGCTTGCGCTTGCGCGGCGCGTGGCGCGCGAGCGCATAGGCGGTGACGAGCGGAAGCGCGATCGTGGTGTCGCAGTAGCAGATCACGGTGTCGGGGAGCTGGTCGGGGTCGATCTTGCCCCAGCTCACCGCCTCGTTCGGTGTCGCGCCCGAGAGCCCGCCGGTGTCGGGCCGGGCGTCGGTGATGGCGAAGAAGAAGTCGTGGCCCTTCTCTTCGATCCCCAGCACCTCCTGGATCTGGGGCTCGGTCTGGAGCACGAAGTTCTTGGGGCTCCCGCCGCCCAGGATCCACACGCCGCTCCTTCCGCCGCCCGATTTCGCGGCCCACACGATCGCCGCGGTCTCGTTCACGTCGGCGCTCACGTCGAGCTGGAGCCGGTTGCCCTCGAGCGCCAGCGCCGCGACGTTCATGCCGATCGAGGAGTCGCCGGGCGAGGAGGTGTAGATCGGCACGCCCAGCTCGAACGCCGCGGCGAGCAGCGAGCGGCGCCGCGAGCCCAGCGCCTCCTCGCGGGCGCGCACGTACTTGCCGCACAGGTGGTGGAACTCGGCGGTGCCCATCGCGCGCTGGAACTCGGGGCCGGCGATCACCTTGCGGAAGAAGGCGTCGGTGTCGAGCAGCACGCGGTAGTCGAAGAACACGTCGTAGATCCGCACCACGCCCTGCTCGCGCAGCTCGACGTCGTCGGCCTGGAAGGTGCCGCGGTGCATGGTGAGCCCGAGCCCGAAATGGGCGTCGTGGTAGAGGTTCGCGCCGGTCGAGACGATCCAGTCCACGAACCCGGCCTCGAGCAGCGGGATCACGGCGCTCATGCCGAGCCCGGCGGGCGTGAGCGCGCCGGTCATCGAGAGCCCGACCGTGACGTCGGGCTCGAGCATGCGCTCGACCAGGAGCCGCGCGCCCTCGCGCAGCCGCGCGGCGTTGTAGGCGAGGAACGCGCTCTCGATCAGGTCGGCCGCGCTCTCCTTGCCGGTGATGGCGGGCGGCTCGATGCGCGGGCCGGTGATGTGGGGATTCCGCTCGCGGGGCGAATCCATGAAGGTCTCCGGGGTGGAAGGCTCGGGCGCGCCGTCTCGCCGACGGCGCGCCCGTTTGCGGCGCGGTTCAGCCGGGAAGCAGGCTCGTCAGAAGCCCCCCAGGTCGCCGCCTTCCCCCGAGCCGCCCGAGGGCCAGCCGGTCGTCATCTTCTCGCCGGGCATCGTCCCGGACATCCCGCTCTCCATCATCGGCGCGGCGGGCTTGGGCTTGGGCTTGGGCTTGGGCTTGCGCGCCATCGCGGGCATGGCCTTCTTCTTCGCAGCCGCCTTCGGAGCCGCCTTGCGGCGCGCGGTCTTGCGGCGGGCCGCCTTCTTGCGCGCGGCGCCCTTCCGCTTGCCCTTCATCGCCACCTTGCGCGCCTTCTTGCGCCCTGCCTTCTTCTTGGGTTTCGCCTTCATCCTTCTCCTCACCTGCGACCTCCCTTCCGAGTTCCTCGTGAATCGCGTGCGGCCCCGCCGCATGACGGGGCGTTCCGCGCTGTCGCGCCGCAGGCTTCCGTTTCAGCCCGGGCGGTGTGAGCCCTCGAGCGCGAAGCGACGCCGGCCCGCCGGAGCCGCGATCGCGGTTCCCGCCTGGTGCCGAGCCTTCGCGCCACAACTTGCTGTGTTGTATACGCCCCCCGGCAGTCGCGCGCAACGAACATCGTGATGGAGCGGGCTGCGCCCGGGCGCCGCTCGCGGCCCCCCGACGCCGAGGGCCCGCTGCGGGAGGGCTCTTGGCCGCGCAGAGCGTCAGCGCCAGCCCTCGCGTCGCCCCGCATCGGCGCTCGTAACATGTTCGCCTGCAAACGCTTGCGCTGCCAGCGCGGGGCAGATCGCCGCCCGCGCTCAAGCCCCGCTCAAGTCCCGTGGCCGAAGCTCTCCGCGCTGCTCGGTTGGACGCCGCCCCGGCCCTGGGACCGGACGGCGCCTCCTTTCCCTTCCCTGGGAGGCCTCCGAATGCGACCCCTCACGCCGTTCGCGTGGGCATCTCTCGCCGCGCTCGCGCTCCTCGCGGCGCCGCGACCTGCGTCCGCCGCGACTCCCGAAGTCATCACCCTCACGCCCGGCGACTCGATCGCCACCTGGCAGACGCCCCTCATCGTGGGCAACACCGGCGAGGATCCCAACGGCTGCATCGAGGACGTCTCGTGCGACACCGTGGTGGTCGTGCTCGCGGCCGGCGACTGGACCGGCAAGCGCGTCTTCTTCTCGATCCACTGGCTGAGCCCCGCCAGCGACTGGGACCTCTACATCCTCGAAGGCAGCCTGAACGGGCCGCTGGTGAGCAAGTCGGACGGCTTCATCCCCCAGACCGCCGAGTCCACCGGCGCGGAGGTGAACGCCGTGCTGACCTCGCCGCGCGTGCTGGTGGCGCACGTGGTCAACGAGGTCGGAGCGCCCGAGATCGTGAACGGCACGGTCAGGGTGGAGCCCAGCAAGGCGCATCGGGTCTCCACCATCCTGACCTCGAACGACGTGACCTTCAGCCCCAACGTCACGGTCTCGGCGCCGGCGGCGGCGCGCGTGTGCGAGCCCAGCCTGCGCGTGGACGTGCGCGGCAACTGCTACGTGGGCGGGATCCGCGGCGTGCCCGCGGGCGTGGATCTGTGGCGCTTCGACCTCGATCCGGCGAGCCCGGGGTACGATCCGCAGCTCCGCAATCCGACCTATCTCGGGCAGCCCGACGCCTTCGCCGACGAGGACACGACCGGCGGGCGCGACGGCGGCGGCGACATCGACATCTCGACCTCGTTCCCGGCGAGCCCGACCGCGACCCCGATCATCACCATCACGAGCCTGGCGCTGGCCAACGTTTCGTCCGCGGTCTCGACCGACCGGGGCGAGAACTTCGCGTTGAGCCCCGCGGTCGCGAACGTCCCCGCCGACGACCGCCAGTGGAACGAGTCGACCGGCGCGGACACGGTCTACGTCCTCTATCGCGCTCCGATCCCCGCCACCGGGCTGTTCGTGCAGCGCTCGATCGATCACGGCGCCTCCTACCCGGCCACCGGGCTCGTGAGCCCGACCGGCACCACGCCCGGCTACATCGACGTGGATCATGCCAACGGCTACGTCTACGTCTCGCACATGTCCTCGAGCGCCCTGTTCGTCTCGCGCTCGACCGACGCCGGGGCGACCTGGAGCACGTTCACCGCCGACAACAGCACCAGCCACCACCACCTGTTCGATCCGATCAAGGTCGGCGACGACGGCACCGTGTACGTGGCGTGGACCGACGACCACACCGTGTTCCTCACCCACTCCCTGGACCACGGCGTGACCTGGGCCCCGGCTGTCCCGGTGAGCGGCCCCGAGACCCATTTCGCGCTCTTCCCGTGGCTCGAGGCCGGGAGCGCGGGGCGGGTCGTGGTGGTGTGGTACGCCTCGGCGTCGAACGTGAACTGGAACTCGAGCGACTGGCGGTGCTACGCGTCCATCACCACCAATGCCACCGCCACCCAGCCCACCTTCCGGGTCGCCGAGGTGAGCGATCACGTGATCCACGCCAGCAACCTGTCCGAGGGCGGGCTCACGATCCCGCCGGCGCCGGTCGGCGAGGAGCCCAACCGGAACCTGTGCGACTACTTCCAGGTCGCGATCGATCCGCTCGGCGCGTGCGTGATCGCGTTCACCGACGACCACAACGACTTCGACGGCCAGACCTACGTGGCGCGCCAGCTCTCCGGCCCGAGCCTCTACGCTTCGGCGAACGGCGGGACCGGCGTGCTGGACCCCGAGGATCCGCTGCCGCTCCCCGAGCCCGATCCCGAGCTGCCCGAGATCTCGGACTTCCTCCACGACGCCACCGGGAACAACCTGCAGCCGATCCCGGCCGACAGCCCCTACGACATCCTCTCGATCGACTACGGCTGCATCCGGGAGGGCGGAACGTCGTTTCTCGAGGTGCGGATGAAGGTGAGCGACCTCGCGGTGGTGCCGGAGAATTCCTTCTGGCGCGTCAACTTCGCGGCCAACGCCCCGGGTCCGGTGGCGGACCGCGGCGACCAGTTCTTCCTGCGCGCGCAGACCCCGGCCAATCCTACGGACCCGGGCTTCGTGTTCGGCAGCGCGGTGCGCGACACCATGGGCGACATGGTCTACACCGACATCGCCGCGGCGGACTCGGGGTGGTTCGACACCGCGGGCAAGGAGATCGTGATGCGCCTCGACTTCCACCGGCTCGATCCCTACGTGACCCACGGCGGGCCGGTGCGGGTGGGAACCGTGCTGGTGGGATTGCGGGGCCAGACCGGCACGCTCGGAACGCTCACCGCGCGCGATCTCACGCGCGGGGGCGGCTCGTTCGTAGTCTGCTCCGAGCTGGTCGCAGTCGGTCCCGAGTCGAAGGTCGATTTCGGCATGAGCCCGCCGGCGCCGAACCCGGGGCGGGGCGGCACCGCGGTGAGCCTCTCGCTCTCGCACGCGGCGTGGACCGAGCTCGCGGTCTTCGACGCGGCCGGGCGGCGGGTGCGCACGATCTACGCCGGCACGCTCCCGGCCGGAGTCGCGCGGCTCGCGTGGGACGGCCGCACCGACGCCGGGCATCCGGCGGCGAGCGGCCTCTACTTCCTGCGCATGAACGCGGCGGGGAAGGTGCGGAGCCAGAGGCTGGTGATGGTGCGTTGAGTCGAGGCGCTCGTTGCGGGGCCGGCGGGTAGTGGCCCACCGCCCGGCCGGGGAATCCGTGGCGGGCGCCCGAAGTGAGCGCGAGCGGCCGGCGAGGGTCCGGAGGTCATACCCCCACGGACTCGGCACCGGCCCCGCGCAACCACGAGCGCCCGGCTCCTAGCATGGGGGAGCCGGGCCTCCTCGTGGGGCGCTCAGTGGGGCGCTTCGGGGCCGATCCGGGTCGTCGTCGGCGACTGCCTTCATCGGACAACGACGATCCGTCGGGTTCGCGCCCCTTCGGGTGTGTCGAGCCGCAGGAAGTAGATCCCCGCCGGAACGAGGCTGGTGCTCCCCCTTCCGTCCCAGAGCACCTGGTGAAGGCCTGGCTCTTGATCGGCGTTCGCGAGCGTTGCCACCTCGCGCCCCTGCACATCCAGCACGCGAAGCCGCACCGTGGTCTTCCGCGGCACCTCGAACTCGACGCGCACCGCGCCGGCACTGGGGTTGGGTGAGGGAGGGCCGAGCGAGAACTCGCGGATCCTTCTACCTGCGGTCGCGGCGATGGGACCGAAGATGGCCGGTGCCCGGCCGGCGCCGATGGCGACCAGCCGGTACCAATAGGTGGTTCCTTCCTGGACATCGCGGTCCACCGCCGCCGTGAGGGCGCCGACCGAGCGCACCTCGATCGCACACTCCGCCCATGGCCCCCCCGGATGCGGCGCGCGCTCGACCCGCACGGACGTGACGCCCACCACGTCCGCAAAAGACCATGTGAGCTCGATGGCTCCCGCTCGCCAGTCTGCGGTGAAGGTCGAGAGGAGCGTCGCCGTGGGAAAGTCCTTGAGAACCCCGGCCAGGTAAGGACATGTCTGGCCGCCGAGGATGGTGAAGTCCCCGCCCGCGTACAGCGTGCCGTCGCCCAGCGCGAGGGTCCAGACCGTGCTGTCGGCACTCGGGTTCCATGCCGAGGCCAGGCCGGTCGTGGCATCCAGCGAGGCAATCCTGCTGCGGGCCTGCCCGCCGATCCCGGAGAAGAAGCCGCCCGCGTAGACCGTGCCTCCGCTCACCGCGAGGCATCGGACACTTCCGTTCGCATTGGGATCCCACGACGTGGCCAGGCCGTCGGCGATCCCGAGCGCCGCGACCCGATTGCGCGGCTGGCCGCCGATGGCGGTAAAGGTCCCGCCGGCGTAGACCGTGCTCCCACTCACCGCGAGAGTCCCGACCACGCTGCTCGCATTCGGATTCCAATCGGTCGCCGTGCCCGTCGTCCCGTCCAGCGCCGCGATGCGGTTGCGCGCCTGCCCTCCGATGCTCGTGAACGTCCCGCCTGCGTACACAGTGTTCCCCACCAGGGCGAGCGCCTCTACGATGTTGTTGGCATCCGGATTCCAGGCGGTGGCCAGGCCGCTCGCGACGTCCAGGGCGGCGATGCGGTTGCGCGGCTGCCCGCCGATGCTGGTGAAGAAGCCGCCCGCGTACACGACGCCCTGGTCCACCGCGAGCGTGAAGACCGTGCTGTTCGCATCCGGGTTCCATTCCGTGGCCAGGCCGGTGGCCGAATCGACTGCTGCGATGAAATTTCTCGGTTGTCCTCCGATGGTTGGCTGCCCAGGATAGCTGAAGGTCCCGCCCACATAGACCTTGCCGCCGCTCACGGCCAGCGCGCGGACCTCACCTGGCGATGTTGCCATGCCCGGGTTCCACGCCGTGGCCTGGCCGGTGTCGGTATCCAGGGCAGCGATCTTGCTCCGCTGCACGCCCAGGCTGGTGAATTCCCCGCCCATGTACACCACGTCCGCGTTCGCCGATAGCGCCCAGATCCTGTAGTTCACGCTTCGGTTCCAGGTAGCCTGGCCCGTGACGGCGTCCAGCGCGGCCAAGGGGCCGTAGTCAGCTCCCGCGTAGACCGTACCGCCGGAAATTGCGAGCGCGTAGACGGTGGTTCTTAGATCGGGGTTCCATGGCGTGGCCGCCCCGGTCGTGGCATCCAGCGCGGCGATGCCGTTGCGCGTCTGCCCGCCGATCGTCGCGTACGGTGGAAGACGTGAATCGTAGTAGAACCTTCCCCCGGCGTAGACGGTGTTTCCGTCCAACGCAAGAGCCATGACCGCTCCGTTTGCATTCGGGTCCCACGCGGTGGCGAGACCTGTGGCCGTATCCAGCGCCGCGATTCGATTGCGCGTCTGCCCGCCGATGCTCGTGAAGTTGCCCGCCGCATAGACGATGCTCCCGCTCAGCGCGAGGGCGTTCAGCCAGTTGTTGGCTGCGGGGTTCCAGGCAGTGACCGCGCCCGTCGAGACATCCACCGCGGCGATATAGCTCCTCGCCGCCCCGCCGATGGAGGTGAAATCCCCGCCGGTGTAGACCGTCGTCCCGCTTACGGCAAGCGTCCACACCGAATTGTTTGCGCCAGGATTCCAGTCGGTGGCCAGACCGGTCTGGGCGTCCAGCGCCACGATGCAACTCCTTGCCTGGCCGCCCGCATTCCCAAAGCCTCCGCCTGCGTATACCGTGCCACCTCTCACGGCGATGGACAGAACCCGGCCGTCCGCACCCGGGTTCCATGCGCTGACCGTCAGATCCGACTGGATGTGCGCGAGGTTCTTCCGAGGGATCCCGCCGACGGAATCGAACTGGCCGCCGATGAACCAGCCCCCTGTGCCGTCGGCCGCGATGGCGCGAACGCTCCCACGAACCCTGGGGAAGCCGGGCGTCGGCAGCCCGCCAATCGCCGCCAGCGGTACGCCACCTCCCGTGTAGAACCCGACCTGTCCGAACCGACCCCCGATGTAGAGGGTCTTTCCCGACCGGGCCGTGGCGTAGACGGGACCGTCCGTGATCCAGAGCTTCGGGTCCAAACCCTGGGCCTTCGCAACGGACGCTCCGATCGACCCGGGCCCCGCCTGAACGATCGCCAGCAGCAGGATCGCCTCGAGCCCGATCGCCACCCTCGGCCGCATGGTCAGCGGGACCGCACGTGAGGGACGCATGATGCCAGCCTCCTCTGAAGGCCGCGGTCGATGGAATGCGGGGAGCCGCGGAGCGGTCGAAAGTATGGCATAGGGCAGGCCGGAAGCCTCAGAAGGCGCGGGATTCCCCGCCGTGCTACGCCACCGGCGGGCGCGCCTCCTCGGCCTCGCTGATCGCCCGCGCGCGCTCCGGCACCTCGATGAAATCCTCACCGGGGTTGATGAACCGGTCCAGCTCGACCCGGTACTGGCGGTCGTAGAGCTGGCGGTAGCGGCCGTTCGCGGCCAGCAGCTCCTCGTGCGTGCCGCGCTCCACGATCTCGCCGCCCTCCAGCACCAGGATCTGGTCGGCGGTGCGGATGGTGGAGAGCCGGTGCGCGATGACGAACGTGGTGCGCCCGCGGCGCAGTGACCGCAGCCCGTCCTGGATCAGCGCCTCGCTCTCGGAATCCAGGCTCGAGGTCGCCTCGTCGAGGATCAGGATGCGCGGGTTGGCGAGGATCGCGCGCGCGATCGCCACCCGCTGGCGCTGGCCACCGCTCAGCCGGATGCCGCGCTCGCCGACGATCGTGTCGTAGCCCTTGTCGAAGCGCTCGATGAACTCGTCGCAGTGGGCGATGCGGCTCACCTCGCGGATCTGCTCGAGCGTGGCCTCGGGGCGCGAGAACGCGATGTTCTCGCGAATGGACCCGTCGAAGAGGAAGTTGTCCTGCAGCACGACGCCGAGGTGGGCGCGGTAGTCCCGGAGCTTGAGGGAGGCGAGATCGCGTCCGTCCACCCGCACCCGGCCCTCGATCGGGCGATGGTGGGCCATCACCAGCCCGATGAGCGTGCTCTTGCCCGAGCCGCTCGAGCCCACGAGCGCCGTGGTGCTCCCCGGAGGCGCGCGGAAGGACACGTGCCGGAGCACCAGCGTCCCCGGCGTGTACTCGAAGCTCACGTTCTCGAACGCCACCTCGCCGCGCACGCCGTCCACGGCGTCGCGCTCGGCGTCGCGCGCGTCCTCGGGGAGCGACCCCAGGATCTCGCGGATGCGGTCGAGGCCGGCGAACGCCTCGGTGATCTGGGTGCCGATCGAGGCCATCTCGACCAGCGGTCCGGCCATGAGCCCGGTGAACGACACGTACATGACGAACTCGCCGATCGTCATCCGCCCGCCGAGCACGTCGCGCCCGCCGATCAGCATCATGATCATGCCGATCATCCCGACCAGCACGGTCGAGAGCGCGGTGGTCCCGGAGACCGCGGTGATGGACTGGGCGACGTTGCGGAACAGCCGGTGGGCCCCGCGCGCGAACACCAGCTGCTCGCGGCGCTCGGCCACGTAGGCCTTGACGATGCGGATGCCGCCCAGGGTCTCGGCCAGCCGGCCGGTGACCTCGGCGTTGATCCGCCCGCGCTCGCGGAACAGCGGGCGGAACTTGGCGAACGCCCACGACATGTATCCGCCGAAGGCGGCGAGCACCACCAGCGTCGCGAGCGTGAGGCGCCAGTTGAGGTAGAGCAGCACGCCGAGCGCGATCACCGCGGTCACGATCCCGCCGGTGAGCTGCACCAGCCCGGTGCCCACCAGGTTCCGCACGCCCTCGGCGTCGCTCATGATGCGCGAGATCAGGACGCCGGTCTGGGTCGAGTCGAAGTAGCGCACCGGCAGCCGCGTGACGTGCGCCTGCACCCGCTTGCGCATCTCGGTGATCGCGCGCTGCCCGGTCACGCCCACCACCTGGGAGAGCGCGAACGAGCTCAGGGCCTGGACCAGCGTCGCGCCGCCGACCGCGAGCGCGAGCGGCACGAGCAGGCCGGGCTTGTGCTTGCCGATTACGTCGTCGAGCAGCCACTTGGTCGAGGCCGGCATCACGATCCCGGTGAGCCGGCTCACCAGCATGAGGAAGAGGCCGGTCGCGAGCTGGCGCTGGTGCGCCGCGATCAGCGCGCCCGCCTCGCGCCGGACGGAGGAGATGGTGACGCGCTTCTTCGGATCGGGCATGCGGGGAACGCCTCCAGGTGGGATGTAATCCCTGCGGCCGGCGGCGATATTACACCGGCCGCCAAATGCCGCCCGGCGCGGGCGGCCAGGCGCGGCCCCCACATGCCGGCGCCCGCCCTTCCGGTTCGCCCGGGCCGGCCCGGGTCGGCGCGGGTCGGGCGGCCGTCCGCCCTCCCGGTTCGAGTTCAAGCCCGCTCCATCACCGGACGATAACCTGGGGGACGTGGCATTTCGGGACAGGGTTTTCCCACCGCCGAGGGCGATCGCCGTGAGCCAGGGCTTTGCCAGAGTCGAGCGCCAGCGCAGCTTCCTGTTGTGGCTCGGCGCCGTCACCATCACCGCGATGTGCGCGGTTCTCGCGCTCGTCACCTGGACCAGCCAGGGGGTGGCGCTGGAGTTCGACTTCGCGCAGCGCTGGCCGACCGTGGTGGGCCTGTGCGGTCTGGTGCTGATCTTCGTGCTCTACATGCAGCACAAGCACCACCAGCTCGCGGTCCTGGATGCCCGGTTGCGCGACATGGCGGTGCGGGGCGCCGCGATCGAGGCCCGCTTCACCGAGCTGTCCTTCCTGTTCGACGTCACCACCCAGCTCCAGCTCCGGCTCGATCTCAAGAGCATGCTCGACCTCGCCACACAGCGGCTCCTGCCGTGCCTGGAGGCGACCCAGTCCTCGATCATGCTCTTCGACGAGAAGATCGGTGCCCTCGAGGTGAAGGCCGCGGCCGGGATCGACCTGCCGTTGGTCGAGGGCGCGCGCGTCGCGCCGGGCGAAGGAGTCGCGGGCTACGTCTTTTCGAAGGGCGAGTCGGTGCTGCTCACGCCCGACGTCGTGCGGGAGCGGTTCCCGCGCGATGTGAAGCCCAAGCGCACCATCGTGGGCGGCCTGTGCGTCCCGATGCGCTTCCGCGGCAGTCCCATCGGCGTGATGAGCGTGACCCGCACCACCGGGCTGGCGTTCGAGGCGATCCACGTGAAGATGCTGGAGAGCTTCGCCGAGCACTGCGCGGCCACGGTGGTGAAGACCCACCACCACCACGAGATGCTCGAGTACGTGAAGATCGGATAGGCGCCGCGCGAGCCGCGGGCGCGGCGCCGGCTCCCGGCGCGCCCCGCCTCTACCTCACGCGCTCGAGCCTGGAGCGCGGCCGCTGGCGCACCACCTCGTCGATCTTCTTCGGGTCGTCGGGGAAGAGCCCCACCTTCGCCAGGCGCGGAACCAGGTCCACCCACTGCCGCTCGCGCGAGAACACCGAGCGAAACAGCTTGAGCGCGTCCGCCTCGCGGCCGTTGGTGTACATGGAGACCGCCGCCCAGAACTGGAGCTCCACCACGTCGGGCGCGAGCTTCGACGCCTCCTCGTACGCCCGGAGCGCGTCGTCGGGCTTCTTGGCCGCGATCATGTTGTCGCCTTCGTCCTCGAGCGTGTAGGCGCGCCGCATGCGCACCAGACGGCGCAGCTCCTTGAGCGGCTCGTCGCTGTCTTCGACCCGCAGATCCATCACCCGGTCGGCCCACGGCTTGCCGCTCGACTGCGCCTTCACGATCACGATCGCGGCCGACTGCTTGCCGCGGATGTCGCCGCCCGCCTTCTGCGCCGCCTCGAGCGCCTGCAACATCCGCTCGGCCAAGTCGCCCTGGGCCCGCTCGAAGGCGGCCGCCATCGCCGGCCACACCGAGGGGTTCGCCATCAGGTTGGCCTGGCAGGAGTACTGGTTGCCCGCCTGGTGGCCGGCGTCGGGGATGCAGCTCTTCCCGGTGTGCGTGGCCACGTTCCCCTTGGCGTCCACCATGGCGACCTGGCGCACGTCGGGGTTGGTGTCCGCGCGGATCAGGGAGTCGAGCGCCTGCTGCGCGGTCAGACCCTGCCGCATCAGGTCGAGCCCCCTGGGCCCGTAGTCCACCAGCACCAGCGACTGGGTCGCCACCGCGCCGACGCCGGCCTCGGCCCACGGCACGATCGGCCCCACCGAGAAGTAGTGCGACTGCACCGCGACGCCCATCTCGCCGGTCGCGGGATCGCGCGCCACGATCGAGTAGGTGTGGGCGAGGGGAGCGGGCGGTGCGCCGGGCGAGCCGAGGACGCACAGCATGGGAACGAGCGGAAGCAGGTCCATCGAAGACCTCCGGTTCAACGGGTCGTTAGGGGATCGAAGGCCGGAGGCTAGCAGATGCGTGTCACGGGCTCACAGGGCGCGCCCCGGGTGCGGACCGGGCGGTTCAGTCAGGCGATACTGGACGGGAGCCAGGCATCCGGAAACCGCTGGACCGCCCGGCGACCCCGCACGTAAACTGACTGATCGTCGGACCGCACTCTGCCTCGGGGTCCGCGATCAGGGCTGCAACCCACATCGGGACCGCGCAGCCCAGCGGGCAGCGCGCAGCGCCGCGGCTTACAGCTCGCCGCGCTCCCAGCGCTCGCCGAGCGCCAGGATCCGGCCGGGATCGAGCGCGGCTCGGATGCTCGCGCGCAGCGCGAGCACCGCCTGCTGCGGCGGAAGCACGGGCGCGATCTCGCCCGCCCCGCACGCCGCGATCAGCGCGAAGCCGTGCGCGGCGAGGCGCTCCACCGCTGCCTGGGCTGCGCCGCGCCCGGGATGGAGGTGCAGCCGCCCGGCCGGGGCGTGGAAGACGAAGCCCTCGGGCGCGAGGTCCAGCACCGGCGCGAGCGCCGCCGGCGTGTTGTGCGCGGTGGTGAAGGTGAGCCGTGGGAGCGCAGCCTCGCCCCCGTCCGCGAGCGCCTGCCACAGCGCCTCCGCCTCGGCGCCGCTCCGCTCCGCCGCGGGCCTGCCGAGCCGCGCGACCGCGCGCTGCACCTGTTTCTGCACCCACGCCTCATCGTCCTCGAATCCCAGCGCCACGACGTAGGGTGCCTCGGGGCCCTGCGGCGCGGCCGCCCGCGCCGCGCCCGCGAGCACGGTGAGCGCCGCGGGCTCGAACCGCGGGAACTCCGCCCAGCGCTCGCGGTCGCGGAGCTGCTCCGCGGTCGCCGGATAGAGCAGCGCCGCACGCCGCTCCGGGCTCGGGAGCAGCTTGAGGCTCGCCTCGACCAGGACCGCGAGCCCGCCGCGCGATCCGCACAGCAGCCGGTGGATCGCGTAGCCGGCCACGTTCTTCACCACCTTGCCGCCGCTGCGCGCGAGGGTCCCGTCGCCGAGCACGAAGCGCGCGCCGAGGATGCGGTCGCGCGGGGCGCCGAAGCGCAGGCGCCGCGGCCCCGAGGCGTTGGCCGCGAGCGCCCCGCCGAGGGTGGTGCGGCCGCCGCCCGGCGCTTCGAGCGGCAGCTCCTGGCCGCGCGCCGCCAGCGTGGCGCGCAGCGTCGCGAGCGTGACGCCGCATTCGGCGGTGACGGTCAGGTCCTCGGGCTCGTACTCGATCATGCGGTCGAGCGCGGAGAGATCGAGCGCGAGGTCGGCGGGCGGAAGCTCCGCGGCGAGCGACGCGTCCGGCGGGCCGCCGAACGGGATCACGCGCAGCCCGTCGCGCGCGGCCGCGCGCATCGCCTCGACCAGCTCCTCGCGGGTCGCGGGCTTGAGCGCCAGCCGGGGCGGACGGCTCGCCGCGCCGTAGGGAGCGGGATCCACCGCGCGCGCCGGGTCGAAGCCGGGCAGGGTCGAAAGCATGCGGGACAGCGTAGCCCGAGTCGTCTCGGGAGAGGAAGCGCGGCGTTCCGCGCCGATATCGCGGCCCCCGGAGCGGGGCGGCCGCCCAACTCGCTGAGCGAGTGGAGACGGTGGCCGAATAAGACGCTTGACCTGGACGCAACGCAGGCCGATGCTCATTCGTGGCTGGGCGTTCGGCACCACTACTCGCGCTCCGCGCCTCGGTGCCTCACTCGCGTCGTTTACGGCCCGCACGCGACATCGGAATCGCTCGCCGCTCCCGCCTCCCGTTCCGCTCCCACCATTCCGGCGTGGTGACACAGAACCGGGAAGGACATGACCGCGGTCCGACCGGGGACGCGGGAGAGGGAGTCGAACGATGATGCGAGGCTACCGTCTCTCCGGTTTCGCCGCGCTCGCCGCGCTGATCGCGGCCGGGTGCGGAATCCAGAGAAACCCGCTGCTGGTGCCGAACCAGCCACCCGAAGTGGAGCTGTTCGCGCAGCGCGCGAGTCCGTCCACGACCGGGTCGTTCTCGTACCGCCTGCAATGGGTGGGGCACGATCCCGACGGCCGGGTCGACCACTTCCTGTACGCGCTCGGATCGCCTGGGAGCGACAATGACGCCGCGACGTGGACCTCGACCGCGGCGCGCGAGCGGGCATTGAGCTTCCCGGCCGGCAACGCGCGCGCGGACCGGGCGTCGACCGAAGCTCCCGAGCCCAGCGTGTTCAGCGTCCGCGCCGTGGATGCTGCCGGCGCGATGTCGGCGCCCGCCCAGGTCGCATTCTTCGACGGCGAGCTGGCGCCTCGGGTGGAGATAGTTTCCCCAGCCCCGAGCACGCTGATGCGCCGTTACGTCGCTCCCACATTCTGCGTTCAGTGGAGGGGGACCGCATTCGACGACGACTCCTCGGCAGAGCGCGTGGTCGAGTACAAGTACAAGCTGCTGAGCTCCACGACCGATGTCTCCGCCATCACTGCGCGCCTGCATCCCGACTCCGTCCGGCGCTACTACGCGGCGCGCAACTGGCCGGGCTGGACGTCCACGCGCGGGCGCGTGACGAGCGCGGTCCTGCGGAATCTGACGCCTGAACAGGAGTACGTCTTCGTCATCACCTGCTTCGACGACGAAGGCAACTACGATCCCCTCTTCTCCTTCGACAAGAACATGCTCTATCTGCGGGTCGTGTACGTGACCGCGCTGCCTCCGAGGATCACCCTCTTCAATCCGTTCGTCCACTACGTCAGCGGCCCGTCCGCGCTCGATGTGAACCTCGAGGTCCCGGGCGGGATTCCGATCACGTTCCACTGGTCCGCGGAGGCCTCGGCGGGAAGCCGGATCACGGGGTATCGCTGGGCCCTCGATCTGGTGACGACGCCGGAGGACGGGGATGGCGACGACGAGGATGGGGAGCACGACGACGAGGCCGAGGGGGCTGGGCGCTGGAGCCGCTGGAGCCTGACCAATACCTCGGCGAAGGTTGGGCCCTTCGCTGGCGGCACGATTCACAAGCTCTACGTCGAGGCCAGGGCCAACCTCGGCTGCGAGGGGGGTAGCGAGGCCCGCGCCCTCCTGGTTGTGAGGATGTCCGCGGTCCAGGCGGCCTACGAAAAAGAGCTGCTGATCGTGAACGACACGCGCCTGTATCTCGACTACATCTGGCCGGGCACGGACTGCAGTCATTCCGCGAATCGCCCGATCGGCCCATGGCCGTCGAGGGCCGAGCTCGACACGTTCCTATTCGCGCGCGGGGGAGTGCCGTGGAGGTGCTACCCGCCGGTCAACGGACGGTCACAGCTCAGCCCGCAGGGCATCTTCTACGGCTATCCGTTCGATACGCTCGGGACCAACTTCGGGATCAGCGACCTCACCGTCAAGCTCTCCACGCTCGCCCGTTACCGCCACGTGATCTGGCTCGTGGACGCGAGGGGCGCCCTCAACTTCAGGAACGGCACGTACGGGGGGGACATCTACGGTCCCCAGACCTCCATGCGCTACATGAACCGCCCCGGTGGCTTGAACCCGCTCGCCGCCTATGTCCTGCAGGGCGGCCTGGTATGGCTCGCGGGAGGCGGCGCGGCCACGGCGGCGACGATCAACTTCAACAAGACCTCCAACGACAACGCGGGGCCGATTCCGACGCTGACGCTCTCGAACGCAGCCGGCGAGCTGGTTCCGGGGCGCTTCGTCTACGACCAGGCCCACTGGCGCTCGGAGTTCAAGCAGTACACCGCGAGCGTCCGGTTTCTCCGTTCGCTGGGCCGATTCGACGGCCGCCCCGGCATCTACGCCGGGCTTCCTGCCGAGATGCAAGCCAAGACCCCGGAGACGGACCCGTTGCCGCCCAACCGGCCGCCCAACCCTTCGAACTTCTACCAGACGTCCTTCGGCTTCGAGTTTCTCAGCGCGCCGAACGAGATCGTGGAGGATCTCGACCCCGGGCCGCACAGGGACCCCCATTCCACGCTCGACACGCTATACGTGGTGAAGGCAGGGACACTGGGGCAGGACCAGGTGAACCCGGTGATGACCTACTACCACGGGGGCCGGGACAACCCGCCCTTCCTCCTCACCGGCTTCGACCTGTGGAGCTTCCGCCGCTCGCAGTGCGTACAGCTCGTGGACTTCGTGCTGCAGCAGCTGTGGGGGATTCCTCCCCCGACCGGCCCGGCCGTCGCGACGCCGGCGAAGTCCCGTGTGCCGATCGGAAAGCTCGTGCGCCCTGCGGATGGACCCGCGTCGGCCGTGGTCCCGGGGGCTGCGCGACGCGACTGAGGCGACTCGAGAGCCGCGCGGCGCAGGGGCGGTCGCAACCGTCCCCGCCTCAGCGCGGGCTCGGCGCGTGGCGGCGGAACAGGCGCGAGGCGTGCCGGGTGACGGCGCGGAAGAACGGGCCGCCCCACAGGCCGGCCGAGATCAGCGCTCCGAACAGCATCACGGCGTCGATACTCGCGCGGCCCTCGCGCTCCCAGTAGACGTCCTCCAGGTTGAGCCACAGCGCGAACTCGTCGAGCGTCAGCGCCGCGCCCGCCCCGTAGAGCGCCGCGTTGAGCCGCCCGATGCGCAGCGAGCGGCCGTTCGGGCCTTCGGCATCCAGGATCATCCACGAGTAGCCCGCGAGCAGCAGGAGCATGATGCCCCACACCAGGTGGTGCACGTGGATCTGTCCGATCACGACGCGGAACGGATAGTCCAGGGCCCGAGACCAGTGGGTGAGGAGCCGCGCGGCGCCGAACGTCACGAAGAAGCTCGCCGAGGAGAGGAACAACCTCTCGCGGCGGGCGTCGCGGAAGTGCCGCCGGTAGAGCGCTGCGAGTCTGCCGAGTCTCATGAGAGCTGGGACATCCTTGTCGTGAAGGGGGGATCGGTCGCCCCGATGTTATCGGGCGGGCCGGGTGCGCGGCTGCACGAGCTTTTCCCGCGCCGTGCCCGACCCTAGATCCACGGGCCCTCGGCGTCCGCACGCGGGCGCATGCCGCCCATCTGGGCGGGCGTTGCCGCCCGCTCCCGCGTGGCGCCCGCCGCGCCCTCGCCGCAGCCCGCGCCGCCGGGCAGGATCTTGAGGGGGTTCAGCGTCTCGCCGGGATCGAAGGCGCGCCGCAATCGGCCCATGGTCTCGAGATCGTCGGCCGCGAACAACTCGCTCATCATCGGGCGCTTCTCGATCCCCACGCCGTGCTCGCCGGAGATCGTGCCGCCCATGCGGATGCACATGCGCAGGATCTCGTGCGAGACCTCGAGCGCCGAGGCCTGCGCCGCGGCGTCGTCGGCGTCGAACAGGATGTGGGGGTGGAGGTTCCCGTCGCCGGCGTGGAACACGTTGCCGGCCTCGAGCCCGCGCTCCTCCGCCATGCGGTAGATCGCGCCCAGCGCCTCGGCGAGCCGGGTGCGCGGCACCACGCCGTCCATGATGTAGAAGCCGGACGCGGTGCGGCCGTAGGCGCCGAAGGCCGACTTGCGCCCGCGCCAGATCGCGGCGCGCTCGGCCTCGTCACGGGCGAGGCGGGTGGAGCGCGCGCCGTTCTCGCGCGCGAGCGCGCTGATGCGCTCGACCTGGGGATCGAGGGTCACCGCCGGGCCGTCCACCTCGATCAGCAGCACTGCGCCCGCATCCAGCGGCAGCCCGAGGTGGAGCCAGGCCTCGACCAGCGCCGTGGTGTGGCGGTCCATGATCTCCATCGCCGCGGGCACGATCCCGGCCGCGATCGCGGCCGAGACCGCGCGGCACGATTCCTCGACCGTGGCGAAGTCGAAGAGCATGGTCTTCACCGCCTCGGGCCGCGGCAGGAGGCGCACGCAGATCTCGGTCACGATCGCGAGCGTCCCTTCGCTCCCCACGATCACCGAGGCGAGGTCGAAGTCGGGCGAATCGAGAGCCTCGCCGCCGAGCGCGACCACGGTGCCGTCGTGGAGCACCGCCACCACGCCCAGCACGTGATTGAACGTGACCCCGTACTTGAGGCAGTGCGGGCCGCCGGCGTTGGTCGCGACGTTGCCGCCGAGCGTGCTCACCTGCTGCGAGGCCGGGTCGGGCGCGTAGTAGAGACCGTGCGTCGCGAGCTGCTGGGAGAGCGCCAGGTTCACCAGCCCGGGATCGACCCAGGCCAGCATGCGCTCGGGATCGACGCTCCGCACCGCCGTCATGCAGTTGAGCGAGAGCACGATGCCGCCGCGCTCGGGCGTGGCGCCCCCCGCGAGCCCGGTGCCGGCGCCGCGCGGCGTGACCGCGACGCCGCGGGCGTGCGCCCAGCGCACCACCGCCGCGACCTCGTCGGTCGAGCGCGGCAGCACGACCACCTCGGGCATGCGCTTCTCGAGCGCGAGCGCGTCCGCCTCGTAGGTGAAGAGCGCCGCCTCGCTCGCGAGCACGCCGTCCTCGCCCAGCAGCGCGCGCAGGTCGTCGATGTCGGAGGGGCTCAGAGCCATGCGGGCAGCGTAGCGCGTGGTCCGCCTGCCGGCCACCCAGGCGCGCGCCGCCCCCGGGCCGCGACAGCGCGAAAACTGGCCATCCCGCTACGCAAAATCTGGCCGCGGCGTGACGCCGTGCCGCGGCAGTCCGGCGCCGGGCCCCGAAGCCGGGCGGCTCCGAGGCACCCGGCCCGCGGCATGCAGGTTGCCTCACGCGGGGGCCCCGGCCGGCCCGCCGCGACGCTCCCGGCCCAGCCGCGAACTCTGCGAGACCCACGATCGTGCCATCGAGACCCGCGAGCAGCCTGCAGTTGCCGGCGGCGCCCGAGCGCCGCGGCGGGGGCATCACCCTGACGCTGGTGGTCGCGTGCGCCGCCGCGCTGCGCCTCCTGCGCGTCCAGTTCGGGCTTCCGGATTTCCTCGAAGAGGCGATCCCGTTCCGGCTCGCCCTCGCCATGACGGACGTCACGACCGGGGCGGTGGACTGGAACCCGCACGACTTCCACTACCCGTCGCTCTCGATCTATCTCCACTTCGTGGTGCAGCTGATGGTCTTCGGCGTCGGGCTGCTCGCGGGCGCCTGGCACTCCTGGGCCGAATACGTGCTGAGCTACACCATCGACCCGACGCGCATGGTGATCGCCGCGCGCCTGGTCGGGATCACTTGCGACGTCCTCACGGTGGTCGCCGCGTGGCGGATCGGCGAGCGCATCCGGCGCGGCGTGGGGCTCCCCGCGGCGCTGCTCGTGGCGCTGGCCCCGGTGCTCGTGACCACCGCGCGCTCGATCTACTGCGACTCGGTCATGACGGCCCTCGCCGCGTGGTCGGTGGAGCGCATGATCGCGTGGCACGGCAGCCGGCGCTTCGGCGACCTCGTGCTCGCGGCCTCGCTCGCCGGGCTCGCGGCCGGCGCCAAGTACCCGGCGGGAACGCTCGTGATCCCGATGGGGTTCCTGATCTGGCGCCGCTTCGGCGCGAGCTGGATCGCTCCCTGGCTGGCGATGACGGCGCTCGCGGCCGCGGTGTTCGTCGCCACGACGCCCTTCGCGCTCCTCGATCCCTACACGTTCTGGCGCGACCTCTCGCTCGAGGGCGGCCACGCCGCGACCGGGCACCTGGGGAGCATCGCCCGGCCGAGCTTCCTCTTCCATCTCTCCAACCTGACCGCCAGCCTCGGCTGGGCCGGGCTCGCGCTGCTCGCCTTCTCGATCGCGCTCCCCGGCCTCGGCCGGGAGCGGCGCTCCGCGACCTTCGCGCTCTGGCTCGCGCTCCTCGGCTTCGCGGTGCCGATCTCGCTCGCGCACATCGACGCCGACCGCTACCTCGCGCCGGTGATCCCGATCGCCGCCGCGCTGGCCGCAGGGACGGCGGTCGGGGTGCTCGATCTCATCCCGCGGTTCGACGCGCGCTGGGGCTCGGCGCTCGCCACGCTCGCGCTCGTCGCCCCGGTGCTCCCGGGCGCGCTCGGAGCCGCGGCCGGCGGCGCCGGCAGCACCCAGCTCGAGGCCCGCCGCTGGTGCGATGCCCACCTTCCACGCGAGGCGCTGCTGCTGCAGGAAGGCTACTCGGCCCGCCTCCCCGGATGCCTGCGGATGCAGGAGGCGCGCGGCGAGCCGGCCTACCGCCGCGCCAGCGCCGCCGTTCGCGCGCGCTTCGACGCCATCCCGTGCTTCCACGTCGTGGCGCTGCCGCTCCAGGTCTCGGGCGCGGTGGTCAGCTCGCTCGCGCCCCCGCGCAAGCCGCGGGTCGTCGTGCCCGTGGTCGCGCACGCGAGCGAGCTCAACCGCGTGTTCTACGATCCCCGCCTGTTCGCGGAGGCCGACTACGTGATGACGAGCGGTGCGGTCCGCGGCCGCTTCGAGGCCGATCCCGCCCGCTATCCGGCCGAGTGCGCGCTCTACCGTCTGCTCGACGAGCGCGCCGAGGTCGTGACGCGCTTCGCCCCGCGCGCGCAGACCGCCGGCCCCGAGATCGTCGTCTACCGCATCGGGCCCGGCTTCCGGGAAGCGCCCGAGGCCGCGGGCGGGATCGATCCCCACTGGTGGGCGGAGGCCATCCCGGCAGCGTACCGGCGGCGCGCCCAGGAGCTGCTCGCGCCCGGACAGAACGAGGCGTGGGCCGGAGCGGACTCGACGTTCGCCCCGCCTCCCGTGTGGGTGCAGAGCCTCGCGCCGGTCTACGCCGGGACGGTGCAGGCGTTGGCGGCCCCGATGGCGAACGAGCTCGCCCTCCTCGGCCGCGACGAGCCCGCTCGGGCGCTCGCGAGAGCCACGCTGGAGGTGCGACCCGGCAACGTCGAGGCGAGCGAGACCTACGCGGTGTGCTCGGGGAGGATGGGACGCTGGGGCGACGCGCGCCGCGCCACCGAGCGTACGCTCGCGGCCGCGGCGGGCGGGGTCGCCGAGCCGGGGCTGGTGCTCGCGCACGCGCGCGCCCTCGCCCACACCGGCGAGCGCGCGGGCGCGATGCAGGAGCTCCAGGCGCTCTCCCTGCGGCTGGCCGAGAACGATCCCGTGGGCCGCGAGGCCCGGCGCATGATCGCCGAGCTCGCCCAAGGGCGGAAGGCGGGGCCGGTCGCGGGCGCGAATCCCTGAGGCCGGCGGCAGCTCACGACGCCGATCCCCACGGGGCCGCGAAGCACGACCGTCGCGCGGCGACCGCCGCGCGCACGCGGCGGCGGGCTCAGCTCAGCGCGGCCCGAAGTACCTCACCAGGTAGGCCCGCAGCGTGTCGCGCTCGCCGGGCGTGGCCGCCACGCCCCACTTCGCCATCTGCCCGAGCGTCTTCTCCCAGGCGGCCGAGTCCTTGGCCTGCTGGGTGATGAGCATCGCCGAGTGGCAGAGCAGGCACCAGCGCTTCGCGATGTCCCGCGCCACACTGTCGCGCCCGGCGCTGTCGGGAAGCTCGGTCGCGTAGGCGATCTTCTTGGGCACCAGGTCGGGGGAGATCTCACCTCCGCCGCCCGCCGGCTCCGCGGCGGCTCGCGCCGTGCTCTCGCGCGCGCCGCGCGCGGCGAGGCTCGCGGCCGCGACCGCGAGCACCGAGCCGACGATGACGAGCGCCGCGAGCCTACGGGCTGACACTGACGGTCACCTTGTGGATGGAGTTGTTGCCGTAGCCGGCGCCGTTGATCTCCGCCGCCTGCGGCTGCTGGTTGCCGGCGAGGTCGGTGGCGCGCGCGCAGATCGTGACCTTGCGCAGCCCCTTGGCCTCGACCTCGGTCGCCCACATGCGCCACGACATGGGCTCGCTCTCGCCCGTGAAGCCCGCCGGGCGCCAGGTCGCGCCGTCGTCGATCGAGACCTCGACCAGCTTGAGGCCGGCGGGCCCGGCCCACGCGATGCCGCGCACCTGGATCCGGGTGAACGGGGGCTTGGGGCCGGTGAGCTTCACCCGCGTGCCTTCGAGCGGCCGCGTGATCACGGACTTGACGCGTATCTCCTCGACCGGCGAGGAGGTCGCGGGATCGCCGCCCGGCACGACGTAGCGGTAGCCCCGCACCATGAAATGGTTGTCCGAGGGCTCGGCCTCGACGCGCACCCGCGTCAGCCACTTGGTCGACGCCATGCCGAACCAGCCCGGCACGATCGCGCGCAGCGGCGCTCCGTGCAGCCGGGGCAGCGGCGCGCCGTTCATGCGGTCCGCGAGCAGCACGTCGTCCATCGCCTTCTCGATCGGGAGGCTGCGCAGGAAGGGAGGCGGGCCGGGGACCGGCGCCTGGTCGGCGGCCTCGAACCACACGTGCCGCGCGTCCGCCGAGGGCTCTGCGCGCCGCAGCAGATCCGCGAGCGGCACGCCGCGCCAGCGTGCGTTCCCCACCGCGCCACGGCCCCACTGGGTGCCCGAGGTGTTCGGCAGGCGCATCAGGCCGCGGCCGTTTCCGGCGCACTCCAGCACGTACGTCGCGTCCGTCTTGGGCAGATTGCCGAACTCCTCGAGCGTGAAGGTGAGCGGCTGGCGCACCAGCCCGCTGACCTCCAGGCGCCAGGTGACGGGGTCGATCTCCGGCACCGGGAAATGGCTGCGGACGAAGAAGCGCTCGTTGGGCGTGAGCCACGATCCGCCCAGGGCGTGGATCGCGGTCTCCCAGTGCTCGGGCCAGTCGTTGCGGACGATCAGCTCGGCGACGGGTGCCGGTGCCGCCGCGGCCAGCGCCTGTTTCGCCCACGCGGGCAGCGCGGTGAGCGCAGCCGAGCCGGCGCCGGCGCGCGCGAGCGCGGCGAGGAACTCGCGGCGCGCGAGCCGGTCGGCGGCGACTTCCTTGCCGGAGCCGCGCGAGAGGACGCGGCCGCGGGCTCCAGGCGGGGTGCTCGGGGGGAGGTTCATGTCGGCTCGCGCGGCATGATAGCAGCGGGCGGAACCTCCGCAAGCCGGTTCGCGCGCCACGGCGGCGCGCAGCCGCTCAACGCGCGAAGCCCACGCGGCGCAGCAGTTCGTCGAAGAGCGGATGCGAGCGCAGCGGGTCGAGACGCGGATGCACCTTGAGCCACACCAGCGCCCGGTCGTGCTCGCGGCAGGCGCGGTCCAGCCACTCGATCGCCCGCTGGTGCTCGCCGAGCCCGATGTGGATCACGGCGATCGCGTGCGACGAGACGGTGAGGTTGCGGGCGCGCTCGGTGAGCACCTGGAGCACGTCGCGGGCGTCGCGGGTGCGGCCCGCGAGCGCGTAGGCATGCGCGAGGCCGGCGTGGCTGCGCGGATCGCCGCCGCTCAGCTCGGCCGCGGCCAGGAACTCTTCGATCGCCTCCTCGGGCCGGCCGGCCTGCACCAGCGCCCGCGCCAGGTCGTTGTGGGCCGCGGCGAAGGTGGGCTGCAGGACGATCACGCGGCGGAGCTGCTCGATCGCCTCGTCGTAGCGGCGCCAGAAGTAGAAGACATCGCCGACCGTGGTGCCGATGATGAACGCCAGCGGGTCGAGCGACTCGGCACGGCGCGCCGCGGTCAGCGCCTCGTCGAAGCGCGCCTGGGCGGCGAGCAGCTCCGCATGCCACTGGTGGGCGGTGGCGTATCCGGGGTTGAGGTCGATGGCCTCGCGGAACGCGCGCTCGGCGCCCTCCCAGTCCCAGTCGAAGAAGAAGCGGATGAAGGCCCGCGAGGTGTGCGCCTCGGCGAGCCGCGGGTCGAGCTCGAGCGCGCGGCTGGTCGCCGCCCGCGCCCGCGACGCCGCCTCGAGCGGTGCCAGCGTCCCGACGTCGGCCAGGATGTTGTAGGCGTCCGCGAGCCCGGCGTAGCCCGGCGCGTACGTGGGATCGGCGTCGATCGCCTGCTGGAAGAACCCCACCGAGCGCCTGAGCTCGCTCTCGATGCGCTTGCTCCAGGCGTGCCGCCCGCGCAGGTAGGCCTCGTAGGCGCGCGGGTTCACGACCCGCTTGCCCGAGAGGCGCTGCTGCTCGCCGGGCGAGAGCTTGACCCGCACCTCCTCGGCGATGTGCGTCGCCACGTCGCTCTGGAGCGCCAGCACGTCGTCGAGCGGGCTCTCGTAGCTGTGCGCCCACAGGTGCCGGTCGCTCGCGGCCTCGATGAGCTGGACCGTGATGCGCACCCGGTCCCCGGCGCGGAACACGCTGCCCTCGACCACGGCGTCCACCCGCAGCGCGCGCGCGATCTCGGGCAGGGGCTTGCGCGCCCCCTTGTACTGCATCACCGAGGTACGCGAGATCACGCGCAGCGCGCCGATCTGGGCCAGGGTGGCGATCAGGGACTCGGTCATGCCGTCGGCGAAGAACTCCTGTGCCGGGTCGCCCGAGAGGTTCGCGAGCGGGAGCACCGCCAGCGACTCGATGCGCGCGGGTGCCAAGGGCTCCTCCGCGCGCTCGCGAGGCGGCGCGCCGGCGCGCCTCAGGTCCACGGCCAGGTCGGCGGCGTTCTGGTAGCGGTTCGCCGGATCCTTCTCCAGGCACTTGAGGATCAGCTCCTCGAGCCGCGGCGAGAGATCGGAGCGGAAGCGGGCGGGGGGCGGGGGCGGTGTGTTGATGATCTGGTTCGCGAGCACCAGCGCCACGCCGTTCTCGAACGGCAGGCGCCCGGCCGCCATGTGGTAGAGCACCACGCCCAGCGCGTAGAGGTCGGTGCGCGCGTCCACGCGCCCCTCGAGCAGCTGCTCGGGCGCCATGTAGGGCAGCGTGCCCGCCGCGGCCGGCGTCAGCGTGGGCGCGGGCGGGCGTCCCTCCTCGCGCACGCGCAGCAGGCGGGCGATCCCGAAGTCGAGCACCTTGACCTGCCCGCGCGGCGTCACCATGACGTTCCCGGGCTTCAGGTCGCAGTGCACCACCTGCTGCTCGTGCGCGGCCTGGAGCGCGGCCGCGATCTGCTCGCCGATCGCCGCGATCTCGCGCTCCGCGAGCGCGCCGAGCGCGAGCTTGCGCTCGAGGGTCTCGCCCTCCACGAACTCCATCACCAGGAAGTCGCGCCCGCCCTCCTCGCCGAGGTCGTAGAGCGTGGCGATCGCGGGATGGTTGAGGCGGGAGAGGGTGCGCGCCTCGAGGCGGGAGCGGCTGCGCTCGTCCTGGCTGGCGAGAACGCCGGCGGGCAGGAGCTTGAGCGCGACCTCGCGCTCGAGGCGCTCGTCGCGGGCGCGATAGACCACGCCCATGCCGCCCTCGCCGATCTGCTCGAGGATGCGGAAGTGCGAAAGCGTGCGCCCTACGTCCGTCGTGCTCCCCGATGGGGGGACCGGCCCCTGCAGCATGGGCCGCATTCTACTCCGGGGCGGTCGCCGATGCTCGCGCCGGGCAGCGCGCAGCGGCGCGGCGCTTCGGGCGGAGCTCCGCGCCCGCGGCAGAAGGCCCGCGAACGACGCGGCTGCGGCCGCCACGATTGGCGCTTCCCAGCATGCGCGCGCGCTGATAAGCTCGACTCTGCGACACAGGAGCCGTCTCGATGAATCGATCGACGATAGCCCGCCCCACGCTCGTGGCGATCCCGCTGCTCACCGCCTGGGTGGCAGCCCCGGCTCCCGCATCGGCCGACTGGCCCGTCGCAGGAGTCCCTCTCGCGGCAGGCCCGAGCGCCCAGCACGCACCCGACGTGCTCTCCGCCGGCGACGGCGCCTACTTCATGTGGGTCGAGGACGACGGCTCGCCATCGAGCTGGGCCAAGACCCTGGTCGTCCAGCGCTTGAATGGGACGGCCGATCGGGCCGTCGGCTGGCCGGCGGGCGGGCTCCGCTTCCCGGCGGTGATCGGACGCACGGCCAATCCCACGGTGCCCTGGCGGCTGGTGGGCGCGGAGTTCGCGAGCGACGACGCCGGAGGATTCTACCTGTGCTATCGCGACGGGCGGTTCTGGGGGCCGGGTGAACCGGCGTGGACGGGCGATCTCTTCCTCGAGAGACGCCGCCCGGACGGCACGCCCTCCCCCGGATGGCCTGCCGCGGGCATTCCGGTTCGGGTCTCGCCACAATGGAAGGAAGACCCGGCCTTGATGCCCGACGGGGCGGGTGGCATCTACGTCGCCTGGTCGGAGGCCGCGGCCGATGGCTGGTACCACGTCCGCGTGACCCGGTTCGGTGGCGGCGGCGCTCCGACGGCTGGCTGGCCGGGCGACGGCCTGATGCTCTCCTCTCCCGCGGTGGCCCACGAGGACTTGCCCACCATGGCATCCGATGGGAACGGCGGCGTGTACGTCGGGATGCGAAGCTATGGCCGGTACCCCGCCTACTCGTTCCGGCTCTATCGCCGCCGTCACGATGGGACCGGGGCTCCCGCCTTCCCCGACACCGGGCGCGCGCTGGGCCGGGGGCAATGCCAGGACCTGCGCCTGCTGCCCGCGCCGGACGGCGACGTGTACGCCGTGTGGACCCAGATCCTCGTCGACCGCGCGCAGGGTTGGGAGCTGCACGCGGTGCGACTGGGGTCGGACGGCCTTCCCCGTGCCGGCTGGGCGGCGGATGGAATCATGCTGTCCTCGGACTCGTACGGCTCGTTCAACGTCCGCTGCCTTCCGGCTGCGGGCGGGGGGCTGCTGATCGCCTGGTCGCGCCTGGTCGACTACTGGACCGCCGCGGTCGCGGTCCAGGTGATCGGGCTGAGCCCCGACGGAACGGTCGCCCCGAGCTTCCTTGGGTCCGAGGTTCGCCTTTCCTCGCAACGCTACCCGCAAGAGCTGCAGGCGACCAGCGACGGCAGCGGTGGCGCGCTGGTCGAGTGGTCGGAGGTGAGCGGGTCGGGCGAGCGCGATCTCTTCGTGCGTCGAGCCCGGAGCGACGGCGCAGTCTCGGGCGGCGCCGCGCCCTCGGGGATCCCGCTGTGCGAGGGGGCGCGAGACCAGGCCCAGGTGCGAATCGCGAGCGACGGCGCGGGCGGGATGTACGCGGTGTGGACCGACCTGCGCGACGACTCTCAGGGGGACATCTATGCCCGGCGCGTCTCCGCGCCGTCGTTCAGGATCGATCTCCCGCCGAGCCCGCTCGGCCCTGTGGCGCTCTCGCCGGCGTACCCGAACCCGTCGAGCCATTCAGTGTCGTTCCGCCTGACGCTGGCGGAGCCGGCCGACGTCGAGGCCCGGGTGCTCGATCTGGCGGGCCGCGCGGTGCGCGTGCTGGCGCGCGGCGAGCGGAGAGCGGCCGGCGAATCGGAGGTCATGTGGGATGGCCGCGACGAGCAGGGCCGGGCGGTCGCCGCGGGGGTTTACGTGCTCGACTTGCGCGCCGGAACGTCGCGCGTCATCCGCAGGGCCGTGCGCCTGCCCTGAGCGTCGACGCACGGCCGCCCGCGCCCGGCGCAGGCGCGCCGCGGGTCAGCGGCTGCGGATGAACGTGCCCGCCTCGAGCTCCGCGTACGCCTGGCGCAGCTCGTCGCGGGTGTTCATCACGATCGGCCCGTACCAGGCGACGGGCTCCTCGATCGGCTTCCCGGACACGAGCAGGAACCGGATCCCGGAGGGGCCCGCCCGCACCACCACCTCGTCCCCGGAGTCGAACAGCACGAGCGAGCGGTTCCCGGTCTGCTCCCGGACCACGTTCTCGACCGGCCCCGGCCGGTCGGTGAGCACGCCCTGCGGAGGCGAGGCGTCGCGGAACGTTCCGCTGCCCTCGAACACGTAGGCGAACGCGTTCCGGCGCGTGTCCATGGGGAACACCTTGCGCACGTTGGCGGGCACCCACACGTCGAGATAGGTGGGATCGGCGGCGACGCCTTCGACCGGCCCGGCCTTCCCCCAGAAGCTCCCGACGATCACGCGCACCCGCGTGCCGTCGTCGTCCACCACCTCCGCCACGTGACCCGAGGGAATGTCCTGGTAGCGCGGCGCGGTCATCTTGAGCGACGAGGGCAGGTTCGCCCAGAGCTGGAACCCGTGCATTCGACCATGGGGATCCCCCTTCGGCATCTCCTGGTGGAGGATCCCGCTCCCGGCCGTCATCCACTGGATGTCGCCCGACCCCAGCGTGCCCGAGTTCCCGAGGCTGTCGCCATGGGCCACGCTCCCCGCGAGCACGTACGTGATGGTCTCGATCCCGCGGTGCGGATGCCACGGGAAGCCCTTGAGGTAGTCGGCGGGGTTCTCGTTCCGAAAGTCGTCCAGCAGGAGGAAGGGATCGGTCTCGTCGGTGTCGCCGAAGCCGAACGCGCGGCGCAGCTTGACGCCGGCGCCCTCGAGCGTGGGTTGGGCCTGGACGATGCGCTTCACGGGGCGGATGGACATCGTGCCTCCTCGCGATCTGGCTCTCTCGGTGGTCCCGTCGGGCAGACACGCGGGCGCGTCGCCCGTGGACGTCGGAGCAGCCTTAGATGCTCCGGGGCGCGAAAGGGACATCCAGCGCTCTCGCGGTCGCTGGCGTCAGCCCGCCGCGGGGATCCTCGCGCTCATCACCGGGACCATCCACACCGCGTAGCGGCGGGGATCCCGGATGTCGGCGATCATCTGGTCGAAATAGGCGGTCGCCTGGGCGGCGCTCAAGCTCGTGTGCTGGCTGATCGGCTCGACGTACCCGTCCCGCCACGCGGTCAGGATGGCCGCGAACGTCTCGCGCGGCACCCGGAGCGTGTCGACGATCACGTAGTTCATCGTGATGTCGGTGAGCCCGAGGTCGACGAGCAGACCGTAGGCGTTCCGCCCCACGAACAGGTCGGTGCCGGTCGCCTCCCCGAAACGCGCCGGACCCTCGTGCCAGAAGTCGTCGGGATCGAGCGCGCCGGCTTGGAAGTGCAGCATGCCGTAGTCCTCGGGGATCAGGTGCAGGCGTCCCCCGGGCCGGGTCACGCGCGCCAGCTCGGCCAGCACGCGCCCGGCGTTCGGGATCGCATGGATCACGTGGCGGCACACGGTGAGATCGAACGTCCCGGAGGGCATCGGGAGCTCGAAGATGCTGTGGTGCTCGAAGGCGAGCCGGGGCGCCAGCCGCGCGTAGCGCCGGCGGGCCTCGTCGAGGTGCGGGTCGAGGATGTCCACGCCCAGCACCCGCGCCCGCGGAAACAGCTCGGCCAGTCGCGAGGACGCCTCGCCCGTGCCGCAGCCCGCGTCCAGGATCCGGATCTCGGGGCCGAGCCCGTAGCGCCGGATCAGCTCGACCTCCTGCGGCCAGATCGCGCGCGCCTGCGCTTCGAGGTTCCGCACCATCGACTCGTCGGCCATCTGCTTGGCCTGAGGATTCAGGTTCGTCACGTCACCCTCCTGGGTGGGGGGCATGCATGGCCCGCCGCGGTCGCCGGCTCCGTGCGCCATCTTCGGACGCGGCGGGGACGGGGCGGATTCTGCCATTTCGCGGGCGGGCTCGCGCGCCGGGGAGGCGGGGCCCGGCGGCGCGGCGGGCAGAGGCGGGCGACCGCTGGCAATCGCGGGGCGTCGCGTGCATCGTGTCGCGCCTCGACCGTGCCCTCGTCCCAACGCCATCGGCCGCGCGCCGCGCCCCCCGCGGCGCAGGCGCCCGGCGCGCCCAGCGCCGGCGCGTCGTGGCCTGCGCTCGCGATCCTCGCCGCGCTCGCCGTCGTGCTCTACACGCGCTGCCTGCTGGTCGGCTTTGCCGGGGACGACTACGTCCTGCTCGACGCCGCGCGCCGGTTCACGCTCGGCGAGCTGCTGAGCGGGCGCCACGGCATCCCCGGCTTCTACCGCCCGGTCTCGCGCGAGCTCTACTTCTGGTGCTGGGGCCGCGTGCTCGACCTCTCGCCCTGGGCGTTCCACTTCTTGAACGCCGCGACCTGGGTTGCCGCGGGCGCGCTCTACTTCACGTTCGTGCGCCGCTGGCTCGGCACGCGCACGGCGCTGTGCGCGCTCGCGGCGCTCGCGCTCTTTCCGCCGACCGGCGCCCTGCTCTCGTGGGTCTCCTGCGCGCAGGATCTGATCGCGCTCTTCTGGTGCGCGGCGGCGCTCGCGCTCTACCAGGGCCGGCGCCACGCGGCCGCCGGACTCGCGGTGGCGCTGGCCGCGCTCTCCAAGGAGACCGCGATCCCTCTGGCGCTCACCCTCGCGGTCTGGGATTGGCTGGAGACGCCGGGCGCTCCGGCGCGCGAGCGCCTGCGCCGGCTCATGCCCGCGCTGCTCGGGCTCGCGGCTGCGCTGGCGGTGGCAATCGCCGTGCGCCTCGGCTGGCCCGCGGGCCGCGCGATCGCCGTGTGGTCGCCGGGACAGATCGCGGAGGCGTGGCGGATCCCGGTCGACCTGGCAACCTCCTTCGCGCCCCCGCACACGCTCGAAGGCATCGCGGCTTCGTGGCGCACGCTGCCCGGCGCTCTCGCCCTCGCGGCGATGCTCGCGCTCGCCGTGCCGTTCGCGGCCTGGCGGTCGGGCGGCGCGCCGGCGCCGGCACCACGAGCCCCGGCCCCCGTCCCGCGAGCGCCGGCACCGCGCGCGCCGGCGCCGCGCTCCCCGGCGCGCGCCGCGCTGCTCTTCGGCATCGCGGCCACGCTGCTCGGCGCGCTGCCGGTCGCGGTGATCGTCGAGCGCTGGCGCGGCTACTACTTCTCGATCGCCGCGCTCGGCACGAGCCTGATCGTGGCGCTGCTGCTCGCGCGGCTCCCGGCCTGGATCGCGGGCCCGCTGCTCGCGCTCGCCGCGGTCGTCAACCACGGCTCGAACAGTGTCTACCGCCCGCTCGCGACCGGGGAGGGCCCGGGCCGGCACGCCCACGCGAACTACGAGTTCTTCCGCGGCGCCGCGGTGACCACGGCGCAGATGCTCGCCACCCTCGAGCCCTGCTGCGACTCGCTGCGCTCGGTGTCGCGCGCCTACGTCGAGGACCTGCCGCCTGGCGTGCTCTTCGACACCGTGATCGGGGCGGCCCTGCGCGTCACCTGCCGGGACACCGTCGAGCGTGCTCGGCGGATCGAGGCGTTCCAGGCGGCGGAGGCGGGAGCACCCCTCGGGCTGCTGAGCTTCGATCCTGCCCAGCTTTCGTTCGCTTACAGGCGTCTGAGTGCCGCCGACCGCGTGGCCATCGGCGACCATCTCCTCGCCACGGGTCGCCCGCGCGAGGCCGCGGCCTGCTTCGCCGCGGCGCGCAGCCTGGGCGACACGACGGCCGCGCTGCGGCGGAAGCTCGAGGCGATTCGCGGGCCGGGGGCTCCGTAGCGCGCCGAGCGCCCGCGCCGGGGACAGTCGCGGCCTAATCCAGCCAGTCCTGGTCCTTGAGCTTCCCGGGGAGGTACTTCTTGGTGAGGTACTGGAAATCCTTGTTCGCGAGCGCGTCGAGCTCGTACTTGAGCCCGCTCGAGAGCATGCGCTTGATCTCCTCCTGCCACGGCTTTTTCTGGAACCACTTGTAGTTCAGCAGCTCCTTGGCCCGCGAGATGTCCTTGTCGTTGAGCTTGATGCCGACGTTGCGCGGCAGCGCGAAGCGCTCCGGGTCCGCGCTCGAGAGCCCGATGAACTTGGCCTTGGGGATCGCCATCCGCTCGCTCTCGAAGGCGAGATTGATCGAGCCCTGCTTCACGACCGAGTAGATGTAGTAACCCCACGGGTCGTTGTCCACGAGCACGTAGACCGGCAGCTTCTTCTCCTCGTGGAGCCGGCGGGCGAGCCGGCGGACGCCGCGCGGCGGCTGGCCGTTCCCGGTCAGGAGCACGCAGTTGTACTTCTTCCAGAACTTGTCCTCCGAGAGCCGGTTCCACTGCGTGCCCTTCTCCACCAGGAGGACGAAGTCGGCCGTGCACTTCTGGATCTCGACGTACTCGGGCTCCACGATGGAGGGGACCGAGTAGCCTCCCTTGCCCAGCCTCGCGCAATCCACGCGGTCGCCGTCGTCGCCGAGGACCAGCGGCCCGACCACGCTGCCGCCGTTCTCGGCCCGCATGTGCAGCTCCTCGCGCAGCACGGCGAGCGACACCTCGAGATCCTCGATGATCGGGTCGGACTCGTCCTGGGTGTCGAACGTGTTCTCCTGCGAGTTCTTGATGGTGTGCTTGGTCCGGTAGTAGATCTCGCGCAGCGAGGTCGTCAGGTTGGCGCGCTGCAGCTCGGATAGCGCGTCGGCCACCAGCATGGTCTGCATGAACTTCTTGGCCATGCCGACGTTGAAGAACGAGCGCTCCTGCTTCCGGCTCCCCATCTCGATCATCCCTTTGCGCTGGTTGAACGAGACGTTCGAGAGCGCCCGGATGGGGATCGCGAACGCGGGATCCCGGGAGCGCTGGGCGGCGTCGATGACGACGTCCGCCATGCCGACCAGCTTGGCCTCGACGTTGCCGGCCGCTTTGCGCTTCGCTCTCGCCATGGATCAGCCCTTCTTCTTCGGCCGCGTCGTTCGCGCCTTGCGCGGCTTCTTCGCCGCGGCGGCCAGCTCCATCTCCACCTGCGCCTCCTCGGCGGCCCGCGCCTTCCTGGTCGCCCGGCCCTTGCGCGGCGCCTTCGCCTCCGGCGCCGGCGCTTCCTCCGCTGGCGCCTGCTCGGCCGCCCGCGCCTTCGTCCGCCCCTTGCGCGGCGCCTTCGCCTCGGCGGCCAGCTCCATCTCCAGCTGCGCCTCTTCGGCGGCCCGCGTCTTCTTGCTCGCCCGACCCTTGCGCGGCGCCTTCGCCTCCGGCGCCGGCGCCTCCTCCTCCGGTGCCTCCTCGGCGGCGCGCGTCGCCCTGCCCTTGCGCGGCTTCTCGGCCTCGATCGCGGGCGCTTCCTCCTCCTCCGCCTCTTCGGCGGCCCGCGCCTTCTTGGTCGCCTTGCCCTTGCGCGGCTTCTTCGGCTCCGCGGCCGCTTCCTCTTCCTCCGGCGCCTCTTCCACCACCCGCGCCTTCCTCGCCTTCGCCGCGGACGGCGCCTTCTCTGGCTCCGCCGGCGCGGCCGGCTCGATCGCGCCCTCGACCCCTTCTTCCGTCACGATGATCGAGTCCGGCAGGCCCTCGGGGCCCGATCGCTTGCCCAGCAGCTCGTCGGTCTTCGCGCCGCCGGTCTTCGACTTGGCGATCTTCTGGAGCTGCGCCTTGATCTTCTCGGCCGGGAGCTTTCCGCCCTTCAGGCGGTTGCAGGCGTCCACGACCTCCTCGATGTAGAGCTCGAAGATGTTCCGCCGCCGGAACTCGCTCTGCGCCCGGCCGCGCCGCCGCAGGAACACGCCGAGCCGGCGGCCGCACTCGCGCAGGGCCAGCGTGATCTCCTTGCGGATCTCGTCGTAGTCGGCGATCGCTTCCTTGGACTCGCTCGTGAACGGCACCCACACCGACGCCATGTGGACGAAGATCACCATCGGCCCCTGGGGCAGCGCCCCGCGCGACTGGCTGATGCCGTAGTTCCGCCACGTCGTGTCCACCACCGCCTTGTAGGTCGCGCACGCGGTCTGCTGGAAGAGGAGCGGCACGCGGTTCGCGTAGCGGATCACCCTCGCCAGCTCCGATTCGGCCTCATCGGTCTCGCCCTCGGCCAGCGGCAGCGCTTCCTCCTTCGCCTTCGGCTTCGGCTTGTCCTCGGTCCGCCCGTCCTGCGCGGGCCGGCTTCCGAATGCGAGCCCCGCCTCGATCACGAACGGGTTGCCGCGGTAGACGGCGGGCGGCCGGCTGACGGCGGTGTAGAACTCGCCCTTGATCTGGTGGTAGAGGCCCGAGAGGATCGCCTTCCCGCCGATGGGGGAGAGGCAGTTCGTGGGCGGCGCCATGATCTTGGTCGCCTGCAGGGTCTTGTAGACCGACTCCGCCACCTCACCGGTGACCTCGCGGGGGCGCGCGTGGGCGGAGACCCCGGCGTTCTTGCAGATCACCCTCGCCAGCTCCGGCGAGACGCGGCAGAAATCGCCGGCCAGGAATCCGGCGAGCGTGTGGCTGCCGGTGTCGTGAAGCATCTTGAGCAGCATCCCGAGCTCGATGCCGTACGGATGGGGCTTGATCTCCTTGGGCGGCGGCGGAAGCTCCTCCACGGTGCGGTCGAACCCGGTGGTCTCGCCCTCCACCGTGTCGTACGTGAGCTTGACGTGCGGGTTCGCGATCGAGATCTGCTCCAGGTACTCGTCGACCGAGGCGCGTCCCTTCTGGTAGCGCCCCTCCACCTCCAGCGTGACCTGCGTTCCGCGCTCGCGGTCCCAGTCGATCTTCTTGCTCTCGTGGACCAGCGGCTCGTTCTTCTTGGTGTCGATCTGGACCTCGAAGTAGTGCGCCGCGGCGCGCGAGCCGGTGCGGGAGATGATCTGCACCGGCTTGCCCGTCGTGAGCTGGGCGTACATGCCGGCGGCCGAGATCCCGATGCCCTGCTGCCCGCGGCTCATGCGCAGGCGGTGGAACTTCGAGCCGTAGAGGAGCTTCGCGAAGATGCGCGGGATCTGCTGGCGCACGATTCCGGGCCCGTTGTCGGTCACCGTGATCCGGAACCGCGTCGCCTGGCTCGGCGGCGGCGCGTCCCCGTTGCCGGCCACCTCGAGCTTCACCTCGACGTCGGGCAGGATGCCGCCCTCCTCGCAGGCGTCGAGGGCGTTGTCGACCGCCTCCTTGACGCAGGTCAGGAGGGCCTTGCGCGGGCTGTCGAAGCCGAGCAGGTGGCGGTTCTTGGTGAAGAACTCGGAGACCGAGATCTCGCGCTGCCGCGCCCCCATCTCCTCCGCGGTGACGCCCTTCGGGCGCTTGGCGACCCGCTTCGGGGGCGCGGGCTCGGCGTCGGGCTGCTTCTCGGGCGGCTTGGGAGCGATGCGAAGGCGTGCGGGCTCGCCCGCGGGCCGCTTTCCGGGCGGCGGGGCGATGCGGAGGCGTGCGGGCCTGGCCGCGGCCTTCGTGGCCTTCACCTCAGGTTGGGCCTTCTCCCTGGCCCGGGCGGTCGCCTTCCTCACGCCTACACCATAACCAGAGCGGGAGAGAATGAAAAGAGCTGCGTGCGGAATCGGCTACCGCGCCCCGGCGCCTGCCGAATCGTCGCGGGCGTAAACGCATAGCCAGTAGGCACCGGCGCCGGCCACCCCGACCTGCCGGTAGCCGGGCGCGGTGAGCAGCACCGCGCCCTTCGCCGAAGGCGCCCACGCGGGCGGCCAGCAGTCCACCAGCCGGTAATGCATGCGGAAGCGATCGTCCGCGGCCACCGTCGCGTCCGGCACCCAGCCCGGCTCGAACGTTCCGCGTGCGGGATCGCGCGGCGTTCCCAGCACGATCAGCTTCGGGTTCCGGGCGAACACGTAGTCGGCATCGAAGCGCCGTGCGAGCGCAGGATCGGTGAGCCCCGCGAAGTCCACGATGCGCCGGCGCGTCGCCCAGCCGATGAAGCCGATCGGCATCAGGGCGATGGCGTCGCCGGCGGCGGTCATCGACTCGAGCGCGCGCGCGCGCCTCCAGCGCTCGGGCGCGCTCGCGCGGTCGGCCCGCGCCAGATAGGCGAGCTGGGCGCTCTCGATCGCCTGGGGCAGCAGGTACGCGGCCGCGAGCCCTCCCAACGCGAGCCGCCGGGCGGCCCGCGACGCCACCGCCGGGCGGACCCACTGGTCCCACGCGTCGCACAGCACGCTCCCGATCAGGATGGCCCCGGCGGGAAGCACGGGCACGACGAAGCGGAAGCGCGGCATCCAGTCGCCGCCCAGCGTCGCGACGTAGGCCAGGTAGGGGAGCGCCGCCGCGAGCAGCAGCGTGTTCCACGCGCGGGCGCCGCGCAGCAGGCTCAGGAACACCAGCCCGGCCACGACCGTTCCGCCCGCGTAGTTGGCCCAGTCCCGCAGATACTGCAGCCCGAAGAACACCTCCGACGGGTGGATCCCGGCGGTCTTCGCGTGGAACGTGTTGGGCACCCAGTCGCCGTAGTAGAGCAGGCGGAAGGCGGCGTGCGGCACGACGACGGCGAGGAACCCGAGCGGCCACGCCAGGTCCGCCGCCGTCAGCTCCCGCCGCAGCGCGCGTCGCGCGAGCCGGTAGCCGAAGCCCACCGCGCCGAAGAGAAGCCCTTCGGGGCGGGCGAGGGAGGAGAGCCCGAGCACCAACGCCGCCCGGCTCCACACCGGCCGCCGGTCGCTCTCCTCGACGGCGAACACGAGCCCGAGCGTGACGAGGAAGGTGAAGAGCTGGGTCTCGAGCCCGGTGACCGCCGACTGGGCGTACGCCGGGCTCACGGCGAGCAGGAGCGCGGGGATCGCGGCGCGCGCGGAGTCGCCCGCGTACCAGCGCCGCGCGGCGCGATGCACGACCACCAGCGTCGCGAGGCTCGCGGCCATGCACAGCAGCTTGGCCCCCAAGTCGGGGGAGAGACCGAGGCGGATGAACGCGGCCTCGAACAGCACGAGCAGGAAGTTGGTGTAGCCCTCGACGCGCTCTCCGGAGTTGAAGACCGGCCCCAGGCCCTCGGCCAGGTTGCGCGCGTAGCGGTAGCTGATCCAGGCGTCGTCCACGTGGCGCCCGAAGAGCGCGATCTCGTGCACGAGCAGGACGAGCAGGGCCGCGCCGAGGAGGGCGGCCGAGCCCGGAATCGAGCGGGGGCTGCGCGTCGTATCGGCGGGCACGGGGCTCAGGATCGCGCCTCGAGCCGCGTGCGCACGATCTTCAGATGATGCCGCTCGTGCACGACGAAGAAGAGAAGCATCTCGCGCACGGTCAGCCGGCCCATGAGCGGGTGTGGGAGCGCATGCCGATCCATGGCGTGCTCCGTCCATGTCGTGGCGGCGTCCCGCAGGGCGGCGCTCGCCGCCATGAAGGCCTCCACGACGTCGCGCTGGCGGGAGCCCGCGGGGATGACGACTGTCCTCCCCATCTCGAGGAGCCGATCCTTGGGCGTGGCCTCGAGCGAGGCCGTGGCCGCATCGCGCACCTCGGGGTAGGTGCGGGAAAGTCCGGCGGGGTGGAGAGGAAGCGTCTTCGAGCGCAGGGCGCGTTCGACGGAGATGCTCGCCTCGGTCAGGTGACGGAGGTGATGCGCCGGACCCCAATGCTCGGGGTCGCCATCGAAGAAATGCCGCTCGGGAAGACCCGAGAAGAACTCCACGATGGAACGCGCGTTCGATTCCAGCGCTTCGAGGATCTCGAGCTGGGTGGCGGGGTGCTTCACGGAGCGAAGGCTAGCATGGCTCGTCGCGCGTCGCGGGGCTTCGGCCCCGGTGCGGTTTCCCGCCGCCCGCCCTGCGGCGCTCGAGCAGCGCGAGCAGGGCGCCGGCGTCGGTCTTGGAGGCGTGGCGCGAGTCGCGCGGGATGAGCGGGAGGGTGACGATCTCGTCCACCGGCATGGGATCGAGCGCCGCGGCGATCTCCTCGCACCTGGGCTCGCTGAGCGGCGCATCGGCCTCGACGCACAGCACCGCGCGCGCGCCGGCTTCGGGGTCGGAGAGCCCGAGGTAGGCCGCGTGCCGCACGCCGGAGACGCGGAGCGCGCGCATCTCGGCCGCGATCCCCCACCAGGTCCGGCCGCCGCGCGTCACGCGGCGCCCGATCCGCCCCATGAGCCAGAGCCGCCCGTGCGCGTCGAGCCGCGCGCCGTCGCCGGTGCGGTGCCAGACGCGACTGCCGTCCTTGATCTTGTTCTCGCGGTCGGACTCGGGGTCGTCGAGGTAGCCGGAGAGCACGTGCCGCCCGCTCACCACCACCTCGCCGGTCTCGCCCGGCGCCGCCTCCCACTCGGCGAGGCCGCGCGCGCCGAGGGCCACCGGGCCGTCGTGGGGGCAGATCAGGCGCAGCTCGATCTCGGGCACGGGCGTGCCCGCCGGGAGGCCCTCGCCGCCCCGCTCGAGCGCGGCCAGCATGTCGCCCGCCGTGATGCTCGCGATCGGCTCGGCCTCTGTGCTGCCGTAAACCACGTGCGGCGTGCCGTGCGGCATTGCCTCCTGGAGCTTGCGCGCGAGGGCCGGCAGCACCGGCGCGCCGCCCGTGAAGAGCGCGCGCACCGGGAGCGTCTTCCGCGGCAGGCACCCGTCGACGAGTCGCTCGTAGAACGCCGGCGAGCCGCTGGTGGTGGTGACGCGCTCGGCGAGCATCTGGGCGTGGATCGCGGCGGGGTCGATGTCCGCCGGGCGCCGCGGGTCGAAATCGGGGAGCACGCTCGTCACGCCGCCCGCCAGGTTGTTGAGCACGAACACCGGGAGCGTGGGCATGTCCACGTCGCTCTCGGTGATCCCGAGGTGGGAGCGGAGCACCTCGTGCTGCGCCCACAGGAACTCGTGCGAGCGCGCGGCGGCCTTGGGCCGGCCGGTGCTCCCGGTGGTGAACGTGATGAGCGCCGGAGAGCCGGCCGCGACCTCCGCGGGCGGCCGCGCCTCGCCGCCGCGCTCGAGGCGCGCGAGCGAGACCAGGCTCCCGCCCGCCACGATCGGGATCGGGATCGCGCGCAGCGCGGGGCTCGCGAGCCGCAGCAGGTGCGCCTTGGGCGTGCCGAGGAAGGCGCGCGGCCGCGCCGCCGCCACCGCGTCGTCGAGCCGCTTCCTGCCCGCCCAGGCGTCCACGAA
The DNA here is from genome assembly GCA_036507005.1 of Candidatus Eiseniibacteriota bacterium. Lineage (GTDB taxonomy): Bacteria > Eisenbacteria > RBG-16-71-46 > RBG-16-71-46 > RBG-16-71-46 > WS-2. The sequence goes on from DASXQT010000040.1 coordinate 53,598, forward strand.
CACCGCCACGGCGCCCGCGTGGTGGATGGCCAGCAGCGCGACGTAGAGGTCGAGCGACATCGGGATGAAGAGCAGCACGCGGTCGCCGGGCGCGATCCCGCGCCTCGCGAGCCCGGCGGCGAGCGCGGCGACCCGGCCCGCGAGCGCGCCGAACGTCACGCGCCTCACGCGCCCGCCGCGATACTCGACGATCGCGAGGCGGTCGGGATGCGCGGCCGCCCGCCCGGCCAGGCGCGCGGCGGTGTTCACGGCGTCCACTGGTAGAGCGCGTAGCGGCGGAACACGCGGGTCTCGTGGCGGCCCGACATCCGCATCGAGAAGTTGGAGACGTGCATGAGCGCGTGGATCAGCGCCGCGTAGCCGCGCGCGTGCGCCAGCGAGCGCAGCCGGTCGAGCATGTGGTTGGCGAGCCCCTGCCCGCGCGCGGCAGGGGCGGTCGCCACGGTCTTCACCACGATGCGGGTCGGCCGTCCGCCGCGCGCGCTCATTGGATCGGGGAACGCGAACTGGTAGGCCGCGAGCCGGCCACGGGCGTCGTGGGCGAGCAGCACGAAGTCGGGATCGAGTCGGCCGCGGAACGGCTCGTACATGGCGCGGAACGCCTCGCGCCCGATGGGGGTGTAGTAAAGGTTGTCCGCGAACGTCTCGAGGCTCAAGTCGAAGAGCGCGTCCAGCTCCGCGTCGAAGCGCGCGGGATCGAGCGGCCGCACCGTGAAGCCCGCGGCCGCGACGCGCTCCGCCACCGCGCGCACGTCGGGGGCCTCCGCCCCGGGCCGGTCGTCGAGACGGCTCTCGTAGCGCGCCGCGATCGAGAACCCGGCGCTCTCGAAATGCTCCGGGTACTCGAACGGATTGCGCGGCTCGGCGAGGAAGTGCGCGGGCTCGAACTCAGCATCCCCGGCCTGCGAGGGCAGCGCCAGGCGGTAACGCGCCCACGTGCTGCCGTTCATGGGTGCCAGCACGCGCGCCACGTCCTGCGCGGCGAGGCTCCTGCGGGCGTCCTCGAGCAGCGCCACGCCCGCCTCGCGCTCGAGCGCCTCGTAGTGGCCGACGAGCCCGCTCGCCCCGGGCGCGCCGTGGAGGCCGTGCGCGACCGCGAGCGTGCAGCGCGCGAGCGGCCGGCCGCCGCGCGAGGCGAGCATGCAGGTGGCGCCGGCCGCGACCGGCTCGGGCGCCGCGTCGGGCAGCCCGCGCACGCCGTCGAATGCGGACCGGCGCGGATCGTCGGGCGCGAACGACTCGATCGCGAGCGCGCTCATAGCGCTCCGATGAGAAGCAGGTGCATCGGCGTCACCAGCAGCGTCGCCGCCGCCACGCTCAGGGTCTGGAGCCGGAGGTCGCGCCGGGGGTCGGCGCGGTGCGGCAGCAGCCGCCGCGCGCCCAGGTAGAGCGCGAGCGCCAGCGCGCACATCGCCGCCGGGACGGCGAACGCCTCGGCGTTGGGGCCGCCGGGCGCGAGCGCGAGGCTCGCAGGCGCGATCAGCGCGAAGCCCAGGGTGGCGGCGGCCAGCGCGCGTGTCGGGTTCGACAGCCGGCGCTCGAAGCGGTGCCAGCGCAGAAGCTGCCAGGCGAGGATCGCGACCTGTGCGGCGAGCGCCCCCACGAACGGGGCGTAGAACGGATGCCCGCTCCCGAGCGAGGGATGCGGCACGAGGGTGGCGAGGGTGTTGTCCGCGAAGATGAGCGCCACCGCCACGATGCTCACCCAGAACACCGCCTGCACCTGGTGCCCGCCGCCCGGCCGGCCGCTGTCGCGGCTGAAGAACTCGTCGATCACGAGCAGCGCGGCGAGCGCGAGCGCGGGCGCCAGGCTCCACGCCGGGCCGCCGAGGCTGAACGCCGCGTAGAGCATGAGATGCGCGGCGAGAGCGCCTGCGAAGGTGAGGAATCGCGTGCGCGACGCGATGAGGAGCGTGACCGCGAGGAACCCGAGCTGCGCGACGAGCTGGATCGCCACGTGCTCCGCCCCCGCGCCCCCGAGCTTCAGCAGCAGGTAGTAGGTCGCGAGCGGGACGATCAGGTTGTCGTTCCCGCGCATGCTGATGGCCTCGAACGAGGTGACGAGCAGCGCGATCTGGAACGCGATCAGGAGGCTCGCCGCGCGGTCCACCGGCGTGCCGAGCAGCAGCGGGACGTGGACCCCGAGGAACGTGGCGAGGAAGAACACCGCCGATCCCTCGAGGCTCTTGAGGTCGCCGCCGACCGGGAACGCGTGGCGGCCGTAGCTCCGGCCGAGGAGCGCCGCAGCCGTGTCCGACAGCACCAGGGCGGAGAGCGCGATCAGGTAGTAGACCGGCTGGTGGCGCGCGATCACGAACAGCAGGTAGACGCCGACCGGGTAGTAGAGCTCGCCCTGCGAGCGGCGCTCAACCTCGGTCACGCTGCCGAGCCTGCCGGTGGCGCGCCCGAGCGCGATGATGCCCGCGAAAGCGCCGCCCAGCGCGAGCACGGTCCAGTGGGTGCCGAACATCCACGGAAACGAGGCCGCCACCACGCCGCCCGCGAAGTGGACGAACTTGCGCGTCCACTCGACCGGCGGAGCGAAGCGCCGCCGCCAGGTCTCGGCGATCGCGAAGATCGCGAGGAACGCGCCCCCCACGATCGCGCCCCGCGCGCTCTCGCCGGCGAGCGTCGCCGGCGGCGGCAGCGACGGAAAGAGCGGGATCACGCCGCCGCGCCCGGGGCCGGCGCGCCGCCCGCTTCCGCGCCCGCGACCTCGTCCACGTGGAAGCGCGAGTAGAACCAGGCGCGGTCGCGGGCGTGCAGCTCCCGGGCGAGGGACTCGAGCGGCCGGGCGCGCGCGGCGAGCGCTTCCGGGATGCCGCGCGGCGCCAGCATGTTCCAGTAGGCGAGCCGGGCGCCGGGTCGCGCGCGCTCGAGGAGGCGCGCGTAGCAGCGCTCGTGCTCGGCCCGGCTCATGTACTCGAAGATGTCGGAGAGGTTGAAGGCGTCGAACGCGCCCGCGGCTTCCTCCACCGGCCCGCGCATCACGCGCACGCGGTCGAGGCGGGCGCGGATCGCGCCGGTATGCTCGGGGCGCAGGTAGCGCGGCAGCGCGGACGGCGGGAAGTTGCCGGTCAGGATGTAGCCGAGGAACGGGTTGGTCGCGACCGGGATCGCGGTCAGGGCCTGGTGCGTGCGCTCGAGGATGCGCGCGCCCACGTCGCCTTCGACGTGCGCGAAGAACTCGGGGTCGCGACCCAGGCGCCCCATCACCGCGCGCCCGAAGAAGACCTTGAACAGCGCCCGCCAGCGCCACGTGTCCCAGCGCTCGTCATAGAAGCGGAGCTGCTCGGCGAGCGACTTGGGCGCGCGCAGCGCGCGGATCGTGCCCGGCGAGTGGATGAGCGGCAGCACCCAGCGCCGGAACAGGCGGAAGTAGCCCTCGAACTTGCCGGCGTGGATCACGCCGCGCGCGATCGCCTCGGGATGCCGGTCCCAGAAGCGCATCGCCTCCTCGGAGAGGTCGGGCTTGAGCACACGGTAGGTGTCGAGTCGCGTGGGGGAGGGGGTGACGCCCAGGAACGCGAGCAGGGCCGGGTCGTCGAGACGGCGGAACGCCGCGATCCGCAGCTCCACGCACGCGCACTGCGCGGCGCTCAGGTCCACGGCCACCACCTCGGCGGGATCGAGCGAGAGGAGCGCGAGCGCGTTGTCCCCCGCCGAGGCGACCGAGAGCGCGCGCCCGCCGCGCGCCACCGGCGCGAGCGCCGCGCACAGCACGTCCGCGTCCTCCCACACGCTGGCGTAGCGGATGAAGTCGAACGAGGCGCGCTCGCGGATCGAGGCGGCGGGAGACGCGGCGGGCGCGGCAGGGTCCACGGCGGTGGCTCGGTGTCCCATTCAGGCATCCCCCGCCATCACGGCCGTGCTCCACCTTCCCGGCTTGCGCATGGAGTACCCGCGCGACTCATGACAGTCGATTGACCTCCGCGGTGATCGCCCGCTTGATCTCCGCCCAGGACGCGCGTCGCAGCATTCGCGGCATTGGCTCGCTCTCCGCGTCGTCGAAGTACGCCAGGGACCGGAGCAGGTGATACTCGTTGAAGTCCAGGCCCTTGAAGCGGCGGCGGATCAGCCGGAACACCGACTCCAGGGATCCCCCCGAGCGGATGAAGAAGTGGAGGTCGACGAAGTCCCTCCGGCTTCCGCGACCGCCGATGGCCAGCACCTTCATCACGGCGATGTCCAGCGGATCCGCGACCACGATCCCACGGTAGGGGGTCCCGCGGAAGAGGAGCGGGCGCTGCAGCCGGAGGAAGCTGAGGCGCGTGCCCGCCAGCGTGACGTGCAGCGTCCCCGACGACCGACCGAGCACCGTGACCGGCGCGACGCCGGCGAGCGAATCGGCCAGCCGCACGCCGTCGAAGTCCCGCCTCCCGAAAAAATCCAGATCGCGGGAGAGTCGGTGGCCCAACTGAAGCGCGAGACCCGTGCCGCCCGCGAGCACCCACCCATCGGTGAGCCCCTCATGGGCCAGCTTGCGAATCAGCACCCAGCCCCTAGTGCCTACGACCTTGGGATTCAAGTTTCCCGCCCTCCAGGACGAGTCGCCAATAGGCCCGGGTGCGCGCGTCCACGCCGCGGCGGCCGACGGCCGCGCGCACGGCTTCGTCCCCGAAGAATCTGCGCGCCGCCCGCGCCTGGGCGCGGCTTCCGGACGTCAGCACGCGCTCCAGCACCCAGCGCGGATGACGCGCGAGATCGGACTCGCGCAGGGTTCGTTCCCAGAACAGTGGCTTCAGGGAGCGAACCAGGGATCGAGCGGAGGCACGCCTCGCCCCAGCCGGCCGCCCGGCGGGGACCAGCCTGATCTCCAGGCGTGCCCCGAGGACGGAGGAGATCTTCCTCAGGGTCTCGAGCTCGAACCGGTCCCAGCCGTTCTCGTATCGGTGGATGGTGGGCGCGCTCGTCCCGGCGTGCTCCGCGAGGTTCGCTAGCGTCCAGCCTTTCGCCTCCCGGAGCCGCCGAATCTGCTGGCCCAGCGTCCCAAACTTATCATTCATGATAATAATTGTGCCCGCCGGCCCGCGGCATGTCAAGTCCGCCGGCCGGCCTCACGCGGGCCATGCGACCGACCGGCCGCTCGACCTCATGTCGTCTCCGCGCCGAGCCGCCGCACCACGCCGGTGGCGCCGTCCATTTCGACCTCCTCGCCGTCGCGCAGGGTGTCGAGCAGGCCGGCGATCCCCACCACGCACGGCAGGCCCATCTCGCGCGCCACGATCGCCGAGTGGCTGAGCAGGCTGCCGCGCTGGACCAGCAGGCCGCGCGCGGCGGGGAAGAGCAGGGTCCAGCCGGGATCGGTGCGCTCGGCGACCAGGATCCGGCCCACGAGATCGCGGGCGTCGCGCGGGTCGCGCACGATGCGCACCGCGGCACGCACCACGCCCGGGCAGCAGCCCGTGCCCTTCAGCTCGCGCTCGGTGGGGCCGGCGCCCGCGCCGCGCGCCGCGGCGGGCGTCCAGTCGGAGGGCGGGCCTGTGGTCTCGAAGCGGTCGGGCGGGGCCGGCCCCTTGGCGTAGGCCTCGAACTCCGCGCGCCGCAGCGCGACCACCGCGCGCAGGTCGCGCGCGACCGCGGTGCCGCCGGCGTCCGCGAACAGCTCGTCGAGCGTGAGGTAGAACACGTCGCGCGTGCGCTCGAGCCGGCCGCGGCGCGCGAGGCGCGCGCCGAGCGCGAGCGCCATGCGGCGCACCAGCCCGAACACGCGGGTGCGCTCGAAGCGCAGGTTCTCGCGGTCGCGCACCCGGCGGCGCGCGTTCCCGAGCACCCACAGGAAGGTCGCGCGCCGCAGGCCGCGCAGCCGCGACCGCACGGCGCGCTCCGCGGCGCTCCGGATGTCCACCTCGTGAGCCCGCGCGGCCTCGGGGTCCACGGTGCCGCCCGCGGCGTAGGCGCGCACCATCTGGATCAGGAACGCGGGGTCCTCCGCCAGGGTCACGGTCTCGAGCTTGAGCTCCTCGAGGCAGCGGTCGCCGAAGCGCGCCACGTAGCCGTCGAGCTCGCGCTGGAAGTCGGCGCACTCCGGGTCGGCGGCGAGGCGCGCGGCGAGCGCGCGATCGTCGGGCTCGGCGGCGAAGTGCCGGGAGAGCGCGGGCGAGCCCTTCACGCGCCGCGCCAGCGCCATCACGCGCCGCGCGGGCTCGGTCGAGATGATGTCGCCCTCGCCGCACAGGAGGTCGTTGGCGAGCGTCGGGGGCGCGCCGGGCAGCCACGTCTCGATGAGCCGGCCCAGCACGCCGAAGAAGATCATGGCGAAGAAGTCGTTGACGAGCGGCGCGCGCCAGTGGTGGAGCAGCTCGTCCTCGAGCCGCCGGTAGAGGGCGACGATGTCGTCCTCGGACCACGCGGCGAGGTCCGCGTCGCGGAGCGGCGCGAGCGCGGCCTCGACGCGGGCGTGGAAGCGCGGCACCGCGGCGCCGAGGCGCGCGGCCTCGAAGACCATGCGCGCCAGCATCCAGAGGAGGCGGCCGAAGTCGCGCACCCGGTGGCCGGCGCCGGGTGGCGCCACCGGCCCGAGGAGGGATTCGCGCACGCCCATCATGCGCTCCATGAACGCGCGGTTCCAGGCGAAGCCCGGGAGCAGCGCGAGGACCCGGTACCAGTTGATCAGGTTGTAGTAGACCCGGCCCCGCACCAGGCCCAGCATGTGCGCGAACACCTCGCGGTTCGCGGCGATCACGCTCTCCGGCACGCCCATCACCCGGCAGAACTGGCGGTAGACGTCCTCGTACACGGCGCGGGCGAAGCCGAAGGTGAGCGGCGTGGTGACGCCGCCGTAGCTCTCGGCGATGTTGCTGTTGTCCCAGACGCGGCGCTCGCCCCGTTTCTCCGCGGGCGCCCCGCGCTCGTGCGCGGCGTGCGTGCGCGGAGTGACGTCCGCGCGCGCGCCTGCCGGCTCCGAGGCCGCGGGCGCGGCAGCGCCGCCCTCCGCGGCGCCTGCGTCCGGCTCGGCGCGCGCGCCCGACTCGGCGCCTGCGACCGGCTCGGCGCGTGTGCCCGGCTCGCCCGCGACCGCGCCCCGCGGCTCGCCGAGCGTGGTGATCGGGCGCGCCTGCAGGACCACGAGCCTGCGCTCGGAGCCGGGCTCCCCGACCATCGCCCACTCGATGTCCTGCGGCGCGCCGAAGCGCGCGGCGAGGCGGCGGACGCACTCGGCGACGCGCAGCACCTCGCCGTCGTCGAGCGCGGGCGCGCTCTGCGCCCGCTCCTCCACCGGCTCGATGCGCGTGCGGCCGCCGGGGGCGAGCCGCACCGCGCGGTCCTTGCGCGCGATCGCGCTCTCGAGCGCGCCGCCGGGCGCGACCCGCCAGGTGTCGGCGTCCAGCTCGCCCGCGACCAGGCCCTCGCCGATCCCCCACACCGCGCACACCACCGCGACGTCGAGCGCTCCGCTCACCGGATCGGCGGAGAAGGCGACCCCCGAGGAGGAGGGATCCACCATCTCCTGCACCACCACCGCCATGCGGACCGGAGGCGCCTCGCCGCCGGCCCCGGCGCCGCGCGCGGCGTAGGCCGCGGCGTGCGCGCTGAACGCCGAGGCCCACACCTTGCGGATCGCGCGCCACAGCTCCTCGGGGCTCTCGGCGCAGCGCACACCCAGCACGCTGTCGAACTGGCCGGCGAACGACGCGCCCGCGCTGTCCTCGGCAGCCGCGGAGGAGCGCACCGCGAGCGAGCCGCGATCGAGCCCCGCGGCGTTCATGCGTGCCAGCACCGCGAGCCGGAGCGGGTGCGGCAGCTCCAGGCTCTCGATCTCGGCCGCCCGGCTCAGCGCCTCCTCCTTGCTCGCGGGCCACGGCCGGCCGCGCAGCGCGAGGCTCGAGAACATCGCGGCCGGCAGCGCCACGAAGCGCGGGACCTCGAACCCGGAGCCGGGCTCGCGGCCTGCCGCGGCGAGCCGCGCGAGGTTCAGGGCCTTGCCGCCGATCTCGCTCGCGGGCGGGATCTCGCCCGCGCCGGGGACGAACACCTGGGCCGCGCGCTCCGCGGTCGCGTGCCGGGTCACGGGCGCCCCATCCAGCGCACCACGAACGGCCCGGCGCCGAGCAGGAGGTAGGTGACGAGCGGCCACACCTGGCTCGCGCGCTCGATCCCGCGGCTCGACCGCGCGGCCGGCGCGCGCAGGAACGCCACCGCCGGCGCGGCGCACGCGGCCGCGAGCGCCGCCAGCACCGGGACCGCGACCGCGCCGTGCCCCAGGTGCCGGGCGGCGAGCCACGCCGTCGCCGCCGAGGCCGCGAGCAGCGCGAGCCAGACCGCCGGCGCAACGCGGAGGCCCCAGGCGCGGGTGTAGCTGTCGACGCCCTCGCGCTCCGCCTCGGGTGCGCGGATCTTGCGGCCGATCTCGATCAGCATCCCGTTGGCGAACGTCACCGCCAGGAAGTAGAGCAGCCCGTGAGGCGGCGCGTGCCGCTCCGCCAGCCAGTCGAGCCCGGTGGTGTAGGCGTCGATGATCGGCATGATCGCCATGTGCGTGACGAGGTAGGCCGCCATGTGGGCGCGCAGCCAGTCGCGCACGAAGAACTCGCGGGTCATGAGCGCCGCCCACGCGGCGGTCGCAGCGATCGGCAGCAGCAGGATCGGGGCGAGGGTCGCGTTCAGCGCCAGCGCCGCCGCGAGCGCCACGCCCCCGATCCACCTGAGCTCGGCGAGCGACACGAGCCCGCGCGGCACCGGAAGCTCGGGGCGGAACCGGCGGTCGACGTCGGCGTCCTTGTGCTCGTCGAGCACGCGCAGCAGGAAGAAGAACACCAGAGCGGTGAAGGCGCCGGCCGCGAAGCGCGGCCAGGGGATGAAGCCCGCCATCCCGCGCGCGAGCCGCGAGAAGGCCGCGGAGGAGAAGGTGAACACGGTGATGAGCGGAACGAAGCCCGCGAGCGGGAAGCGCTCGCGCTGGTAGGCCCAGAAGCGCACCGCGAGCGGGACCGATCCTTCGCGCGGCATCGCCATCGTCGTCGGCCGTTCCCTCGCCGGATCCGCCCGGCGCGGGGTCAGCTCGCTCCGGCGCGCCCCAGCGTGCGGTGGGCGCGTGCGAATTGACCGGCGCACAGGGCGCCCACGATCGAGATCTCGCCCGCGAGCGCCACCGCCGCGCAGATCTCCGCGAACTTGGCCGCCTTGCCATCGCCCTCGCAGCGCACGATGCGCAGGCACTCGGCGGTGGTCGGGAGCCGCGTCCCGCCGCCCACCGTGCCGACGATGAGGTTGGGGAGGTCGACCGCGCAGTAGAGGTCGCCCGCCTCCGTGAGCTCCATGCGCGTCACCCCCACGCTCGCCTCGCTCACGCACGCGATGTCCTGCCCGCAGGCGAGGAAGATCGCCGCGAGCCCGTTCGCGACGTGGCCGCTCACCCCGATCGAGCCGCTCTGCACCCCGCCCAGGAAGCTGAGCTGCCAGTAGTCGCGCATGCGCTCGGGGGTGGTGTGGAGGCCGCGCGTGACCAGGGTGCGCGGGAGCGTGACCTCGGCGGTGGCCTTGCGCCCGCGGGTGTGGAGGAACGAGAGCACCGTGGCCTTCTTGTCGCCCGACATGTTGGACTCGAGGTACCACGCGCGGGGCTTCACGGGCGTGCGCTCGAGGATGTCGCGACAGATGGCGTCGGTGCAGAACGTCACCATGTTCTGCCCCGCGGCGTCCCCGGTGTAGAAGGCGAAGATCAGGTAGACGCAGCGCGACTCGAGGTGGACCTGGGCGTCGATCAGCTCGCCGTGCCGCGTCGTGGTCGCGGCCACCTCGCGGAAGCGCTCGAACTCGCCGGCCGCCCACGCCCCGAAGCGCCCGGCGTCCGCGATGCGCTCGAACTCGAAGCCGGGCGCGCGCTGCACCTGCTCGGCCGAGACCAGCACCGAGACGCCGCCCGCGCGGGTCGCGAGCCGCGCGCCGCGGTGGTAGCTCGCCACCAGCGTCCCCTCCGACGTGGCGAGCGGCACGTAGTAGTCGCCGTGGGCGTGGAGCCCGTTCACCCGCAGCGGGCCGATCACCCCGGTCGGGATCTGGGTCATGCCGATGAACTGCTCGATGTTGCCGCGCAGCGTCTCGGGATCGGCCTGCGGGGCGCGGCCCGTGAGGTGGGGGATCTCGACGCCGCGCTCGCGCAGGAACTCGACGCGCGCGTCGCGCCCGGTGCGCGTCCCGTCGGCGGGGCGGGGCACGTCGGGCGGGACCGGCTTGTCGGCCTGGGAGGAAGGATCGAGCCGCGCCGCCAGCGTCTCGAGCGATTCTCCCTTGCTCAGGCGCCGGACGATCTGCAGGACCTGAGACCTGGAAATGGGCATGGGGCGGCACTGTAATGCAGCGCGGGATGGGCGGAAAGCGAAGCGGACTCGCCTGCTGTTTTGCAACGCCGGAGGCCCTTTTCTTCGGCCTCGTTCGGGCACGGACGCTGCATTATCTCTCCCGTCGAGATGCCAAACGCATTCGAACAAGCCGACCCCCGGAGACAGGCCAGCCCGGCGCGCGATCTCAGCCGCCCGCTGGGAGATGTCCTGCGCCTCCGGGGGCTCTCGGCAGCGACCGACCCCCCCCGCACCCCCGCGAACCAGGCTCCCCTTGCCGCTTTCGCGGGTTCCGCGGCCCGGTCCCGGATTGGGAAGGACACCCACCGCCTGGGTCAACGCGCCAAGGCGTGGGTCCCGTTCCTCGCTCTGGGCCTCGTTGCGGGATTCACGGCACCGGCCTCCGCGGCGAAGCTGTCCACGAACCGCCCGGGCTACTGCCCCGGGGACACCGTGATCGTGACCGGCACCGGCTGGCTGCCTTACGAAGTCGTGACCCTCACCTTCGTCCAGATCCCCATCCGGCGCGGGCCGAGCAGCTTCACGGCGATCGCCGACTCCGCGGGCCGCATCCACGATGACGAGTACGTGGTCGGGGAGGTCCAGCCGGACACCAGCCTCACGCTGTTCGCGTACGGCGAGGCGTCCGATCGGCTGGCGACCGCGACCGTCGAGCACCTGGCCCGAGGAACGCACGCCGCCGGGACGCAGGCAGGTGGCACGCGCGCCCCCGCGCGGCAGGAACGCGCGGCGGAGCCTCAATCGATTTCGCCGGGGACTACTTCCCCGGCGGTCAATGGCCCTGGCTCGAGCAGCCAGGCGGGCAGCTAGGATCCCGCGCCGACCCGAGGGCAGGGATCACAGAGTTGTCCGAAGAAAAACGAAGCAAACACTCGGGGAGAGCGAAAGGTAAAGGTCCAGCTCAGATGCAGACGCTCTTGAGACGTGCAGTGGAGTTCGGAGTCCCCTCGATCGCCCTGACCGCGATCTCCCTCCTGGCATTCGACGTCACCCTGTTGGGAGCCGTGCTGGCGTACGTCGCCTACGTGGCGGCGGCGCTCGCGGTGTACTGGCTGCTGCGCGTCGAGAGCAACAGGCACGTCCGGATCGCGGGCCTGATGGTCAACGCGGGATTCGCCGCGTGGTCCGTGGCCCTCTGGGTCCGCTGCGCCTGATCAAGTCCGCGCCGTAACCTCCAGCTCGTGGGCGAGGGTCGCGATGACCTCGCCCACCTGCCGGTAGCCCGTCTCGAGCAGGAAGTTCGGACTCCGGCCATAGGACTTGTGGCCGAGGATGTAGAGCCGGGGCTCGGGATTCGCCAGCACCTCCACGCCGAAGGCGGGCGTGGTGAGACAGTCCCCCGCGGCCGCGCCCAGCAGCGCGGTTGCGAGCTTCATGGGGGCGCGCGAGGCGTAGCACTCGTGCACCTGGAGCTCGCGGTAGACCGAGTCGTCGGGCCCGAACCCGGCGTTGACCAGCACCTCGTCCACCTCCTCGACGCGCATCTGCTCGCCGATCCGGAGCGTCGCGCGGTATCGGTGGGTGGCTGAGTTGAACTCGAACCCCTCCACCACCGCCCCGCCCACGTGCGCGATCGCGGGATCGCCCCCGCGCGCCAGCTCGCGGCTGCGACGGTAGAGGGCCCGGCGCTCCACGAGCGGATCGTCCGCGATCTCGGGCAGCAGCTCGTCGAGGCCCGCGCGCGTCGCCCACACCGCGCCCGTTCCCGGAGCCTGCTGCGCCAGCTCGGCCAGCGCCGCGATCGAAGTCGCGGCGCTCGCGCCCCCGCCGATCACGAGAGTGCGGCGGCCGGCGTAGCGCTCGCGCCGGAGCCCCAGCACGTCGTCCACGTGGTAGGACATCTGGGGTGCCAGGTACAGCTCGCCGCGCGCCGGGATCCCGCCGTCGCCCGCCCAGTTGGGGCGCGCGTAGACGCCCGAGGCGTCGATCAGCGCGTGCGCGTGGAGGAAGCTCTCCCGCCCGCCCTGGTCGCGCACCAGCAGGCGGAACGGAAAGCCGCTGCGCCGCTCCGCGCCCATGTCGCCCTTGAGCGCGCCGCGGCGGCTCGCGTGCACGACCTTGGCGTGCGTGTGGATCCGCGGCTTGATCTCTTCGAGCGCCGCGAGCGGCGCGAGGTAGCGCTCGGCGAGCTCGAGCCCGGTCGGACAGTCCTCGGGATCGGGCGCGCTCCAGCCGCTCTGGGCCAGGCGCCGTGCGGAGGCCGGGCCAAGGTTCATCCGCCAGGGCGTGAACATGCGCACGTGCCCCCAGGCGAGGGGGTGAGAGCCCACCTCGCCCTGCTCGAACACGTGCACGTCGAAGCCGTGGTCGAGCGCAACCGCCGCCGCCTCGAGGCCGACCGGGCCGGCGCCCATCACGGCGAGCGTATTGAGGGTGGTCGTGCTCATGGCCCACGAGTAAGCCATCGGGCACCGTGAATGCGCAAGGTGGGGTGAAGCCGCCGCAGCCCTACGCCTCGAGGATCCTCGCCAGCATCGCCGAGTAATCCGCGCCGCCTCGGCCCGCGCTCTCGGCCTCCGCGAGCCAGCTTCGCGCGGCGGCCACGAGCCGGAGGTCGGCGCCCGTGGCGGCCGCCGCCTCCAGAATCAGGTCGGCGTCCTTGCGCGCGAGGGAGAGCGCGAAGCGCGCGGGATACTCGCCGCTCTCGACCGCCGTGCGCCGCCGCTCGGCCTGCTGGGCGAGCGGCGTCCGGGCGAGGACCTCGAAGGCGGTCCCAGGCGCGAGCCCCTGGCGCCGTGCGAGCGCCAGCGCCTCGCCGAGCACTCCCAGGACGCCGATGAGCGCGGTGTTGGCGACGAGCTTCGCGGCGCTTCCCGCGCCCAGGGGACCGACGGCGAGCACACTGCCGAGCGTGGCGAGCAGCGGCGTCCAGCGCGCGACCAGATCGGGCGGGCCCCCGGCGAAGATCACGAGCGTTCCCGCCTCGGCCTCGCCCCGGCTGCCGAGCACCGGCGCATCGAGCAGACCGGCTCCCTGCGGGAGCGCCGCCGCGAGCCAGGAGACTGCGGCCGGTCCGACGGTCGCCATCTGGATCACCGTGGTCCGGTCGCTGGCGCCCGCGGCGACGCCCTCCCGGCCTTCCGTCACCTCGCGCAGGGCGGCGGGGTCGGACACCATGGTCACGACCACCTCGGCGCGTCGCGTCGCATCCGCGGGGCTCGCGCATCGAACCGCTCCGAGCGCCGCGAGCGCCGCGGCCTTCGCGGGATCGCGGTTCCAGACCAGCAGCTCGTGGCCGGCATCGAGCAGGCGGCGCGCGATGCGCGCGCCCATGGCTCCGAGCCCGATCACGGCAACCCTGCTGCTCATCGGCCGCGAGTAAGCCACGCGTCGCACGGCCGCCGCAACCGCGCCGCCCGCCGGATTGCGGCCAACCAACCGCGGCCGCGCGCGCTGCTATGATGAGCGGGCCCGATCGCGCGCGGGCCGCCCGTGGGCGGCCCCGGCGCATCCTTGGTCCCACCCGCACGCGGAGGCGCGAGCCTGTCCAGGGGAACGGCCGGCGCGAGCCGGCGGCCGCACGCACGCGCCGCGAGCGCCACGGCCCTCCCGCCCTGGCTCCTGCCTTCGCTTTCGCTGCTGCTCGCGGCGATCGTCCACCGCCGGGCACTCGGCGCGTTCTTCGGCACCGACGACTTCGTGCGGCTCGAAGAGGCGGCCGGCCTGCTGCCCTCGGCGCCCACCCTGTGGCGCCTGCTCTCCGAGGTGCTCTACGTGCGGCTGATGCTCGGCGTGTTCGGGCCGCAGCCGCTCCCGTTCCACCTGGTGAGCCTCGCGCTCCATCTGGTCAACACGGCGCTGGTCTGGCGGCTCGCGCGCCGGGCGGGCCTCGGCGCCGGGGCGGCGTGCCTCGCCTCCACGCTCTTCGGGGTGTTCCCGCTCTCCTATTCCGTGCTGCTGAGCGCCGTGAACATCAACGACATCATGGCGCTGACGTTCGTATTCCTGGCGCTGGTGGCGCTCGAGGTCCCGACGCCGCTCCGTGCGGCCGCCGCGGTCGCATCCTTCGCGCTCGCGCTCCTCAGCAAGGAGGCCGTGCTCTTCGTGCCCTTCGCCGCCGTCCTGCTGCCGCAGCCTTCCGAGCGTCTCGCCGGCGCCGCGCGCCGCCTCCTGCCGCTGCTCGTCACGGGGGTCGCGTTCGCGGGGCTCTACCTCGCGTTCCGGACGCACGGGCTCGGAACCGGCGGGCCCGCCTACGCGGCGGGCGTGGGGCCCCATGTGTTCCACAACCTGATGACCTACTCCCTGTGGAGCGTCGACCTGATCCGCGTGGTTCCCGACGCCCAGGGGATGTTCGACCCCCTGGCCTGGCGCGTGGGCCTGTGGCCGCTCGCGGCGTTCGCGCTCGCGGGCCTGCTCTCTCGGTCGCGGCGGAGGACGATCCTGTTCGGATGCACGTGGTGGGCGCTCGCGCTGCTTCCGGTGCTGCCGCTCGAGGCCCACAGCTACGCCCACTATCTCTACGTGCCGACGGTGGGGTTCGCCGTCGCGGCGGCCGCGACCTTCGAAGCCACCGCCGCCGGGATCGCGCGGCTGGTAAGTCGGCCGCGGCCGGCGCCCGCGCATCGCGGACCGTCGGGGGCGCCACGCCCGGGCGGGGCGCGCGAGGCGGTGGTCGCCGCGGCGCTGGTGGCAATCGGGATCGCCTACGCCGCGCGCACCGACGCCCTGATCGATCGCCGCACCACCGCCCGGCTCGGGAAGACCCAGCTCGCGCTCGACCCCTTCACGAGGAAGATGGAGGTGGCGCGGACCGCGATCGCCTCGTTCCGCAGCCAGCTCGACGGCGACCACCAGCGCGTGGTGGTGTTCGCCCCGCCCGGGCTCGGGAAGCCGATCTCGGCCACCACCGGCCAGGAGCTGCCGGCGGTTCCCGCGGGGACACCGAGCTACGA
The DNA here is from genome assembly GCA_036507005.1 of Candidatus Eiseniibacteriota bacterium. Taxonomy (GTDB): domain Bacteria; phylum Eisenbacteria; class RBG-16-71-46; order RBG-16-71-46; family RBG-16-71-46; genus WS-2. The sequence continues at coordinate 68,794 of DASXQT010000040.1, forward strand.
CGTGATCGCGGGCGTGCTGGGCGGAGGCGTGACGCTTCGACTCTTCGAGCCGCGGCTCGACTCGGTGGTGTTCGTGAGCCGCTGGACCCCCGAATACCGCGACTTCGATCTGTTCGGCGAGGGGCCGGCGGGGCGGCTGGTGCGGATGGGGCGGGGGCCGCGGGGGCACTCCGAGTTCGCGCGCTTCCTGCTCGGCGCCGGCCTCTACGCCCAGACGCGCGAGTACTTCGCCGAGGTGGTCGCGACCTACCCCTCCGAGCGGCTGCTGCGGCTGCTGTACGCGGTCGCGCTCTCGGGCTCGGGCGCGCCCGACAGCGCCCGGGCCCAGGCGCGGCGGGTGATGGAGGGCGCGCCGCCCGACACCATCTCCGCCACCGCACGCCGGCTGATCGCGATCCTGGAGCAGCGGAAGTAACGCGGGCGAGCTCGCGGGCGCGCGCCTCTCACACGAACTCCGCGGCCAGCGGGGCGTGATCCGACGCCTGACCCGGGCCGTCCAGGCCGCGCACGGTGAAGCCGCGCCCGCCGTGCCATCCGCGGCCGGCGAACCAGTCGAGCCGGAGCCGCGCGCGGCGCTCGGCCCAGGCCAGCACGCGCCGCCCGGCGGAGCGCAGCGGCGGCGGCAGGGCCCGCACCTCGCCGAGCCGCTCGAAGCGGAGCTGGAGCGTGGGCGCGCCGTCGCAGAAGCGCTCCCACTCGAAGCCGGCGCCGCGCAGGTGGTCAAACAGGGGCTCGCGCGCGGGGCCGCGATCGGGGCGCACGAGGCGCTCCGCCAGCGCTCCGCCCGGCAACAGCAGCAGCACGGCGGCGCCCGCGAGCGGCGAGAGCCGCAGGCCGCGGTCGAAGGTGTGGGAGTTGAAGTCGCCGCCGAGCGCCACCGGGCGCTGCTCGCCGTCGAGCGCACCGAGCAGCACTCGCATCTGCTGGGCGCGGCGCGCGCGCGTGCGGTGAACCTCGAGATGGGTGCTCACCGCCACGAACGGCGCGCCGGGTCGCTCGATCTCGGCGATCAGCGCCACGTAGCGCCCGTACATGCGCTCGACGTCGAACTGGAGCGCCGTGGACCTCGACAGCTCGATCGCCCGCACCGCACCGAGCGGGTAGCGCGAGAGCAGGGCGAGGCCGAACAGCGCCTCCTCGTTCTGCCGGCCGGCTGCGCGCCCCGGGTCCTCGTCGCGGCCGCTCGTGCACTCGAGGAAGAGCGGGGTCCAGGCGGAGTAGAGCCCGAGCGCTTCCCCGAGATCGGCGGCGACGTCGCGGTTCCCGGAGCGCGCCATGCCGAGATCGACCTCGTTGAGCAGCACGAGGTCGGCCTCGCGCAGGTCGGGATGCGTGGCGAGCGCGGACTCGACCTCGGGGTAGCGGTTGCCGTGCTCGATGTTCCAGTGCACCGCCTTGAGCCGCGCGGGATCGCGTGGCGGCCGCGGCGCCCCCCTGGGCGAAGCGCAACGCACCATCGAGAGCACGCGCTCGAGGCGCGCATCGAGCGCCGGCCAGTCGCTCGAGGCGCGCAGCGCGGCCAGCGTGGGAAACGTGTCCAGCGCCCGCTTCAGCGCGCGGCTCTCGGCGATCAGCGCGGGATCGCGTGACATGGGGGCGCGAGCATAGCAGGGAGCGCGCGGGGCGCGCGTCCGCAGTCAAGTCGCGATCGTTGCGACACATCGGAGCCGCGCGCGCCGGACACGGCGCCCTCCACCGCACAGCGAAGCGCGCCGATGACGATTTCATGACGCATTCATGACGCGTCCCGGTTGCGCGCGCGCGCCGGAGCCGATAAACTGCGCCTCTCCCTCTCACAGTCGTCGGACACCCTTGGGCCGCGGCGTCCTTGCGCTCGAATCAGGAGACTCCGCTCGATGACCCGTCCTCGCACCTTCGGGGAACTCAAGGTATCCGGTTACCGGCCGCGCTCCGTCAAGGACGAGCTGCGCGCCAACGCGCTCGCCCGGCTCCGCTCGGGAGCGAAGCTCTTCCCGGGGATCATCGGCTACGAGAACACGGTCGAGCCGCAGATCCTGAACGCCCTGCTGTCGCGCCACGACTTCATCCTGCTCGGCCTGCGCGGGCAGGCCAAGACCCGGCTGCTGCGCGCGCTGGTGACGTTCCTGGACGAGTGGGTCCCGGCGATCGAAGGCTGCCCGCTCAACAGCGACCCGCTCCACCCGCTCACGCACCACGCCCGCACGCTGATCGCTGCCCGCGGCGACGACACGCCGGTGGCGTGGCTCCACCGCGAGCAGCGCTACCAGGAGAAGCTCGCGACCCCGGACGTGACGATCGCGGATCTGATCGGCGACATCGACCCGATCAAGGCGGCCACCCTCAGGCTCGACTACTCGGACGAGCGCGTGATCCACTACGGGATCATCCCGCGCACCAACCGCGGCATCTTCGCGATCAACGAGCTGCCCGACCTCCAGCCCCGCATCCAGGTGGGCCTGCTCAACATCCTCGAGGAGAAGGACTTTCAGATCCGCGGCTTCCCGGTGCGCATGCCGCTCGACGTCGCGATGGTGTTCTCGGCCAACCCGGAGGACTACACCAACCGCGGCAACATCATCACGCCGCTCCGGGACCGCATCAATTCGCAGATCGTCACCCACTACCCGGCCACCCGCGAGCTGGGCATGGAGATCACGGCCCAGGAGGCGTGGACCCAGCGCGACGGCGGGATCGAGGTGGCGATCCCCTCGTTCATTCGCGAGCTGGTCGAGGAAGTCGCGATCCAGGCGCGCAAGAGCGAGTACGTCGACCAGAACTCCGGGGTCTCGGCCCGGCTCCCGATCGCGCTGGTCGAGAACCTGATCTCGAACGCCGAGCGTCGCGGGCTCAAGACCGGCGAGGCGCGCGTCACCACGCGCATCTGCGACCTGCAGCAGGCGGTCTCCGCGGTGAGCGGCAAGGTCGAGTTGGTGCTCGAGGGCGAGCAGGAGGGGGCGCAGAACGTGGCGCGCGCGCTGGTCGGGCGCGGCGTCAAGGCGATCTTCTCGCAGCGCTTCCCCGACGCCTTCAAGCCCCGGCGGGCGCGCGGCTCGGGGGCGGCCCGATCCGCCGAGGCCGCGCCCGAGGCCGAGACGCTGGCCGCCTCCGAGTACCGGCCGGTGCTCGACTGGTTCGCGAGCGGCCATCACGTCCAGGTCTCGGACGACCTGCCGCACGCCGAGTACGCTCGGCGGCTTTCGGGCGTGAAGGGGCTCGGCGTGCTCGCCACCAAGTACCTGAAGCCCTCGAGCGCCGAGGAGTGCGCGGTGGCGATGGAGCTGGTGCTCGAAGGCCTGCACCAGCACTCGATGCTGTCGCGCGAGCGCGGCGACGATGCCAGCACCAGCTACCGGGACATGCTCAAGACCATGCTGAGCGGGCTGGGGGAGGACTGAGCGGGGGCGAGCACGCTCGGACAGATTCAGCGGCCGCGCTGCAACCGGAGGAGTTCGTGTCTTTCGTCGAGCGCATCAAGTCTCTCCCGATCCTGAAGCGCTGGATCGCGCGGCCCAAGCGGGAGTCGGCGACCACGTCCGAGGAGGGCGGGCTCGAAGAGACCCTCGACCGCGCCGACCTGCTGCTGGTGCTGGGCCGGGACGTGGAGGCGCAGGCCGCCCTCGAGCCCGCTCTCCGCCTCGCGCGGGGCGCGCGCGGCCCTCTGGGCCTGCGCCTGCGGGCGCGGACGCGGATCCTGGGCGCCGAGTGCCTGGCGAAGACCGGCGCGCGGGACGCGGCGCGACAGAGCCTCTTCGCCGCTCTCGAGGAGCTGGCCGATCTGGGGGTCGAGGCCCGCGCGCAGCGGCTGCGCGAGCGCGCGCAGGCCGATCTCGGCCTGCTCGCCCGGGCGGACGACCCGAACGACGAGCTGGTCCGGCACGGCGAGCGCGCGCTGGCGCGCGAGTTCGCCTCCCACGACCGCGATGCGCTGCTGCGGCTCGCCTTCGCGGCCCGCTCGCTGGGGCGCGTGCTGCATGCCCAGGGCCGCTGGCCCGACGCCAAGCGCCTGCTCGAGCAGGCGGTGCGCCTCGGCCGGCGGCTCGATCCTCCCGCCTCGCCCGCGACCACGGACCCGGCGAGCGAGATGCAGAACCTGTTCTGGTCGCGCGGCCGGGCGGTGTCCTCGGATGCCGCGCTCGATCTCGGGAGCGTGGCGTGGACGCTCGGCGACCGCGATTCCGCGGTGCGCTGGTTCGACCAGGCCATTACCGCGCTCGAAGGCGCCGACTCGCCGCTCGCGCGCCTGGTGCGCGCCAAGGCGCTCCTGATGCGCGCCACCTACGAGCCCGATGCGATGACCGGCGAGGGGCGGCGGACCTCGCTGCTCGAGCGCGCGGTCGAGAACGGGCTCGGGTGCGGGTCGGTTCAGGGCCGGGTGCTCGCCTCCCAGGCCGAGACCGCGCTCGGCACGCTGCACGCCTCGCGCGGCGCGACGAGCGAGGCCGCGAGCCACCTGCGCCGCGCCCACGAGCACTTGCGAGGGATCGCCGAGCCCGGCGTGGGGATCTACGCCACCCAGCCGCTGGTGCTGCTCGGGCTCGTGATCGAGGACGCCGACCCCGACGCGGCGTGCGATGCGTTCCGGGCCGCGCTCGGCCGCGGGCGGGAGGAGGGCGATCTCGACTCGCGGCGGCTCGCGGCGCTGGCCGCGTACCACCTGCACCGGCTGCTGATCGAGCAGGGATGCGTCGAGCAGGCTCGCGGCGTCGTGGACACGCTGGAGGTGCTGCTCCCCACGCTCGCCCCCGACGCGCGCTCCATGCTCTCGGGCCTCGCGGCGCGCAGCCGCGGCCACCAGTGCCTGCGCGACGAGCGCCCCGACGAGGCGCGAACGCACTTCGAGCGCGCCGAGACCGTGGGGCGCGCGAGCGACACTCCGTGGGGCTGCGACCTGGCGCGCGACGCCGCGGCCGATCTCGGCCGCATGGCCCTGCTCGCCGGGCGCCCGGAGGAGGCCGAGCCCTGCTTCCGGCGCGCGCTCGAGACGCCGCGCGGCGGCCGGAGCCAGGCCGAGGAGAAGTCGGTCCGCGCCGGGATCACGCTCGAGCTGGTGCAGGCGCTGCTCGCGCTCGACCGCCACGAGGAGGCCGCGGCCGGCCTGCAACGGGCCTTCGACGACGGCTGCGCGAGCGGACACGGGCGCGGGCGCGAGGTGGCGGCGATCGCCGCCCTGCTGCTCGGCGATCTGGCCTCCGAATCGCCCGAGACGCGCAGACGCTGGTACGAATCCGCCGCGCAGCTGGGGCGGCTGTGCGGGCGCGAGCGCGGGCGCGAGGTCGTGGCCGACGTCGAAGCGCGGCGCCGGACGCCCGGGGACTGAGCGGACACCGTCGCGCCATGCTCTTCGACTACTCGAAGTGGAAGGGGCCCCGGCCCGAGGATCTCCAGTTCCAGCGCCAGCTCATGGAGATCTTCCGCAACTTGCTGCTCCAGACCGGAGGCAACGTCGAGGAAGCGCTCAAATGGATGGAGCACTTCGGCGAGCAGTATGGATTCCTGAACGAGCGCTTCGGGATCGCCGACTTCAAGAAGCTGCTCGAGAACTCCGGCGAGGTGGAGCGCACGCCGAAGGGGCTCCAGGTCACGCCCCGGGGCGAGCGGCGCATCCGGCAAGACTCGCTCGACGAGATCTTCCACGCGCTCGAGGCCGGAGGGACCGGCGACCACCGCACGCCCCAGGCCGGCAAGGGCGGCGAGCGGCTCTCCGAGACCCGCGCCTGGCAGTTCGGCGACGACCTCGCCAACCTCGATCCGCTGGGCTCGGTCAGCAACGCCGTCAAGCGCGGCGGCATCGAGGAGCTGAAGCTCACCGAGGACGACCTCGAGGTGTTCGAGACCGAGCACCTGTCGTCGTGCGCCACCGTGCTCATGGTGGACGTGAGCCACAGCATGATCCTCTACGGCGAGGACCGCATCACGCCGGCGAAGAAGATCGCGCTCGCGCTGGCCCAGCTCATCCAGACCCGCTACCCCAAGGACTCGCTCGACGTGGTGCTGTTCGGCGACGACGCCGCGCGCGTCCGGCTCGGCGACCTGATGAAGATCCAGGCCGGGCCGTTCCACACGAATACCCGGGCCGGGCTCCAGCTCGCGCGCCGCATCCTCGAGGGGCGCAAGGGCGTCAACAAGCAGATCTTCATGATCACGGACGGCAAGCCGTCCGCGATCCGCGAGTACGGCCGGCTCTACAAGAACCCCTTCGGGCTCGATCCCAAGATCGTGAACAAGACGCTCGAGGAGGCCTCCCAGTGCCGCCGCAAGCGCATCACGATCACCACCTTCATGCTGGCCACCGACGCGCCGCTCTTGGATTTCGTGCGCAAGCTCACGGCTTTGAACCACGGGCGGATCTACGAGACCGACCCGCAGAACGTGGGCGCCTACGTGTTCCGCGACTTCGTGCGAAACCGGAGGAAGCGCGTGCACTGAGGCGGGGATGAGTCCGGCGGCCGTCACCGGCAGGCACGCGCCGGCGCGCGCGCGAGCCGCATGGAGCGCCGAGGAGTGCGCGCCGGCTCCGCGCCGCCGTCATGCGCGCCTCGCGGCCGTCCTGCGCGGCCGTGCGCGCTTCCGCGACCTGCGCCGGCTCCCGGCGGCGCGATGACCCTTCCATCAGGTCGGGCACCCGCCCGGGCCCCGGTACCTGTGGCCCCGGGAGCAGGTCTTCCAGCCACCCCGATTGGCGCGGGTCATCGTGCGGTTGGCTTTCGGTGGGGTTGGGGCAAGGCCTCGAGGGGCCGGCCGGAGCCGATCATCGAAACTGCCTCCGGGTCCTTCCACTGCGGGCCGTCGCACTCTCACCCGCGCCGGCGCGCTCCCCCTCGCGCAAGCGGGCGCTGCCGCGGCCGCGCCGCCTGCCGGCGCGGCTTGCCGGCCCGCGGAGCCCGGGCCGGAGCCGCCGCCGGCGCCGCCGCCGGTACGTTCGCAGGCGCCTCGGCCCGCTGGAACGGCTCGTCGAACTCGGGAGCGCTCTCGCCCAGAAGGAAGCGCCCGAACCAGCGGCGGTAGAGGCTCAGCCGCTGGACCCGCCGCGAAGGCGTGCCGCTCCGGGACAGCTCGTGGTTCTCGCCCGGGAAGCGCACCATCGCGGTCTTCTTCTTCTGCTGCTTCAGGGCGCGGAACATGGTCTCGCCCTGCCCGATCGGCGTGCGCCAGTCGTCCTCGCTGTGCACGATGAAGAGCGGCGTGGTGATGCGCGCGGCGAAGGTCACCGGTGAGCGCTCGGCGTGCTCCGCGGGATCTTCGAACGGCGGTTTCCGGAACCAGGACTCGTTGAAGAGCGCGAAGTCCGAGCTGTAGTACATCGAGGCCCAGTCGGCGACGCAGCGGTCGGTCACCGCCGCGGCGAAGCGTTCGGTCTGCGTGACGATCCAGTTGGTGAGCAGCCCGCCGCCGCTCCCGCCGCACACGCCGAGACGCTTCGCGTCCACGAAGCCGCGCTTCAGCACCTCGTCCACCCCGATCATCAGGTCGCGGTAGTCGTCGCCCGGGTAGTGGTACTGGATGACGTTCGCGAACTCGGACCCGTAGCTGGTGCTGCCGCGCGGGTTGGTGAAGAGCACGACGAAGCCGGCGGCCGCGAACACCTGGAACTCGTGGAAGAAGCTGAAGCCGTAGGGCACGTGGGGGCCGCCGTGGATCGCGAGGATCAGCGGGTACTTCTTGGCGGGATCGAAATCCGGCGGCTTCACGAGCCAGGCCTGGATGCGGGCGCCGTCGAACGACGGGTACCAGAACTCCTCGAGCCCGGCGAGCTTCGTCTCCTCGAGCAGCCCGTCGTTCGGGCTGCAGAGCTTGGTGAGCTTGCGCGACGCGACATCGAGGAGGTGGAGATCGCCCGGGCGCGTCCAGTCGCCGATCGTGAGCGCCCAGCGCCGCCCGTCCGCGCTGCCGGTGCCGGCGATCAGGTCGCGGCCCGCGGGCGTCAGCTCGGTGATCTCTCCGCCCGCGAGCGGCGCCGAGACCAGCAGCGCGCTCCCGTGCTTCGCCATCATCGCGATGACCGCGTCGCCGCCCGGGCCGAAGCCGAGCGGGATCTCGCCGCCGCCGCGCGGCGGGTGCTGATCCGCCGAGACGCCCTCGCCGAAGGGGAAGTCGGCGCGCGCGGAGATCGGCCGGACCGAGAGCGCCTTTGCCCCGTCCCCGGCCGGCGCGGGCGCGCCGAGCAGCAGGCCGGGCTGGTCGTAGGAGAGGACGCGCTCCCCGAAGAGACACCCGGTCATCGCGATCCTTCCGCCCGCGCCCTCGCGGAACGCGCTCACCGTGCCGTCCATCTCGGTGAGCGGCTCGAGGCGCGCGCCGCCTTCCGGCGCCTCGAGGTCCGCCGCGACGCGGTAGAGCCACAGGCGGTCGCGCCCGAACCACGGCTGGTCGCGCCGGTCCGAGAGGAAGAGCAGATGGCGGCCGTCGCGCGACCACCGCGGCGCGGCCTCGGCAAATCGGCCGGTCGTGACCTGGCGCGGCTCGCCCTCCGCCGCGTCGATCACCCACAGGTGCGGCAGATGATCCGGGTCGAGGAAGCCCTGCTCGTTCCAGCGCCACACCGGCTGCGTGACCAGGCGTCCGGGCTCGTGCTTCGGCTTCTTCTTCTCGGGATCGTCGAGCGCGGGGTTCGTCCGGCTCGTGAACGCGATGCGGCGCCCGTCGGGCGACCAGGCGGGCTCGGATGCGCTCTTCTCGAGCTTGGTCCGCTGCACGGCCTCGCCGCCTTCCATCGGCAGCACCATGAGCTGGCCGGGCTTCTCGGCCTCGGGGGCGCGCACGAAGGCGAGCCGCGTCCCGTCCGGCGACCAGCGCGGCTGCGAGTCGCGCTCGCCCGAGGTCAGCCGGCGCAGGCCCGCGCCGTCGGCGTTCACGCGCCAGATCGCGGTGCGGTACTCGTCGGCCTCGGCGTCCACCCACACCCGGGTGAAGGCGACGCGCGATCCGTCGGGGGAGATCTGGGGGTCCGCGATCCAGTGGAGCGCGGTCAGGTCCTCGATCGTGAGCTTGCGTGGGGCGGGGGGCATGTGTGGTCCTCGATGAGTCTGTCGGGCAGCCGTTCCGTCGAACCGCCGCCGCCCGTGTGTGGAAACGCCGAACCCGCAACGGGGCGCACCGCCTGGGAGAGCCCGCGGCTCTCGCCGCGGAAGCGCATCGTTAGGCCGGCCATTATGCCACGAGCCGCCCGGCGCTGGGCACGGAGCTTCGGCTGGCCACCGCGCGGAAGGGGAGGCACGTCAGGCCCGAGAAACCGTGCGGAACCAAAAACTGCTGACGACGCCCGCCGCCGGTGCTACGGTCCGGGCTCAGAGGCCGTCGGAGATCGACCCAGAGCAAGGAGGGAGTCATGCTGCTCGTTCGCGAGATCATGTACTGCAAGCCGGGCAAGGTCCGCCCGATGGTCGAGAAGTCCCTGACCATGGCGAGGATGATGGAGAAATCCGGTCTGGGGAAGTGCCGGGTCATGACCGACTTCGTGGGGGAGCGCTACTGGACCGCGATCATGGAGTTCGAGGTCAAGGACATGAAGTCCTTCGACGACATGATGGCCGGCACGGGGATGAGCGCCGCCGACAACAAGGAGATGGAGAACGTGATGAAGGGCTATCACGATCTCGTCGAGTACGGGAAGCGGGAGATCTACAAGATCGAGCAGGTCCCGGCGGCGGTCGGCGCCGCCCGCTGAGCGCCGCAGGCGCTCGGCGGCGGAGCCTTCGAGGAGGCTGCGGCGCGGATCGCCTGGACCGCTACGAATCAGCCTTCGACGATGACCGGATCGTCCTGCTCCGGCAGGTCGGAACACCAGCCAACGATCCGCCCCGCTCGAAGATGTCCGAGCGGGGCGTTCGATTTCATGCGGTCCCGAGCGGACACGAGCTGCTACGCGAGGTTGGGTCTGGCCGAGAGAAGGCATCTGAACATCGGAGAGGCGCCTCAGCGGCTGACAGGGTCAAGAGTTTCCAAGCGTCCGCTCGCCAGTGGAAGCACCGCGCCTACAACGCAGCGCAAATTCTGATCACCGGGTCGCAGGGAGGTTGTGATGGATTGCCTGATCGCGCTCACCGCTCTGGTGCTCGCGGCCGCGCCGCCCGCACACGCGGCAACCGTCGATACCGCCAGGATCGAGCAGCTCACGGGAGCGAAGGGCAAACTGGATCGCGCGGCCGGCGTCTTCAAGGTTTCGGTTCCTCGCACCGATCTGGCGCTCACGGTTGGTGGTGTCAAGCTCACCCCGCCCTCGGGGCTGACCTCGTGGGCTGCATTCGAACCCATGGGCGCCGAGGCGATGGTGATGGGGGACATGGTGCTGACCGAGGACCAGGTCAACCCCGTCATGAGCACCGCCCTGGAGAACGGGCTCGAGGTCACCGCCCTCCACAACCACTTCCTCGGTGAGACCCCGCGGGTGATGTTCATGCACATCGGCGGCAGTGGCGGCATCGCACAGCTCGCCGGCGCCGTTGGCAAGGTGTTCGCCAGCATCAAGGAGCCAGGCGCGCCGCTACCCCACGCCGACATCGACCCCGCGCAGACGCAGCTCGCGACCGACCAGCTCGAGACGATCCTCGGGCACCGCGGGGACCTTTCCGGGGGCGTCTACAAGGTCACGATCGGGCGCACGGCGCGCATGCATGGTCACGCCATCGGCAACACCATGGGCGTCAACACCTGGGCCGCCTTCTCGGGTACGAACGATCAGGCGGTGGTCGACGGTGACTTCGCCATGACCGAGTCCGAGCTGCAGCCGGTGCTCAAGGCGCTCCGGCACGCGGACATTCAGATCGTCGCGATTCATCAACACATGACCGGCGAGGAGCCGCGCATCATGTTCCTACACTATTGGGGGATCGGGCGCGCGGAAGACCTCGCTCGAGGGCTGCGCGCCGCCCTCGAGCAGACTCACGCCAAGTGATGCGCCTCGTTCCCGCGCTGCTCGTGTTCCTGGCGCTCGCGAGCGGCGCGGAAGGGTCCACGACGAGAACGTGCCGATGCCTCCGGCGCCTGCGGGAATGAACACCTTCTGGCCGGGCTTGATGTCTGCACGCTCCCTCAGCGCTTGCCACGACGTCAGTCCGACCATCGGGATCGAGGCCGCTTGCACGAAGTCCAGACGCGCTGGTTTCGGGGCTGCAGCGCTCTCGGGCACAACGGCGAGCTCGGCGAGAGCACCGGTGCGCAGTCCGAAAACGCTGGCGAAGACCGAGTCGCCCGGCTTGAGGCGCGTGACGCTGCGCCCCGCCACTGCCACCCGGCCCGCCACATCGCTCCCCAGCGTGGCCGGGAACTCAGGCCGGAGGATGGCCTTCGTCTCTCCGTTCCGAATCCTGTTGTCCACCTGGTTCAAGCCGGCGGCGTAGACCTGAACGAGAATCTCATCCGGCCTTGGCTCTGGCCTGGGAACGTCCCCAAAGGCGACTTGATCGGGTCCGCCATACCTTATTGAGGACCAGTGCTCTCATCGCCCAGACCCCGACAACGCGTCGAGCTGCAGGTCTTTTCGGATGCCGCCGTCCATCAAGGTGCCGGGCGCGAACCTGCGAAGCAGTCGCAGACGTCTCGCGCGTCCACCCGCGGTGTACCGGAGCTTCGGGCGGGCCGCGCGCGCCGCTTCCAGCACGACATCGGCCACGATGCCCGGCGGGTCGGCAGTGGCCATCACCTCTCGCAGGGTGTTGCCCAGGGCAGCGCGGATCTCGCGGTACTCCTCGAGCTTCGCGTCGGGTTCCATGAAGTGCGCGTCGAACTGCGTCTTCGTGTACGCGGGCTCGATGACCGAGACGCGGATGCCCCTGGTGCGCAGCTCGTGGTCGAGGGACTCCGAATAGCCTTCGACCGCGTGCTTGGTCGCCGCGTAGAGAGCCCCGTACGGCATCGGTAGGAAGCCGAGCACGGAGCCGATATTGATGATGCGGCCACGCCCCTGGTGTCTCATGTAGGGGACGACGGCACGCGTCATCCGCACCATCCCGAAGAAGTTCGTGTCGAATATCGCCCGGGCCTGGTCCAGGGAGCTCTCTTCCGCTCCGGCGGGAGCGACGCCGAAGCCGGCGTTGTTGACGAGCAGGTCGATGCGTCCGTCTGACCGCACCACCGTCCTGACAGCAGCCTCGACGGATTCATCCCGGGTCACGTCGAGGGGCAGCATCTTGAACGATCGTTTGCTCGACTCGCTCACCCGTCTGCTCGTGCCGTAGACCTTGTAGCCGGCCGCCGCGAGCCGCTCCGCCGTGGCCTCGCCGATGCCAGACGACGCGCCGGTAACGAGGGCCACGGATTCTTCAAGCTTGACGGGAATGCCCTTCGACCCGCTCTGCATGATGATCGTCATATCTACCCCCAAGCGTAAGCTACCGTGAACACGGGGCGTCAGTCGCGAGCCGTGGCGAGGTGTTTCAGCGCCGCCCCGCGCAGCGCGTCGGAGAGTCGTGGATCGTCGACGGCGCGCGCCAGCACCAGCGCGCCAACCATCGTGGCCACCGTGAAGAGTGCACGCTCGTGCGCAATCCGGTTTCCCCGGTCCGGCAAGTGGCGCGCCACGACGTCGATCATCTCCTTGATGCGGCGTGTCGCAGCGCGCCGAACTTCGGGCGCCTGGCGGGGCATTTCCGAGCCGAGCGCGGCGGCCGCACACCCGCTCTCGATGGCGTCCACGTTCGTCTTCGAGAGATAAGCCTCCAGCATCTTCCGCAGCGCCCGTTGTGCCGGTGCACTGGCGGCGATGCGTTCCATCGCGGCCACGCTTTCGGCCCCGGCGCGATCAGCCGCTTCGACCAGCATCGCCTCACGCGAGGCGAAGTGGGCGTAGAAGCCGCCGTGCGTCAGGCCAGCATCCTTCATGATTTCGGCGACGCCGGTGCCGTCGTAGCCCGTGCGCCGAATGGCGCGTGCAGCGGCGTTGACGATCCGGTCGTGAGTGGCTTCCTTGCGTCCTAGGTTGGCTCGTGTGCGGGTCATGCCATCCTCCGTATGATGCGCATCATATGGATGTTGACGCTCGAGCGTCGGTTCACAGATCTTTCCAGGCAGCGTGGAAGCAGACGTCTGTTCAAGTCGATATCACGAGACGTTGCCGTGCTAACGTGTTGCGACTCGGCCCCGTAGCTCAGACGGATAGAGCAGCGGTTTCCTAAACCGCGTGCCGCTGGCCCGATTCCAGCCGGAGCCACCACTCCTGCAACGAGGTACGCCCACCGCCGGGCACAGCATTGCGGGGGACTACCGCGATGAGGTCGGGCCCCGGGGCGTCTCCCTTGGCGTACTCCGCTGCCAGGGACCCGAGCGGGGGGGACCGGCCGTCGGACGGGCAGGGCTGGGCGCCGGCCCCAGGGGGCGCAGATGCGATTTCGGTTGATGTTGCGGACTTGACGAATCTATGATCCTGCCCCTACTCAGAAGGGACACACGACGCTCAGAAGGGACACACCACGCTCAGGATGAGCAACACGGGAGGAGGAAGACCTCAATGCGTCGCCACGCCGGGTTTGTTGTGGCCGCGGTCCTCGTTTCACCCATCCCTGCCAGCCTTGCCCACGCCGCTCCGCCAATCGTGGTGGAATCGAGATGCGCCTCCGGATCCGCGTACATCGAGGGTGGGACCGGCTGGGTCAATTCCAGCGCCAAGAGCAACCGCACGTCTTGCGCGGCCGGCTCGCGGTCCACGAAGGACGCAGCCGCCTACGCCGACTTCATCCCACCCATCGTGACCGAAGGGTTGTACGACGTCTACGCGACGTGGGGGCAGACCACGAACAACAACGACGGCCCCAACGCGGAGCACGTCCAGTTCTCGATCATCGATCGCGATGGCACCCGCAGCACATTCGTGGACATGCGCGGGCTCGCGAGCTGCGCGGGCGCGAACGCCGACCAGCTCATCCTGATCGGCCGCGGCTACTTCCAGCCGAATCTCGGCCAGAAGGTGCGCCTGTCGAACACCGCCACTGGACAGTGCGCGCTCGGAAGCGGCAAGCGGTTCGTGACCGCCGACGCGGTCGTCTTCAATTTCGTGGACCTGACGCCCGCGGTCCCGAGGAGCTGGGGCAAGCTGAAGGTCATCTACCGCAACTGAAGTCCCTGCGGCCGCCTTCCACGCCCGGCCGGGCGCCCATTGAGCGCCCGGCTGGTGCGCATCCACCCTGAATCGAGTTCCCAAACCGCGAGCGTTGTCCCGACGCCGGCCCCACCCCTCACCCGCGCCGGACCGCGCGCCCTCACGCCAGCACGGCGCTCGAGAAGGCTCGGTGGTACAGCTCGCTGATCGGGTGGTGGATGCCGAGCACCACGAAGATCGCGCGCCCCGCGTCCTGAGCGGCGCCGCCGGCGTAGCGCCGGTCGCGGCGCAGGGATTCGATCAGCGCCTCGAGCGCCGCGCCGTAGTCGCCGCTCCGGATCGCCCGCGCCCCGGCGAGCAGCGGCTCCTTCGCCGCGGTGTCGGGCAGGTCGCCCGGGCGCTCCGCGGTCGTGGCGAGGCGCGCGAGCGCGATCAGCGCCTCTGCCCGATCGGCGGACCCCGGATCGTCCCCCACGTCGCGCAGTGTGGCCTCGACCTCGGCCGGGTTCACGCGCAGCAGGGCCTCGGCCAGCGCGAGCCGCGCCTCGGCGTTGTGCGGCTCGGCGGCGAGGACGCCACGCAGCGCCTCGATGGCCTGCGCGTACGACCCGCGTCCGAGCAGCTCGCGCGCGGCGGCGACCGCCGCGTCCTGCGGGGAGGGAAGCGCGGACTCCAGCCAGCGCCGGATCTCGTCCTCGGGCATCAGGCCGACGAACTCGTCCACGACCTCGCCGTTCACGAACAGCTTCACGGCCGGGATGCCGTAGATGCCGAAGCGCTCGGTGATCCCGGGGTGGGCTTCGGTATCCACCTTGGCCAGCTCCCAGCGGCCGTCCGCGTCGCCCGCGACGCGCTCGATGATGGGACCCAGCACCCGGCACGGACCGCACCATTCCGCCCAGAAGTCGACCAGCACGGGAATGCTGCGGCTGCGCTCGATGACATCCCTCTCGAAGTCGGTGACCTCGTGGCTCATGGGCGTGAATGCTCCTGCGGTCCAGGGGGGGAAGCCGCGACCGGTCTTCGAGATGCGCTACGTTATCTCAGCCTGCGCTCGCGGGCCAATTGGGACGCGCCGGCACCGGACGGCGGCGCCCGGCTGCCGGCCGCGGCACGGGGCTCCGGGCACTGGCTCCGGGCCCGACGCGCGCGCCCGAACTCGTTTGCCGATCCGGCCGCGCCTCGATTAGCCTCATCTGCCATCGGCTCCACCGGCATCGCTTCCTCGCCACGGAGATCGCCATGGCCCAGACCACAGGCGTGACCACCAGCGTCGTCGAGCGGTTCCTCCGCTACGTGACGTACGACACGCAGTCGGCCGAGAACTCGGACACCTACCCGAGCACGCCCAAGCAGCTCGTGCTGCTCGACCGGCTGGTCGCGGAGCTCGAGGAGATCGGCCTCGCCGACGCCGCTCGCGACGAGCACGGCTACGTCATGGCGACCATCCCGGCGACCACGAAGAAGAAGAACGTGCCGGTGGTGGGCTTCGTCGCGCACGTGGACACCTCGCCCGAGGAGGGCGGCGCCCACGTGAAGCCGCTGGTCCACCGGAACTGGCGCGGCGAGGACATCGCCCTGCCCGACGACCCGAAGGTGGTCCTGCGCAGCTCCGAGATCCCGGCGCTGCGCGAGCAGGTCGGCAACGACATCATCACGGCGTCGGGCCACACCCTGCTCGGGGCCGACAACAAGTCGGGCGTGGCGGAGATCGTGGCGGCGGCCGAGTACCTGGTCCGGCACCCGGAGATTCCCCATGGCGCGGTGCGCGTCGCGTTCACCCCCGACGAGGAGGTGGGCGCCGGCACCAAGCACTTCGACGTCGGGAAGTTCGGCGCGGCGTTCGCCTACACCATGGACGGCGAAGGCCGCGGCACGCTCGAGATCGAGACCTTCTCCGCGGACGCGATGACGGTGACCTTCCGCGGCATCAACACCCATCCCGGGTTCGCCAAGTGGAAAATGGTGAACGCCATCAAGGTCGCGGCCGAGTTCATCCAGCGCCTGCCGAAGAGCCGGCTCTCTCCCGAGACCACCGAGGGCCGCGAGGGGTTCGTGCACCCCTACGTGGTGCACGCCGGCGTGGCGGAAGCCTCGGTCCGGTTCATCATCCGCGACTTCTCGACGCCAGCGCTCAAGGAGAAGGAGACGCTGCTGCAGAAGCTGGCGCGCGAGACCGTCGCGGCCTGGCCGGGCGCCGGGGTGGACTTCAAGATCGAGGAGTCCTACCGCAACATGAAGGAGGTCCTCGACCTCCACCCCGAGGTGATCGAAGTCGCGCGCGAGGCGATCCGGCGCGCGGGGCTCGCGGTGCGGTCGACCGCGGTGCGCGGCGGCACCGACGGCTCGCGCCTGTGCTTCATGGGGCTGCCGACCCCCAACCTGTTCGCGGGGGAGAACAACTTCCACTCGCGCTTCGAATGGGTCTCGGCCCAGGACATGGAGAAGGCGGTCGAAGTGATCGCCAACGTGTGCCGGATCGTCGAGGAGCAGGCGTGACGCGTCGCGCCGCGCGGACGGGCGCGCGCGGCGGATGAGGTTCGCGGGCGAGATCTCCGCCCTCGGCACCGCCGTCTGCTGGGCCGCCGGCTCCAACCTCTTCGCCGCAGCCGGGCAGCGCATGGGCTCGGCGGTCCTGAACCGCCTGCGCATCACGGTCGCCGCCCTGCTCCTCGGGCTCGCGCTGCTCGTCACGCACGGGTCGCCGTGGCCGACCTGGGCGACTGGATCGCAGGTCGGCCTCCTCGCCGCGAGCGGGCTCGTCGGCTTCGTGTTCGGCGACGCCAACTATTTCCGGGCGCTCGTGATCCTGGGGCCGGGGCGCGCCGCGCTGCTCTCCTCGCTGGCCCCGGTGTTCACCGCCGCGCTGGCCTGGCCGGTGCTGGGCGAGGCCCCGGGCCCCCTCGCCCTGCTGGGCATGGCGCTCATCCTGGGCGGGATCTTCTCGGTGCTGCGCGAGCGCGAGCGCCGCGAGCGGGTGCACGTCGAAGGCTCGCCGCTCGCGGGCGTGATCGCCGGCGTGCTCAGCGGGCTCGGGCAGGCGGTGGGCTTCGTGATCTCGAAGCTCGCGCTCCGCACCGGGCTCGATCCGCTCTCGGCCACCGTGGTGCGGATCGCGGCGCTGCCATCGGAGTGTGGGCGCTCGCGGCGCTCCAGCGCGATCCTCTGGCCTCGTTCGCCGCGCTCCGCGACCGCACGGCGACGCTCTTCATGGTGGGCGGCGCCTTCTGTGGCCCGTTCCTGGGCGTGACGCTCTCGCTCAACGCGCTCGAGTACATCCAGGCGGGGGTCGCGGCCTCGATCACCGCCATCTACCCGCTGCTCACGATCCTGATCTCCTCGCGCTTCCACGGCGAGCGGCTCACGGCGCGGAGCCTCGGGGGCTTCGTGGCGGCGGTGGCAGGCGTGGTGGTGCTGTTCCTGAGGTAGGGAGGGTGCGGCAGGGCGCCTTTCGCCGCGCCCGATCCTGATACATTCCGCCCGTGGCCACGCCCCCGCGCAAGCCTCTCCTGATCTGGGACGGCAACTGCGGCTTCTGCCGCATGTGGATCGCCCGCTGGCAGCGCATGACCGGCGAGCGCGTGGACTACGCGCCCTACCAGATCGTCTTTTCCCAGTTCCCCGGCATCCCGGTCGCCCGCTTCAAGCGCTCGGTGCAGCTCGTCGAGGCCGGCGACCGCCTGTCGCAGGGCGCCGAGGCGGTGTTCCGCGCGCTCGCCTACGCGCCGGGCCTCGGCTGGCCGCTGTGGCTCTACCGGCACCTGCCGTTCTTCTCGTTCGCGAGCGAGGCGTTCTACTGGATCGTGGCGCGCAACCGCCGCCTGTTCTCGCTCTTCACCCGGATCGCCTACGGCGCGCACGTGGTCCCGCCCGGCGACACGCTCACCACGTGGATCTTCCTCCGCGTGCTCGGCGTGATCTACCTCATCGCCTTCGTCTCGCTCTGGGCGCAGATCGCGGGGCTCGTGGGCAGCCACGGAATCCTGCCCGCGGGCGCCTTCCTCGACGCGGTGCGCGCGCGCTACGGCCCCGAGCGCTATTGGCTGCTGCCGACGCTGGCCTGGTTCAACGCGAGCGACGCCGTGCTGTGGGGCCTGTGCGCCGCGGGCGCCGTGCTCGCGCTGGTGCTGGTCGCCGGCCTCGTCCCGATCGCCGCGCTCGCGGGCTGCTGGGTGCTCTACCTCTCGCTCGCGACCGTGTGCCGCGACTTCCTGTGGTTCCAGTGGGACAGCCTGCTGCTCGAGACCGGCTTCCTCGCGATCTTCCTCGCGCCCGCGCGCGAGCGCTCCCGCCCCGGCACCGACCCGCCGGCCCCGCGCTCGGTGCGCTGGATGCTGCGCTGGCTGCTGTTCCGGCTGATGTTCTCCTCGGCGGTGGTCAAGATCGCGAGCGGCGATCCTACGTGGCACAACCGGACCGCGCTCCAGTACCACTACGAGACCCAGTGCCTGCCGCCGTGGACGGCGTGGTACATGCACCACCTTTCCGCGTCCTTCCAGCGCTGGTCGGCGATCGGGATGTTCGCGATCGAGGGGTTCGCGCCGTTCTTCATCCTCGCGCCGCGCCGCATCCGCTTCGCCGCCGGGCTCGCGATGGCGCTGCTCCAGGGACTGATCCTCGTCACCGGCAACTACTGCTACTTCAACCTGCTCACCCTCGCGCTCATCCTGCTCCTCCTGGACGACGGCGTGTGGCCGCTCAAGTGGCGCGGGCGCGCCGCCGGACGCGACCCGCTCCCCTGGAGGCCGTCCGGAGGGCGCTGGCCGTCGTGGGTCACCGGGCCTTTGACGGTGGCGCTCTTCGCGCTCAGCCTGGTCCCGCTCATGGGCTCGTTCCGGCGTCCGCTCCAGCGGCTCGGCCCGCTGCCTGCGATCTACGAAGACCTGTCCGCGTTCCGGATCGTGAACGGCTACGGGCTGTTCGCGGTGATGACCACGAGGCGGCAGGAGATCATCGTCGAGGGCAGCAATGATCGCCGCACCTGGCTGCCCTACGAGTTCCGATTCAAGCCGGGGGACGTGATGCGCCGGCCCCCGTTCGTGGCGCCGCACCAGCCGCGGCTCGACTGGCAGATGTGGTTCGCGGCCCTGAGCGAGTTCGGGCGCGAGCCGTGGTACGCGGGCTTCTGCCAGCGCCTGCTCGAGGGCTCGCGCCCGGTGCTCGGGCTGCTCGAGAACAATCCGTTCCCGACCGCCCCGCCGCGCTACCTGCGATCCATGGTTTACGACTACCATTTCACCGACGCCCCGACGCGGCGCGCGACGGGGGCGTGGTGGCGCCGCGAAGTGCGCGGTCCCTACGGCCCGGTGCTCACGCTGGTGGACGGGCAGCTCATGGCGTTTCCCGATCGCGGCCCGGGCCGCCGCTGACCGTGCGCCACATGGCCGAGGGCCGAAGGGAGGTCGCCCCGTGAACGTTTCCTACACCGCTCCGCTGCGGCGCGCCTGGGAGCGCGCGCGCGCCCTGCTGCTCCGCCCGTTCCGCCTCGCGACCTGGATGACGCTGGGCTTCGCGGCCTTCCTGTCGGAGCTTCTTTCGAGTCACCAGGGCGGCTTCGGCTGGCGCGGCCTCCGGCGGCCCCTGGGACACGAGTACGGGTGGCCGCACGAGTGGTCGTTCTCGCCGCTGGTCCTGGGCATCGCCGCGATCGTGGTGACGTGCGTGATCGGCGTCTTCGTCGCGCTCCTGTGGGTCAGCTCGCGCGGGAAGTTCATCTTCCTCGACGACGTGGCCCACGCGCGCGCGGAGATCGTGGCGCCGTGGAAGCGCTTCGCGCGCCTCGGCAACTCGCTCTTCGCCTGGGCGCTGGTGTTCGGGCTCGCGTGCCTCGCGATCCTCGCGCTGTTGGCGCTCCCGTTCGTGGCCGCGATCGCCGCGCTGTTCCAGGGCGGCGAGTTCCGCTGGGCGGGCCTCGGCGCGCTGCTCGGGTTCTTCCTGATGGCCGTGCCGGTGGGGATCGCGCTCGCCTACGCCGGCCTCTTTCTCTCCGATTTCGTGGTGCCGATCATGTACCGCGACGACCTCGGCGCGAGTGCGGCGTGGAGAAAGTTCCTCGTCCTGCTCCGCGCCCATCCGGGAAGCTTCCTCATGTACGGCCTGTGGGTCTTCGCCTTGTGGACGGTCACCCTGTCCGCCTGCCTGGCGGTCGGCTTCGTGACCTGCTGCGTCGGCTTCGTCGTGCTCGGCCTTCCGTACATCGGCACGGTGGCTCTCCTGCCGGTCTACGTCACGGCGCGCGGGCTCGGCCCCGAGTTCCTGGCCCAGTTCGGCGCCGACTACGCGACGCTGCCTGCCGTCCAGGCGCCTCCGCCGCCGGCCCCGGCCACGCAAGCGCCTGTAGCGCCGGCCCCGCAGGCGCCTCCGCAGCCGGCGCCCGCGCCGTAGGGTTGCGTCGCGGCGGCGCGCAGGATCAGCGGGGCATCGGGATCCCCTGGGCAGGCGGAGAGCGCCGAGAGAGCGATGCCGAGAGCGAGCGATGCGGCGCGTGGGTAGCAGCGGGGAGCGTGCATGGAATCCTCCGTGCCTCGATCGAGGTCATCCCGGCGCGAGGCATTTCCGGCGTGGCGGCCCGCGGCGCGCCCGCCGCATCGGGGAGGAGAGGTTCCGCGCCTGCGGATGGCATAGGTCGTGCCGCCCCGCGGTTCCCGGGAGGGAGCTGCCCGCGAACACGACGACCGCGGGAAACCCGCGGCCGGGCGGCGACCGCCGCATGCGCGTAGACGCACGAGAGTGTCACGCTGTCACCCGCGAAGCGTCACGCGGGGGTGACAGTGCGGCGAACCGCGCATCCTCATCCAGCCGGGCCGCGCGCGCTCGGCCGCGCCACTTGCAGCCGCGTCGGCGCGCGCGCCCGGCCGCGCCACCTGCAACCGCGTCCACGCCTGCGCCCGCGCGCGCCCTCGGCTACACTCGCGGGCGTGATCGTCGATCCCAGGTCGCTCTCGCCCGGCGCGATGTACCGCTTCATGATCTCGATCGTCGTGCCGCGTCCGATCGCGTTCGTCTCGACCGTGGGCCCCACCGGCGCGTTCAACGTCGCTCCGTTCTCGTACTTCAACGCCATCACCAACCGGCCGCCGCTGGTCGGGATCTCGATCAACCGGCGCGGGGGAGGGCTCAAGGACACGCTGCGCAACATCCAGGCGGGCGGCGACTTCGTCGTGAACGTCGTGAACGAGCCGCTGCTCGAGCGCGTGGTCAAGGCCTCGGGCGACTGGCCCGAGGATGTCGACGAGTTCGAGCTCACCGGCCTCACGCCGGTCCCGTCCGACCTCGTGCGCTCGCCGCGAGTCGGCGAGTCGCCCGCGAGCCTCGAGTGCCGGCTCTTCCGCGTGGTCGAGCTCGGGGAGTCCTTCTTCACCGTGGGCGAGATCGTCCGCGCCCACGTCGCCGACGAGATCCTGACCGAGGGGCGCGTGGACCCGCAGAGGCTCGCGCCCGTCGGGCGTCTCGGCGGCGACGGTTACTCCGTGGTCCGCGACGTGGTGCGCCACGAGCGCCCGAAGGTTGGGCCCGCGAGCGGAGGCGGCGCGTGACGGGGCACGGCGAGGCGGGCCGCGGCGGAGCGTAGCGCCGGCATGGCGGAGGTCCGCCGCATTCCGATCCGCACCCCGGGAAATCTCTGGACCTTCACCGAGCGCAACGTGCCGCTGTGGGACGTGCTCGACTTCTTTCCGCCCGACAGCATCGGCCCGCGCGGTCCGGGCGACGCGCCGCGTCCCTACGAGGTGAAGCCGGTCACGGTCGATACCGACCTCGGCTTCTCGTTCGAGACCGACATCCAGCTCGGCTCGTGGACCTTCCGCCCGCGGTCGCCGCGGCAGCCGGGGATGATGAAGTGGTGCCGCGAGCGCGGGCTCGAGGTGGGCGACGCGATCGCGATCGAGAGGGTCGGCGAGCGGCGCTACCGGCTGTCGCTCGAGAAGGGCGCGGGCCCGAAGGAAGGCGCGCCGTGAGCGGGGGCCAGAGCATCGCGCGGCCCGGTCACGCCCCCGCCCGCAGCAGGGCGATGACCTCGGCGTCCTCCACCTGGGGGAAGCTCTCGAACCACAGGCTCACGGCGTCCAGCTCGTAGGGGATCTCGAGCACCATCACCTCGTCGGCGAGCCGGCGCAGCCGAGCGACCGCCTCCAGCGAGGCCACGGCCGCGGCCGCCACCAGCCGGGCCGGCTCCTTGCCGCGCACCGAGCGCAGCGCGGCGGCCATGGTCGCGCCGGTCGCGACGCCGTCGTCCACGACGATCGCGATGCGGCCGCCCGCGTCGATCGCGGGGCGCGCGGGCGTGTACGCGGCGCGGCGCGCGCGCAGGGTGGCGAGCTGGGTCTCGCGCTCGGCCTCGAGGTAGGAGGGGCTCGCGCCGGCTTCGCTCGCGAAGGACTCGATCGCCACGTTGCCGGCCTCGTCCACCGCGCCGATCGCGAGCTCGAGCCGGTGGGGCGCACGCAGCTTGTGGACCAGGACGACGTCGGCCTCGCCGTCCAGCTCGCGCGCGAGGATGCTCGCCATCACCACCCCGCCGCGCGGGATGCCGAGCACGAGCGGGCGCCTTCCGCGGTAGCCGCTCAGCCGCGAGGCGAGCAGCTCCGCGGCCTGTTCCCTGCTCTCGAACACGATGGCCTCGCCGTGCTCCGGCCGGAGGGCGGCCGCGCGGCTCGCTCGGGCCCGCGGATCAGGCCGGTATCTTCTCCAGGATCTCGCCGGTCTCGGGGAATCGGCCGAGCGCTTTCTTCGAGAAGATCAGCTTGCCATCCAGCACGATCTCGAACTGCCCGCCGGAGCCCTTGACCAGCCGGGACTCGATGCCGCGCGCCTTCTTGATCTCGGCCGCCAGACTGGCGGCCCGGGGCAGATAGTTTCACTGGAAGCAGTAGGTGATCTCCAGCTCAGGCATGAACCCCTCCGTTGCCGTGGTCGGGATGCGCGAACCAAAATATAGCGCCGCGCCGGGGGGCGGCAAAACGCCGCGCGCTCAGAGGCGCCGCAGCCCCTGCGCCATCACCACGACCCCCGCGAGCGCGAGCACGCACAGCCAGGCGAACAGGTCCCCGACGCGCGCGTAGAAGGTGCGCGCGCCCTGCGTCGGCACCAGGGCCACCATGCGGTGGTCGCCGGTTGCGAAGAAGTCCGCGGCGGCGAGCACGCGCCCCCGGCAATCGGTGGCCATGGAGAGGCCCTGGTTGGTCTGGCGCACGACCGCGCAGCCGTTCTCGATGCCGCGGAAGACCGCCATGCGCGTGTGCGCGGGATCGATCGCCCTCCAGTCGGAGCTGGGCGCGATCAGGATGTCCGCGTCGAGGCTCCCCGCCTTGCGGATCAGCCCGGGGAAGTCCATGTCGAAGCAGATCGCTCCCGCCAGCTTTCCCACCCGCGTGGCGACCGGCTTCGGGATCGAGCGGTCGGCGCCCATCTCCGGATCGCCCGGCACCGGTTTCGCCTTGTGGTAGCGGAACCCCAGGGAGCCGTCGGGATCGATCATCACGAGCTGGTTCTCGTAGCGCGGGCTCCCGGGCGTGGTGGTGGCGAGCGCCAGGAACAGCCAGACGCGGTAGCGGACCGCGAGCTCGCGCGCCCGCGCGAGCAGGGCAGGCTCGTCCTGCTTGAGCGTCAAGCCGTTGGCCTCCGACCACAGCACGATGCGCGCTCCGGCGCGCACCTCGCGCTCGCTGCGCTGGAACAGGGTGTCGTGGAGCGCCGCCAGCGCCGCCCGCGCGGCTTTGAGCTCGGCCGGCTTGGCGTCCGCGTCGAGCCTCCGCGTCAGGTTCCCCGCCTCGGCCGTGCGCACGGTGAGCCCCGCGACGCGCACCGAAGGCGAGGGATCGCGAAGCCCGAGCCGCACGCCGCCGAGGAGGTGGATGAGGACGAGCACCGCGACGAACGCCGTGGCCTCGAAGCGGATCCGGGCCCAGACGAAGCGCTGCTCCCACGCCCAGTTGACCACCGCCGCGAACCACGCGATCAGGAAGACGACGCCCGCGCCCCCGGTCACCGAGACGATCTGGACCAGCGGGAGATCATCGAGCTGCGTGTAGGCGAGGGAACCCCAGCTCCCGTACGGGCTGAAGACGGTGTTCAGGAGGTCGGCCGCGACCGCGGCGAGCGGGAGCACGAAGGTCGCCGCGAAGCCGCCGATGCGCGGGACGAGCAGGCGGTCCGCTACGAAGGGAAGGAAGGCGAGCGTCCCGATCGTGGCGGCGATCGCCGCGTAGGTCCTACCCTCCACCGGGATCATGCCCCGCCACACCAGCAGGTTCGCGCCGATCGTGACCGCGAGGCCGATGGCGAGCCCCGGGAGCGGGCGGCGCCCGCGCACGAACCGGAGCATGAGCATGAGCGCCCACCACGGCGCGGCCGCGATCGCCGTGCGCCCGTTCGAGAGGCAGAGCAGGAGCGCGGCGAGCGCGAGCACGGCCCAGGAGGCGGGACCGTAGAGCGTGGAATCGAGTCGTCTGGCCATGGCCGGTGGGGTCGCGAACCAAGCTGCGGCCACGACCGAGCCGGGGACTATAGCAGCGGGCCGGCGCCCCAGGGCAACCGGGCCGGTGCTCGCCCGCGCGGGCGTCCGAGCCGGCTTGCGCGACGCGCCCAGCGCAACGAGGTTTGACCGCCGCCGGGCTTTGCGCCAACGTGCGGCGCTCGATGCCTCGCTCCGCGACCTCGATCGAAGATCGTCTGCGCACCCTCCTCGGCGCCGGCTTGCTGACCCAGGAGCCGCTGCGGCACCACACCACGTTCCGCATCGGGGGGCCGGCCGACTTCTACTACGCCGCGCCGGCGGTCGACGCGCTGGTGGCGGCGCTGCGGGCCGCGCGCGAGGCCGGGCTGCCAGTGTTCCTGCTCGGGGGCGGCAGCAACCTCCTGGTGTCGGACGAGGGCTTCCGCGGCCTCGTGGTCCGGAACGCGATCGAGACCATCGAGTTCGACGGCACCGCGGCCCAGGTCGGGTGCGGCGCCGACTTCCTCGAGCTCATCTACCAGTGCCGCGACCGCGACCTCGCGGGCCTCGAGTTCGCCGCCGGGATCCCGGGCTCGGTGGGCGGCGCGCTCTACGGCAACGCCGGCTGCTACGGCCAGGACATCGGGAGCTTCACCGTCGAGTGCACCCACGCCACGCTCGACGGCGCCACGGTCGAGACCCGCCCCGCGCCCTGGTACCGGTTCGCGTACCGCGATTCGCGGCTCAAGCGCGAGCCCCGCGTGCTCCTCACCTGCCTGCTGCAGCTTCGCAAGGGGGAGCGCGCCGCGATCCAGAAGGTGATCGACGAGAAGCTCGAGATCCGCCGCCTGCGCCACCCGCACTGGCGGGTCGAGCCCACCGCGGGCTCCTACTTCAAGAACCTGCCGCCCGACTGGCGCATGCCGGGCGGGAAGCTCTCGCCCGGCACCCATCGGGTCGCGGCCGGCCAGCTCCTCGACGAGTGCGGATGCCGCGGGCTGCGCGTGGGCGACGCCCTGGTGTTCGCCAAGCACGCCAACATCATCGTGAACGCCGGGCGCGCCACCGCCCGCGAGGTGCTCGAGCTGGCGGAGATCATGAAGGCGCGGGTGCGCGAGAAGTTCGGCGTCGAGCTCGAGGAGGAGGTGATGTTCCTCGGGGAGAAGCCTCCGCTCGGCCGGCCCGCCGCCGCCCGCCCGCGGAAGGAGCGGACGTGAGGCCCGCGGCTAGGCTCTGTTTGAGAACGGTCGCAAGTTGTAGGCTGCCCCCAACCCGCTACGGATGGCGGGGCTGGGAGGGCACAACGGATGCGCCGTTACGAACTCACGGATGACGAATGGGCGGTGATCGAGCCACTGATCCCGCCG
>DASXQT010000041.1:0-2823 GCA_036507005.1 Candidatus Eiseniibacteriota bacterium
GTCGAACAGGGCGGCGTCCACTACGTCAAGCGCAACGCCCTGGCCGGGCGCGCCTTCCGCGACGTGCACGAGGCCAATCGCCATCTGTGGCGGTGGTGCGTCGAGATCGCTGGCCGGGTAAGCGTCCGGTGAACCCCACCCCGGTGCGACGGGGGGCGGTCGATGGCAGTGTGGCGAGTGGCTCGGGGGCTACGCCGGGGCGACGGGCTGAGCGGCCTTCCAGTTTCTAGGCAGCAGCTCGGCGCGACGGGGATTGGGATGCGTGGGGATGCGCTCGAGGACGTCGCGCAGGTAGGCCCACGCGTCGATCCCGTGGGCCTTGCAGGTCGCCACGAGGCTGTAGAGGATGGCGGCGCGTTTGCCCCCTTCGTCGCTCCCACAGAAGAGCCAGTTCTTCCGGCCGGTGACCACGCGGCGCAGGGCGCGCTCGGCGGCATTGTTGTCGATGGCGAGGGCGCCGTCCTCGCAGTACCGGGTCAGGGCCGTCCACTGGGCACGGGCGTAGCCGACCGCCTCGCCGATCGGGCTCTTGGGCAGGACGCGGTCGGCCTGCTCGTCCAGCCAGAGCTTGAAGCGCGCCAGGACCGGCAGCGCATCGACCTGCCGCCGCGTCCGCCGCGCGTCGGCGTCGAGCCCCTTGGCCTCAGCCTCCACGGCGTAGAGCTGCTGGATAAAGGCCAGGGCGGGCAGGCCGCGCGTGGGATCTGAGGCCTTGGCGTCCCAGAAGTAGCGCCGGGCATGGGCCCAGCACCCGACCTCCACGACGCGGCCCGTCGCATACAGGGCGTCGTAGCCGGCGTAGGCATCGGCCTGCAGATAGCCGCGGAAGCTCCCGAGGATGGCGAGCGGCCCGGCGCGACTGCGGTCGGCCGTGTAGTCGTACACGATGTCGGCGGGCCGACCATCGCCCACGTACACCCACAGCCGGCCCGGGCGGGTCTCGGTCCGCGCGCGATCGAGCACGGGGACCGGGGTGTCGTCGGTGTGGAGGACGGCGCTCGCGAGCACCATCGCTTTGAGATCCTCGTACACCGGCGTGAGCAGGTCGGCGGCGGCGGCCACCCAATCGCACAGGGTCTGTCGGGTCAAGGTGACGCCGTGGCGGGTGAAGATATCGACCTGGCGGTTGAGCGGGAGGTGATCCGCATACTTCGCGGTGATCACCTGGGCGAGCAGCCCGGGCCCGGGGCGCCCTTTTTCGATGGGCGCGGCCGGCAAGGGGGCCGTCACCACGGTCTCCTCACACGCGCGGCACGCATAGGTGAAGCGGACGTGCTCGACGACGTGGAGCGAGGCCGGTTGGTAGTCGAGTTGCTCGCTCGTCTCTTCGCCGATCTTCACGAGGGGCGTGCCGCACGCCGTGCAGGTGCAGCGGTCCGGGGGCAGCGCATGCTCGACCCGCCGGCGCGGGAGCAGCGCGGGCAGCGGGGCGCGGCCGTGGCCGCGCCGAGGAGCGGGCGGGGGCGCCGCCGCGGGCGGCGGCGGCGCCGGGGCCGCGGCGGCGGTCTGGTGCGCCTGCACCCAGCTGGCGAATTCCAGGAGCAACTGCGCGGGATCGAGCTGCTCGGAGCGGCGGCCGTAGAGGTAGCGGCGGAAGAGCGCGAGCTGGTGGGTGAGCTTCTCGATGAGCTGGTCCTTCTCGCCGAGGGTGGCGAGGAGCCGAGCGCAGTAGTGTCGGAGATCCGCAGGATCGGTGGGCACCGCGTCGAGCGGCGTGGTCATCGTCTCTATAAATGCCCGTCACCCCGCGCGCGTTCCCGATCGCGCGGCCCCGCGCGCGAAAGATTACGCGCGCGCGCTTACCGCGCGGCGCGCGCTGAAGCGCGGCCGCCGCACCACCGTCGTGAGCTCGATCCCGTCGAGGAGCAGCAGCAGGTCGGCCGCGTCGAGCTCGAGCGCCGCCGCCCCCGCGCGGGGCAGATGGAACACGCCGCGCTCCAGGCGCTTGTACCAGAGACAGAAGCCCGAGCGATCCCAGTACAGGATCTTGACCCGGTCGGCGCTGCGGTTGAAATAGCAAAACAAATGACCCGAGAGCGGGTCCTGCGCGAGCACATCGCGGGCGAGCGCGGCGAGGCGATCGAAGGACAGATGCATATTCGTCGGCGCCGTCGCCACGAAGATCCGCACCGCCGGCGGCAGGCTCAGCACCGGAGCGCTTCGACCGTCCGGAGCACGAGCGCGAGCGCCGCTCCGTCGACGTGGCCCCGCACGCGCACGAGCGGGCCGCGTTCCAGCGCGATCTCGACCTCGCCGGCCCAGGCCGGCACGGTCCGAGACGCCAACCCGACAGGGGGGGTCGGCGACACGGCGATCTCGATGGGCACGAAGGCCGCCGGGGCGACCGGCCGTGCGGGATCCTCGGCCGCTCGACTCGCCCCGGCCTCGCGCGCCAACTTCCACTTCCAGAAGCTGAGCGTACCTTTGCGAATATCCCGCCGGCGGCAGAACGCCGCCTGGCTCAACCCGCTCCGGCGGTGCGCTTCAACCAGCGCCCGCCAGTACTCTCGCCGGGGTCGCAGTGGGGGCGAGACCGGAACTCCACGCCGAGTCGCCAGTGCCATGGGTCACCTCCGAGGATGTGATCATGGTGCCCATCTTGCGACCCGACGGATGCGGCGTGAAGGTGGGGTTCACCGGACGCTTACCCGGGAACGGTCTCGAGGACGCCCCACGGGCCCCGCAGGCGGTCGCCGATGCGATCGCCGAGCGCCTCGCACAGCCTCGACGGCGTCAGGTTCGACGTGATGATCGTTGTCCGCTCGTGGGCCTCGCGCATCGTGAACAGCTCCTCGAGCATCGACTCCGCGAGTCCGTCCTGCT
>DASXQT010000042.1:0-61250 GCA_036507005.1 Candidatus Eiseniibacteriota bacterium
GCCCGGCGCGGGGTCGCGCCGGGCCGCCGGGATTCGGCTCGCGCCTGCGTCACGCGATCCGTGTGACGTGCGCCGCTTCCGCGCCTCGCTCCCCGGTCTTGATCTCGAACTCGACCTGCTCGCCTTCGTGCAGCGTCCGAAATCCCTGACCCTGGATCGAGGCGTGGTGGACGAAGACTTCTTCGCGCCCCTCCGAAGTGATGAAGCCGTAGCCCTTCTGATCGTTGAACCACTTCACGGTGCCACGCGCCATGTAGGCTCCTCCCCGGTTGGCGTCTCCACCGCAATCGCGACCGCAACCCGATCCTAGCTTGGGCACGGCCGAGGTCAAGCTTCTTTCGCGTGCCGCTCCGCCCCGTGCCCCGCCCGGGCGTGGGGCGAGCCCCAGCGCTCCTGCAGGTCCTTGGCGCGCTCGTTCGCCGGCTCGTGCTCGAGCACCAGGCCGAGCTGGTCCATGGCCTGGGCCCGCATTCCCAGCGACCCCAGCGCGCGCGCCAGCTCGACGCGCGCGTCGTGGAACCCGGGGTTCAGCTCGAGCGCGCGGGCGAACGAGACCGCCGCGTCGTCCCAGTGCCCCTGCGCCATCTCGGCGCGGCCCAGGCGGGCGTGGAGATCCGGGTACGCCGGGTGCTCGGCAATCGCCTGGTGCAGCTCGACCACCGCGCGCCCGGCGTCCCCCTCGCGCATCAGCGCCTCGAAGCGCTCGAGCCGGTGCCGGAGCTCCGCAGTCTCGGAATCGAGCGCCTGCCCGAACAGCGCCTGCGCCTCCTCCCACTCCCCGCGGTCGAGGCGCCCGAGCCCCTGGCGGAACTCCTCCGACTCCGCGAACGAGGCCTCGTGCGAGAGCGCGCGCAGGGTGCCGAGCGCCTCCCCCGGCCGGCCCTCGCGCGCATCGAGCTGGGCACGCTCGACGCGCGCCGCCAGGTAGCGCGGGTTGATCTCGAGCGCGCGGTCGAGCGCCGTGCGCGCCTCGGCCGGGCGCTCGAGCCTGAGCAGCGCGCAGGCGTAGCGGTACTGGAGGTCGGCGTGGCGCGGGCGCGCCCGCACCGCGAGCCCGAGGGCGGAGGCCGCGGCCTCCAGATCGCCGGCGGCCTGGGCGAGCCGCGCGATCTCGGCCAGCGTGTCGGCGGCGGGCTGCGCGCCCGCGTCGGAGCCCGCGAGGTGGGACTCGATCGCGGCCACGGCCTCCGCGTAATGCCCCGCGCGCGCCCGGCGCAGGGCGGTGTCGAAGGGGCCGTGCGAGGACTCGGTCGGCAGGAAGCTCATGCGGCGCGCGCGGGGCGCGGGGTGGGTCGAAGGGTCATCCGGGCATCCAGAGAAGCTTCATGGTGTAGCCGCTGAACAGCGTGATCCCGAGGTTGTCGTCGAGGGGTATCGGCAGCAGCTCGACCAGACTTGCGACCAAGGCGCCGGCCAGGACCGGCCCCCACGGCAGATGCCCGGCCAGGACCAGGAACGCCCCCCACGCCAGGCACGCCGCGAGCCCGCCCAGCGCCCCTTCGATCGTCTTGCGGAACAGCCGGGTCCGCCCCCAGGCCTTCCCCACCATGGCCGCGAACGCGTCGCCCAGCACCGTGAACCCGAGCGCGGCGGCCGCGACCGGCCGCGGGAAGATCTCGATGGCCAGCAGCGACGCGAGCAGCAGGTAGGTGGAGCCGAGCAGGTTGAACCGCTCGTGCTCGCGGATCATCTCCCCGAAGAACTCGCGGAAGAAGCGGCCGACGCGCGGAGCGTGAAGGCGCAGCAGGTCGATCGCGACCGCGGCGACGACCAGCGCGATCAGCAGCTCGCGGAACTGCGCGCGGCCACGCGGCCAGGGCACGATCGGGTAGAGCAGGTCGAGGGGGAGGATCAGGAACCCGAGGTGGATCAGCTTGCGCTGCGCCTCGGGGAGCAGGCCGGGGGTGAGGAGGCGCGGGCCCGGCCGGCGGCCTGCGCTCACGGCGCGATCTCCCCGGCGCGGGCCAGGCGCGGCGCGAGCTCGCGGTAGGCGGCGCGCGCGGCGAGGATGCGCTTCACGTAGTCCTCGGTCTCGGGGAAGACGATCAGCTCGCAGAACAGCGCCTCCCCTCCGCAGCGCGCGAGATCGAACCAGCCGGGCACGACTCGCCCGGGGCCCGAGTTGTAGGCGGCGAGCGCGGCGGGCACATGGCCCTGGAAGCGATCCAGGAGGCCCGCCAGGTAGACCACGCCGGCGCGGGTGTTGAGCGCGGGATCGAAGAGCGCGCTCTCGGCCGGGGCGCCGCGCCTTCCCGCGCCCAGCGCGTCGCGCGCCGTGCCGAGCATGAGCTGCATGAGCCCGAGCGCGTTGCTGCGCGAGCGCGCCGCGGCGTCGAACCGGCTCTCCTGCCAGATCAGCGCGGCCAGCAGCGCCGGATCGAGCCCCGGCCGCGCGGCCTGCACCGCGCGCCAGCGCACCAGCGACTGGTAGGCGGGCGGAAAGATCCACGGCACCACGCCCCACTGGGACGCCGGGCCCCACTCCGCCGCGGCCGAGAACGCCCGCTGGGCAAGCCGGATTCCCTGCGCCATTCGCCCGGCCTCGAACGCCACCTGGGCGGCGTCCACCAGGATCGCGAAGCGCCGCCCCGGAGGCACGGGGCCGAGGTCGGGATCGCGCGCGTCTCCGGTGGCCCAGCGGGCGGCGAGGTCCGAGCCGTCGTCGCCCAACCCCGACTCGGTGAGCAGGGTGCCGAGCGCAACCGCAGGGGACCCGCCCTCGGCCGGCGTGGGCTGGCCGGGCGCACCCGGCCAGCCGCGGATCCCCAGGGTGTCGCGCGCGGCGGCACTATAGAAGGAGTAGCCGGGCTGGGCGGCGAGCACGGCGAGCAGGCTGTCCGATTCGCGGCGCCGGTGGCCGCGCATCGCGATCGCCCGCCAGAAGCGCCCGCCGTCGCCGTCCACCCTGCGCCACCACACCTCGGCCTTCGCGGCGTGGCCGGCGGCGTACCACAGCACGCCGGCGCGGAACGCGGCGTCCGAGGCGCGCCGGCGGCCGAGCGCCGCCACCCGCTGGTAGTCCGCGCGCGCCTCGCCCAGGCGTCCCTCCTGCTCCGCCTCGCGCGCGCGCTCCCACAGAATGGTCTGGAAGAGGAGCGTGTCGCGCGCCGCCGCCGCGGCCCGGGCGTAGAGGCGGAGCGCCGGCCCGGCACGGCGCGCGTCCCGCTCGATGCGCGCGCGCTCGAGCAGGCAGCGCGCGTCGCTCCCGCGCCCCGCGGCGAGCGAGCAGGCGGAGGCCAGCGCCTGGGCGGCCGGGCCGAAACGTCCGTCGGCGCGCAGCACCTCCTCGAGACGGAACCCGACCACGAAGCGCAGGGAGTCGGGCACGAGCGGGAGCGCGCGGGCGAGCCTTCGCGCCGCCGAGCCGCGGTCGCCGCGCAGCGCGTCCACCTCGGCGAGCGCGCGCTCGTCGGCGGCCTCGAGGGCGGCCCCGCGCGCGGCGGCCACACCCTCGACCAGCGCCTCGGCCTCGGTTGCGGGAGGCAGCACCGGGAAGCGGCGCACGACCTGGCGGCCGAGATCGAGCGAGCGCGCGGTGTCGCCCGCGGCCAGCGCGAGGCGCGCGCGCATCGCGAGCCAGCCCGCGCGCTCGAGGTCGCCGAGGTCCGAGCGCTCGTAGCCCGCGAGCAAGGAGTCGCCGCGCGCGGGCTCGCCGCGGGCGAGTGCCAACTGGCCGATCGCGCGCAGCGCCTCCCCGCGCCACAGGCCGGAGCGCGCGGCGAGCGCGACCCAGCACGACTCGGCGCTCGCGCTGTCACCCGCCACCAGGTAGAGCGGGGCGGCGCGCCTCAAGGCGTAGGTCGGGAGCCCCGGGACGCCCGGCATGTCGAGCAGGAGCCAGCGCCGCGCGAGCGCCGCCGAGTCCGCGATCGCCCCGGGCTCGGCCAGCCTGTGGAGCGCGAGCGAGCGGCGCTCCGGATGGCGGGCGGCCGCAGCGGCCCACACCACGCGCCCGGTGTCGTCCACCGCCGGAACCGACGGGTTCGCGGCCCACGTGTCGCTGGTGGCCACGGCGCTGGTGTCCGCGAGCTCGAGCCACAGGGGCCCCGCGCCGGCCGGGGCCGCGCCGGCGCAGGCCAGCGTCGCCGCCGCAGCCAGCGCCGCGCCGGCGCGCCGCCCGGTCCTCCCTGGGAACCGACTCATTCCCATTCAATCGTCGCGGGAGGCTTGCTCGTGCAGTCGAAAACCACGCGGTTCACGCCCCGCACCTCGTTCGCGATCCGGCTCGCGATCCGGGCCAGGAGCGTGGCGGGCAGCCGGGTCCAGTCCGCGGTCATGCCGTCGGTCGAGTTCACCGCGCGCAGCGCCACCACCTGCTCGTAGGAGCGCTCGTCCCCCTTCACCCCCACGCTGTGCACCGGGAGCAGGACCGCGAACGCCTGCCAGGTGCGCCGGTACCAGTCCGCGCGCCGCAGCTCCTCGATGTAGATCGCGTCGGCCGCGCGCAGCAGCTCGAGGTCGGTCTCGTTCACCGCGCCCAGGATGCGCACCGCGAGCCCCGGCCCGGGGAAGGGATGGCGGTCCACCAGCGCCTCGGGCAGGCCGAGCGAGCGGCCCAGCGCGCGCACCTCGTCCTTGAACAGCATGCGCAGCGGCTCCACCAGCTGGAGGTGCATGCGCTCCGGCAGGCCGCCGACGTTGTGGTGGGTCTTGATCACCTGCGCACCCCAGCCGGCCGAAGCGCTCTCGATGACGTCGGGGTAGAGCGTGCCCTGGGCGAGGAACTCGACCGGCCCGAGCTTGCGCGCCTCCTCCTCGAACACGCGGATGAACTCCTCGCCGATGATCCGGCGCTTGCGCTCGGGATCGATCACGCCCTGGAGCCGATCGAGGAACCGGCGGCGCGCGTCCACCACCGTGAGCCGCAGCCCGCGCGCCTCGCCCAGCTCGCGCCGCACCTCCTCGGCCTCGCCGCGCCGCAGCAGGCCGTGGTCCACCAGCACGCACGACAGCCGCTCCCCCACCGCCCGGTGGCACAGGGTCGCGACCACCGAGCTGTCCACGCCGCCCGAGAGCCCGCACAGCACGTGACCGCCGCCCACGCGCGCGCGGATCTGCTCGACCGCGCTCTGGAGGAAGCTCTTCATGCTCCAGCCGGGCTCGAGGTGCGCCACCCCGAACAGGAAGTTCGCGAGCACCTGCCGGCCGTGCGGCGTGTGCACCACCTCGGGATGGAACTGGATGCCGAAGAACGGCTGCGTCTCGTGCATCGCGGCCGCGAACGCGCAGCTCGAGGTGTGGGCGGCCCGCTCCCACCCGGGGCCGAGTGCCTGAACCTCGTCGCCGTGGCTCATCCAGGCGCGGAAGCGCCGGGGCAGACCGGCGAACAGCGGGGACGTGCGGTCGCGCACGAAGGTGGCGGTGCCGTACTCGGCGCGCTCGGCCTTCTCCACCTTTCCGCCGGTGAGCTGGGCCGTGGCCTGGAAGCCGTAGCAGATCCCGAGCAGCGGCTTGCCGAGCGCGTAGATCCCCGGGTCCGGGAGCGGCGCCGCGGCGCGGTAGCCGCTCGCCGGCGACCCGGAGAGGATCAGGGCGCCGGGCCGGCGCGCCGCGATCTGGGCGGCCGGCGTGGTCCCCGGCACGATCTCGGAGAAGACGCCCAGCTCGCGCACCCTGCGCGCGATGAGCTGGGTGTACTGCGAGCCGAAGTCGAGGATCAGGACGAGCGAAGGCTTCGTCCCGGATCTCCTGCCGTTCCCGTGCGGCGCCGGGGCGGCGCGGGGCCGGCGTGAGTCCGAAGGCCTAAGGCGGATGCGCTGAGTCGTGCTCATCTAATGTCGGAACGTCCTGCGGCCCGTGGTCAGCATCGCGATCCCGTGGCGGTCGCAGGCTGCGATCACCTCGGCGTCGCGCATCGAGCCGCCGGGCTGGACGATCGCGCGGATCCCCGCGGCCGCCGCGTGCTCGACGTTGTCCGCGAACGGGAAGAAGCCGTCGCTCGCGAGCGCCGCCCCCGCGAGGTCGTGCCCGGCGCGGCGCGCCTTCATGAGCGCCACGTCCACCGCGTCCACGCGGCTGGTCTGGCCCGAGCCGAGGCCCACGAGTGCTTCGCCGCGCGCGATCGCGACCGCGTTCGAGCGGGCCGCGGCCGCCAGCTCCCAGGCGAAGCGCAGCGCGCGCAGCTCGTCCGCGGTCGCGCCGCGCTTCGTCACCGGCCGCCACTCGGGCGCGGGCTCGCCCCCCTCGCCCTGCAGCAGCCCCCAGCGTCCCACCAGCCGCAGCGACCAGCGATCGGGCGTCCCGAAGTCGGCGGGCGAAACGCGCAGCGCACGGAGGTTCTTCTTCGCCCCCAGCGCCTCCTCCGCCTCGCGGGCGAACTCCGGAGCGGCGACGCACTCGACGAAGTGCTTCGCCACCCGCGCGGCGGCCTCGCCGTCGAGCGGGCGGTTGAAGGCCGCGATGCCGCCGTACGCCGAGAGCTCGTCGGTCGCGAGCGCCGACTCCCAGGCCGCCGCCGGAGTCGCGGCGCACGCCGCCCCGCACGGCTCGCCGTGCTTCACGATCACGCACGCGGGCTCCGCGAAGCGCGCCGCGAGCGAGACCGCGGCCTCGAGATCGAGCAGGTTGTTGTAGGAGAGCTCACGACCCTCGCGCCACAGGTCGAGCGCTCCGCCCTCCCCGGCGCGCGCGTAGAGCGCGGCGCTCTGGTGCGGGTTCTCGCCGTAGCGCAGCCCGCGCAGGCGCTCGAGGGCGAGGAGGTAGTAGGCGGGCGGGGTGGTCCGCGCCGCGCCGGCGCCTGCGCCCTCCGCGCCGCCCGCGACCGCCGCGGCCTCCGCGTCCGCGCGCCGCGCGAGATCGCTCGCGATCGCGGCGTCGTAGCGCGCGGTGCGCGCCAGCGCCGAGATCGCCCAGGCCCGGCGCCGCTCCGGCGTCGGCCCGGCGCCCAGGGCCGCCAGCACCTCGCCGTACTGCGAGCGGTCGTGCACCACGATCACGTCGCGGTGGTTCTTGGCCGCGGCACGCAGCAGCGCCACCCCGCCGATGTCCACCTCCTCCATCGCCTGCGCCTCCGCGAGCGCGGCGGCGCGCTCTTCGAACGGATAGAGCGAGACCGCGACCAGGTCGATTGGCGCGATACCGAGCGCTTCGAGCGCCGCGAGGTCCGCGGGTGCGTCGCGGCGCGCGAGGATCGCGGCGTGGACGTGGGGATGGAGCGTCTTCACGCGGCCGCCGATCAGCTCCTCGAACCCGGTCCAGCGCTCGAGCGGCGTGACCTCGAGCCCGGCGTCGCGCAGGTGGGCGGCGGTCCCGCCCGAGGCGAGGAGGCGCGTTCCGCAGGCGGCGAGCGCGCGCGCGAACTCGGCCGCGCCGCGCTTGTCGGAGAGCGAGAGCAGCGCGAGACGCGGCCAGCTCATGCCGGTGCGGTCAGCCGCCGCAGCGCCTCGAGGTAGCGCTCCTGGGTCTGCCGGACCACGTCGGCCGGGAGCGCGGGGGCGGGCGGCTCGTGGTTCCAGCCGCTGCGATCGAGCCAGTCGCGCACCACCTGCTTGTCGAACGAGACCAGGCGCCCGGCCTCGTACTCGGCCCGGTCCCAGTAGCGCGACGAGTCGGGCGTGAGCGCCTCGTCGATCAGGGTGAGCTCGCCGCCCACCGTGCCGAACTCGAGCTTGGTGTCGGCCAGCACCAGGCCGCGCGGCAGGGCCCACGCGCGCGCCTCCTCGTAGATCGCGAGGCTGCGCTTCTCGAGCGCGCGGGCGACGCCACTCCCCACCATCTCGCTCATGCGCTCGAAGGTGATGTTCTCGTCGTGCCCGACCTCGGCCTTGGTGGCGGGGGTGAAGATCGCGGGATCGAGCCGCGCGCCGTCGTGGAGCCCGGGCGGCAACGAGATGCCGCACACCGTTCCGCCCGCGCGGTACTCGCGCCACCCGGAGCCGGTGAGGTAGCCGCGCACCACGCACTCCACGTCTACGCGCTCGGCGCGGCGCACGAGCTGGGCGCGCCCCTTGAGGCGCGTGGCGGCGGGCGCGAACGGCGCCGGGAAGTGCTTTGGATCGTCGCTCACCAGATGGTGCGGCGCGGTGCTCGCCAGGGTGCGCATCCAGAACGCCGAGATCGCGGAGAGGATCGCGCCCTTGCCCGGGATCGGCGTGGGCAGCACGGAGTCGTAGGCGGAGAGCCGGTCGCTCGCCACGATCACCAGGTGCTCGGGCCCGGCTTCGTAGACCGCGCGCACCTTGCCGCTCCGCCAGGGCGTGAGGCCCGGGACGCTCACCTCCATCATGGCGTTCGCGGGATCGAGCAGCTCGGCGGGAAAGGCGTGGCCCGTGATGCCGACGTTCATGGTTCCCTCCTCGCGGCGCGCGGGGCTTCGAGGGCCCCGGCGGGCACGGAGAAATGCGCGGCGACCCAGGCCGGAAGCTCCGCGATGCCCGCGATCGCGACGCTCCCGTCGGCGTAGTCGCCGTAGGGATCGAGCAGCACGAAGTGCATCCCCGCCGCCCGCGAGCCGGCCTCGTCCACGGAGCGGATGTCGCCCACGTAGAGCGCGCGCCCGGCCGGGATTCCGAGCCGGTCGAGGGCGATCGCGAAGATGCGGGGATCGGGCTTCTCGATGCCCACGAGCTGCGAGTCCACCACGAACTCGATGCCCTCGAGCAGATTCCAGCGCCCGAGATGCCACTCGGCCCGGCCGTCGGAGTTCGAGACCACGGCGCGCCTCAGGCCCAGCGCCCCGATGCCATCGATCGCCGCGCGTGCCCCCTCCATCGGCCGCGCCCACAGGCCGGGCCCCTTCTGCCGCGCGAGGAAGCTCTCGATCGCCGCCTCTCTCGCCGGGCCGCGCACGCCGGCGGCCTCGAGCATGCCGCCCAGGTAGGCGCGGATGTCACCCGTCGATCCGAGCGGCGGATGCGGATCGCCCGGGCGCGGCGGCGGGCCCACGCTCGCGTCGTAGCGCCTCCGGCCCTCGATCTCGGCGCGCCTGAGCCGCGCGGCATCGAGCGGGACGCCCAGCCCGGTCACCGCTTCCGCCATCCACTCGAAGTCGAGGCGCCCGAGCGTGCCGCCGGCGTCGAACACCACCGCCTCGAGCCGCGGGCGCTCAGACACCTGCGCCCTCCGCCGCACCTGCCGCGAACGCGATGCGCCTCCCCTCACGCCGCCAGGGCTCGGCGAGGAAGCGCCGCACGGTCGCCGGGTAGAGCCGGTGCTCGGCCTCGTGGATCCGGGCCTCGAGCGATTCGAGCGGCTCGCCGTCGCGCACCTCGACCGCGCGCTGCGCGAGGATCGGCCCCGAGTCCACCTCGTCGGTGACCAGGTGCACGGTGCAGCCGGTGACGCGCACCCCGTGCTCCCACGCGCGCCGGATGGCGTCGAGCCCGGGGAACGCGGGAAGCAGCGAAGGATGGAGGTTCACGATGCGGTCGGGAAACGCCTCGAGCATCGTTCCGTGCAGCCGGCGCATGAAGCCCGCGAGCAGCACCGTGCCGACCCCGCGCTCGCGCAGCGCCGCGAGCCAGGGGCGCTCGTCCTCGAGCCGGGTCGCGAAGCGGCCGGTGGGCGGGCACAGCGCCTCGATGCCGAGGCGGCGGGCGCGCTCGAGGACCGGGGCCGAGGGACGGTCGCAGAGCAGGAGGGCGATGCGCCCGGGGATCTCGCCGCGCCGGGCGGCGAGCGCCAGCGCCTCGAAGTTGGTGCCCGATCCCGAGGCGAGCACCGCGAGCGTCGCGGGTGCGGAGGTGAGCACGCCGCAATCTACCAGCGAGCCTCGGAGCGGGCAAGCGCGGCGCGCCGCCGCGCGGCGGCGTCCTCCGCGGGCGCGGCTGCGAGCGGCGCCGCGCGACGCCAGTCGATGCTGCGCGCGCCGTCCGGTGAGAGCTCGAACCACAGCGCGCCCTCGCGGTCGGTGCGGTGGAGCGTGGCGCCGGAGGCGCGCAGGCGATCCACGGCGCCGGGGTCGGGATGTCCGAAGGGATTCCGCGCTCCGCACGAGAGCACCGCGCAGCGCGGCCGCAGCCGCGCGAGGAAGCGCGCGCCGCTCGAGGAGCCGGACCCGTGGTGCGCGACCTTGAGCAGCGCCACGCCGGGACCGACGGCGATCGAGTCCTCGATCGTGCTGTCCACGTCGGCGAGGAGCAGCGCGCGGCCGCGGCCCTCCCCCACCTCGAGCACCACCCCGGCGCGGTTGTCGGCGAGGAGCGTGGCCGCGGCCGGCTCGCGCGCGTGCGGCGGCCAGAGCGCGGCGATCGTCGGCGAGCGCGCCAGCGTGTCGCCGCGCGCCGTGGCGCCGGCGCCGAATCGCCGCCCCGGCCCGGGCACGGCGGGCAGCGGCTCGTGCGCCCGCACCTCGAAGGCTGAGACGCCCCGCAGCACCGCCGGGGCGCCGCCGACGTGGTCGGCGTCGTCGTGCGTGAGCACCAGCGCCTCGAGCCGCCGCACCGCCGCCCAGCGCAGGAACGGGAGCACGGCGAGCTCTCCCGCGTCGGCGCGCGGCGAGCGCGGGCCGGCGTCCACCAGCCACCAGCGCCCGCCGGAGGCGATCGCCACGGCGTCGCCCTGGCCCACGTCGAGCGCCACGCACCACCAGCGCCCGGCGGGCGGCGCGAGGGCGGGCCGCGTCGCCGCGAGCGCCAGCGCCAGCGCGGCGGCGAGCGCGCCGAGCCCGGCGCCCGCCACCCGCGCGCGCGAGGCGGCGATGCGCGCGCCCTCGACGTCGCGCGGCGGCGGGAGCGAGAGCGCGAGCAGCGCGGCCCCGATCCCGGAGAGCAGCGGCACCGCGGCATCCGGCCCGGCCGCGACCAGCGCGCCGGGCACCTGCGCGGCGCGCTCCGCGATCGCCCTCAGCAGCGCGGCGAGCGCCTCGCACGCGCCGAACCACGGCGCCGAAGTGCCCGGCAGCGCGCCTTCCACGAGCGCCGCGAGCCACGCGGCGGAGAGCAGAAGCCCGCACACCGGGACCGCGGCGAGGTTGGCGAACGCGCCCACCCACGAGAACGCGTGGAAGCGCAGCAGGAGGAGCGGCAGCGCGGTGACCTGCGCGCTGAGCGTGGGGACGAACGGCATCAGCGCCGCGCGCAGGCGGCCGCAGCGCGCGGCGAGCCACGGCCCCACGGTGACGAGCCCGACGGTGGCGGCGCACGAGAGCTGGAACCCGAGGTCGCCCGCCCAACCCGGCGAGAGCGCGAGGAGCGCGAGCGCGGCGAGCGCCAGCGACTGGACCGGGTCGAGCGCGACGTCGAGGAAGCGGGCGCAGGCGGCCGCGATCTCGCTCGCCGCCGCGCGCGCCAGCGAGGGCAGCGGGCCCGCGATGCCGAGGTAGAACAGGGCGCACAGGCCGCCCGCGACCGCGCGCGCGCGCGGACCGCCGCCCAGCGACGCGCACGCCCCGCGCGCCACGCCGGCCAGCCACGCCACGTGCAGGCCGGAGAGCGCGAGCAGGTGCACGAGCCCCGAGGCGCGCAGCCGCGCGCTCTGCTCGGGCGAGAGCGCCGAGCGGTCGCCGACCACGAGCGGCAGCACCAGCTCGCGGGCCGCGGGCGAGAGGTGCGCGGCGAGCCGGCTCTCGATCGCGCGCCGCCAGCGCGCCGCGGTGGCGCGCGGCCAGGCGCCGAGCCCGCGCGCCGGCTCCGACGTGGCGTCGAGGGCGCGGCCCGAGGCCGCGAGCCCCGCCGCGTCGGCCGCGGCGCGGGCGTCGAAGCCGCCGGGGTTGCGCGACCGCGGCGGCCGCTCGAGGCGCGCGAGCGCCGCGACGCGGTCGCCCCACTCGGCGGGGTCGCCCTGCGGGAGGAGGAGGCGGACGCGCGTGCCCGGCAGGAGCGGCGGGCTGCTCCTGCCGGCCGCCACGATCGCCGAAGGCTCCGGCGCCTCCCGCAGCGGCGGCTCGACCACGCGCCCCTCGAGCCGCACCAGGGCCGCGGGAACGCGGGCGCGCTCGCGCTCGAGCGCCGCGCGCGATGCGCCGCCTCGCGCGGCACCCCCGAGCGCGAGCGCCAGCACGAGCGCGAGCGTGCCGACCCGGTCGGGCCCGCGCCACGCGATCAGGCCGAGCGGCAGCGCGGCGGCGAGCGCTCCGATCGCCGCGCCGGCTCCAATGCCGGCGCCGGCGAGGAGCCCGCACCACACCGCGACCGCCGCACCCACCGCGCCCCGCCCGCCCATGACGGGCTGCGAGGGGAAGAGCCGTGCCAGTCGCGGAGCGAAGCCGGGCGCCGGGTTGCGCCGCGGGGGGCGAACGGCCGCCGTACACGGCGTGTACGGGGCGGGCGCCGGAGAGGTCGGCGTCGGGCGCTTCGAGGGAAAAGGCCGGGGAGGCGGCAGGGCCGTTTCGCCGCGCTCTGGCGGCGGGCGAGAGCCAGGAGGCGAAGCCCTCCGATGAGCTCCGGGGGCCTTGTGCGCTCGCGATTGCGAGGCGCCCCTCCAAGCGCCGCGAGGCGGAGCCATGGATGGCGGAGCCGAGCGGGCGCGGCGAAACGGCCCTGCCGCCTCCCCGGCCTTTTCGAACGGCGGCTACGGATTCTGGACCGGCGCCGAGGCGGAGCGCGCCGTGAGGATCTCCGTGAAGTACTCGTCCCCGGTCTGCGTGGACGCGCTCATGTAGTAGCGGGTCGTGCCGCGCCCGTCGAACAGCGCGGTCGGGAACACCGCCACGCCCACCACGCCCGCGGGCGCCTTGAGCATCACCATCTGATAGCGGCGCCAGGAGCCGTCGGTTTCGCGGACGTTGAGCCACATCTCGCGCACGTCGGCGGTGGTGACCCCGTCCAGGCTCGCCGAGATCACGGTCGGGCGGCCGAGGTTGATGAGCCCCGGGGTCGCGGTGGGCGTGAGCGTCGGGAGATCGCGATCGACCCCCAGCTCGAAGGTGGCGAAGCGCTGGTTCCCGCCCGGCAGGTCGATCACCTGGACCGCCGCGTTCTCGCCGCGGTAGGCGACGCGCGCGCTGTGGGGCCCGCGCGGCAGCTCGAGCACCAGCGGCGTGACGCCGCGCACCGCACCGTCCACCCACACGGTCGCGCCCGGCAGCTCGTTCGTCCCGTTCTCGTCGGTGAAGGTGGCGCGCACCTCGAGCACGCCGCTCGCCGGGGAGGTCATCGGGCGCGCGATCACCTCGGTCACGTCGGCGACCCGCACCCGCAGCGCCTGGCCCCACGCCGAGAGGCCCGGACCCGAGAAGCGCACTTCGTGCGGCCCCGGCGCCAGGCTGTCGATCGTGATCGGCGCGTACCCGACGCGCGCGCCGTCCAGCTCGACCGTGATCGGCACGCCGGCGTCCGGGCTGCGGACCGCGAGCGATCCCCAGAGCGCGGCGTCGATTCCCTTGCGCTCGCCGCGCTTCCCGTTGACCTTGTACGTGGCGCTGCCCAGGTCGGGGAAGGAGAGCTCGATCTGGTGCTCGCCGGCCGGAAGCTCGATGGTGGCCGGCGTGCGGCGCTGCTGATCCTTTCCGTCGGCGGCGATTGAGGCGCCATCCGGCTGGCTCGACACCCGGACCTGGAAGCGCGCTGCGCCGAAGCCGGCGATCGGCAGGTCCAGCCCCTCCTTGCCCGGCTTGACTCCCGGAATCCACCCCGCGATCCAGGCCCCGATCACGGCCACGGTGACGCCGAGCAGCCAGACCCACGGCCGAACCCCAGGCCGGCGCGCGCTCTCGATCTCGCTCTCGGTCGGCCAGGCAGAGTGCACCCGCGGACGCCGCGACGCGGGGCGCGGCGGCCAGGTCTCCTCGGCGGCGACGGCCGGCGGCCTCGGGATCGCCGCCGCGCGCGGATCGGCTCCCTGCCCGATCGCGCGCGCGGTGAGATCGGCAGGCTCGGGAGTCGGAGGAACGAGATCAGGGTCCTCCGTCTTGCGCGCCGCGGACGGCGCGTCGGGTCGAGCGGCGGCGGTGGCGGGCTCGGCTCCAGGCTCGCCCGGGGCGCCGGCGATCCGGTGCGCCTTGGAGCCACGCCCGCGTCTCCGCCTGCGGCGGCGATCGGTGGCCCCCCCGTGCGGCTCGGCGCCGGCGTTGCCGGGGTCGGAGCCGCCTGCGGGCGGCTCCGCGCCGGGCCCGGCGCTCGCAGGGGCTCGCTCCTGCGCTTCCTCGGCGGCGCGCACCCGGTCCCTCCACGCCCCGTACGCCGCGAGCCTCTTCTCTCCGGCTGCGGCGGCGGAGCCTCC
The DNA here is from genome assembly GCA_036507005.1 of Candidatus Eiseniibacteriota bacterium. Taxonomy (GTDB): domain Bacteria; phylum Eisenbacteria; class RBG-16-71-46; order RBG-16-71-46; family RBG-16-71-46; genus WS-2. The sequence continues at coordinate 14,098 of DASXQT010000042.1, forward strand.
CGAACTCCCCTCGCCCGCCCCCGCGGCGGGCTCCGCCCGGCCCACTCCGGCCCACTCCGCCTCGACATCGACCGCCGCGGCGCCGGGGATCGCGGCGCCGGGGGTCCATTCCAGGCTCACCCGCACCTTGCTCGCCAGGGGGGCGGCGAAGGCCCGGGCCTCCCGGCCCTCGTGGTCGCGCACTCTCACCCACCGCGCCTCGGCCGGCTGGTCGTCCACCCACACCTGGGGCTTCATCTCGCCCACCCAGCCGAAGGCGACCTCGTCCCCGGCGCGCACGAAGGCGAGGGAAAAGGGCGACCGGTTGGAGACGGCGCTCCAGACCTCGCGGTGCGAGAAGAGGAGTCCGGTCAGCGCATGGTGGAGGAGGGCGGGGATGGGGCGCGGGTTGAGGTCGTTCCGGGAGCTTTCGCTCGCCACCCCCAGCAGATCACGCAGCCAGCCTTCGATTTCAGGGATGGTGTTGCCGCCCGGCACCGCGAGGACGACGAACTGACAGCCCGGGGCACGGGCTCCGGCGGTCAGTACTTCGCCGCGGGCTCGCGTCGAAATTCGCCACTCGCCCGCGGCGGTCACCGCGTGGGACATCCAGGGGCTCCTTCTGGCGGCCCCGAGGGGCCTTGAACCCGCTGCGATTGCAACTTGCGCAACCTATCCAAGCATCTCGCAAGTGTCAATCCCTGGCGGAGATATGGCACAGGACTTGCGCCTCCTTCCAGCCGGAGGGCGGCAGGGGTAGGTGATTCAACAGCCCCGGCCGGCCGCCGTCGCGCGGAGTGCGAGCAGGCCGATTGCATCTTGCATGCCGAGCGAGTAGCTTCCCCGGGCTTCATGCATCCGGGGTTGTCGGACCCAGGGGCGCATACATGAACCCGCAATCGAAGACGATCATTCTTCTATGGGCGCTGGCGGTGGCGATCCTGCCGCCGGCCATGGCGCTGGCGGATCCGGCCGGACTCGCTGCCGGCGCCGCAAGCAGTGACACCGCAACGGCCTCGCCGGCCGCGGCGCTGGCCTCGGCGCGCTCGGCCTACGAGACCGCCTGGGCGCTGCGCGAGGCGGGCGACTACCCGATCTCGATCTCCATCGCCGAGCAGGCGCTGGCCGCAATCGACGAGGTGCTCAAGGGCGACCTGGACGCCACCAACCGGCGCGACCTGGTCGACCTCAGGTCCAAGCTGGGCGGGCTCAGGGACGCGGCCCAGCACAAGCTCGACACCGGCTCGTCCGAGGGCGCCAACGTGGCCGACGCCGGCGTGCTCAACCAGCCCGCCATCGACGGCATCCAGCCCCAGTTCAACCAGGACGTCTACCGCTGGATCGACTTTTTCACCGGCGCCGGACGCTCCCACTTCGAGCTGTGGCTGCGGCGCTCGGGGCGCTACGTCGACCTGTTCCGCACCGTGCTGAAGCGCGAGGGGCTGCCTCCGGACCTCGTGCACCTGGTGTTCGTCGAGAGCGGCTTCAACGTCAACGCCCGCTCGGTCTCGGCCGCGGTGGGCCCGTGGCAGTTCCTGCGCTCCACCGGGCGGCTGTTCGGGCTGACGGTGAACCAGTGGGTGGACGAGCGGCGCGACCCCGAGAAGTCCACGGTCGCGGCGGCCCGCTACCTCAAGCACCTGTACTCGATCTTCCAGGACTGGCCGCTGGCGCTCGCCTCCTACAACGCCGGCGAGGGCAAGGTCCTGCGCGCCATCAAGCAGCAGGGCACGACCAACTACTGGGACCTCAGGCTCCCGCGGCAGACCGAGGAGTACGTGCCCAAGTTCATGGCGGCGCTCGCGATCGTGAACGATCCGGCGCGCTACGGGTTCGGCGACATCGAGCTCGAGGAGCCGATCGCCTTCGACGAGATCACGTTCAAGGGGCCGGTGGATCTGCGCGTGGTCGCCAAGCTGGCGGGCTGCACCTACGAGGACCTGAAGAAGCTCAACCCCGCGGCGCGCGCCCACACCTTCACCGGGCCGAACGGCGTGACCACGCTGCGCGTCCCGGACGGAGCCGAGGCCCAGCTCATGGAGCGCCTGGCGGCGGGCGAGAAGATGGAGGCGGTCAGCCTCACCTTCCGGCACCGCGTGCGCCGCGGCGAGACCCTGCAGGGCATCGCCAACCGCTACCGCGTGAGCGCCCAGCAGCTCGCGGAGGTGAACGGCATCGGCCGCGAGCACCCCTTGCGCCGCGGCGAGGTGCTCACGGTGCCCGGCAGCCTGCGCTCGGCGGCGCCCCAGATTCTCGAGACCAGCGACCCGCGCGCCTCGACGGCCTACGTGCCGGAGCGCACGATCAGGACGCCCGCGACGCTGGACGGCAACTCGACCGCCGAGGGCCGCTTCTCGGTGATCGTGCGCCGCGGCGAGACGCTGTCCCAGATCGCCGAGCGCTATCAGGTCTCGACCGACGACCTGGTGCGCTGGAACCACCTGAGCACGTCGCGGCTGCGCCGCGGCATGCGGCTCAAGGTGCGGACCGGCGAGGCGGCGCAGGCCCAGCTCTCGCAGGCCGACAGCACGATGATCGCCTCGCTGCCGGTGCGCATGGCGCGCGGCCGGCGGACGCTGCGCTCGCCGCTGCCCGACGAGTCACGGGCGCGCGACTTCGTGGTGGTGCGCTCCGGGGACACGCTCAGCGACATCGCGAAGCGCAGCGGCGTGACGATCGCCGCCCTCAAGCGCGCGAACGGCCTCAACTCGAGCCGCATCCGCGCCGGCTGGAAGCTGAAGATCCCGGCGTAGCGGGGATCGCGGGTGCCGGCGTTGCTTGATCGGACGCCGGAGGGAAGCAGCCCGGGAGGACGTTTCGAGCCGCCCGCCGGCGCCCCGATCAGCCTCCCGCGACTCAGCCCTCAGTGCATCGATTCGGGGCCGTCGACGACGCCGCCGGCGGGGACGTTGCCGCTGAACTCGGACTCGGTGACGTACGCCCCGATGCGGGCGTTGGGCCCGATGCGGACCCCCGCGGGCAGCAGGGCGCCCTTGCCGATCACCGTGAGCCCGCTCGAGAGGTGCTCCGGGCAGGCGCGGTTGGGCGTGCGCTCCTCGCTCCCTCCCACGCTCGCGCCCTCGGCGACGTGCACCAGTTTGTCCACGATCGCGCGCGTCAGGGTCGCGTCCTTCCCCACCACCGTGTCGTGCATGACGATGCTGTCGTGGATCCGGGCCCCGGCCTCCACGTGGACCCCCGGGGAGAGCACCGAGCGCACCACCTCGCCCGCGATCCGGCAGCCGTTCGCCACCAGGCTGCGGTGCACGCGGCCGCCGCGCTCGAAGCGCACCGGAGGGCGGTCGGCGCTCTGCGTGTGGATCACCCAGTCGGGGTTCGCGAGCTCGAGCGGCGGCCGGTCGCCCAGGAACGCCAGGTTGGCCTCGTAGTAGGAGTCGAGCGTCCCCACGTCCTGCCAGTAGTCGGCGAAGCGGAAGGCGAACACCTTCTCGCCGCGCGCCACCAGGCGCGGCAGCACGTCCTTGCCGAAATCGTGCGAGGATTCGGCCATCGCGGCGTCCTCGGTGAGCCAGCGGATCAGCGCCTCGCGGTCGAACAGGTAGACGCCCATCGAGGCGAGCCGCGAGCGCGCGCTGCGCGGCTTCTCCTGGAAGCCGACCACGCGGCCGCCGCCGTCGGTCTCGAGGATCCCGAAGGACCCCACGCTCTCCTCCGGGACCTCGGTGACCGCCACCGTGCAGGTCGCGCCGCGATCGTGGTGGAACGCGTAGAGCGCGTTGTAGTCCATGGTGTAGACGTGGTCCCCGGAGAGCACCAGCACCTGCTCGACCCGCCGGCGGCGGAGGTGGATGAGGTTCTGGTAGATCGCGTCCGCCGTCCCCTTGTACCAGTCGCGCTCCACGGCGCCGAGCGCGGGCTGGAGGATCTGCACCCCGCCGTGCGTGCGGTCGAGGTCCCACGGCCGCCCGGTGCCGATGTGGCGGTTCAGCGAGGTCGGCCGGTACTGGGTGAGCACCCCGACATCGTAGATTCCCGAGTTCACGCAGTTCGAGAGCGTGAAGTCGATGATCCGGTACTTGCCCGCGAACGGCACCGCGGGCTTGGCGCGCCGCTCGCCCAGCAGGCACAGGCGGCTGCCCATGCCGCCGGCGAGGATGAAGGCGAAGCCCGAGGTTCTCATCGCGCCACCCCGAACCAGGCGCGGTTCGGGACCACCGTGCCCGCGGCGATCTCGCCGTCCTCGAAGTCCTGGGCCCCGCCGCCCAGGCCGATCACCACCGCGCGCCCGACCCGCGCCCGCGGCGGGATCACCGCATCCTTGCCCACCAGGGTGAGGCCCTCGAGCCACTCGTTCTCCGGCCCCTCGGGGACCTCGCCGTGGCCCACGACCGCCCCCTCGCCGACCCGCACGTACTTGTCGAGGATCGCGCGGTCCACGCGCGCGCCGCGCGCGATCACCACGTCGGACATCACCACCGACTCCACCACCTCGGCTCCGGGCTCGACCGTGACGCCCGGGAACAGCACCGAGCGCCGCACCGTGCCCGCCACCCGGCTGCCGTTCGCGATCAGGCTGTCCTCGACCGCCGCCCCGTCGCGCAGCAGCACCGGGGGGCGCTCCTCGTCGCGCGTCAGGATCGGCCAGCGCTGGTCGTCGATCATGAAGCGCGGCTCGCGCGAGACCAGCTCGAGGCTGGCGCGATAGTAGGCGCCGACCGCGCCCACGTCGTCCCAGTAGCCGTCGAACTCGTGGGCCACGAGCCGCTCGCCCGCCTCGATCATCGGACGCAGCACGTCGAGCACCAAGTTCACCGGGTTCCCGCGCAGCCACTCCCCCAGCACCTCGGTCTCGAACAGGTAGATGCCGGTCGAGGCGAACGGAGTGGCCGCGCTGCGCGGCTTCTCGACCAGGCTGCGCACCCGGCCGTCGGGGTCCATGGTCACCATGCCGAAGCGCCGCCGCTGCTCGGGGGGCACGCGGGTCACCCCCAGGGTGACGGCGGCGCGCTGCTCCACGTGGGTGTCGAGCAGCGCGCGGTAGTCCATGCGGTAGATCTGGTCGCCGGAGAGCACGAGCAGGCGCGCGGTGCGGCGGTCCGTGATCGCGTCCCAGTTCTGCGCGATCGAGTCCGCGGTGCCCCGGTACCAGCCCGAGCTCGCGCCGGTGAGGAAGGGCTGGAGGATGAGCACGCCGCCGTGGCGGCGGTCGAGGTCCCAGGGGCGCCCCGCGCCGATGTGGTCGTGGAGCGAGATCGGCGCGTGCTGGGTGATCACTCCCACGTGCTCGGCGCCGGAGTGGCTCAGGTTGCTGAGCACGAAGTCGATCAGGCGATACTTGCCGCCGAACGGGACGGCGCTCACCGCGCGCTCGGCGGTCAGAACGCTCAGACGTTCGCCGCCGCCGCCCGACAGCACCAACGCCATGGTGTCTCGCACCGGCACGCTCCTCGTGGTCCGCCCGCGATGGGGCGGCCACGCGCGCACACTAGCCCGAGCGCCGAAACCTCCGCAACCGGCGGAGACGACTACCAGCTCCAGCCGAGCGAGACCAGGTGGGTGGTGTCGAGGTCCTTGTCCTTGGGGAAATCGGGCGAGTCGGAGGCGAAGAAGCGGTGGAGCGCGGCGGCGTAGTCGACCCCGATCTGCTTGTAGCGGACGCCGGCGCCGAAATCGAGCTCCTTGCCGTTCACCCCGGCGCGCAGCGCCAGCGTGCTCCGGTACCAGTACTCGAGCCCGGTGCGCACGTCCCAGGTCTGGCCCCCGATCTTGATCTCGCTGTCGAGCTTGCGGCGCTCGAAGCCCCACGCGAGGTCCAGCGCCCAGGTGAGGGCGTGGTGGTCGGCCGGGAAGAAGTTGACCGCGGCGCCGGTGTCGAGGGTGGGGACGATCAGCTCGTGGGTGCCGTTGTTCCACGCCAGGTAGGTGGTGGTGAGGTCGCGCAGGGTGGCGCCGACCGTGACGGCGTCGGTGGGCATGTAGAGCACGCCGGCGTCGAGCCCGGCGCCGAACGAGGTGGCGTGGCCCACCGAGGTCACCCGCCGCGACACCGTGTCGTAGACCGCGGCGTCGTTGGGGATGCTCTGGCGCACGAACTTGAGGCTGCCGCCCCAGGCCCAGTGCGCTCCGCGCTGCATGGCCACGGACAGCAGCACGCCCACGTCGTTGCTGCTGGCCATGAAGAAGTCGCTCGAAGAGAGCAGCAGGCGCTCGCCGTAGTCCCACGTCCCGTTCCCGTTGTCGTCGAGGAAGTCGGTCACCGGGCGCAGCCCCTCGGGACGCGGCGTGATCGGAATGTCGTCCACCGCGAGCCGGATCATCGAGACTCCCACCGCGAGGCGCCTCCCGGCGGGGCCGCCGAGCGGCAGCACGCCGGACAGGTAGTCCTGGTTGACCAGGCTGCCGAACTTCTCGGCGTGCATCCCCATCACTTCGCGGTACGGGAGGTAGACCATGCCCGCCGGGTTCCAGTAGGGGGCGGTCGCATCGTCGGTCACGGCCGTGAACGCGGCACCCATGCCGATCGCGCGCGGCCCGACCGGCGCCTTGAGGAATTCGCCGGCGTACTTCGTGGCCGAGGCGGGGGCCGCGAGGAGGAGAGCGGCGGTGATCGGTGCGGCGGCCCGCAGCGGGAAGAATCGCTTCATGCCCCCCTCGTGGAGAACGCCGGCCTGGTCGTCGCACCCTGCCAGCGGTCGCGAATCCTCCGCACGGCGTGCGTCATGAAACATGAAACAGTAGGAGCGCCTCGAATCAGCTGTCAACCACGCGGTGAATCGGTCTCCACTCCGGCATGCTGGCCTCCCCGAGCGGCCTCGCGATGCGCCACTCGCCGCGCGTGCGCACCAGTTCGCTCGCGGTGCGGAAGGTCTCGACGACGGTGGAACCCTCCGGCACGAAGTGCACCTGGTACGTGGCCAGCACCCTCCCGCTGTAGACCGGCAGCGAGTGCAGGTCCTCGATCCAGAGGTCCCGCGTCGGCGGCAGGAACCACAGCATGCCGGGAAACGGCAGATCGCGGGGGCCATCCATGAGGCACTGCGCCACGCCCGGCTCGTCGCCCAGTCGCAGCGCCTCCCAGTACGAGTACAGTGTCGCGCTGGGTGACATCAGATGGGGGTTCACCTGGCAGCGCTCGCCGAGTCCGAGCAGGCTGAAGGCCAGGAACGCGACCCACAGCCAGTCGCGCCCCTTCGGGCGCGCGCACCTCGCCTCTTCCGCAGCAGGACTGTCCGTCCATACCCCGCACGGGGCGGGTTGCGTTCCCGAAATGCTTTCGGGCGGCGGGGATGTGGGGACGAACTGCACTGCGCGAACACCGACTCTCTGCCTGACGATGCGTCGCGTCCCTGCGGTGCTCCGCGCCCGACGGCCACCGGGGCTGGCTCGATGGCGCCTGGAACCGGGTTGAAAGCGGTGGCGCCCGCCGACTGTCTGCGCGCGGGGAGCGGGTTCCGAGTGGCCCGCTCCGTATTTCCACTCAAATCTTAGGCGATCGTGGCAACTGATTACAATTGAATTCGTTCGCGGCGCCTGGTTTTGAGAGGTACGGCCGGCCTCAGCGCGGCGTCCGGCCACGAGGGCGGGCGCCGCGGCGGCCCCCGGCGTCGCCCCGCGGGCCACGCGCGTCGGGTCGGCGGCCGCGGGCGTCGGATCGGCGGCCACCCGCGTCGACCCGCCGGCTCCGGGCGTCTGATCGCCGGCCACCCGCGTCGACCCGCCGGGCCCCGTCGGATCGCCAGCCACCGGCGTCCGATCGGCGGCCGCGGGCGTCGGGTCGGCGACCGCCGGCGTCGGATCGGCGACCGCCGGCGTCGGGTCGGCGACCGCCGGTGCCGGATCGGCGGCTCCTGGCGTCGAATCGCCAGCCACCCGCGCCGGATCGACGGCCGCTGGCGTTGGCGCGGGGGCCGCCGGCATTGACGCGGCGGCCGCCGGCGTTGGCGCGGGGGCCGCCGGCGTTGGTGCGGCGGCCGCCGGCGTTGGCGCGGGGGCCGCCGGCGTTGGCGCGGGGGCCGCCAGCGTTGGCGCGGCGGCCGGCGGCATCCAGAGGGCGAGCCCCCGCGTGGCCTCGCCTGCCTGATCGCCCTCCCCCGGCGTCGGTTCGGGTAAGCCAGCTTCGTTCCGGACTCCTCGTGCGGCCGGGCCCCATGGCGCGGCCGGGACTCATCGCGCGGCCGGACCCCATCGCACGTGTGCGCTCGTCGGGGCGGCCCTCGGCGCGCGGACCGTTTTCCGCCTCACGCCGGCCCCGGTCGCGGGCGCCGGGCTCGTTGCCTGCCGCGGCCGGCATCCACCTTCCGCGGCGGGCGGGCGGGAGCGATCCGCTCGAGGCGGGCCGCCGGGCTCCGCCCGCTGCGGGCGGTCGCGCGTGGGGCCGTGCGGACGCGACCCTCAACCGCCGCACCTCCTCCTCCGACAGCTCGCGCCACAGGCCGCGCTCGAGCCCGGCGAGCCGCAGCGGCCCATAGCCCCAGCGGTGGAGGCGCAGCACCCGGAGCCCCGCGGCCTCGCACATGCGCCGCACCTGCCGGTAGCGGCCTTCGTGCAGCTCGAGCTCGATCACGCTCTCCCCCGCCGTCTCCTCGCGCACCCGCACGCGTGCGGGGGAGCTGAAGACGCCAGGCTCGAACTGGATCCCCTCGCTCAGCCGGCGCAGCATCTCCGGGGAGGGCGCGCGGTCCACGTGCACGCGGTAGAGCTTGCTCACGCCGTAGCGCGGGTGCATCAGCCGGTGGGCGAGCTCGCCGTCGTTGGTGAGGATCAGGAGGCCGCTGGTGTCGGCGTCGAGGCGCCCGACCGGGAACAGCCGCGGCCCGGGCGGGTGGAAGTCGCGAAGCGTTCGCCGCCCCTCCGGATCGCTCAGGGTCGAGATCACGCCCACCGGCTTGTGGAGCGCGTAGTAGGCATGGGCCTCCTGGGGCGGCAGGGGGCGGCCGCGGACCTCGACGCGGTCGCGTTCGGGCTCGACCGCGGTGCCGGGCTCGAGCACCACGGCGCCGTTCACGCGCACCGCGCCCGACTGGATGAGCGCATCGCATTTGCGGCGCGCGCCGATCCCGCGCTGGGCGAGCAGCTTGTTGAGGCGCACGCTCACGCGCGCGCCGGATCGCGCGGCCGCGGGCCCGGCGGGCTCTCCCCCGCGGGCTCCTCGTCGGGCTCCTCGAGCGGCTCGATCTCGTGCACGACCCGGGGCGCTCCGCCCGCCTCGCCGGCCGCGAGGTCGCTCGCCACCTGGGACACCACCTCGAGCTCCATCATGTCGAGCTGCTCGGGCTCACGCGCCGCCACCAGCGCCCGCAGCTCCTCGGGCCGCGGCAGCTCGGCGAGGTCGTTGAGGCCGAAGTAGTCGAGGAACTCCGGCGTGGTGCCGTAGAGGAGTGGCCGGCCCACCACCTTGGAGCGCCCGCGGATGGTCACCAGGTTGCGTTCGAGCAGCGTGGCGAGCACCGCGCTCGAATCCACGCCGCGGATCGCCTCGACCTCGCCCTTCGTGACCGGCTGCTTGTAGGCGATGATCGCCATGGTCTCGAGCGCGGCGCGCGAAAGCCGCATGCGCTTCTTGCCGCGCAGCATGCGCCCCACCCACTCGGCGTGCTCGGCCGCGGTCACGAGCATCCAGCCGCCCGCGATCTCGCGCAGCTCGACCCCGGCGCCGCGCGCCGCGTACTCCTCGCCGAGCCGCAGCAGCGCGGCCGAGATCTCGTCGGGCCCGGTCTCCAGCGACTCGGCGAGCAGGCTCAGCGAGAGCGGCTGGTCCGAGGAGAAGAGCAGCGCCTCGAGTGCGGGAGCGAGGCTACGGGGAGGCATGGGCTCCGCTCTCCGCCGGCGCGCGCGCGACCAGCAGGATGTCGCCGAACGCCTCGGTCTGCACCACGCCCACCTGGCCGATCTTGACCAACTCGAGCAGCGCGGCGAAGGTGACCACCATCTCGGCGCGCGCCTGGCAGCGCATCAGCAGCTCGATGAACGAGATCGAGCCGCGCTCGGCCACGGCGCTCGCGATCACCGACATCTTGTCCTCGACGTCCCAGGCCTCGCGCTGCACCTCGTAGACCGCCGGCTCGGGCACGCGCGACATCACGCGGTTGAGCGCGTCGAGCAGGTCGAACAGGCTCGCGGGCGCGAGCGGGGCCGGCCCCAGGTCCTCTTCGCTCGGCACCATGCCGCGCTCGAACAGCAGCCGCCGGTCCTCCTCGCGGCCGCGCAGGGTCCCGGCTGCCTCCTTGAACTGGCGGTACTCGACCAGGCGCTGGACCAGCTCCTCGCGCGGATCGCCCTCCTCTTCCTCCTCCCCCACGGCCGGCAGCGGCAGCAGCATCTTCGCCTTGATCCGCATCAGGGTGGCGGCCATGACCAGGAACTCGCCCGCCACGTCGAGGTCGAGCGCGCGCATCAGCTCGAGGTAGGCCAGGTACTGCTGGGTGATGTGCGCGATCGGGATGTCGTAGATGTCGATCTCGTCGCGCTTGATGAGATGGAGCAGCAGGTCGAGCGGCCCTTCGAAGCGCGCGAGCCGCACCATGACCGTCCGGGCGCCGGACGCCGCGTCCGCGGACGCCCCCTCGGTGGCGGCGATGCCGGCGGGGGGCGCGGGCTCGGGCGGCGGAAGGGGGCGCGGGGTCATCGCACCGGCGCGGCCGCGGGCTTCAGGCCCATCGCGGCGCGCACCTCCTCCATCGTCGCCTGCGCCACCGCCCGCGCCCGCCGGCAGCCGTCGGCGATGATGTCGCGCACGCGGTCGGGATCGCGGGCGTAGCGCTCGCGCCGCTCCCGGATCGGCGCCAGCGCGGCGGACAGCACGCGCGCCAGGTGCTGCTTGTCGGGCACGCACGCCAGCGTCCCGGCGCGGCACCGGCTCGCGATGTCCGCGGCTTCGCCGGGGTTGAACTTGCGGTGGTACTCCCACACCACGCAGCCGCCATGCCCGTCCGAAGGATCGGCCTCGGGCCGCCCCGGATCCGTGGCGCGGATCTTCTTGGGATCGGTGTAGGCGGTGCGGACCCGCGCCGCGATCTCCTCCTCCGAGTCCGAGAGCAGGATGGTGTTGCCCACCGACTTGCTCATGCGCGCGCCGTCCAGCCCGCGCAGGCGCGGGAACGAGGTGAGCTGCACCTCGGGCTCCGGGAACACCGGCTCGCGATCCTTGCAGTAGAGATGATTGAAGCGGCGCGCGATCTCGCGCGTCAGCTCCACGTGCGGCACCTGGTCCTCGCCCACCGGCACGTGGGTCGCGCGGTAGAGCAGGATGTCCGCCGCCTGGAGCACCGAGTAGCCGAGGTGCCCGTAGCTGATGGTCTGCTCGTCGAGATGCAGGTCGCGGATCTGCTCCTTGAGCGTGGGGATGCGCTCGAGGCGCGCCTTGCTCACCAGCATCGAGAACAGCAGGTAGAGCTCGGCGTGCTCCTTCACCTCCGACTGCACGAAGATCACGCTGCGCTCGGGGTCGAGCCCCGCCGCGAGCCAGTCCACGACCATCTCGTGGATGTCGGACTGGAGCCGCGCGGTGTCCTCGTAGCCGGTGGTCAGCATGTGCCAGTCCGCCACCATGTGGAAGTTCTGCCAGCCCTCGTCCTGCAGCCGCACCCAGTTCTCGAGCGCGCCGACATAGTTGCCCAGGTGCAGGCGCCCGGTGGGGCGCATGCCGGAGAGGATGCGGCCCGGCGGCTTCACGGCTCGATCCCCGAGAGCGGAGCGCCGACCAGCCCGAGGCAGGTGCGCACGGCGAGGCGCAGCGGCCCGTCGATCACGAAGTGGGAGACCGGCGGCGAGGAGAGCAGCACCGCGACCAGCGCGAGCCCGAGCAGGCGGAATTGCTGGAGCGCGACGATGTGGCGGAGCGGCAGGAACCGCATCACCACCCACGAGCCGTCGAGCGGCGGGATCGGGATCAGGTTGAAGAGCGCGAGCGCGCAGTTCATCACCACGCCCGCGTAGCCCATGAGCGAGAGCGGAGCGAGGAACGACGCCCAGGCACCGCCCCCCGCCGGCTCCGCCGGCACGATCCGCACCAGCGCCGCGAATGCCAGGGCGAGCAGCAGGTTCGAAGCCGGCCCCGCGAGCGCCACCTTGACCGGGTCGTTGCGGGGGTTGCGGAGGTTCGCCCACTGGATCGGAACGGGCTTCGCCCAGCCCAGCACCACGGGCGAGTGGAGCAGGAAGAGCGCGGCCGGAAGCAGCAGCGAGCCCACCGGATCCACGTGCGGCAGGGGGTTGAGCGTGAGCCGGCCGCGGTCGCGGGCGGTCGTGTCGCCGTTCCAAAGCGCAACCAGGCCGTGGGCGCACTCGTGCACCACGACGCTCAGCACCAGGGCCGGAAGGACCACGAAAAATGCGGGATCGAAGCGCACGGAGGACCGCTCCCCAGAGTGGATGCGAGATGCCTGCCGCTGCAGGCTATCGGGATCGCAGAGCGGAAGCAAGGCCCGCAGCGCGGTCGGGAGGGCATCCGGCCCGCGCGCGCTCGGGTTTGTGGGGCGCGCCGGTGCTGCTCTATGGTGCGGCGGTGAGCGAGCCGCGCACTGCCGAGGACCTGATCGATCAGCCCGTGCCCGACCTCGAGCTTCCCAGCTCGCAGGGCGGGACGTTCCGCCTGCGCGGCCGCATCGGGACCGGACCGCTCGTGCTCTTCTTCTACATCCGCAACGGCACCCCCGGCTGAGTGCGGGAGATGCGCGAGTTTCGCGTGCACTACGCAGAGCTGAAGCAGGCGGGCGTGGAGGTGGCGGGGATCTCGCCGGACACTCCCGAGAGCAGCCGCGTCTGGTCGAGCCGGCTCCAGCTCCCCTATCCGCTGCTCTCCGACGTCGAACGCTCGGCCGGTGCTGCGTTCGGCGTGATCCGCCGGATCGGGATCGGCGGCTGGAACATCGAGCTCTTTCGCCGCGTCACGATCCTGGTGGACGCGCGCGGCCGCGTGGTCGCGTCGTGGAGCCGGGTGAAGATCCGCGGCCACGCGCTCGAGGTGCTCGAGGTGGCGCGCGCGCTGGCCGCTCAGCCCTGAGGCCTTCCCGGTCGCCGAGGGGCGGTCGGGGAGAGCCGGTGCGGCGCGCCCGTTCGGCTCCGCCATCCATGGCTGCGCCTCGCTCCTGGCGGCGCGCTTCGGCTCCTGGCTCTCGCGCGCCGCCAGAGCGCGCCGCACCGGCTCTCCCCGACCGCCCAGCGCGAGGCTCAGAGCGGCAGCGCCCGGAGCACCACCAGCGTCAGGTCGTCGTTGGGGCCGCGCTCGCCGGCCCAGTCCAGAACCGCCTGCACCAGGCCCTCGAGGATCTCCTGGCTGGTGCGGCCCGCGAGCCGCGCCACCACCTTCTCGATGCGGCGGCGGCCGAAGAGCTCCCCGGTCGGCGACTCCGCCTCCGAGACACCGTCGGTGAACATCACGATCACGTCGCCCGACTCGAGCTGCACCGGGCGGTCCTCGTAGCTCGAGTCGGGGAGCACGCCGAGGGCCACGCCGCCGTCGGTCAAGTACTCGATCGCCCCGCTCGCCCGCAGCAGGATCGGCGGGTTGTGGCCGCCGTTGGAATAGATGAGCACCCGGTTGCGCAGGTCGAGCAGGCCGTAGAACGCCGTCACGAAGCGCTCGCGCTCCAGGCTCTCGTGGAGCAGCGAGTTGACCTTGCGCATCACCGCGCGGATCGCGAACTCGTTGCGGATCTCGGCCAGCAGGCTCATGCGGAAGCCGGCCATGATGAGCGCGGCCGGAATGCCCTTGCCCGAGACGTCGGCGATCGCGATTCCGAGCCGCGTCTCGCCCACCGGGATGAAGTCGTAGTAGTCGCCCCCGACCTCGTCGTGGGCGCGCGCCGTGCCCGCCAGGTCGAAGCCGGCCAGGCTGGGCGCGCTCTTGGGCAGGAACGACTGCTGGATGTCGCGGGCGATCGCCAGCTCCTTCTCGAGGCGGCGGCGCTCGAGCAGCTCGCGGGTGAGGCGCGCGCGCTCGATCGCGATCGCCGCCTGCGCGGCGAACGCCGACAGCAGGTCGAGATGGCCCTCGTGGTAGTTGTCGCCGCGGTCGCTCTCCAGGTTGAACACCCCGATGGTGCGTCCCGCGACCACCAGCGGCGCGGCCAGCTCGCTCCGGGTCTCGCCCCGGGCCGCCACGTAGCGTGGGTCGAGGGCCACGTCGGGCACGATGAGCGGCTTCTCGTTCTTCGCCACCCAGCCCACGATCCCCTGCCCGACCTGGAGCCCGAAGGCCTCCTCGGAGCCTTTCGGGTAGCCGATCTCGCGCACCAGCTCCAGGGCCCGGGTGCTGCGGTTCACGAGGTAGATGGCCGCGGCGTCGTAGCTCACCACCTCGCGGAGGGAGCGAAAGATCGCGTCGATCACCTCGTCGAGATCGAGCGGGGTGGCGACCGACTTGGCGATCTCGAGCAGCACTTCCTTCTCGAGCGCGCGGCGCTGGGTCTCCTGGTAGAGCAGCGCGTTGTCGAGCGCGAAGGCCACCTGCTCGGCGGCCACGTCGAGATGCTCGAGGTCGGCGGCGCTGAACGACCCCCCGCCCCCGCGCTTGTCCAGGCACTCGATCGCCCCGAACGTCTCGCCGCGGCGGAACAGCGGCACGACCAGCGCCGAGCGGAACGCCGGCAGCTCCCCGCGCAGCTCGGGACGCGAATCGCCCGCCGCGAGCCGCAGGGGCTGGCGCTGCGCGATCACCCAGCCCGCCAGCCCCTCGCCGCTCTCGAGCCGGTGCTCGACCGGCCGCTCGGCGTCGCCGAACTCCTGCGCCACCAGGCGGCGGCCGCCGCGGCGCGCGACCCAGATGCGGACGCGTTCGGCGTCCACGAGACGGCGGCAATGACGGCTCGCGGCGCGCAGGAGATCGCCGAGGTTGCTCGCCGGGTCGAAGGCCTCGGCCGGAGCGAGCGCCGAGATCGTCTTGAGCGCGATCTCGCCCGAGCTCGGCCCGCCCGGATGGCTCACCGCAGGGGAATCGGACATGGCGCGCACCCTAGCCAAGGGCTCCGGCGAACACAACCCATTGCAGGCTGCACGGAGCGGTTGACCGGTCTCGCATTTTGCGCGACCGGCGCGCCGCGCCACGGCCGGCGTGCGAAAGGAAGGAATCAACGCCACACGATCCCGCGCCGATACCGGGGCCGTCAGCCCCTTTCCTCCTCCCCGGAGCTCGGAGAATCATGGCCAGGGATCACAAGCGGCTCGGCGATCTGCTGCTCGAAAAGAAGCTGATCACGGCGGAGAAGCTCGCCGAAGGCGTCGCCGAGCAGAAGAAGAGCGGCCAGCTCCTGGGCGCCACCTTGATCAAGATGGGTGCGCTCGCCGAGGACGCCCTGCTCGCCCTGCTCCAGGAGCAGCTCTCGCTGCCGCTCGTGGACCTGCGCGAGGTCTCGGTGGACGAGCAGGTCCTGGCCGCGATCAAGGAGGAGCTGGCCAAGAAGTACCTCGCGCTCCCGATCGAGATCGAGGGCCGCTCGACGCTGGTCGTGGCGATGGCCGATCCCCTGAACGTCGCCGCCCTCGAGGACCTCCGCTTCCACAGCGGCCTGTTCATCAAGCCCGTGCTGGCCTCCGGAAGCCAGATCAGCGAGGCCATCGAGCGCTTCTATCACATGGACCGCTCGATGGGCGAGCTGATCAAGAAGATCATCGCAAAGGACGAGGAGGAGGTCGCGGTCGCGAAGGTCCTCGGGGACGAGGAGGGTGAGGAGCAGGGCCTGGTCCAGGACGGCGAGGGCCGGCCGATCATCCGGCTCACCAACTGGCTGCTGAGCCGGGCGTGCGAGGAGCGCGCGAGCGACGTGCACATCGAACCCCAGGACCACGAGCTGCTGGTGCGCTTCCGCGTGGACGGGCTGCTGCGCGAGGCGCAGAAGCTGCCCAAGTGGACCCAGGGCGCGATCGTGTCGCGCATCAAGGTGCTCTCCAACCTCGACATCGCCGAGAAGCGCGCCCCGCAGGACGGCCGACTCAAGCTCCAGATCGGGGACCGGCGCGTGGACATGCGCGTCTCGACGCTGCCCGTCGCCCACGGCGAGAAGGCGGTGATCCGCATCGTCAACAACAGCGCGACGCTGGTGAAGCTCGCCGACCTCGGCTTCCAGGGCGACGACCTGAAGCGCTTCCAGGGCTACCTCGACCGCCCGCAGGGGATCGTGCTCGTGACCGGCCCCACCGGCTCGGGAAAGTCCACGCTGCTCTACGCCGCGCTGCGCGAGATCCAGGACGAGACCATCAACATCGTGACCGTCGAGGACCCGGTCGAGAACCTGGTCTCCGGGATCAACCAGGTCCAGGTGGACGAGAAGGGCAAGAAGACCTTCGCCGGCGCCCTGCGCGCGATCCTGCGCCAGGACCCGGACGTGGTCATGATCGGCGAGATCCGCGACAAGGAGACCGCGCAGATCGCGGTCCGCGCCTCGGTGACCGGCCACCTGGTGCTGAGCACCCTGCACACCAACGACGCCGCGGGCGCGGTCACCCGCCTCACCGACCTCGGGCTCGAGCCGTTCATGGTCGCCTCGTCGCTGGTGGGCGTGGTGAGCGTGCGGCTGGTGCGCAGGCTGTGCCCCAAGTGCCGGGAGACCTACGAGGCCGGGGCGGCGAGCCTCAACCGCTTCGGACACGGAGGCAGCGAGAACGGCAGCGTCACCCTGTACCGCGGGCGCGGGTGCAAGAACTGCAACGACTCCGGGTACCACGGGCGCACCGGGATCTTCGAGGTGCTGAACGTGGACGACACGCTGCGCGGCCTGATCCTGAGCAGCGCCAGCGACCAGGCGATCCGCCAGGCGGCGGTCGAGGCCGGGATGCGCTCGATCGGCGAGGACGGGCTCCGCAAGGTCCTCGCCGGGATCACGACGCTCGAGGAGGTGGCGCGCACGGTCTACCTCGAGGAGCAGCTCGGCCGGCTGTGCCCCAACTGCAAGACCGTGCTGGTCCAGGAATTCGCCTACTGCACCAAGTGCGGCGAGTTCGTGGGCGAGCACTGCGAGAGCTGCCGGCGCCGCTTCAACCCCGAGTGGACCTTCTGCCCGTTCTGCGGGACGGGAAGATCGAGCGGGCGTGCCCGCGCCCTGCCGGGGGCGAAGACCGTGGACATCACGGAGGCGGCGGCGCCGGCGAGAAAGGCGTCGTGACCCGCGGGCGGCGCCGCCCGGCCCGCCCCGGCCGCGGCCGGCTGGTGCTGCTCGGCATCGCCGCCGTCAGCGCCGCCGTTCAATTCGCGCCCGTCCATCCGCGCCCCTTCCTCCACTTCTATTACCTGCCGGTGGTGCTGGCCGCCTACTCCCTCGGCCTGCGCAAGGGGGCGTACGCCGCGCTCGCTTCGTGCGCGGCGGTGTTCACGATCGCGGCCGCGAGCGCCGGCCGCTTCGCGGCTCCCGAGGCCGCGGGCTGGACGCGCTGGCTCGACCTCGGCGCCTGGGCCTGCTTCCTGCTCGTCACTTCGCTGCTGATCGGCTCGCTCTCCACGGCGAAGGCGCGCCAGGTGCGCGAGCTGGAGGACGCCTACCGCGGCATCCTCGACGTCATGTCGCGGCTCATCGACTCGGTGGACCGCTACACGGAGAACCACTCGCGCCGGGTGGCGGGGTACGCGATCGAGGTGGCCCGCCAGCTCGGCCTGTCCGAGACCGAGATCGAGGACGTGCGCGTCGGCGCGGTCCTGCACGACATCGGCAAGGTGGACATCAGCCCCGAAGTGCTCGGCAAGGCCGCCGGCCTCACGCCCGAGGAGATGGAGGAGATGCGCGACCACGTGGACAAGGGCGAGCGCCTGGTGCGCTCGGCGGGCGGGATCCTGCGGCACGTGCTCCCGATGGTGGCCTACCACCACGAGCGCTGGGACGGCACCGGCTACAAGGCGCTCCAGGGCGAGGAGATCCCGCTCGGGGCGCGGATCATCGCGGTCGCCGACACCTACGACGCGATCGTCACCGACCGCGCCTACCGCAAGGGCCGGACCCCCGCGGAGGCGCTCGCGGTCCTCCGGGAAGGAAGCGGCTCGCAGTTCGACCCGCTGGTGGTCGAGGTGTTCCTGCAGCTCCACCGAGCGCCGGAGCAGCCGGCCGCGGCCGAGATGGTGGCGTAGGAGAATTGCCCGGGGCCCCCCCCGCGCTTAGACTTCGCCCCGTCGCTCGACTCCCCCGGAGGGTCCGACCGTGCCCGCGCTCTACCTGGTCGTGATCTCGGCGCTGGTGGCGATCATCGCCTACCGCACCTACGGCGCGTTCCTGGCCGCCCGGGTGGCCACGCTCGACGACCTGCGCGTCACGCCCGCCCACACCCGCTACGACGGCCGCGACTACGTGCCCACCCACCCGGTGGTGCTCTTCGGCCACCACTTCGCGGCCATCGCGGGGGCCGGCCCGCTCATCGGCCCGGTGCTGGCCGCCCAGTTCGGCTACCTGCCCGGTTTCCTGTGGCTGCTGGTGGGCTCGGTGCTCGCCGGCGGGGTGCACGACTTCGTGATCCTCACCGCCTCGGTGCGGGGCGGCGGGCGCTCGCTCGCCAACATCGCGCGCGAGCAGGTGAGCCCGGTCACCGGCGTGGCGACCGCGATCGCGATCGTGTTCGTGATGACGGTGGCGCTCGCCGCCATGGCGCTGGTGGTGGTGAACTCGCTCAAGGAGAGCTCGTGGGGCGTGTTCAGCATCCTGTGCACCATCCCGATCGCGCTCGCGATGGGCCTGTGGACCTACCGCATCCGCCCCGGCTCGATGCGGGCCGCGAGCGTGTTCGGGCTGGTGACGCTGCTGATCGCGGTCGGCGCCGGGGCCTGGATCCAGCAGTCGCCGCTCTCTGCGCTCTTCACGCAGTCGCGGAACACGATCGCCGCCGGGATCATGGTGTACGGCTTCATCGCCTCGGTGCTCCCGGTGTGGCTGCTGCTCTGCCCGCGCGACTACCTGTCGTCGTTCATGAAGGTGGGCGCCGTGGTGCTGCTCGCGATCGGCGTGATCCTGGTAAACCCGCGGCTCCAGATGCCCGCCTTCACGCCGTTCATCCACGGCGGCGGGCCGGTGTTCCCGGGGACGCTCTTCCCGTTCGTGTTCATCACCATCGCGTGCGGCGCGATCTCGGGCTTCCACTCGCTCATCGCCTCGGGCACCACGCCCAAGATGATCGACCGCGAGCGCCACATCCTTCCCATCTCCTACGGGGCGATGGTGCTCGAGGGCTTCGTGGGCGTGATCGCGCTGGTCGCGGCCTGCGCGCTCCACCCCGCCGACTACTTCGCCATCAACTCGCGGCCCGAGGCGTTCGCCGGGCTCGGCATGGCGGTGCAGAACCTCCCCGACCTCGAGCGCCAGGTGGGCGAGCAGCTCGCCGGACGCCCGGGCGGGGCGGTGTCGCTGGCGGTGGGGATGGCGCAGATCTTCTCCTCCCTCCCGCTCTTCCGCGGCCTGATGTCGTTCTGGTACCACTTCGCGATCATGTTCGAGGCGCTCTTCGTGCTCACCCTGATCGACACCGGCACGCGCGTCACGCGCTACATGCTGCAGGAGGTGGGCGGCATTGCGTTCCCCGCGCTGCGGAGCTGGCGCGGCCTCGCGCCCGCCGTGCTCTTCAGCGCGCTCGCGGTGGCGGCCTGGGGCTACTTCGTCTGGACCGGCACGGTGAGCTCGGTATGGCCGATGCTCGGGGTGAGCAACCAGCTCCTCGCCGCGTTCGCGCTCGCGGTCGGCACCTCGGTGCTCATCAACATGGGGCGGGCACGCTATGTCTGGTGCACGCTCCTGCCCCTCGCCTTCATGTGCGTGAACACGCTGACCGCGGGTTGGTTGAACCTGAGCGTCAACTACCTCAGGCCCCAGCTCCAGGCCGGCGCCACCTCCCTGCTCGAGGCCTTCGCGCGCGCGCCCGCTCCGGCGCGCATGCAGTGCCTGGTCACGCTGGTGGTGATGGCGCTCCTGGTCGTGATCATGCTCGACAGTGTGTCGCGCTGGGTCGAGGTGTGGCGCGGCCGGCGCGCCCGCGTCCCGTCGGCGCCCGAGCCCGTGCCCGAGGCGGTGGGACTCTGAGGTTCCGGGCGGCGATTCCGATCGCGGCCCTCGCCGCAATCGCGGTGCTGGTCTACCGCGCCCAGCTCTTCACCGTGAGCCGGCCGGGCGACCACCCGCGCCCGCTCGCCCTGCTCGCGGCCGCCGAGCGCAGGCCCGCGTCGCTCGACGTGGTGCTGCCGCAGGTGCCGGTCGGGATGGCGCACCTGAGCGAGGGCGGCGCCGTGCTGCTGGTGCACTACTGGGCGCCGTGGGAGCGGCACGGGGCGCGCCAGGCCGCGCTGCTCGATTCGCTGCGGCGCGAGCCCGACCTCGAGCCGCTGCGCGCGGTCGTGGTGTGCTTCGATCCCTTCCCTTCGGTGGCGCGTTTCGTCGCCCGCCAGCGCCTGCGGCTCAGCGTGCTGCTCGACACCGAGCGCAGGATGCGGCGCGCGCTCCCCTGCCCGAGCGTCCCCTACACCTACGTGCTCGACCGCCAGGGCCGCATCGCTGTCGCCCAGCCCGGTGAGGTCGACTGGCTGGCGCCCGGCTCGCGCGCCGCGCTGCGGGCGCTGATCGACGAGGCCGAGGCGCAGCCCGCGCCGCCGACGCTCTAGGCGGCGACGCGGACGATCTTCGCTCGCGCTGGTGGCACCCGGTGGAATGCAGTAGCGTGAAACTGTGGATCGCGACGAGCTGTTGAGAGCGCTGAGCGCGTTCGAGAAGGAGGGTCTCGAGTACGTGCTGATCGGGGCCACCGCCATGGGATTCCATTCCGGCCTCTCGACCGCCGGGATGCCTC
Organism: Candidatus Eiseniibacteriota bacterium; assembly: GCA_036507005.1. Lineage (GTDB taxonomy): Bacteria > Eisenbacteria > RBG-16-71-46 > RBG-16-71-46 > RBG-16-71-46 > WS-2. Next base: position 34,780 of record DASXQT010000042.1, read on the forward strand.
CATGTTGCGCGATCGGTTCAATCTGAAGGACGAATAGTATGCCGGTTCAGAGGTTTCGCTCCGCGGAGGAAATGAATGCCGCCCCGATCCTGGTGGCCCCGGGGGAGGGTTTCGAGCGCTTCCTCCGACATTGCGCCCGTTACCGGTTTGTCTTTCCCCGCCGCTACCCGCGCGGCGTCTTCCGGTTCCGGAGCCTCGAGGAGGCTCAGCAGGCCCGAGAGCGGCAGGCGAACGGGGCCGGCAGGGCATGAACCCGACCGTCCCTGATCCGTCTCAGCGCAGCGCAGCCCGTGTCGCGGGGATTGCCTACCTGCTCACGTTCGCGGTCGTGGTCTCCGCCAATTTCGGGATCTTCACGCGGCTCAGCGTTCCCGGCGATGCCACGGCCACCGCTCGCAACATCCTTGCGCACGAGGGCCTGTTTCGCCTTTACCTGGCCTGCAACGTGGTCTACATCGCCGGCGTCGCCGTGCTGCTGACGGCCCTCTACACGCTTCTCGGGCCGGTGCATCGGGGCCTGGCGCTGCTCGCGGCGATCTCCCGGCTGATCTTCGGGCTGATGTGGCTTCTGGCCACGGTCATTCAGTACTTCGTTCTGCGGCTCCTGCACGGCGCTCCCTACCTGAACGTCTTCGCAACGGAACAACAGCAGGCGTTGGCGAAGCTCTACCTCGGCGGCAGCTTCGAGACCTACTACGTGGGCCTGCCGTTCTATGCCCTGGCATCGACCCTGTGCAGCTACCTGTGGCTCAAGTCGGGCCAGATCCCACGGTGGCTGGCGGCTTCGGGGGTGATCGCTTCGGGATGGTGCGTGCTGACCGCCGTCGCATTCATCGCGATTCCGCACTTCGAGAAGATTGTGAACGACTGGCTGTTCGATTCGCCCATGGGCCTTTTCGAGCTGGCCGTGGGTGGGTGGCTGTTGTTCAAGGGAGTGCGGCCGAAGCTCGAACGAGGGGGGACATGAGCCGTCGTGAAGTTCGAGGCGGGGTCGTACCGCCGGATCGTGCGTGCGGTGGTGCTTCGGTAGAATGACGCGGTCACCAAGGGGCGTGCGACGCATGAACCTCCGGCACTGGCCGATACTGGCATCGATCGGGCTCCTGGGCATTGCACCCGCCCAAGCCCGAGAGCGCAAGACTCCGGAACTCGATCCCGCGCTCGGCTCGATCGCCGTCAAGATCAAGACGATCGGGCCGGGGAGAATCGCCTTCATGGGAGACATGGTGGTGAAGGTCGCCGTCGGCATGGGCAAGGCCGACTCGGCCCAGAATCATTTCGGCGACCTCATCGGTCGCGGAAACGCATTCGTCGTGCAGTACGCCCTGACTCAGGACGCGCCGAGCGGGCCGATCCGAGGGGCGACCATGGAAGAGATCCGCAACGCCGTTCGCGAACGAAGCCGGGCGCCCTGGCATTTCGATGTCCAGGTGGGGGTCGAGCACATGACTCGCGCCGGGCGAATGGACCGTCTCGCGCGCGACGCCGAGGCCGAACGCGCGTTCTGGAAGATGGCCGCCAAGAAGGTCTTCCCACACGAGCCGGACTGGCAGAAGCTCGCCCAGGCGAGACTCGACGAGTTGCACTGACGGCCGATCCCGGGAGCCACGCTTCCCCGGCACGGCCGTCCGCCGTCTCAGTACCTGGCCCCGTAGCCCTTCTTTCCTGCGACGACCCGGCCCGTCGCCCGGTCTTCGATCCACGGAGTGAATCGGGCCTGCCCGAAGTTCGTCCCCGCTGCCTTCACCACGTAGAAATGCCCGGCCTGGACATCGACAGAAAGGCTCTCGACCTGCGCCGGAATCAGCGTGAGTCCCAGGGGCGCACCCTGCTCGCTGAATCCGCGCAGAGCGATCGTATGGATCCCGGGCAGAACTCGGACCTGGTGCACGGACTTCGGCAGCGCGACGCCGTCGACGGAACCGAACTTCAGACGTTCCGAGCTGGGATCGATGCGCACCACAGCGATCTGACTCCGGGGGCGCGCGGGACCCTCGTGGCCCACGTACTGCGACGCGCACCCCTGCGCGAAGATGACCAGCATCAGAGCAGACAAGCGGCTCGGTTTCACGGTTGTCTCTCGGAGGGCAGGCGACCCCAACGCTCGCGTTCCCGCCCACAACGGCTCATAACTGGGACGCCTGTCAGAGTTGAGCCAGGGTAACCGATCCCTTCACTTCGTGTCACGCGGTCACCGCTCCCTGCACTGCCTCACGCCGCACTTGCGGGGACGGCCCGCGATGCGTCATCGTCGTGGCCGCGCGCAGGGCGCATCCCGTCCGTGGAAAGGGACTCTCCCACCTGATTCCTGCAGTACCCGACAGCTACGAACCCCCTGCCCACACGTACGGACTCGGGCACTCAGGAGGGTCGTAGAATGTCCGGTCCCGATCGGGAGCCCGCGGCTCCCTCGTTCGAGCGCATTCGCCGCCTGGCCAAGCAGCTGACCCGCGCCTGCCGCCAGGGCGACGCCGAAGCCCTCGCCCGCGTGCGGGCGCAGCTCCCCCGCCTCGCCGCCCTCGACGCCACCGCCGCCGGGCGCAGTGTGCGGCTCGCGGACGTGCAGCACGCGCTCGCGCGTGAGGCGCAGGTGGAGAACTGGGCGGCGCTCAAGGCGCTGGTCCAGTCGCAGGAGCCGCTGATCGCCCAGGTCGAGCGCTTCACGCGGGCGTTCCACGACGGCGACGGCGCCACGCTCAGGCGTGTGATCGAGCAGTTCCCGCAGGTGGCGCGCACGAGCATCCACGCCGCGTGCGCCGCATGCGACGCCGCCGCGGTCGAGGCGTGGCTCGCGCGCGACCCCGCGTGCGCGCACGCGAAGTTCACGCGCTCCGAATGGACGCCGCTCGTGTGCGTGGCCGCCTCGCCGCTGTTCGCGATGGACGAGGCGCGGGCTGCCGCCAGCGTGGCGATCGGCGGCCGGCTGCTGGCCCTCGGCGCCGACGCCAACACGAGCACGCCGGTGCCCGGGGCGACGAATGGCTCGCGGCTGTCGGTGCTCTACCGCGCGAGCGAGCTTGGCAACGCCGCCTTGGTGAGGCTGCTGCTCGAGCACGGCGCCGACCCGAACGACGGCGAGTCGACCTACCACGCCGCCGAGCGCAACCACCGCGACGTGCTCGAGCTGCTGATCGCTCACGGCGCCGAGATCTCCGCGACGCACCAGCCGTGGAACAACACGGTGCTCTACTTCCTCGCGGGCTATCGGGACGACCAGGAGCGCGCCAAGGACGCGACCGCCGGCATGGAGTGGCTGCTGGAGCACGGTGCGGACCCCAACGTGCCGAGCTACGACCATCGCGAGACGCCGCTCCACCGCATCGCGGACCTGGGCCGCGGCCCCGCCGTGGCCGAGCTCCTGCTGCGTCATGGCGCCGACCCCCGGCGCCCGCGCGCCGACGGCCGCACGCCGTACGAGCTGGCGATGCGCGCGGGCAATGGGGCGGTCGCCGCGCTGCTGCGAGCGCGCGGCGGCGCGGTCGAGACGCTGCGGCCGGAGGACGCGTTCCTCCACGCCTGCGCGACCGGCGACGAGGCGGCCGCGCGCGCGGCGCTGGCCGCGCACCCCGCGCTGCGCGGGGAGTTGCTGGAGCGCGAACCGGCGGCGGTGCTGCATGCCGCCGAGTCGGGCAACGCCTCCGCGGTGCGCGTGGTCGCCGCCCTGGGCTTCGACCTCGGCCGCGAGGGCCCGTGGGGCGGGACCGTGCTGCACTGGGCCGCGTGGCGCGGCCGCGTGGAGCTGGTGCGCGCCTTGATCGCCGCCGGCGCCCCGATCAACGTGCGCGACCAGACCTACGGCAGCTCACCCATTGCCTGGGCCGCGCACGGCTCGAACAACTGCCGCACCGACGACGACGCGTACCTCGCGGTGATCGACCTGCTGCTCGCCGCCGGCGCCGGGCGCGAGCCATCGTTCAACAAGTGGAACGAACCGCCCGAGAACCTGTCGAGCGAGACGGTCGCGGATCACCTGAGGGCGCGGGGGTTCGCGGAAGAGGACGCCTAGGCGCCGGCGGCGTGTTCCGGAAGATCGCGAGATGATGTTTGGACGGCTCCGGAAAGGATGACTTGGCATGACGGAGGATCGTTTCAGGCGGGCCACGCGTTCGGTCAGCCAACTGGCCCTCGTCGCCGTCACGGCGTGGGCGCGACCGAGCATGGCTGATGTCCTGGCACCCATCGAAGTAGAGGTGCAGCCCGGCGCCGCCACGTGTGCTCCGGGCTACGAGCATTTCGACGAGGGCTTTCGCGCTGCGCTTCACCTTGCGCAGCTCGCGACAGTCGACGCCGCACGCGAACACGGAGTCATCCCGAACTCGTTCTGCTTGGCCTCGGAGAGACCGGAGGTCCACCCGTTACGCGTGCGGGTCAGGATTCGGTGTGATGGCGGCCAGGGGATCATTGCCTGTGCGGCGTCCACATCGCCTGGCGCGGCCCGTGAAGCGGACCATTGGCTCGTTCACGTTGCCGTTCCGTTCCACGGGATTCGACTCGCGCCCGTTGTGTGGCGACGATCGAGCTTCTGGGCGAGGTCGGATCAGGCGAACTACTGCGAGACGATGGGAAGGGTGATCGCGCTCTATGCTCTCGAAGCGCTTCATCGCGAAACCGGCAAGCTCCGACAGGGGCACCTTCTCGACCTCGGTCCCGGCATGAACCGGGACCCGAAGTACTCGGAGGTTGGCGAGAGCCTCTGGAAGCGCATGGGCGACTGGTTCGTCCTGACGCTTCCGGCAGCGGTTGCATGGACGGTGCTGCTGCTTACCGCATTCGTTGCCGTCCTTGCCATTCGCGGGGGGTTAGCGCACAGGCGTAGCGCTCGACCCACGGGGACCCGCATCGTCAGATAGCGCTACGTGCGAAGTGGATCGGGACTCGTGCCCTCGGTGCGCGGTTCATGAGATCGCGCTTCGGTTGTTGTGCGTCTTACCTCACGGCTCGTGCAAGTCCGGCGTGCACACGATGTCGCTGGGGGGTACACTGATGTTGCCTTCCACTTGGCTCGGAGGATGAAACATGCGCCGCTTCCACTGCCTTGCCCTCGGATGCAGCAAGAGCGTCGACGCCATCCGCGCCGAGGTCGTCGTGCCTGTCGGGGTGTTCGCTGCACTAGTCCTTGCGCTGCTCGTGTCGCCATCCGCAGGCCGCGCCACCACGATCCACCCGTTGCCACTGTCGCGTGCGCTGCGCGCCGTCGCAGCCCCCACGGTTCCGCTTGAGTGGGCTGGGATCTGGTCGTTCGCCGACACCATCCGCGACTGTAACGATCCGGGGATCATCCACACCCCCCTCAACGTCGGACTCGATACTCTTTGTGCTGGAGCAGCGTACGGGCCGGATAGCATGCAGTTCGTGTGCTCTGGCGGCTTCACCGACACCGGCTTCGACATCACCTGCACGGGCACACAGAGCGTTCACGCTAACTGCTCGCTCGCGATCACGAGTCACCTGCAAGGGACACGCAACGGAGATGTCGTGACCACGTTCTCGACGTCCACGTGGGTGTACACGCCGACCGACTGCGACGGTTTTCCGGATGGGTGTCAGGTCAGGGCGGGCTTCATGACGTACTTCGGCCCTCCGCCCACGGACTGCGCCGCGACGCCCGTCCGGACCAGCAGTTGGGGGAGTCTCAAGCTGCGGTATCGGTAGACGGGTTCTCGTCTTGACGCCGGGTCAGTCGATGGATTGCTCGCGCTGTGGCTTGGGCGCCGGCTTCTCTTCGGGCTCGCTGCGCGTCGCGGGACGGCCTCCGGCGGGAAGCTGTGTCGCGAGTGAGATGACGATGCCAAGGGAGTGGAATGGAGTTCCAGCGCAAGTCGGGCCGCATCGTCCCTTGGGTATTCTGGTGGGGCGACGGCGTGCGACTCGGCGACTTCCGCAAGCACTGGCGTCGGGCGTGCAAGGCAGCACGCTGTCCGGGACGGCGAGTCCATGACCTTCGGCGGGGTGCCGCTCGGAACCTGCTGCCGTCAGGAGTCAGCGAGCACGTTGCGATGATGCTCACCGGGCACAAGACGCGATCGATCCTCGATCGCTACGACATCGTCAGCGGGCGGGACCTGCGCGACGCGGTAGGCAAGCTCGCGCGGCGGGAAGGCTGATTTGCTCGCGAACCTGTCACACATCCTGCCACACGCGCGGATGATGCTTCCGTAAAATGGTGGAGCTGAACGGGATCGAACCGTCGACCTCTTGACTGCCAGTCAAGCGCTCTCCCAACTGAGCTACAGCCCCACCGTTGGCGTCGCGCTCGTGTGTACCATCGGCCGGAACGCGGCGTCAAACGCGGCCGCGCGCCAGGGCGGCGCGCGTCGAGCCGGCTACACGCGCGGCAGCAGCAGCGAGAAGACCGCGCCCGCGTTGCCCTCGGACTCCACGGTGATGCGGCCTCCCATGGCCTCCATGAGCCGCTTCGCCATCGTGAGCCCGATCCCGAGGCCGCCCGCCTTGCGCGTGTTCCCGCCATCGAGCTGGCGGAAGGATTGGAACAGCTCCGGCAGTCGCTCCTTCGGGATCCCGATGCCCTGATCCGCGACGCCGACCTCGGCCCACGCGGCTCCCTGCTCGACCCGATCGCGGACCCAGAGCTGAACCTTCGTGCCGCGGGAGCTGAACTTGATGGCGTTGTCGATCAGCTCGTCCACCACCTGTCGCATCCGCATGGGGTCGAGCCGAACGGGCCTTCGCCCGCCGTCGCTCTCGAGGGCGAGCTCGCGGAGTCCGGCCGACACGCCGGGGCGCCTCTCCTCGAAGTACTCGGTGATGAAGGCGGTGAGATCGGTCTCGGCCATCTGAACGCCGGGTGCATCGCCGGTCGTGTCCGAGAACGCCAGCAGTCGCTCCACCAGCCGCTGCAGGCGCTGGGTGCTCTCGGTCGCGGTCCTGAGGAACAGGCCGCGATCCTCCTGCTGGATGCCGGGCTCGAGCAGGCACTGGAGGCATCCGGTCAGCACGCTGAGCGGCGTGCGCAGCTCGTGGTTGACGTGGTCCATGAACTCCGACTTCAAGCGGTCCAGCTCGCGAATCTCCTCGTTCGTGCGGCGCAGGGTGCGGGCGGACTCGATGGCCGCGCTGTGCAGGTGCGCGCTGCGGAGGGCGAGGCCCGCGACCGCGAGCGACGCCTCGATCACGTCGAGCTGGAGCGAGGCGAACGCGCCGCCCACCGGCGCGCCCAGGGCCACCACGCCGAGCGGCATGTCGGGCGCCGTGACCGGCGCGAACAGGGCGACCTTGGCCTGCTTGGCGAGGCTCTGGGTCGAGCGCCCGATGCCCGACTGCAAGGCCTCGGGCGTGACAGACGGCCCGCCGGCGCGGAAGTGGTCGCGCAGCTCGGTCCAGCACGCCGCGGCGAGCGCGTCCGCGAGCGGGGGGCCGATCCCATGGCAGCGGATCAGAACCGGGCGCGAGTCCTCCGAGTCCAGCCACAGCGCCGCGCGCCCGCTGCCGATCTGTCCCATGAGGTTCAGCAGCAGGCTCTCGGCGGCGTCGTGAACGTCGTGGGTGTTCCAGAGCTTGCGGCTCAGCTCGACGAGCGAGAGGAGCGAGTATCCCTGGCGATCGACCAGCCGCGGGGCCGCGGGGGGAGTCTCCGAGGAGCCCGCCGCGGTCCCGGCGGAATCGCTCGGCGTCTCGGGCGCGGGAAGCGGCGCGCTCGACACGTCAGGCCGCCGTCGCCCGGACCGCTTCGTCCTCGGTGGCGTAGATCGACAGGTGCTCGCCCAACTCGAGCAGCTCCACGACCGAGCGCACGGCTTCCGAGGGAGCCGCGAACAGCACGGCCCCCGCGCGCTCGCCGAACTGCTCCACCAGCACCAGCATCGCGCCCACCCCGCTCGATCCCAGGAACGTGATCTCGCCGAGGTTGAGCACCAGGTTGTGCCCGTCGCCCTGGAGCGCGTTGCAGCGCTCGAGCAGGGTGGACACGGTGGTGGCGTCGAGGCGCCCGCGCAGGCGGAGCACGGCGGTCCGCCCGGCGCCCTGTGATTCGATGATCTCGAGCTCAGGCGGCGGCTTCATGGACATCCTCCCGCAGGGACGGCTTGCGAGGATCGAAGGTCAGGACCATGAGGTTCCCCTCGCGTGTCGCCGGGAAATACTCGACCCGGCTCATGACCCGGTGGACGATCTCGAGCCCGAATCCGCGTCCTCGCCTACGGACCTCGGGGTTCGATATGCGCGGCGGCTGCCAACTCTGGTATCGGAAGGTTCGCCCCCGGTCACGCAGCACAAAATGGCAGGCGTTCTCGCCCTCCGGAACCCACCACAGATCGAAGCTTTGGGCGGCATCCAGCCCGCAGGCGTGCTCGATCACGTTGGTGCTGGCCTCGATGACGGCGAGCCGCAGCCGGGCCGCCGATCCGGAGTCGAGGCCGGCCATGGTCCGGAGCCCACCCAGCCACTCCTCGACCCGCCGCACCGAATTGCGGCTCGCCGGGAGCGTGAGGTGCCGCCCCGCGGCCCGCGCGCGATTGAGCCGCGCCACGCCTTCCTCCTCGCGCGCCGGGTCCGATTCGCCGCCCTCCAGCGCCGGCCCCGCGGCCGCCTCTCCCCCGCTAGACGCGGCCGCGGCCGCGCCGTCGCGCTCGCGGCTCATCACGAGCAGCGTGTCGTCGTCGTGCTGCGGCCGGCCGCCGCGCCACTCCGCCACCGCCATGCCGACCGCATCGAGCACGCCACGCGCGCCCCGGCTGCGCGAAGCACGCGCGCACTCGGCCAGGCGCGCGAGCCCGAAGCTTTCTTCCGCGAGCGAGAACGCCTCGTTGATGCCGTCGGTGCACTGGACCCACACGTCGCCGGCCGCGGCCTTCACCACCGCCTCCTCGAACCGCGCGCGCCCCTTGCCGCGCAGCGCGGCGAGCGGCGGGCCCGCGGGCCTCACCCACTCGGGCGCGGCGCCGGCGCGCAGGACGAGCAGCGGGTTGTGACCGGCCGAGGCCAGGGTCAGCTCGCCCGTCTCAGGGTCGAGGATGCCGTAGAACATGGTCACGAACGTGCCGCGCTCGAGCATCTCGCCGAGCTGGCGATCGAGCGCGCCGAGCAGCGCGGCGGGCGACTCGAAGGCCGCCGCGGTCGCCCGCATCAGGGCGTGGAGCATGGCGGTCACCAGGCTCCCACCCAGCCCCTTCCCGGCCACGTCCGCCACCACCACGCCGACGCGTCCGCCCGGCAGGTCGAACATCTGGAAGTAGTCGCCGCCCACCTCGGTGGCGGCCCGCTGCTCGCCCTCGATCACGAACGGGCCTGCGATCCGGCGCCCGGTCGGGAGCAGGGAGCGCTGCAGCCGCTGGGCGAGCAGCACCTCGTGGGCGATGCGCTCGCGTTCGACCAGCCCGGCCTGCGCGCTCTTGAGCTCGGCGGTCATGCGGTTGACGACCTCGGCGAGCGCGCCGATTTCGGTGCGGTCGCGCACCTCGAGCGGCGTGTCCAGATCGCCGCGTCCGATGCGCTCGAGGCCCGCGCGGAGCGCGGCGACCGGCCGCAGCAGCGCCGCGGAGAGTAGCAGCGCGCCGCCCGTGCCGAGGACGAGCAGCAGGACGAGGACCAGCGCCTGCTGGCGCCGGGCCTCCTCGAGGCGGCGGTCGATCGCCGAGCGCTTGAGCCCGACCCACACGGTCCCGAGCCGGCGGGATGCGGCGTCCACGATCGGCGCCGAGACCAGGAGCAGGTTTCGATCGCCGCGCAGCGTTTCGCCCGGGAGGAGCGCCGGCCCTTCGCGCTCGTGGCCGAGCCGCGGGATCAGGAACCGGGTGCCGAGCCGGCGGACGTCGGCGTCCGCCCGGATCTTGCCGTCGCGGTCCACGATGTCGATGAACGCGAGGTCGGGCTCGCGGCCCTGGATCTCTTTGATGAGCGGCAGCAGAGTCCACTCCGGCACTTCGGTGAGCAGCGCCCCGCTCGCGACCATCGCCAGGTTGCGCGCCTGGAGCAGCAGCCGCCCTTCCAGCTCGGCGACCAGGGCGCGCCGCGTGCTGCGCTCGCTCACCGCCCCCACGCTCACCACCGCGGCCGCGGTGATCAGCACCATCGCCCCCGTCACCACCCAGCGGATGCTCCCCATCCGCAGGCGCGGGGGCGGCGCGGGGGCGGCGTCGGGCGTGGCGCCAGGCGCGGGTGCGGGCCCGGCGACTTGCGCGGGCGTCACGCTCATCGCTCGCCTCCCAGGATCTCGCGCGTGCGCTCGCGGCGCTCGCGCGCGCGCTCGAGGAAGCCCGCGGCCCGCGGATCCTTGGGATCCACGCGCAGCGCCTTCTCCCAGTAGCCCACCGCCTCCTCGAGGCGGCCGGCGGCGTGGGCGTCCATGCCGCGCACCAGGTACTCGCCGCCGAGGTAGTGCGCGACGGTGGCGTTGTCCGGATCGAGCGCGATCGCCAGCTCCCAGTAGCGCAGCGCGTCGTCGGAGCGGCCGGCGGCGCTGGCGGCGAGGCCGCGGCGGAACATCTGGTCCGCCTCGCGCCGGTCGGCGGAGCTCACCACGCGCGCCGGAGCGGTCGTGCTCGCCGCGCCCGCCGGCCCCGCCGGGCGCCCCAGCGCGGCCGAAAGCTCGTCGAGCCCCGCGGCCCGCGGGTCGAGCGCGCGCGCCCGGGCGAGGAGCTGCCCGGCCTCGTCGCGCGCCTGGGCATCGAGGCTGCGCCGGGCCTGCCGGATCAGCTCCGCGGCCTGGCGCGCCGCCGCCTCCTCGGTGCGCCGCAGCATGGCCCGCGCGTCCGCATCGGAGCTGTCGCTCGCCGCGAGTGCCGCGAAGCCGGTGCGCGCGGCCTTGAGGTCGCCGGCCGCCAGGGCTTCGAGCGCCGCCTGGAACGCCTGCCGCCGCCCCTGGTCCCGCACCGCGAGCCGCTCGAGCCGCGCGCGGCAACGCTGCTCGCCGTTCGCGGCCGCGCTGTCCCCGGGCGCGAGCGCGAGCGCGCGCCGGAACGCCTCCCCCGCCGCGGCCACGTCGCCCTCCGCCTCGCGCGCCAATCCCATCTCGCGCTGGGCGCGGGCCTCGATCTCCCGGATCCCGGCGTGCGCCGAATCCAGCGTGGCGGCCGCCGCCAGCAGCTCCATGGCGGCGGCGAACTCGCTGCGGTCGATCGCCTCCCCGGCGCGACGCAGCAGGCCCTCGGTCTGCTCCTTCTGGCGGCGTCCGTACTCGGCGTCGAGGCGCGCCTGGATCGACTGCTCCTCCGCCTTGAGCGTGGCCGTGCGCCGGTCCTCGACCGTGGGGCCGAACGAGTGGGCGAGCCCGATGCGGTGGAGCGCGGCGGAGCTGAAGTCCTCGAACGCGTAGCTGACCTCGAGCTCCCGCCAGCGCACGCCCGCGCCGGCCGTGGGCCGCCCGTCGTCGAGGCCGACGCGGAGCGCGAGCAGCGGGTGGAGCTGCAGCTCGGCGCCGGCGTGAATTCCGGCGGAGCTGCCGTCCGAGCGGTCGAGATCGAGCGCGAGCTGGAGACCCTGCCCGCCCGCCAGCTCGGTCCGCCAGCCCAGGCCCGCCCGCCATAGGCGCGGATCGCGCACGCTCTCGCGGTCGAGCCGGATCGCGGGCTCGAGCAGGTTGCGGATCGCGAGTCCGCAGGTCAGGCCTTCGAGCCACGTCCCCTGGGCGTCGAGCGCCTCGCCGAGCGCGACCCGCGCGCCCGCGTCCGCCGCCAGCGCGCTCGATCCGAAGCCGCCGAGGCTCTGGCTCTGGAACTTGACGGTCGCGCCCACGCAGAACGCCGGTCCCAGCGCGCGCGCGTATCCGAGCGCGACCTCGGTCTCGCCGGCGGTGAGGCCGCCCACCACCGCGTTGCGGTCGTCCCGCGCCTCGATGCCCGAGACCCCGATGTGGTCGATCGCGATCGCCGCAGCGCCCCAGCGCCAGCTAGGCAGCACGAAGGCCGCGTGGTCCACGCTCGCGTCCAGCTCCATGCGCTCGTCGTGGGTGGCCTCGAAGCCGGTGCGGGTCGCGAGTGCGATGCCGGCCGGGTTCCACGTGAGCGCGCCCGCGTCTCCGCCGACTGCGACGTACGCCCCGCCCAGGGCGAGCGCGCGGCTCCCGGCGCCGGCCGCGAGCGGAGAGCGCACGCCGCCGTCCTCGGCCGCGGCCGCCCCGCGCGCGCACGCCAGCGCCGCGCACAGCGCCCACACGGGCGCCCGCGCGCGCCGCCGGCCGCTCACGCGCCCCCTCACCGGACCACCGCCACTTTCCGCAGCGCCCGCGCGCTGGTGCCGTCGTCGTAACGAACCAGCAGCTCCGCCACGTAGACGCCGTTCCGCACCGTGCGTCCGTCGCCGTTGCGGCCGTCCCAGCGATCCTCCTGGTGCTCGCCGGCGTCGCGGTGCGCGCCTTCGAGCAGGGTGACGACCGTCTGCCCGTCGAGCGCGGTGAGGCGCAGCCACGCCCGCGCCGGGCCGCGCAGGTAGTAGGCGAAGCTCGTCGCGCCGCGGCCGGCGGGGAACGGGTTGGGGAAGTTGGAGTAGCTCGCCTCGAGATCCTGCGCGCCGAACGTCCCGGCCTCGCTCCACAGCGGGAACGCCGAGCCGGGCGCGGGCTGCACCTGGATCTGGAGCAGCGCGCTCCCCGGCTGGATCACGCGCACGCCGGCCGCGCGCAGGCCGAGCCGGATCGCGCCCTTCGACACGCCGGGCCGGCACGCCAGGCGCAGCTCGACCTCGATCGGCGCTCCGGGAGAGATCGCGAGCGGCGCGGCGGCGGAGAGCGTGGCCGTGACCGAATCGCTCGAGAGCGTGGCGCTCTGCGCCCACGGCGCTCCACCCACGTAGGCCGTGACGCGGGTGGCGAAGGCGCCGAGCGGAACCGCGGCCAGGTTCCGGCCCGCGCCCTCGAGCGCCAGTCCCTCCACCGAGATGTCGCCGGCGCCGGCGGAGGCGGCGTTGGTGAGCGTCAGCGTCACGGCCGCGACCTCGCGCCCGTCGCCGGCGAGCGCGGCGGGCATCAGGCTCGCGAGCCCGGCCACCAGCGTGCGGGGCGGGGCCTGGATCCGGGTGAGCCCCGAGACCAGGGGCAGCTCCCCCGCCTCGGGCACCACCGCGGCCCGGGTGCCGAGGTTGGCGTCGCGCCCCACCACGCCGTCGGCGAAGATCGAGAGCTCGAGGAACCCCGCGGGCGCGGTGGCGGAGAGGTCGGCCTGAACCTCGAGCGTGGCGCTGTCGCCGGGGAAGAGCATGCGGCCGCCGAGCGTGATGCCGGTGGCCTCGCCGCTCGACGGCGGGTCGGGGCGCACGCCGGCCTCGATCCCGTCCCACAGAACGCGCAGCCGCGCGAGACGCGAAGAGGGCGCGAGCGGCTGCCTGCGCTCGTCGCGGCTCAGGATCGTGAGGCTGTCCATGCGCAGCGGCGCGGTGCCGGCCGTTCCGGGGTGGTGGAGCGTGATCGAGATCGCGGGTACGTTCGTGTCGCCGGCCCGCGTGTCGGCCGGGAAGCGCGGCGTGCCGCGCACCAGCAGGCTGTCGGCGCGAGCCTCGACGATCAGCGCCGGTCCCGGCAGGGGATCGGAGGCGAGCACCACGGGCACCGGCTCGCGCGTGCTCGCGTCGCGGGCGTCCACCTGGGTCGCGTCCACGAGGCGCAGCCGGAAGGCGCCCGGGACCGCGGCGGCCGCGATGTCGCCGCTCACGAAGAGGTCCACCGGAGTGTTGACCGGCACGCCCAGGGCGGGGCTGAGCGCGAGCGTGAGCCGCCCGCCGTCGGTCGCGAACACGCCGCGCGCGGCCAGGGTCTGCCCGCCGCTCCGGATGCTCAGCCCGCCCACGACGTCGGCGAGCGCTCCGAACGCGGCGCCGAGCGTGTCGCTCGCGTCCACGGCGAGTGCCGAGACGCGCACGTCGTTGGTGATGCCGTCGGTTCCGGGATTCGTGAGCCTGAGGCCGAGGAGCGGCACACCCGCCTGCCCGGCGCCGGCGCGCGACGCGAGGCCCGGAAGCGCCGCGACCTCGAGCCGGGTCGGAGCCTCGACCAGCCGCGCGAGCCCGGTGGTGATCGGGAGCGGCGGCGAGCCGAAGCGCACCGTGACGGGCGCGCCGCTGTTGGCGTCCTGGGCCACGAACCAGGCGCTGTCCCGGAGAAGGGCGCGGAAGGCGGTCACCGTGGTGGAGGCCAGGAGATCGAACGCGAGCTGGAGGTCCACGCTCTCCCCTGCCCCGATCACGACCGCGGAGGCCAGCGTGAGGTCCACTTCCGAGCCGGTCGCCTCGAGCGCGGTGCGCGAGAGCCGCTCGATGGTGCCCTGGTGGACCGCGACCCGGGCGAGCAGTCGGTTGGGCGCGATGCCGGCCCCGGCCTCGTCCTGGAGCGCCACGCGGAAGCCGCGGAAGCGCACGTTCGAGACCTGGGCGCCCCCGGCGTTCGTGAGCCGCACGGTCAGCGGAACGAGGTCGACTTGGCCGCGGTTGGCGGTGGTGGGCAGCGACACCGAGACCGAGGCGTCGAGACTGGTGGCCTGCGCGAATACCTGGTGCGATCCCGACGACGCCGGGAGGCTCTGGCGCGGCGCGCCGCTCGGGCTGCCGGTCCCGGAGGCGGAGCCGCGCAGCGCCACGGTCCCGGGCTGGCTCGCGACGTAGGACCAGCGCAGCGTGTCGCGCTCGCCGGGCACGAGGTCGACGGAGGCCGGCGTGGGCCCGCTCTGGAGGGTGATCGCGCCGGTCCCCGCAGGCGTGAGAGCCGAAGGCGTCACGCCGAGCAGCGACTCGCTGCCGGCGTTGCGCACCTCCATCGCCACCGCGACGGCCTGGCCCGGCGTGCTGGCCTGGGGCGAGATGGCGAGCGACGCGAGCAGCGGCGAGTTGCTGATCAGGAGCACGGTGGGGCTCGCGACCGCGCGGTCGAGCGGACCGTCGTTGGCGGAAGCCACGGTCAGGCCGCCGACCGGCACCGCCAGCTGCATCGTCGCGGAGTCGCGCGGCGTCGCGGTCGCGCGCAGGACCGCGAACACCCGCGCCCCCGCCGCCCCGAGCGGCTCGGAGAGGACGGCGCTCCGGTAGCCGGCCCCCGTCCAGGTCGCCACGCCCAGGTCGCGATCGTCGCCCGTCCCCGGCGTGGCGACGCCGTCGCCGCCGTCGCGCCACAACCGGATCTCGGCGAGATCGGTGTCCGCCGCGGTCCCCTGGTTCACCAGGTCGATGCGCTGGAGGGTGTCGTCGGCGTGGCCGTTGCGCGGCACCACCACGTCGAGCGCGAGGATGCCGGCGTCGGCGGGTGCGATCGGTGCCGCCGGGGTGGGCGCCACGGCCACCTGGGCCGCGATCATGCCGTCCACGGCGACCCGCGCCCGCGAGTCGAGCGGCCAGCTCGCCACCACGCGCGTGGTGTCGGCGAGCCCCAGATCGAGCGGGCCCTCGACCCGGGTCGAGAGCGTGTCGCCGTCGGCGGCCTCGGTGGGCGAGACCTCGGCGGTCACGAACAGGTGCTGGGTCGCTCCCGGCGCGAGCGTCTGAGTGAAGCCGGCGAAGGTGGCGCTGCCGTCGGTGAAGAACGCGGTCGCGAGCGCCGGATCGGCGAGCGAATCGCCCAGCGCACCGTCGCCGTCCCCGTCGACGCGCAGCGTGAGCGAGTGCACCGCGCGGTCGCGCTGGAGCGCCGTCCCTCCCACGCCGGCGTCGACGATCGTGAGCCGGTCGAGGAGCTGCTGGGTGCCGTAGCCATTGGTGGCCGCGAGCTGGAGCAGCAGGACGTCGCGCTCCCCGGGTTGCGCGCTCGAGGGGGCGATCGAGCCCGCGGCCAGCGTCACGCGGTCGCCGGTGCTCACCGCGCGCTCGATCGGGCTCTCGACCGCGCGGTCGAGCGGGCCGTCGTTTCCGCTCGCCATCCCCACGCCCGGATCCGGGAGCGGAGGAAGCGCGAGCCGGATGGTGCGGCCGTTGGTGGCGGTTTCCGGCACGTCCACGGTGAGGAACAGCCGGAGCCCCGCGAGCGGGACCGCCTCGCCGAGCCCGGTGAGCTGCCAGCGCGCGCCGGTGAAGGCGAGCGTGCCGATGCCGCGGTCGAGCGCGGGATCGAAGCTCCCGTCGCCGTCGTCCACCCACGCGCGCATCGCGCCGATGTCGGAGCCTGCGGCGGCGGTCCCGGTGTTGACCACCGCGAGCTGCTGGAGCTGGTCGGCCTGGTAGCCGTTGCCGGGCAGCACCACGTGATGCACCAGGTTGTTGGCGCTGCCCGCGATCACGCTCGCCGAGCCCACCGCCCCGACCGCGACCTGCGCCGCGACCATCCCGTCGATCGCGAACGCGCCCGCGGGCGCGAGCGGGAACGAGTTGGTGAACGTGACCGAGTTGTCGAAGGTCACGTCGCTCGCGGACTGGAGCGCGAGGTCCAGCGCATCGCCGTCCCGCACCGCGAGCGGGACGTCGGTGACGGCCAGCAGGGTGACGGGAGTGTTGGTCGTGCACTTCTGCGAGAGCCCCGAGTACGCCACCGCGCCCGACTGCGCCGTGGCCTGCGCCAGCAGCACGTCGAGCCCGGGGTCGAACGTGTTGTTCCCGTTGTCCCGGTAGAGCCGCACCGTGTCCAGCTCGGCGTCGCGCTGGGCCACGGTGCCGGGCCCGGTCCCGGTGTTCGTGAGCCGGAGCGTTCGCAGCGTGCGCGACGAGCTGGGCGGGCCACCCCAGGTCAGCGTGAGGCTGAAGACCGTCGCGTCGCGGCTCCCGGGCGAGAGCGTCGTCGGCGACTGGCCGGCGGCGAGGGTCATGTCGTCCAGGATCAGCGCGGCGCCCGGCATGGCGGCCACGCGGCGCGCGCTCGCCGCCACGGCGCGCGCAGAGGGCGACGACGCCAGGGCGGATTCCGCCCCGGCGAGCGCCGCCCACGCGGCGGAAACCAAGAGGTAGGCACGGAAGGATCTCATAGTCGCAATCGGGCAAAGCAGTTATCGGCCGTGCAGACCGCAATCTAGAGGAGGATCGAGGGGAAAAAGCGAGCCCGGCGCCCGTGGGAGCGCGGCGCCGGGCTCGGGCGAGGCGGGATTGCTCGGGGCCTGAACTCGCGCGCCGGGCCTACTTCTCCATCTTCAGCACCACGCGGGCTTCCGAGGATTTCGCGCGCGCCACGAGGCGAACGTGATCCACCTTGCGGCCGTCGCGGAAGTCGAGCAGCGGGTAGAGGCCGCTACCCTGGGTCTTCTCCGCGAAATCCACCACCTGCGTGTCGCCGTTCTCGAACACCACTTCCGCCCAGTCGAGCTGCACCTTCCCCGCGGGGACCTCGAGCCACAGCTTGGTGCCGCGGTTGTCGCAGGTGAGCGTGAACTCGGTCCAGTCGTCGTCCCTGGAGAGCGTCTCACCGTCCTCCCAGACCAGGATGTCGTGGGCCGGGGCGGTGGCGACGACCACACCCGCGAACACCACCGGGGCGAGGAACACTCCGGGCGTCACCCGCACCGCGACGCGCGCGGGGCGCACCACCACGGCGCGCAGCGGGCGGCGGAGCGGCCAGCCGCGATGGACCACGACCACGGTGCGCCGATGCGGGCCGCGTCGCACCACCACGCGGCGCGCGGCGAAGGCCGGCTCGATCGCGGAGAAACCCAGGGCGACAACGAGGCACAGCATCATCCAGCGCTTCATCGCAACCTCCTTGTCCTTGCGTACCGGGCACTGCGAACCGGGGCGCATCCTAGAACAGCGTGTGCGCCGGTGGCCAGCCAATCGGGCGGCGCATGCGGGCTCTGCTAAGATCGATCGCATGGCCGCTCCGCCGCCCGACCTGGTCCGCGCGCTCGCGGGCCGGTATCGGATCGAACGCGAGGCCGGCTCCGGCGCCACCGCCACCGTGTGGCTGGCCGAGGACCTCAAGCATGGTCGCCGGGTCGCGATCAAGGTCCTGGACCCGGAGCTGGCGGCCTCCATCGGCGCCGGGCGGTTCCTGCGCGAGATCGACCTCGCCGCCCGCCTCACCCACCCAAACCTGCTGCCGCTGTTCGATTCGGGAGAGGCCGCGGGGCGGCTCTTCTACGTCATGCCCTTCGTCGAGGGCGAGTCACTGCGGCACCGCCTGTCCAAGGAGCTCCAGCTCCCCGTGGACGAGGCGATCCGGATCACCTGCGAGATCGCCGAGGCGCTCGCCTACGCGCACTCCAACGGAATCGTCCACCGGGACATCAAGCCCGAGAACGTGCTGCTGCTCGACGGGCACCCGCTTGTCGCCGACCTGGGAATCGCGCGCGCGATCGAAGAGACGGGGGACGGCCGGCTCACCCGGACCGGAGTGGTGATCGGGACACCCACCTACATGAGTCCCGAGCAGGCGGGCGGATCGTCGAGGGTGGACGGGCGCAGCGACATCTACAGCCTGGGCTGCATGCTGTTCGAGATGCTCGCGGGCCAGCCACCCTTCACCGCGCCCACAGCCGAGAGCCTGGTCCACCAGCACCTGTCGATCGAGCCGCCGCCGGTCACGAACCTCCGGCCGAGCGTGCCGCAGGCGCTGACGGCGGTGGTGCGGCGGGCGCTGGCGAAGTCGCCCGCCGACCGCTTCGCGGATGCCCGCGCCTTCATTCGCGCGCTGGAAGCCGTCCCGCGAGGCGCCCAGCCCGCTCGCAGGCGTCGCGCGCTTTCCATGCCCATCGCCGCCGGCTTGCTCGTCGTGCTGGCCGGGCTGGCGGCGCTCGTCGCGCAGCGCGCGGGCTGGATTCGCTGGCCGTTCGGCGAGGGCGGCGCCATCCGGTCGCTCGCGGTGCTCCCGCTCGAGAACCGCTCCGGCGACCGCGGCCAGGACTATCTGGTCGATGGTCTCACCGAGGAGCTCATCAACCAGCTCGCCAAGATCGGCGACCTGCGCGTGATCTCGCGCTCCTCGGTGCAGGGCTTCCGCGGCACCCGGCTGCCGGTGCCCCAGATCGCGCGCAAGCTGGGCGTGGACGCCCTGGTCGAGGGCTCCGTGTCGCGCGGAGGGGAGATGCTGAGAATCACCGCCACCCTGGTGCGCGCGTTCCCCGAGCGCCAGATCTGGAGCCGCACGCTCGATCGCGAGATGCGTCAGGTCGAAGCGCTGCAATCCGACCTGGCCGAGGCGATCGCGAAGGAGATCCGCGTGAACCTCACCCCCGAGGATCGCGCCCGGCTCAGCGTCTCACGCGAAGTGAACCCGCGGGTTCACGAGCTCTATCTGCGTGGTCGCTACGAGCTGAACCAGATCACCGAGCAGTCGGCGCGCGCTGCGATCGCGCGCTTCAACGACGCGATCCGCATCGATGCCTCCTACGCCCCGGCCTGGGCCGGGCTCGCCGCCACGTACTACTACATGTCCAACATCTACCTGCCGCCCCTCGAGGCCATGCCGCGCGCGCGAGCCGCGGCCCGTCGCTCGGTGGACCTCGACGAAAGCCTCGCCGAGGGCCACTCGGTCCTGGGGGTGGTGAAGGGGCAATTCGACTGGGACTGGCAGGGATCGGAGCGGGAGTTCCGGCGGTCCATCCAGCTCAACCCCGGTGCGGCCGAGAGCCATTTGTTTCTTTCGTGCATGCTGGCCCAGAACGGCCGGTTCGACGAAGGCCATCGCGAGTTCGAACGCGCCCGATCGCTCGACCCGCTCTCGGACTACATCCCGACCGCCTGGGCGCAGGCCGACTACCTCGCGGGCCGCTACCAGGAGGTCGAGGCGCGATGCCGCGAGGTGATCGAAGCGGAGCCGAACTACCATCCGAGCTACACCATGATCGGCTTGTGCGATCTCCAGCGATCGCGCTTCGAGGAGGCCTTCGCGATGCTCCGCCGGGCCGTCTCCATGGCCGACGATCCGGGATTCCCGATGTCGGTGCTCGGATACGGCTATGGAATCGCCGGGAGGAAGGCCGAGGCCCGTGCCCTCCAGGATTCACTCCAGGCACTGTCGCGGCGGGCGCACGTGTCGGCCTACAGCCTGGCGATCGTCCACGTCGGACTCGGCGAGAAGGACCAGGCGTTCGATGCCCTGGAGCGGGCCTGGCGGGACCACGACGAGGATCTGAACGCCATCAAGTTCGACCCCGCGCTCGCCAGCTTGCGACCGGATCCACGCTTTCACGACCTGCTGCGCAGGATGAATCTCGAATGACGGCGGCGGCCAGGCTCGAGCCGGCCGCGATGCCCCTCCCCGACTCCCTCACTTCCTTCCCTCCCGCGCCCGCCGCAGCTCGCGCACCCGGCCGAGGAGGCTGCGCGGCAGCCCCTGCTCCGGATAGGCGGCGCTCAGGCTTTCGAGCTGCGCCTCGGCGTGCGCGAAATCGCCGCGCTCCGCCCACCGCATGGCCAGCACCATGCTCGCCTCCGGGTTCTCGCGCCGGAGCGTGAGGCCCCGATCCGCGGCGCGCTCGGCGGCTTCGCCCTGGCCGAGATGCAGCAGGGACCAGGCGCGCAGCCCGGCCAGGGTGCCGAGCAGCGTGCGCGCATCGCGGTCGCGCTGCAGCGAGTCCGCGCGGTCCACGGCGAGCAGCGCGGCGCCGAAGTCGTCGCGCTGGAGCGCGTCGTAGGCGCGCAGCAGCCCGCGCATCGCCTCCCCCTCGACCAGCACCACCTGCCGGGGCGGCTCGTCGTGATACTCCACGACCACCGCCACCGGGAGTCCCAGTTTGTGCATCAGCTCGTCGAAGCGCACCCATTGCAAAGTGCTGTCGCGGTACCAGACCTGGAGCGCTTTCGAGCCGCCGAACGCGTACTCGGCCGCGCGCGGCATGTTGTACTGGCCGATCATGGCGCCGCGCGGCAGCCTCGGGAAACGGGTCACGAGTGCGGCGCGCGTCTGCTTCATCAGGAGCTGGAGGCGAGCGACCGTGACGAAGTCGGTGAAGGCGCCGCGGCTCGCGGCCAGCGCCGAGATCTCGCGCGGCGGCGCCGGGCTCAGGCCGAACGCCGCGAGCTTGAGCGCCAGCAATGCGGCGGGGAGGGCGGGGTGCGCCGCCGCCAGTGCGCCGGCGAGCGCGATGCCGAGGCCGATCGCCCCGAACAGCGTGCGCGCCGGCGACCAGAGCGGAAAGATCGCCGCGAGCGTGGCGCACGCGGCCACGAACCACGCCCCGCCCCAGAGCGGCCACGCGCCGAAGCGCCCGAGGCGCTCGCGGGCGTCGCGGCGCACGACGAGCACCGCGAGCGCCACCGCGGCGATCGCCCCCGCCCCGCCGAGGATCGCGGCGTCGAGGGCGCCGCGCTCGGGCGCGAGGCTCAGGATCGCGCGCACGCCGTTCCACAGCGCCCAGGCGAGCCGCGCCGGGATCGGCGTGGCGCGCAGCGCCGGATCGGTCTCGAGCCCGTGCGGAAGCTGGAGTCCGGCGCGGGCGCGCACCGCGAGGTAGGCCGCCGCCCAGAGCGCCGCGACCGCTCCGCACGCCACGGCCCAGCGCAGTCGCGTGCGCGGAGCGTCGCGCTCGGCGCGCGGCACGAAGGGCAGCAGCGCCGCGGTCGCGAGCGCCGCCTCCTTGCAGAGCAGCGCCGCGAGGAGCGCCCCGAGCGCCGAAGGCATGCGGCGCCGCGCCGCCTCGTTCACCGCGAGCGCCGAGAAAAGGACCAGGCCCACGTCCGCGAAGTGCGAGGGCCAGGTGACGAGGGCCCGGGTCGAGTCGGCGAGCAGCGGGAACGCCGCCGCGGTCGCCGCGGCGTAGCCGGGCCAGGCTTGCCGCAGCACGCGATAGACGAGCAGGGCCGCGAGGCCGAGCAGCGCGAGATGGAGCGCGCCGATGGCGCGCGGCTGCGTGAGCATGAGCGGCCCGAGCAGCGCGTAGTAGACCTGCTGCGAGAGCGGGCGCCAGAAGGCGAGCGACCCGCCGCCGTCGAAGAACGCGAAGCGGCGCTCGATCAGTGTGCGGTGGAGGAAATCGAAGTCCTCGGCCGCCGGCTCGCCCAGCGGCGCGGCGCGGCTGTGGAGCGCCACCGCCAGGAGCGCGCCGAACACCAGCCAGAGCCAGGGATCGCGCCACAGCGGCGGGGCGGGCGCTGGAGGCGCGGCGGCCGGGCGGCCGGGGAGGTCGCGCTGCGACCGGGCCGGCGCGGGGGCCGGCGCGGCGGCCGGGCGGCCGGGGAGGTCGCGCTGCGACCGGGCCGGGGCGGGGGCCGGCGCGCCTCGCTGCTCGCCCGCGGGCGCTCTGGCCCGCCCGGGCTCATGCGGCCCGCGGTCGCGGCGCTTGCGCTTCACCTCGGCGCCTCGCCGGCTCGCGGCCACTGCGTCTCCGATGTCAGGCCGCCGCGGGCGCTCCTCGCAGGGATTCTCATGCGCGCGGCGCGGAGACTACGCCGAGCCCGCCGGCGCGGTCCAGCGACGCGCCTCCGCGCTCGTCGCCCGAAGACGCGGGCCCGCGCGAGCGCCGAACGCCCGGCCCTCAGCCGAACGTGGCGTCCAGCATTCCGTCGAGCGTGGAGCGGCCCTGCACGATCTGCTCGGCGACGCAGGTGGCGGTGAGCAGGCACTCGACCGCATACGGCGTGAAGCGCTGGACCTCGCCGGCGACACGCCCGAGCTCGGCGGGCGCGAACCATTCCTTCACGACCGCCGAGTGCTCCGCCTGGCGCACGAGGAGATCGCGGACCGCCGCCTGCTGCGGCCCCAGCACGCTCGCCGCCCCGCTGCGGCGCAGCCAGCGCTGCAGGCCGGGGAAATAGCGGCTCAGCTCGCGCGCGCGCCGGCCCCAGACGTAGAGCGGCGAGCTCATCGGGATTCCCTGATTGGCATCGGCGATTCTCGTGACCGCCGGGCTCAGGTTGCGGAGGAAGCAGCGATAGAGGCGGTACCCCGACTTCTGTTCGTCCGGGCAGGCCATGGCCGCCTCGACGAAGGCCCGGTCTTCGAAGGGTGTGACCGTCCAATAGTAGTGGCGGTTGGTGTCCTCCCCTTCCAGGATCCAGCGATAGCCGCGCTCCGAGAGCAGGAACCGGACGTAGCGCTGCTCCGGCTCGTGCTCCGTGTAGGCCTCGACCACCGCTCGAACGCTGTCCATGACGGCCCGCTCCTCGAGCCCCATGAGGCGGGCGACCTCGTGCAGGGGCCAGACCTGGTTCTTCTCGATCAGGTAGGGGACCAGGTCGGACCGCCGCCGCGCGCCGAGCCGCGGGCGCAGATCCGGCAGCGCCTTGTCTCCCCCGTCGCCGGTCCACAGAGTCTGGCTGGAGCGAAACAGGGTCCTGGTCATCGCGAAGAAATCGAAACTCGACGCCATGCCGAGGGTATTGAGCCCCATCTTCATGTGCAGCAGGCGCTGCAGCCGGTCGCCGAGCGGCGCCGGCAGGCGCAGCATCCTCCACGGCGCACCGAGCGCGGCCGCGACCGCGGCGGCGACCTCCGCCTCGCGGTCGTGCCGGCCCGACGTGTCGACGAACGTCGCCGCCTCGAACGGGATCGAGGCGCGAGCGAGCGCGGCCGCCACCGCGCGCGAGTCCATCCCGCCGCTCAGCGCCAGCAGCACCTGCCCGGCGGCCCGCGCCCGTTCGCGGCAGACCTCCGCGAACAGGTCCGCGAGATCCGCGGCGTTGCGTTCCCGCGAGAAGGAGGCGCGCCCCTTGTGCTCGAGCGCAGGGGAGCCGCTGCCGAGCGAGGCCAGCCGCACGCCGCCCCGATCGCCTTCGAGGAGCGCGCCCGGGCGCGTGCGCTCCACTCCCGCGATCAGCGTGCGGGTGCCGAGCGGGAAACCGAACAGGAGCATCTGAGCGATGCCGATCCGGTCGGGAGCCGGCCGCCCGTCCAGCGCGAGCAGGAAGCGCTGGTCGCGGCTCGCGAGCAGCGTGCGCCCCGTCGACCGAACGTACAGTGGGAGGCGCCCCATCGAGTCGGAGGCGATCCATAGCCGCTGACTCGGCTTCGCGTAGATCAGCGCGACGAAGTCTCCGCCCCACGCGCTCAGGTGCGCACGGAGCTGCGCGCCGATGTCTTCAGAGTCGTCCGCCGCGATTCGGTGCAGGTCCTCGAGCGCCGCGGCGGGCTCGAGACGGTCCACCCGACCCTCGAGGCAGACGAATGCGCTCTCGCTCTCGCGCCACTCGAGCGGGTAGCCGGGGTAGACGGACGATCCGATGCGGCAGCGCGAGTCGCGGAACAGCGTGCTCTGCGTGGAGGGCGCGTCGCAGCGCGTAGCCGCGACGGCTCGCTCCCATGCGGGTGCGTCCGTGGCCGGCGCAGTGTCCGATGTGTAGGCGATGCTCAGTCCGGGCACGTGGCTGGTTCCGCGGTGGAAAACGAAGCGGGATCGCAGCGCGAGATCCCTGGCAAGCCCGCGCCTCGGGGCGTCGAATCAGGGGCTTCCGGAGAGCCGCGCGCAGTTCGCTGTGCCGCAGTATATTCTGAACGCGCGCCGGAGTGGCGGAACTGGCAGACGCGCGGGACTCAAAATCCCGTGAGGCTCAAACCTCGTGCGGGTTCGACCCCCGCCTCCGGCACCAACCTAGGACCGCGCCTTCGGCTGCCGTCGACCCGGACGCCGGCTCGACTCACGCTGGAAGGATGAAGCGTCGGATGCAAGAAACCCCCGAATGGTTTCCACGTACTGCAGCCAGATGGGCTCCTGTTCGAGAATCAAGTGATTTCGACTCTCGATCGGCACGAACCGAGCCCCCGGAATGGCGGCCGCCAGCTCTCGGCCAGCGGCGAACTGAATCACTCTGTCTCCGGTGCTGTGCAGCACGAGCGTCGGCACGCTGACACGGGAGGCCAGCTCGGCCACGTCAATGGCGCCGAATGCCGCGCGAAGCCGGACGGCATTGGCCGGCGACGTGCTCACACGTTGCAACTCATTGAACCACGCAATCTGCTCCCCTGAGCCGTCCGGCACGAATGACGACGTGAACATCTCGCGAATGGCGGGGTTGTCGCGACCCCAATCGAGCCTGATCAGGGTCTGGAGTGCCTCGCCTCGCAGCGCCGTCTCCGGCCGGTTCTTCCAGCCCCGCAGGTATCCGCCATGCAGCACCAACGCCGCGACGCGCTCGGGATGGCGGACCGCGTACGCGACCGATACCGCGCACCCCTGCGAGATCCCCAACAAGGCAAATCGTTCCAGACCCGCGGCATCGACAACGGCTTCCAAGTCGCTGACGAATGCGTCGAACGAAATATCGTCGACCTCCCAATCCGAGAGCCCGGTGCCACGTTCGTCGTAGCGGACCAATTGATGGTCCCGCGCCAACGTGCCGAAGAGATGCCGCCACACGGGGCTCTTCCAGTCGAATTCGAGATGATTCAGCCAGTTTGCCGTCTTCACGAGCGGCGGACCGCTGCCGACCGTGGCGTACGCGATCCGAACCTTGTCGGCCGTCGTGCAGATGCGGATCTCATGCGCTGAGACGCCGGCGTGAGACGGAGTCCGCCGCTCGTCGATCGACTCCCGGACCTCGGCCACGAAGCGATAGCCCGCCCGTGGCACGGTTTCGATGTAGCTCTGACCCGTCGCCTGCTCGCCCAACGCCCGGCGCAGGACAGAGACGTTGTGATTCAGGTTGTTCTCCTCGACGACGCTGTCGGGCCAGATGCTCTGCATCAACTCGTCCTTGGTGAGCAGGCGTCCTGCGTGCTCCACCAGCACCCGCAGCGTGTCGAACACCCTGGCCGTCAAGGGGATAGGCCGGCCATCGCACAGGAGTCGCCGCTCGCCGACCTCCAGCCGGAAGGCGCCGAATTCGTAAACCGGGCCGAGTTGAGGGCTCATTTCAGAAACATTTCAGAAGTCGTCCACGACGGCTAAAGGACGCCGGCCGGCGCTCTCGGGTTTGATGGCTGCGCGTTCGACGGTGGCTCGGAGCCGTGACCGACATTCTACGCAGGACGGGGCAGTCAGCAAGGAGGACGGAATGCCTAGACTCACTCCCGATCAGAGCTTCTATCCGTCGCCCAAGATGGCGATGGCGGCCGAGGCCGAGAAGCTGGCCTACGTGGCCATGCTCAGCCCCGACCCGCGGAAATCCGACGCGTTGGCGGTCGTGGACCTGGACCCCACCTCGAGCCGCTACGGACAGATCACCAGCCAGGTGGACATGCCCGGCACGGGCGACGAGCTGCACCACTTCGGGTGGAACGCGTGCAGCTCCTGCCTCTGTCCGAACTCGCCGCACCCCCACATGGAGCGGCGATACCTGGTCGTTCCGGGCATGCGCTCGTCGCGCATCCACGTTCTGGACACCAAGCCGGATCCGCGTACGCCGCGTCTGGTGAGGGTCATCGAGCCTGAGGAGGTGATGAGGCGGACCGGGTACAGCCGTCCGCACACGGCTCACTGCGGCCCCGACGGCATCTACGTCAACGCGCTCGGCTCGGCCGCGGGCAAGGGGCCCGGTGGCATCTTCGTGTTGGACGCCGAGACGTTCGAAATCCGCGGGCCGTGGGAATCCGACCGCGGACCGCAACACCTGGCCTACGACTTCTGGTGGCACCTGGGTCACGACACGATGATCACCAGCGAATGGGGCACGCCGGACATGGTGGAAGCGGGCGTGAATCCCGAGCTGCTGCTGGGCGGCAAGTATGGCCACGCGCTGCACGTGTGGGACCTGCGCAAGCGCACGCATCAACAGGTGCTCGATCTGGGCGCCGAACAGCAGATGGTCCT
>DASXQT010000043.1:0-4834 GCA_036507005.1 Candidatus Eiseniibacteriota bacterium
CCGGCGCGCCGAGGCCGGGCGACACCAGGGCCTGCTTGCCGCTCGAGCCGCGGCAGACCTATGATGGCGCGGATGCCGGGCGATCGGGAGGAGACATGAACGGCGCCGACATGGGCTTCTGGGATGCGGTGGACGAGATCCGAGCCCGCGACGCAAGCTACCGCCGCGAGGCCTATGGGTTCGTCATGGCGGCGCTCGGCGCCGCAGTTCAGGCGCTCCCCGAGGAGCGGCGCCGGGACCCGGCGACCCGCCACCTCAGCGGCCACGAGCTTCTCCAGGGCGTGATCCAGCTCGCCCGCCGCACGTTCGGGCAGTTCGCGCCGGTGGTGTTCCGGGAGTGGGGGATCGCGAGCGGCGAAGACGTCGGCCGCATCGTGTTCCAGCTGGTCGAGTCCAGGCAGCTGAGCGCGCGGCGCGAGGACTCGATCGACGACTTCCTCCGGGACGGCGATCTGCTCGCGGCCCTGACCGCGAACCTGGACTTCGGGCCGGCGCGACCCGCCGAAGATCCACCCCACCGCCTGAGCCCCCGCGAGCCGGGCTCCACGGGCTGACCGATGCGCCCGGCCGACTCGCCGCCGCCTTCGCCCCGCGCAGGTCGGCCCCGCGAGCGCGGCGTGCGCCGCATCGGCGGGCGACCCGGCACCCGCCTCCCTGGCTGAGATGCGCATCTACCTGCGGCTGCTGAAGCAACTTCGCCCGTACCGCCTACGCCTCGCCGCCGCCATCGCCTGCATGGTGGTGTACGCCGCGATGTCGGCGATCTCGCTCGGCTTCGTCGCGCCCTTCATGAAGGTGCTGTTCGAGGGCTCTCGGCCGCCTGCCGCTGCGCACGTGGGCGAGACGCCGGCACCGGCGCCGGCTGCTGCGCCTGCCGCCGAGCGCGAAGCGCGGCTCATCGGCTGGCCGGCTCCGCTGCGCGATTGGGCGAGCCGCACGCTGCTCGACGCGCGGCCGCTGGTGGCGCTGGAGCGGCTGTGCCTGTTCCTGCTGATCGCGCTGCTCCTCAAGAACCTCGCCGACTACGCCCAGGCGTTCCTGATGGTCTCGGTGGAGCAGGCGGCGATCCGCGACCTCCGCAACCAGCTCTACGCGCACCTGCAGCGCCTTTCGCTCGACTTCTACCACGGACGCCGCACCGGGGCCCTGGTGTCGCGCGTCACCAACGACGTCGAGTACCTGCGGGCGTCGCTCGCGGCCGGCATCAGCAACCTGATCAAGGACTCCCTCACCCTGCTCGGCTGCCTGGCGTGGGTCTTCATCGCATCGTGGAAGCTGGCCCTGCTCTCGCTGGTGATCTTGCCGCCGGTGGCGCTGGCGCTGGTGGCGATCGGACGCAAGATGCGCAAGCGCTCGGGCCTGGCGCAGGAGCGCATGGCCGACCTCACCAGCATCCTCCAGGAGACCATCGCCGGCGCCCGCGTGGTGAAGGCGTTCGGCATGGAGCCGTTCGAGCAGCGCAAGTTCGACGATGCCAACCAGCGCTTCTACCGCGCCTTCGTGCGCCTGCGACGGGTGTCGGCAGCTGCGCGGCCGGTGAGCGAGTACGCGATCGTGATGGTGGCGGTGGCGATGCTGTGGATCGGCGGCCGCGAGATCTTCGAGAGCCGCTCGCTCGAGCCCCAGCAGTTCGTCCTGTTCGTGACCGCCCTGCTCTCCACCATCTCGCCGCTCAAGAGCCTGTCCGAGGTCAACGCCAACGTGCAGCAGGGCGTGGCGGCCGGCGCCCGCCTGTTCGGGCTGCTCGACACGCCGCCCACCGTGCGGGACGCCCCGGGCGCCCGCGAGGTGCGCGGGTTCGAGCGCCGCATCCGCTACGAGGGCGTGAGCTTCGCCTACGGGCCCGGCGAGCCGGTGCTCCGCGACGTGAGCTTCGAGATCGGGCGCGGCGAGGTGGTGGCGCTGGTGGGCTCGAGCGGCGCGGGGAAGAGCACCGCCATGGACCTGCTCGCGCGTTTCTACGATCCCACCGCCGGGCGCATCACCCTCGATGGCGCCGACCTGCGCGAGGTGACGACCGCCTCGCTCCGCGCCCAGCTCGGAATCGTGACCCAGGAGACCATCCTGTTCCACGACACGGTGCGCAACAACATCGCCTACGGCCTCACCGAGGCCGGCGACGAGGCGGTGCGCGCCGCGGCCCGGGCCGCCCACGCCCACGAGTTCATCTCCCGGCTGCCGCGCGGCTACGACACGGTGATCGGCGACCGCGGCATGAAGCTCGCGGGCGGCGAGCGCCAGCGGCTCGCGATCGCCCGCGCGCTGCTCAAGAACCCGCCGCTCCTGCTGCTCGACGAGGCCACCTCGTCGCTCGACGCCGAGAGCGAGCGGCTGGTGCAGGATGCGCTCGAGCGGCTGATGCGCGACCGCACCGTGCTCGTGATCGCCCACCGCCTCTCCACCGTGCAGCACGCCCAGCGCATCGTGGTGCTGGAGGCCGGCCGGGTGGTGGCGAGCGGGGCGCACCCCGAGCTGATGGAGCAGGACGGCATCTACCGCCGCCTCTACAACCTCCAGTTCGTGGCCTGATGGGCCGGCGCGTCCGGCCGCTCGAGGCGGCGCCCGGGGGATTCCGGCGCATCGCGGTGCTGCGGCTCTCCTCGCTCGGCGACGTGATCCTCACCCTGCCCGCGGTGCGCGCGCTCCACCGCGCCTTCCCGGGGGCCCGGATCGAGTACTGGACCAAGGAGGAGTACGCCGACGTCGTCCGTTTCGACCCGCACGTCGCCCACGTGCGGCGGCTCGAGCGCGAGGCCCGCGGCCTGGAGGACCTGCTCTCGATGAGCGCCGAGCTCGAGGACTGCGACCTGATCGTGGACCTCCACGGCAGCGCCCGCGCCCGCGTGCTCACCTTCCGGCAGAAGGCCCGGGTGCTGCGCGTGGCGTCCCACCGCCTGCGGCGGGCGCGGCTCGTGCACGCGCGCTGGAGCCGGCCGCGGCCGGCGCCGCACGCGCTCGAGCGCTACGCCGAGGCGCTCGCGCCGCTCGGGATCGCGGTGGAAGGCGTGCCGCAGGTCGCCGCCGGGGAGGAGGCGGAGCGCTGGGCCTCAGGGTGGCTCGCGGACTTCGCCCCCGCGGAGGCGCCGGTCGCGCTCTGCCCCGGGGCGCGGCACGCCACCAAGCGCTGGCCGGAGGAGCACTGGGTGGCACTCGACGCGGAGCTCGCGCGGCGGCGCGTGCCGCGGCTCTGCTTCTCGCTCCCGGCCGAGCGCGACGCGCTGGGCACGCTCGCTCAGCGCGTCGCCCAAGACCCGGCGGCGCGCTGGTGCACGGAGCCCCTGCCGCGCATGGCGGCGCTCCTCTCGCGCTGCCGCGCCGCCGTCACCTGCGACAGCGGGCTCATGCACCTCGCCGCCGCGCGCGGCGTGCCGGTCGCGGCGATGTTCGGTAGCACCTCCCCGGTGCTCGGCTTCGCGCCCGCGGGCGCGGGCCACGAGGTGCTGTGCCGGAACGAGCCCTGCCAGCCCTGCACGCTCCACGGCCGCGAGCGCTGCCCGCAGCGGCACTTCCGCTGCATGATCGAGCTTGGTCCCGAGCCGGTGCTCGCGGCGCTCGATCGGATCGGGGAGCGCTCCGCCCGGCGCGCTTGAGGGCGCGACGAAGCTCCACCTATACTGCGTGGCTTCCGGCGTCGCGCGTCGGCCTGCGGAGGCGGAGGGATCGACGCGGCGCGGCGCCGCCGAACCATCGGCATGCGGAGACCCCATTGAGCGAGACCAAGGACACCAGCCAGTTCGTCGAGGACCTGACCGACCAGACCGACGACTTCTCGCGCTGGTACAACGAGGTGGTGCGCAAGGCGCAGCTCGCCGACTACGCGCCGGTGCGCGGCTGCATGGTGATCCGCCCCTACGGCTACGCGCTGTGGGAGCACATGCAGCGGCGGCTCGACGACCGGATCAAGGCCAGCGGCCACCAGAACGCCTACTTCCCGCTCCTGATCCCGGAGTCGCTGCTGGCGCTCGAGGCCGAGCACGTCGAGGGCTTCGCCCCCCAGGTGGCGTGGGTCACCCACGGCGGCGACGAGAAGCTGCAGGAGCGCTACTGCATCCGCCCCACCAGCGAGGCGATCATCTGCAAGATGTACTCGCGCTGGATCGAGTCGTACCGCGACCTGCCGGTGCTCATCAACCAGTGGTGCAACGTGATGCGGTGGGAGAAGGTGACGCGCCTGTTCCTGCGCACCGCGGAGTTCCTGTGGCAGGAGGGGCACACGGCCCATGCCACCGCGGCCGAGGCGCAGGAGGAGACGCTCCGGATCCTCGAGCTCTACCGCGACTTCGTCGAGACCGAGCTCGCGATCCCGGTCCACTATGGACCCAAGAGCGAGGCCGAGAAGTTCCCGGGCGCCGAGATGACCTACAGCATCGAGGCGCTGATGCGCGACGGCAAGGCGCTCCAGGCCGGGACCTCGCACAACCTCGGCCAGCACTTCGCCAAGGTCTTCGACATCACGTTCCAGGACGAGCAGGGCAAGCGCCAGCACGTCTATCAGACCTCGTGGGGCGCATCGACGCGCCTGATCGGGGCGGTGATCATGGCCCACGGCGACGATCAGGGCCTGCGCCTGCCCCCGCACGTCGCGCCGATCCAGGCGGTGGTGGTGCCGATCTGGCGCAAGGCGGAGGAGAAGTCCGCGGTGCTCGAGTTCGTCGCCAAGGTGCGCACGGCAGTCGGGTCCGCGGTGCGGCTCCACGTGGACGACCGCGAGCAGTACAGCCCGGGCTGGAAGTACAACGAGTACGAGATGCGCGGGGTGCCGCTGCGGCTCGAGATCGGGCCGCGGGACGTGGCGAAGGAGGCGGTGATGAGCGTGCGGCGCGACAACCGCACC
>DASXQT010000044.1:0-17683 GCA_036507005.1 Candidatus Eiseniibacteriota bacterium
CGATTCGTGATCCGGCCTTCAATCGCGGCTTTCAGCGGGCCCAGCCGCTGGGCGTCCCTGACTCCCATGAGTAGTTGGTCCATAGGAGGGGCACATAATCACGCTGGAGTTGCAGGGGGACACTTTTACCTTGGAACAGCACGCGGCGGGCGGCGCGGTCGCCCCTCGGCCGCCGCTTGCGCTAACCTGCCGCCATGCTCCCCTCGCCCGGCCGCGCTTACCGCGCGCTCGCCTGCGCGATCGCGCTCGCGCTGGCGTCGTGCTCGCGATCGGGCGACGGGGCGCGCGGCAGCGGCACGATCGAGATGGACGAGGTGGACGTGGCCTCCCTCACCGGCGGGCGCCTGCTCGAGCTGCGCGTGGACGAGGGCGACGCGGTGCGCGCCGGCGACACGATCGCGGCGTCGCATCGCAGGCCGACGTCGACCGGGCGCTGGCGGCGCGCGACCAGGCGATCGCGCGGCGCGACGAGGCGGCGCGCCGGCTCTCGCTGCTCGAGGCCGGCAGCCGGCACGAGCTGATCGCGGCCGCCGAGCAGGCGGCCGAGGCGGCGCGCGCCCAGCTCGCGGGGGCCCAGAGCCGGGCGCAGGAGCTGGTGCTGCGGGCGCCGATCGCGGGCGTGGTGCTGCTCAAGAACTACCTCCCGGGCGAGGTGGTCCAGCCCGGCCTGCCGGTGCTGACCCTGGGCAATCCCGACAGCCTGTGGATGCGGGTCTACGTCGCGGCGCCCAAGCTCGGGCAGGTGAAGCTCGGCGCGGCGGCGGACGTGACGACGCCCGGCGCGCCGGGCCGGAGCTTCCGCGGGCGGGTGGTCGAGATCGCCTCGCGCGCCGAGTTCACCCCGCGCGCGGCCCTCACCGAGGAGGAGCAGGCCAATCTCGTGTTCGGGGTGAAGCTGAAGCTCGAGCCCACCGGCGGCGTGCTCAAGGCCGGGCTGCCGGCCGAGGCGCGGATCCTCGCGCGATGATCGCCGACGCCGGCTCGGCGGGGACCGACCCCCGCGCGGCGGACGCGGCGCCGGTGGTCGTGGTGCGCGAGCTCACGCGGCGCTTCGGGGCGCTCACCGCGGTGGCGGCGGTCTCGTTCGACATCCGGCCGCGCGAGATCTTCGGCATCCTCGGCCCCAACGGGTCGGGCAAGACCACCACGATCCGCATCCTGTGCGGGCTGCTCGCGCCCAGCTCGGGCGAGGCGACCGTGGCCGGGATCGACGTGGTCAAGGAGCCCGACGCGGTCAAGTCGCGGATCGGGTACATGTCGCAGGCCTTCGGGCTCTACCGCGACCTCACGGTGGAGGAGAACCTGCGCTTCTACGGCGGCGTGTACGGCATCGGCGCCGCGATCCGCGAGCGCATCGGGTGGGCGATGGAGACCATGCGCCTCGAGCGCGCCGCCGGGCAGCTCGCGGGCACGCTCTCGGGCGGCTTCAAGCAGCGCCTGGCGCTGGCGACCTCGCTGCTCCACCAGCCCCCGGTGCTGTTCCTGGACGAGCCCACCGCGGGCGTCGACCCGGCGGCGCGCCGGGTGTTCTGGGAGATCATCGGCGAGCTCGCGCGCGGCGGGACCACCATCATCGTCACCACCCACTACATGGACGAGGCCGAGCGCTTCGACCGCCTCGCCTTCCTGTCGCGCGGCCACCTCACCGCGCTCGGCACGCCGCCCGAGGTCCGGCGGGCGTTCGGCGAGGGCCTCTCGCTCGAGGACATCTTCGTCCAGCTCCAGGAGAAGAACGGGTGAACCGCGCGCGGCTGGGATCCATCTTCTGGAAGGAGTTCATCCAGATGCGGCGCGACCGCGCCACGCTCGGGATGATGCTCGGCATCCCGGTGGTCCAGCTCATGCTCTTCGGCTACGCGGTGAACATGGACGTGCGCCACCTGCCGGCCGCGGTGCTCGACCTCTCGCACACCCAGGAGAGCCGCGCCCTGGTGCAGCGCTTCGAGGCCACCGGCAACTTCCGGCTCACGCGCACGGCGCGCTCCTACGACGACGCGCTGCACCTGGTGGACCGCGGTTGGGTGCGCGCCGCGATCGTGATCCCGGAGGACTACGCGCGCCTCATGAAGCGCGGCGGCCCGGCGCAGATCCAGGTGCTGGTGGACGCCTCGGACCCCACGGTGTCGCAGAACGGGATCGCGGCCGCGCAGCTCGTGGGGCAGCGCCAGAACCTCGAGATCGTGACCTCGCGGGCGGGGCTCGCCGCGCGCGCCGAACGGCTGCCGCTCGACGTGCGGGTGCGGCCGCTCTACAACCCGGCGCTCAAGACCGCGATCTTCATCGTGCCGGGGATCATCGGCGTGCTGCTCTCGAACATGCTGATCATCATCACCGCCATGGGCATCGTGCGCGAGCGCGAGGCCGGCACGCTCGAGCAGCTCATCGTGACGCCGCTCACCCGCACCGAGATCATGCTCGGCAAGATCGCGCCCTACGTGGTGGTGGGCTACGTGCAGATGACCGCGGTGCTGGTGCTGGGCTCGCTGCTGTTCCGCGTGCCGATCCGCGGCAGCCTGCTCACCATCTACCTGGTGGCGTTCGTGTTCATCGTCGCGAGCCTCGGGCTCGGGCTCTTCGTCTCCACCCTGGCGCGCACCGGGGCCCAGGCCATCCAGTCCTCGTTCTTCTTCCTGCTCCCCAACATCATGCTCTCGGGCTTCATGTTCCCGCGCGAGGGCATGCCGGCGTTCGCGCAGTGGCTGGGCTGGGCCATCCCGCTCACCTACTTCCTCCAGGTGCTGCGCGGCGTGATCCTGAAGGGCGTGGGCATCGAGGCGCTGTGGCCGCAGACCCTGGCGCTGGTGGGGTTCGCGGTCCTGTACTTCACCTTCGCCGTGCAGCGCTTCCACAAGACGCTGGACTGAGCGCCGTGGCGCTCCCCCCGCACCTCGCACGCCTCGCCCTCGAGAGCGACGTCACGCCGTTCAAGTCGTCGGGCCCGGGCGGCCAGAAGAAGAACAAGACCGAATCGAGCGTACGCGTCCGCCACCGGCCGAGCGGGATCACGCGCATCGCGACCGAGTCGCGGTCGCAGGCGCGCAACCGCGAGCGCGCGCTCGAGCGGGTGTGGAAGGAGCTCGAGCGCCGCGCCGCGAAGCGCAAGCCGCGGGTCGCCACCCGCCCGCATCGCGGCGCGGTCGAGGGCCGGCTCGCCGAGAAGCGGCGCGCAGGGGAGAGGAAGCGCACGCGGCGGGCGACCGCGGAGGAGTGAGGTGCGGGACAACCCGGGGGAGCTTTCGGCTGGCGGTTGATGAATCCCCCGGGATAGATTGCCGTTCGGCCCCCCCGCATCGCGCTGGACACGAGGTCCCGCGCGCCTCCCGGAGCCGGACGTTCGAGGACGACGCGCATGAGCGTAGAGCGTAAAGCGCCGCCGTGGCTCCCGCTGCTCGCCGGGCTCGCGCTGGTGGCGTTCCTGGGGCTGCTGCTCGGCCCGGAGCGCGCGCTCCACCTGGCGCGCGGGGTGGCGCGCGCCCCGCACGCGCAGGACCTGCTGCCGGCGGCCGGCTGGTCGATGCTGCGCATGACCGCCTCGTACGTCGCGTCGCTGCTGTTCGCCTGGCTGGCGGGCTACACCGCCGCGACCCGCCCGCGGGCGGCGCGCCTGATCCTGCCGCTCCTCGACGTCGGGCAGTCGGTGCCGGTGCTCGGCTTCTTCCCGGCCGCGATCTACCTGTTCGTCACGCTGCTGGGCGGCGGGCGGCTTTCGCTCGAGATGGCCGCCATCTTCCTGATCTTCACGAGCCAGGTGTGGAACCTGGCCTTCGCGGTGTACGAGGGGATCTCGACCATCCCGGCCGAGACCCGCGCGGCGGTGGACAGCCTGGGCGTGCGCGGCGTGCTGCGCATGCGCGCCCTGCTCCTGCCGGCCTGCATCCCGCCGCTGGTCTACAACAGCATCCTGTCGTGGGCGAACGGATGGTACTTCCTGATCGCGTGCGAGATCATCGTGACCGGCAAGGCCCAGTACGACCTGCCCGGCCTCGGCAGCATGCTGTCGCGCTCGCTCGCGCGCGGTGACCTGGCGCTGGCGACGGGGGCGCTCGTCACCCTCGTGGCGCTGGTGGTGGCGATCGAGCTCGTGGTGTGGCGCCCGGTGCGCGCCTGGTCGCAGCGCTACCGCTATGACACCCAGGTGGCCGAGGAGGATGCCGAGGAGCCCGGCTTCCGGCCCCTCGCCCTCGGGATCCCGGCGCTGCTCCGCCCGCTGCGCGCCCTGGCGCACTCGCTGTGGGAGCGGCTCCCGATCCCGGCGCTCAACCGCGCCGGCGCGCGCGTGACGGCGCTGCTGCTCTCGGCGTGGCGCTGGGCACGCTGGCCCCTGGGCCTGGCGGCGGTGGCGGCGGTGGTGTTCGGCTTCGCGGGCATCGTGCACGCGATCCGGCCGCCCTGGCCTCCGGAGGCGGCGCGGCTGCCGCTCGCGCTGCTGCTCTCGTTCCTGCGCATCGCGGCGGCCTACGTGCTCGCGATGCTGTGGATCATCCCGGTGGCGCTGTGGGCCAGCGACCACCCGCGCCAGGTGCGCGGCCTCACGCTGATCGCCCAGATCGGCGCCTCGGTGCCCGCGACCGCGTTCTTCCCGGTGCTGGTCGCACTGCTGGTGAACCGCTTCGGGGGCATGGAGATCATCTCGATCGCGCTCGCCATGACCGGCATGCAGTGGTACCTGCTCTTCAACCTGCTGGGCGGCGTGTCGCGCGTGCCGAGCGACCTGCGCGAGTCGATGCGCTCGCTCGGCCTGTCGCGCGCCCAGGTCCACCGCCAGCTCGTGCTGCCCGCCTGCATGCCGTCGCTGGTCACCGGCAGCGTGGTGGCCTGGGGCGGCACCTGGAACGCGCTCATCCTCTCCGAGTACGTGGTCTACCGCGGCCAGACCTACGAGGTCCTGGGGCTCGGCCAGATGCTGAACCGCGCGACGTTCCAGACCGGGAGCCGCAGCCTGCTGTTCCTCTCGGTCGCCCTGCTGGTGGCCACCGTGGTGACGGTCAACCGCCTGGTGTGGGACCCGCTCTACCGGGCGGTGAGCGCCCGCTACCGGCTGGAGACCTGACGGTGCTGGTGCTGCGGCGGGTGACGTTGAGCTACTTCGACCGAGCGCATCCCACGCCGGTGCTCGAGGACGTCTCGCTCGAGATCCCGGACCACCAGTTCGTGTGCATCGTCGGCCCCTCGGGCTCGGGAAAGTCCACGCTGCTGCGGATCATGATGGGCCTCACCGCCCCCACCACGGGCGGGGTGCTCTACCAGGGCCGTCCGCTCACCGACGTGAACCTGCACGCGGCGATGGTGTTCCAGTCCTTCACCCTCCTGCCCTGGCTCACCGTGCAGGCCAACGTCGAGATCGGTCTCAAGGCGCGCGAGGTGCCCGAGGAGGAGAGCCGCAGGCGCGGCACGTACTACCTCGGCAAGGTGGGCCTCGACGGCTACGGCGAGGCCTACCCGACCGAGCTTTCGGGCGGGATGAAGCAGCGCGCCGCGCTGGCCCGCGCCCTGGCGGTCGAGCCCGACCTGCTCTTCATGGACGAGCCGTTCGCGGGGCTCGACGCCCTGACCTCCGCCAACCTGCGCGAGGAGGTGCTCACGCTGTGGTCGGACCACGCGCTGCCGGTCAACACCGTGGTGATGGTCACGCACATCATCGAGGAGGCGGTGCTGATGGCCGACCGGGTGCTGGTGCTCTCGTCGCGCCCCGGGCGGATCGTGTCGGACCTCGAGATCGCGCTCCCGCGGCCGCGCAGCAAGCGCGACGAAGGCTTCGACGCCCTGGTGGATTCGATCTTCGAGAAGATCGTGTAGCCGGACGGGCCCGCGTTCCCACCCCAGGCCCCTCGGCCGGCCGCCCGCCGTGCGCAGGCCCAATCCTCGGAGCCACGACCTTCGTTTCAACCCTTTCACATGGCAGGGCGTCCAACCACGCACATGAAGGTGCATGACCGTGTGCTGTTCCCTGTGCTGGCGGCCACGTTCGCGGTTCAGGCCTTCGCGCAGCCTCCGCCGTCGCCGCAGGAGCCGCTCTTCCGCGGGGACTGGGTCGGGCCGTTCGCGCTGGGCGACTCCGCGACCGTCGCGCGCGTCCGATTCACGGACGCGCCCGCGGTGGTTCGGCGGCTGGCGGGCAACTATCGGATCGCGCGCGACCGGGTCGTTTCCATGGGACCGCTGGACGAAGCGGGCGGCTGGCTCGCCTTCTTCGATTCCAAGACCCGGCGCGGAGGCGTCCTCTACGCCCTGTCGGATACGGTGCTCTTCACCGGGCCGACCTTCGGCATCGACTACCCGGTCGCGATCCGTGCCGACGTCCGGCGGGACGCCCGCGGCGAGATCCGCGGGCTCACCTGGCGCGAGCGCGGAGCCGGGCTTCGCGAGGCCGCTCGCCTGGACGATCACGTATCGGAGGACGTGACGTTCCAGAACGGAGCCGTTCGGCTCGCCGGCAGCCTCACGCTGCCGAGAGGAGCCGGACCGCATCCGGCCGTGATCCTGATTCACGGCGCGGGTGGAACCATCCCGACCCGGGACTTCGGCTATTGGTCCAGCTACATCTCGGGCCACGGCCTGGCTGTCCTCGCGTTCGACAAGAGGGGCGGCGGCGCGTCGACGGGAGACGCCCATACCGCCACGTACGAGGACCTGGCGGACGACGTGCTGGCAGGCCTCACCTACCTGCAGTCCAGGGGCGACATCGACCCCGATCGAATCGGCTTGTACGGAACCAGCAACGGCGGCTACATCGCGCCGCTCGCGGCCGCCCGGTCCGGCGGTCGCGTCGCCTTCATCGCGGTTCGCTCCGGGTCGGCGCGGAGGGTCGGGGACAACATCGCCTACGAGGTGGGCAACGACCTGCGATCGCAAGGGTTCTCCGAATCGGACGTCGCGAAGGCCGTAGCCATTCGCCAGCGGGTCACCGATTTCGTGATCGCCCATCCCGTGATCGACACACCGGCCTGGGACTCGCTCAAAGCCGAGGTGGCGGTGGTCTCTTCGGAGCGGTGGTTCCCGTGGTCCCGGGTCCTCTGGGTTCCGCGTGTCTCACCGTCGGACACCAGGGCGGTCGCGTTCCTGAACAAGCTCCGGGCCGAGTGGCAATTCGACCCGCTTCCCTACTGGCGCATGGTTCGGGTGCCGGTCTACATCATGCTGGGCGGTCTCGATCGTTCGGTGCCGACCGCCGAGAGCGCGCCCCTGCTGCGCGGAGCTCTGGCTGCCGCCGGCAACGGCGACGCGACGGTGCGCGTGTTCGACCAGGGGAACCACGGGCTCCTCGAATCCCGCACGGGATACGACCGCGAGGTGTTCGAGTTGAGCCGCTACGTCCCGGGTTTCCAGGACGGCCTGGTTGGCTGGCTCGAAGCGCATGCGAAACCCTCCCGCCCTCGCTGAGAGCGCGGGCTAGTCCTGCACCCCGAAGATCTTGAACACTCCACGGCGCTCGGCGACCGAGCGCAGCCAGGTGTGCCGCTCCACCTGGCTCTCGTCGTTGCGGACCACCAGCACCAGCCCGCGATGCACCCTGAAGTTCCTGAAGCGCATGGTGGTGTCGGCCTGCTGCCTTGTCCTCGAACACCACCACGCCCGCCGGGATCGTGAGCGTGGCCTGGCTCTTCACGCGCAGCTGGCCGCGGACCTCGTAGTTGCTGTCGGAGGCCCAGACCTGGCCGCTGTAGAGGTTGATGTTGTCGTAGATCGCGAGCGGCCGCGGGTCGGGCATGCCGGCCAGGTGCAGATCCTGGCGGCTCGCGCCGGTCGAGTCGTAGTAGGTCCAGCCCGTGGTCCAGTCGGCGTCGGGCTTGGGGCCGATCGCGCCCGCGTAGCAGGTCTGCTGGAAGAACCCGTCCGCAGGGACCGCCACAGCGTGGTTGAACGCCGGGCTGCCGGCGCTCGGCTGGAAGTTCGGGACCACGTTGGCCTGGTAGGGGGCGTTGGGGAGCAGCGGGTCGACGTAGTCGTTGAACGTGAACGTCGTCGTGCCCAGCACGCCCGCGTTCATTCCGGCCGGACAACCGGCCGCCACCCCCGGCGGCGTCCCGATGAACTGCCCCGCCAGCGTCCCGCTGTTGTTGTTGTTGAACACCACGTTGCCGTCGAAGATCATCTGCGCGCGGGTCGACCCCGCCGTGAGAGCGAGCAGCCAGGCGGCGGCCAACCCCCGTCGTACAATCCGAACTGCGCGTGTCGCGGTGGAGCGCATCGTCCCTCCCTCGAGTGCTCGTGTAGGCCGTAGGCGACCGCACAGAGGTTAGGCGGGGGCCGGCGCTCGGGCCGTGTCCGGGTTGTGAACGGGCCCGAAAAGAATGTTTCGGAAAGGTGTCGTCGCCGCTCGGCGAGACGCGGCGGCGAAGGCGTATCATTCGCACGTGCCGTGCTCGGCGTACGGCGCGGGCAATCGAACTCCGTACCCGGGGCACCCGAACATGGCGATTCATCCCGATGCCGGCGCGCTCGCGATCCAGCGCCTCGGCCCGCCCGACCTGGTCGAGCTGTTCGGGTTCCTGGACCGCGACCCCGCGCTCAACGTCTACCTGATCGCGCTCACGCTGCGGGATGCGCTCAGCCGCCCGCAGGAGGAGCTGTGGGCGGCGAGGAGAAGCGTGGAGATCGTAGCCCTGGTCCACCTGAGCGGGCCCTCGGGCGCGATCCTGCCGCTCGGGGACGATTCCGAGGCCCTCGGGCGCCTGGCCGAGCACACGCTGCTGCGGCGTCCGCTGCTGCCACGGCGCATTCAGGTGATCGGCGCGCTGGCGGCGGTGGAGCCCATCGTGCGCCGCTTCCGCGCCGCCGGCGTCGCGCCGCGCCTCCACCGGCGGCAGGTCTACATGACGCTCGAGCGCGGCCTCCTGCCGCCCTTCGAGCGCGTGCCGGAGCTCCGGGTGGCGAGCGCCGCGGACTACCCGACGCTGTTCGAGAGCGGCGCCCGGCTGCGCGCCGAGGAGCTGGACGAGGACCCGCGCGTCGGGGACGCCGCCGCCTACGCGCGGCGCGTGGACGAGGAGTGCCGCGACGGCTCGACCTGGATCTGGATGGATCGCGAGGGGCTGCGCTTCCGCGCCAGCGTGAGCGCGCTCACCGCCGACGCCGCGCAGATCGCGGGCGTCTACACCCCGGTCGAGCGCCGCAACCGCGGCTTCGCGCGGCGCGGGCTCTCCGAGCTGTGCACCCGGCTCTTCGACCGCACCCGCTGCGCCACGCTGTTCGTGAACGACTTCAACGCCCCGGCGATCGCCCTGTACGACAAGCTCGGGTTCCGGCCGATCGCGGACTGGGCCTCGGCGTTCTACGACGCGCTGGGGTAGCGCGGCGCGGCGCGGCTTGGGACGCGGGCGGGCGCGGCCGGCCCGCTAGCGCTGGACGCCGGGTGTTTCGCGCGCGCGCGCCAGGCGCTCGAACGCCTTCTTGAGCCCGGCGTGGAGCGCCTCGACGTCGGCGGGCTTCCAGGTCGCGCGGTCGGCGCGCACGAAGGTGGTCTTGTCCACCCGGTTGTCAAAGCGCGCCACCGGCAGGTAGTAGAGCTTGCCCCGGGCCTCGATGCGCACCGTGTCGGGGCGGCCCGAGGACCGGATCAGCCAGTCCATGTCGTCGCACCCGTAGTCGCCGAACATCACCGGGCCCGGGACGCCGTGGTGGAGGATCGAGCCGGGGTCGTTGGGGTCGGTGCGCTCGCGGTTCTTGCGGCGCGACTCCTCGGGCGTGACCCAGACGTAGAGGATCGCGGCCCGGGAGAGGATCTCGTCGCTCAGGGCCCCGAGCGAGTAGCGGTAGCCGAGCGGCGCCGGAAGCGGCAGCGTGGCGCCCTCCGGGCCGCCGCGCGCGGCCTCGATCACCACGGTGCGGCCCTCCAGCGAGTCCGGAACGCCTTCGTTCTTGTCGCTCAGCAGCTTGGCCGCCTCGTCCTCGAGGGCCGCCGCCAGCTCCTTGCGCCGCGCCTCGGGGAGTGCCGCGAACGCGGCCGGGGCGCCCACCTTGGCGCGCGCGCGGTCGAAGCGCTGGAGCAGCCAGTCGGCCGCCGAGGCCGGCGCCGGGCGCCGGCGGTGGGTGAGGTCGTCGAAGTCCTCGTTCAGCAGCTCGATCAGCGTTCCCCAGTCGAGCGGCTGCTTCATCGGCAGCTCGTCCGAGTCGAAGAAGATCCCGTCCGCGCCGCGCTTCCTGAGTTCCTGGCTCACGCGCCGCATCATGTGCACGTAGGGGTAGTCGTCGAGCTGGACGGTGGGGCCCAAGTGGAGCTCGTCGCGGCACTGCTCGGGAGAGAGCGAGGCGAGATAGCGCCGCACCTCCGACTTGCCGGAGGCGGGAAGCGCGAGCAGCAGCAGCACGTCGATGAGCTTGGACAAGGGCAGCTCCGCGGGACCTGAGGGGGGCGGCCGGACGAGGGGCGGACTATAGCCGCCGCGGCCGGAGCGGGCAACGGCCGGCGCCGCGCTCGGCGCCGGGGCCCGCGCCGGCCAACTCCAACGTGATTCCGTCACCCCCCCGACTTTGCACTTGACCGGAGCTTGCGCGATTTGCGACGGTGGGCGCTGCAAAGGTCGCTCCCAGACCCTTTCAACACGGAGGTTGATCGTGAAGAGCCTCATCCGGTCCGCATGGATCGCGGGCGCGCTCGTCGCCTGCGCCGTCCCCGCTCACGCCCAGTCCCTCGGCCAGTTCGGCGGCGCCGGAACGCTGCCGCTCATGGGCCGCGCCTTCGGCACCTACGTCGACGCCAGCTCGCACGAGGTCGGGTTCGTCTCGACACTCCGGCTGTGCTTCTACCCCGGCGTCGATTTCGGCTTCCAGGGAGGCATCAAGCGCCTCGACAACCTGGGGGCCGACCGCGCCGCCCTTCGCCTCGGGACGGACTTCAAGGTCCTGACCGTACGCTCGAGCAAGTCCATGCCGGTCGATGTGTCGATCGGGGGCGGGCTCGGGGTCGAGACCGGGGACAACCTGAGCGTGCTCACGATCGGCCCCATGGCGGTCGCAAGCCGCTCGTTCCCGGCCGGCGCGGCGGGCGCGGTCGAGCCCTACGCCTCGGTCGGCATCAGCTACACCAGCATCGACGCCCCGGGCAAGGACGACACCGGCCTCTCGCTTCCGCTCCGCTTCGGCGCCGAGTTCCGCTTCGCGCAGGACATGCGTTTCGTCGTGGAGCTGCGGCAGCAGGTCGGCACCTACTACGGCGACCGCGGAGCGTTCGCGATCGGGACCACGTTCCCGTTCTGATTTCGCGCGGGTCTGCGCACGCGACGCGTTCCCCGCGCGTCGCGCGCGCGCTATCCGCTCGCGTTGATCTCGCTGCCGCACCGCTCCTTGCGAACGCGAGAGAGAGAAACGAATCCGGCCCTTGTTCCTCCCTGGGGCCGGTGCTAGCTTAGCTCTCCTTCGAGAGGCGGTGCCGGTGCGACCGCCCTTTCGATCATCTGGCACTCCCATCAAGACCTTTACGTTCACGGGGTTTGCGCCGCATCCGCCGGTCGGATCGTCGAGGCCATTTCGTCCCTGGCGGGGCCCGCAAAGGCGATTGTGGAAACAGTGTTGGCGAAGGGAGGTGGATAGAGACCCAAGCGGTTGCAGTAAAAAGAGATGTGGTCCGGAAGCCTGCTGTTGAGAACTATCTGGTCCGCTATCCACTGCCCACGGTCCACAGGGCCCGCGGCCGCGATGATCAAAGGCTCTCGCCGCCTCGAACCCTGTGGATAATCTGGGACCCTTTTTCAGCAAGGACCGTTGAAAATGGCCGTCCGATCTCTCGAATCCGAAGAGCTCGGTCGCCTCTGGGAGCAGGTTCTCGAGTCCGTCAAGGTACGCATCGGCAGCCACCAGGCGTTCGATACGTGGTTCAAGCCCATCGTGCCGCGGACCCTTTCCCCCGAGGTCGTCGAGCTCGAAGTCCCGAACGCGTTCTTCATCGACTGGCTGCACGAGCACTACCTGCCGCTGCTGAACGGCTGCCTCAAGGCGACCCTGGGCGGAACACCTGCGGTGCGCTTCATGCCCCGCGAGCAGCCGCTGCCGGCCGCCGCGAGCGCCCGGCCCGCGCCGGCGCCCGGGCCCCAGGCCGCGCGCCCGAGCCGCGCGTGGCTCGACAGCGAGCTCAACCCGCGCTACACGTTCGACACCTTCGTCGTCGGCGGCAGCAATCGCTTCACCCACGCCGCCTGCCGCGCGGTGGCCGAGAAGCCGGGCAACGCCTACAACCCGCTCTTCATCTTCGGCGGCTCCGGGCTCGGCAAGACCCACCTGCTGCACGCCGTGGGCCACGCCGTGCGCCTCGCCAAGCCCGGCGCGCGCGTGACCTACGTGCCTGCCGAGCGCTTCACCAACGAGATGATCTTCGCGATCCAGCACACCCAGACCCACGCGTTCCGCAACCGCTACCGCAACGTGGACGTGCTGCTGATCGACGACATCCAGTTCCTCGCGGGAAAGGAGGGCACCCAGGAGGAGTTCTTCTACACGTTCAACACCCTGCGCGACGCCCACAAGCAGATCGTGGTGACCGCGGACAAGCCTCCC
This sequence comes from Candidatus Eiseniibacteriota bacterium, assembly GCA_036507005.1. Classification (GTDB taxonomy): domain Bacteria; phylum Eisenbacteria; class RBG-16-71-46; order RBG-16-71-46; family RBG-16-71-46; genus WS-2. Next base: position 12,490 of record DASXQT010000044.1, read on the forward strand.
AAGGACATCCCCATGCTCGAGGAGCGGCTCACCTCGCGCTTCAACCAGGGCCTGGTGACCGACATCAAGCAGCCCGACGTCGAGACCCGGATCGCCATCCTGCGCGCGCGCTGCGCTCACGAGGAGGGCGGGGTCCGCATCCCCGACGACGCGCTGCTCCTGGTCGCCGATCGCATCCGCAGCAACATCCGCGACCTCGAGGGCTGCCTGGTGAGGCTGCTCGCGGTCGGGGCGCTCACGCACCAGGAGATCTCGCTCGAGCTGGCCGAGGAGGTGCTCCAGGACTACGTGAACCCCGAGCCCGACCAGATGACGCCGGAGCGCATCCTGGCGATCGTGGCCGAGAACTTCAGCGTGAAGAGCGACGCGCTGTGCGGGGCCCGCCGCACCCACGACGTCGTGCTGCCGCGCCAGGTCGCGATGTACCTGGCCCGCACGCTCACCGATCTCTCGCTGGTCGAGATCGGTCGAATATTCGGCAACCGCGATCACTCGACCGTGGTCTACGCGTGCGAGAAGGTGGGCGCGATGATCTCGGCCGACAGCGCCATGGCGGACCGGATCAACGGGCTGATTTCGACACTGTCCTCGGTATGAGCTGTGGAGGACCACCGCAGGAATGGGGAGAACTCGGACGCGGCTCCGAATCGGGAAAACGTGTGGAGAGCCTGCCGGCTTCTCCCCACCCCGGCGGAGCGGCTCATCCCGTTCGCGGGAAAGCCATTACGGGCCCGCCGCGGAGCTCTTCAACGCCGCCAACAGCACCTGCTGTAACTAGTTTCTTTCTTATTATAAATCAATGACTTACAGAGGCCGAAAGTTGCTTGCAGAGACCCTCCACCCTGCTATTATGCAGCCCGAACCGACATGAACGCCCCTTTGAGCACCGAATCCGCTCCCGGAACTAAAGGCCGGACTTCAACTTCCCCCCAGTCAGGGAGTGAACGCATGGACCTGACCATCCAGCAGAGCGACCTCGCCTTCGCCGCCGGGCGGGCGCTGGGATCGGTCTCCGCCAAGAGCCCCCTTCCGCTGCTGAGCTGCCTGCTGCTCGAGGCCGACAAGAACGGGCTCACCGTGACCGGCACCGACCTCGACGTGACGACGTCGGTCACCGTGCCGTGCGAGGTGAAATCCGCGGGCCGGGTCGCGGTGGGTGCGCGCCACTTCCACGAGGTGGTGCGCAAGATGCCGAAGGGCGTGCTCACGCTCGGCGTCGCGAGCGCGCAGTGCGAGGTGCGCTACGGCGACGGCAAGGGCTGGTCGCGGTTCCCGACCCAGGACGCCGCGGACTTCCCCCGCATCCCCGAGCTCAAGGCCGACGCCCGCGCCGCGCTCGAGGGCGAGGCGCTCTCGCGCCTGATCGCGCGCTCCGCCTATGCCGCCTCCACCGAGGAGACCCGGCCGCAGCTGAACGGCGTGCTGATCCAGGGCGGCGGCGAGTACCTGGCGTTCGTCGCCACCGACGGCCACCGCCTCGCGCGCGCGACCCGCAAGGGCGACTTCTCCGGGCTCGGCAAGGACGGCCTGATCGTGCCGACCCGGGCGCTCCAGGCGGTGAGCCGCACCGCCGACGAGGCCACGAGCCCGATCCAGATCGAGATCGCGGCGGGCAAGCGCCAGGCGGGGTTCTCGACCTCGGTGGGCGAGTACCGGGTGCAGATCCTGACCCGGCTGCTCGAGGGGCCCTATCCCAACTACGAGCAGGTCATCCCGCGCTCCAATCCGCGCGAGCTGAAGGCGATGCGCATGGACCTCATGGAGGCCGTGGACATCGTGGCGTCGCACGCGGACAACGTGACGCGCCAGGTGCGCTTCTCGGTGGCCGATGGGCGCCTCGGGATCTCGTCCGCCACCGAGCTCGGTGCCGGAGAGCACCAGATCGGCGCCGAGTATCGCGGCGAGACGATGGAGATCGGATACAACGCCACCTACCTGCTCGACGTGCTGCGCAGCATCCCGACCGAGCAGGTGGTGTTCCGGCTCAACACGCCGCTCGCGGCCGGGGTGGTCGAGCCGGTGGGCGCTCTTCCGCAGACCGAGGAAGAGCTGCTGTGCCTCATCATGCCGCTGCGGCTGCCGGACACCGCGGGGTAGGGGTGGAGGCGGTCGGCGGCGTTCTGGGCCGGGTCCTCCAGCAACTCGGCCTGAACCGCGAGATGGCAGGGTGGCGGGCGGTGTCGGCGTGGCCGGAGCTGGTCGGGCCGCGCGTCGCGCGCCACGCCCGCGCTGTCGCGTTCCGCGGCGGAACGCTGCACGTGGAGGTCGAAGGATCGGCCTGGATGCAGGAGCTGGGGTACCTGAAGCGCGACCTCGTCCGCCGCATCAACCAGCAGCTCGGGGCCGAGGACGTCCGCGACGTGCGCTTCACGCTGCCCCGCGGAGGGCGCCCGCGATGAGTCCAGAGGAAGGAGAAGCGGCGTTGACGACGGCGGAACCCAGGGGTCACCACTACGACGCCACCAGCATCCAGGTCCTCGAGGGCCTGGAGGCGGTCCGCAAGCGCCCCGCGATGTACATCGGCGACACCGGGACGCGCGGGCTGCACCACCTGGTCTACGAGGTGGTGGACAACTCGGTGGACGAGGCCCTGGCCGGATTCTGCACCGAGATCACGGTGCGCATCGAGACCAACGGCAGCGTGACCGTGATCGACGACGGGCGCGGCATCCCGGTGGACATGCACGCCACCATGCACAAGCCGGCGCTCGAGGTGGTCATGACGACGCTCCACGCCGGCGGCAAGTTCGACAGCAAGACCTACAAGGTCTCGGGCGGGCTGCACGGGGTGGGCGTGTCGGTGGTGAACGCGCTCTCGCAGTGGTGCGAGGTCGAGGTGCTCAAGGACGGCACCATCTACTTCCAGCGCTACGAGAGCGGCAAGCCCACCGGGGACATGACGTCGCACCCCGCGGAGAAGGGGCGCAAGGGCTCGGGCACCACCACGCGCTTCCTGCCCGACCCCACGATCTTCGAGGAGACCACCTTCCACTACGAGACGCTCTCGGGGCGCATGCGCGAGCTGGCGTTCCTGAACAGCGGCCTCTCGATCTGGCTCGCGGACGAGCGCAGCGGCAAGAGCCAGACCTTCGTCTACAAGGGCGGGATCCTCGAGTTCGTCAAGTACCTGAACCAGAACAAGGAGGTGCTCCACACTCGCCCGGTGGTGTTCGCGCGCGAGCGCGACGGCATCGCGGTCGAGGTCGCGTTCCAGTACAACGACGGCTACGTCGAGTCGCTGCACTCGTTCGTGAACAACATCAACACCGCCGAGGGCGGCACGCACCTGATCGGGTTCCGCTCGGCGCTCACCCGCACCCTGACCAACTACGCCGAGAAGGAGGGGCTGAGCCAGCGCGCCAAGGTCGGCGTCTCGGGCGAGGACGTGCGCGAGGGACTGACCGCGGTGATCTCGATCAAGATGCAGGACCCGCAGTTCGAGGGCCAGACCAAGACCAAGCTCGGGAACAGCGAGGTCAAGGGCATCGTCGAGAGCATCGTCGGCGAGGGGCTGCGCGAGTTCTTCGAGGAAACCCCCTCGGTGGCGCGCAAGATCGTGGAGAAGATGCTGGCCGCGGCGCGCGCCCGCGAGGCGGCCCGCAAGGCCCGCGACCTGGCGCGGCGCAAGACCATCCTGGACGGCGGCTCGCTGCCCGGGAAGCTGGCCGACTGCGCGTTCGACGATCCCAAGGACTGCGAGCTCTACATCGTGGAGGGCGACTCCGCGGGCGGCACGGCCAAGCAGGGCCGCGACCGCCGCTTCCAGGCCATCCTGCCGATCCGCGGCAAGATCCTGAACGTCGAGAAGGCGCGGATCGACAAGATCCTCGCGAACGAGGAGATCCGCAGCATCTTCGTAGCGCTCGGCACCGGGGTGGACGAGGACTTCGACATCACCAAGCTCCGCTACCACAAGCTCATCCTGATGACCGACGCCGACGTGGACGGCTCGCACATCCGCACGCTCCTGCTCACCCTGCTGTTCCGCAAGCTCCAGCCTCTGGTGGACGCAGGGCACATCTACATCGCGCAGCCGCCGCTCTTCCTGGTGAAGTCGGGCAAGGAGGAGATCTACTGCTTCGATGACCGGGAGCGCGAGGAGGCGGTCGCGCGGCTGGGCAAGAAGAACATCCAGGTGCAGCGCTACAAGGGACTTGGCGAGATGAATCCGGACCAGCTGTGGCGCACCACCATGAACCCCGAGACCCGCACCCTGCTCAGGGTCACGAACGAGGACGCGGTGGCCGCCGAGCGCATGTTCACGATCCTGATGGGCGAGCAGGTCGAGCCGCGCCGCCAGTTCATCGAGGAGAACGCGCTGTCCGTGAAGAACCTCGACGTCTGATGGGCGCCCGAGGCACCGCGCACCCGGCTCGGCGCTCGTCGCCCGCGAGCGTGCTCCTTTGCGCTGCGCTCGGCGCTGCCACGCTGGCCCCGGCGTCGCCCGCGGCGGCCTGGACCCGCCCTGCGCTGGTCGCGGAAGGGGGCGGAACCTTCGCCGTGCTCGGGACCCTCGACCAGGGCGGGCTGTCGGCGGCGCTCTCGGCGCTGTGGCCGGTGGACCTGGGCTTCGTCGCCCCGGAGCGGGTGCGCTTCGGCGTCACGGGGTTCGCGGGCGATCTCGGCGCGAGCCTCGGGCCGCTCGCGGATCCGGCGCAGCCCGGAGTGGACCTCGGCACCACCGAGGTCGCACACCGCTGGGCCCGGGGCGTGGCGTGGCGCATGGACGCGAGCCTGCCGGGCCGCTGGGGCTGGACGCCGGTCGCCACCGGCACCTGGGGCCTCTACCACGTCACGGATGACCACCGCGGCGCGCAGATCGGGAAGACCGAGTCCACCGGGTTCAGCGTCGGCGGCGGCCTCCGCCGCGCGCTGCACAAGAACGCGACGGTGGGGGCGGCGCTGCGCTACCACCGACTCTTCAACGACACCGCCGGGCGCTACGCGAGCGCCGGCGTCGAATACGGCTGGTGACGCCTAGGCCGCGGCCGGGCGCACCGCCTTCTCGGCAGGCAGGGGAAACGAAGCCATGGCGCTGAACGATCGCTCGAAGGTGGTGGACACCAGCATCGAGAGCGAGATGAAGACCAGCTACATCGACTACTCGATGTCGGTCATCGTCTCGCGCGCGCTCCCGGACGTGCGCGACGGCCTCAAGCCCTCGCAGCGCCGCATCCTGGTCGCGATGAACGAC
>DASXQT010000045.1:0-54525 GCA_036507005.1 Candidatus Eiseniibacteriota bacterium
TCGGCAGTGCAGGCATTCATGGCCCGAAACTCCAGCGGGGGCTGGGTGTGATCTCGGGGGCCGCGGGGCGCACTCCTTAGTAGCACGACGTTTTTCGGCGCACGCAGGGCCGCGGGGAACGCATATCAGACAGCGCCACGAGATTCTTCCTGCTGCGCACAGAATCACGCTGCCTGAGCGCCTCCTGCGCACGCTGGCGCGCGATGGCGAGAGCGGTCGCGAGCCACGGATCCGGCGCGCGCGCAGCCCGTCAACACAAGAATTCGTCAACTCAGCGGCGCCACGAGCGCCGAGCCCAAGGCCATCCATCACGCGATCCTGGCTCCGCCGCTGGCGCCGCCCCGGCGCCCTACAGCACCGTGGGCTTTCGGATCAGGGCGGAGAGCGGGGCGAGGGAGACGCCGGCGAGGCGCTTGCCCTGGAGCGCCGGAGCCAGCCAGCGCAGGGTGAGCGGCGTGGCGCGCAGCCAGACCACCGTGCGCTCGCGTCCGCGCGCGTCCGCGATCAACCGGCTCCAGCGCTGGTCGAGCGCCTTCGGGTCGGCGAGCCGGGCCTCGGAGTCGATCATCGCGTCGGGCTCGTTGTAGGCCACGCCGAGGTCGGCCGCCAGGTCGCGGCACACCGCGCCGGCCGCCGGATTGACGTGGACGAACGGCAGCCCCGAGCGGCGGAGCTGGTGGTAGACCGCCTTCATCACCGTCATGTCCTGGGTGGCGAGCGACCCCATGTGGTTCGCGACCGCGATCACCGGCCGCGCCTGCTCGATGTAGCGGTGGACCAGCGCCGCGATGCGCGCCGGCGGCATGGTGACGAGCACCGTGCCCGGACCGGGATCGACCTGCGGGTAGTTGATCGGCTCGAGCGGCAGGTGGAGCACGACCTCGCGCCCGCGCGCGTGGGCGTCGCGGAAGAGCGCGGCGCTCGCCTTGCCGCCCGGAGCGAGCGCGACCGCGAACGGCGCGGGGAGCGCGAAGAATTCCGCGGCGAGGCGCGTGTCGTCGCCGAAGCCGTAGAGCACGATCGCGAGGCGCGGGGCGGCGGCGCGCTCGTCGCCCACGGGAGGCGGGGCGCGCACCAGCACCACGCGGTGCGTGGGGTGGCGCGGGAGGCCGACCACGAGCGTGACGACGGTCTCGCCTTCGGGCCCCTCGCGCTCGCGCCCCGAGAGCACGCGCGCCCCGTGCTGCTCCACGAAGTGGGTGAGGATGTAGTTGGCGCGCAGCAGGGAGGCCTCGGCCGGGAACCCCATCCGCCACACCACGGCGGGCGCGCTCTCGGCCACGCTCACCCGCAGGCTGTCGTCGGGGACTCCGATCGCGCGCATCGCCTGGCGAAGCTCGCGGCTCACGATCTGCGTCACGCGGTTCGGGTCGCCGAGGCCCAGCACCCGCATGAGCGCGATCTGGCCCGAGTCCGAGCGCAGGAGGAGGAGCGCTTCGCCGGACAGGAAGAGGGCGAGGGTGGCGGCGGCGAGGAGGAGAGGCGCGCGCAGCGAAGCGGCGGTCGTGCGGGTCTTGCGCCTGGGCATGGTCGGGTGGCTCGGGCCGCAACTTACGGAGCGCGCGCGGCCGAGTCAACGGCGAGAGGGCGTTTCGGGCGATGGTCCCGCGGCCGGGGTGAGACGTGACGGTGACACGGGTCGCGAGCCGGCGCTCCGGAGCGGCCTCGCGTTCCCCGGACGGGCGGCGCCCGCCCCCTGCTTTTTGCACTTCAGTGACACTCCTCTGGCTACCCGGTGACAGCCTCAACAGGGTTCCAGCCGATAGTTTTCCCGTGCGGTGCCCACTGCGGGTCCCGCTCCCCAGCCCTGGAGGTGAGCCATGAAGCATTCCCGACCCGTTCTGGCCGCGCTGATCGTGCTCGCGCTCGGATCGTGGGTGACGTCCGGATTCGCGTGCGAGGACAAGGCCAAGGCCGCGGCCGCCGCAGCGTCCAAGTCGTCCGGGTGCAGCGCCGCGATGGCGGCCCAGTGCACGCCCGAGATGGCCGCCGCGTGCAAGGCCAGGGCGGCGTCCGCCGCGGCCATGACGGGTTGCTCGCACGCCACCTCCGCCGCGAAGAGCGTGTCCGGCTGCCCCCACAGCAAGAATTCCGGCGTGAACGCCTTCATGGCCGGCACCGGAGAGCCCCAGGTCGACGCCGTGGTCGCGGGCTCGGGCGCCGGGTGCAACCACGGCAGCGCCAGCGGGGCCGAGGCGGGCCGGTGCAACGGCCAGGGGGCCGCGAAGTGGGCGGACCACTCGAACCACTCCGACTGCGACGCCTGCTCCGACATGGCCTTCTGCGACGGCGAGGTGCGGGGCATCGGCGCCACCGTCCAGGTCGTTCCGCTCAAGAACGGCGTGATGTACGTCTACACCGCGGATGGCCCGGGCAAGGTGCACGCGGTGCAGGCTTCCATGGAGCGCCGCAACGACCGGATGGTCGGCATCCTCGCGGCCGGCGACCGGGTTCATCTCTGCAGCTCGTGCAAGGCGATGCGCGGCGCGATCGCGAGCGGGAAGCTCAACCGCGAGCTGGTGAACATCGAGGGTGGATGCCTCACGCTCATGACTTCGAACGATCCGCAGATGGTGGCGAAGATCTACTCCATGGCGGGCGTCAAGGGGCTGGCTTCGAAGATCTGAGCCCGACCCCTGGCGGCTGGGACGACGGGCCGGTCCGAGGCATCGGGCCGGCCCTTCGCGTTGCCGGCGCGGGCGGATTGGGTCTAGGCTTCTAGCGCCATGGCAATCTCACGTTTCCGCCGCAGCGCCCTGCTCGCCATCGCGCTCGGCGTCGCCCTCCCCGCCGCGTTCCTGGCGGGCACCGGCATCTACCTGACGATCCGGATCGCGAGCGCCATCCAGACCGACAGCAGCCGCTACAACAGCTACATCGGCCAGCAGGTCGCCGAGGCCTTCGAGCAGGAGCTGATGGATCACCTGCGGCGGGCGGTGGCGGGGGCCGAGAAGCTGGCGCGCGAGGGCGCCCCGGCGGCCGAGGTGGAGAGCGCGCTGGCCGCGGGCACCGACGAGTTCGAGGGCGCCCACTTCGTGCGGCTCGACGACCTGAACGGCGTCTCACTGCTGGTGATCGATGCCCAGCCGGTGATCTATGCCGCCGGGGAGGGCCCGCGGCGCGACCAGTACTTCACCGGCGTGCTGCTGCGCGGGCCTGCGGGCCAGGTGAGCGGGGCCGGCGGCTGGTGGATCCGGCCCGCGGAGTTCCTCCGCACCCATCTCGAGACGGTGTTCCGCGAGCGCATGCCGCAGAACCCGCGGCTCTACGGCGGCATCGAAAACACGCGCAACCTGTCCGTCGAGCTGTTCGACAACCGCGGGGAGCGCATCGTCAACGTGCGCGAACCGGGTCCCTACTCGACCGCGCGCGTCGAGCACATGACCGGCCCGTTCGAAAACTTTTCGGTGCGCGTGACCTCGATCGCGAACGCGCCCGCGGTCTGGACCGGCCGCTTCCTCGCGCTGGAGCTGGGGTTCATCGCGTTCATGGGGCTCGCGATCCTGGCCGCCACGGTGTTCGGCTACCGCTACACCATCCGCCAGATCGAGCTGGCGCAGCTCAAGTCCGGGTTCGTGTCGAGCGTGACCCACGAGCTCAAGACGCCGGTCGCCCTGATCCGCCTCGCGGTCGAGACCCTCGAGATGCGCCGGGTGAAGAGCCCGGAGGAGACCGACCGGTTCCTGCGCACGATCAGCCGCGAGACCCAGCGCCTGGCGCAGCTCGTGGACAACATCCTCGAGTTCGCCCGTCTCGAGGCCGGCCAGGTCACGTTCCGCTTCGGCCCGGTGGAGCTGCCGGGCCTGGTGCAGGACGTGCTCGAGACCCTGAGGCCGCGGCTCGACCACCTGGAGTTCAAGGTCGAGACCGACGTGCCGGACACCCTGCCGCCGGCGCGGGGCGACGCGCTGGGGCTCACCCACTGCCTGCTCAACCTGATGGACAACGCGATCAAGTACTCGCGCACGCGCCGCGAGATCAGGATCTCCGCGACCGCGCGCGACGGGACGGTGGCGCTCTCGGTCGCGGACCGCGGCATCGGCATCTCGCCGGCCGACCGCAGGCGGATCTTCGAGAAGTTCGTGAGGCTCGAGAACGGCCTGGTCCACGACGTGCGCGGCGCGGGGCTCGGGCTTTCGCTGGTGGATCAGATCATTCGCGCCCATGGCGGGCGCGTCGAAGTCGTGAGCGCCCTGGGCGAGGGCAGCACGTTCACGCTCGTGCTGCCGGCGGCCGCGGGCGCGGAAAGGCTCCCCGCCGAGCCGGAGAGAAGGACGGCATCATGACACTCCATACCGAGGAAAAAACGATGAAGCGGGTGCTGATCGTGGAAGACGAGGAGGGCCTGCTCGACGGGCTCGCCCACAATTTCCGCTACGAAGGCTACGAGGTGGTCACGGCCAAGAGCGGCCAGGAGGGGCTGAAGCTGGCGCTCAAGCAGAAGCCCGACGTCGTGCTGCTCGACATCATGCTGCCCGAGAAGGACGGCTTCACCGTGCTCAAGGAGCTGCGCCAGCGGCACCGCGACATCCCGGTGCTGGTGATGACCGCGCGCAATTTCGAGGCCGACGTCCTCAAGGGCTTCGATCTCGGCGCGGACGACTACGTCACCAAGCCCTTCGGCATCAAGGAGCTGATGGCGCGCGTCAAGCGCCTGGTCCAGCGCGGCCCCTCCGGGGCGCCGGCGCCGGGGCCGACGATCTTCAAGTTCGGCGACGTCGAGGTGCGCTTCGAGCCGCGCGAGGTCCACAAGGCCGGCAAGCAGGTCGCGCTCTCGTTCAAGGAGTTCGAGCTGCTCAAGTACCTGATCGAGCACCGCGGCCGCACCGTGTCGCGCGAGGAGCTGCTCGAGGAGATCTGGGGCGTGGACGAGGACCTCGGCGTCACGACGCGCACCGTGGACACGCACGTCTCCAACCTGCGCTCCAAGCTGGGAGCGGGCTTCAGCCAGCCGTTCATCGTCGCGGTGCACAAGGTGGGCTACAAGTTCGTCGAGCCGTGAGCCCGGGCGCGCGGCCCCGGCCCTCCGGGGCCCCGCCCAAAGAGGAGGCAGCCCCCATGAAGATCGTGAAGGCCATCGCGCTGGTGCTGGCGGTGGCGATCGCCGGCGTGCTCCTGCTGGCCGCGACCCGGCCGACCCACTACCGCGTCGAGCGCAGCGCGACGATCGCGGCCGCGCCGGCCGCGGTGTTCGCGCAGGTCAACGACCTGCACCGGTGGAACGCGTGGTCGCCGTGGGAGAAGCTCGACCCGGCGATGAAGCGGACGTACGCGGGGCCCGAAACCGGCCCGGACGCGTCCTACGCGTGGGCCGGCAACGACGAGGTGGGCGAGGGTCGGATGACGATCGTCGAGAGCGTGCCCCAGCAGCGGGTGGGCATCCGGCTCGAGTTCATCAAGCCCTGGACCGAGACCTGCCAGGTCCGCTTCGCGCTCGCGCGCCAGACCTCCGGCACCCGGGTGGCGTGGAGCCTCGAGGGCGACCACAACTTCGTCTCCAAGGTCATGTGCGTCTTCATGGACATGGACAAGATGATCGGCGGCGACTTCGAGCGCGGCCTCGGCCAGCTCAGGACCGTGGCCGAGGCCATGCCCGTGCAGCCGGCCGAAGCCGTGGCCTCGGAAGCCTCGGGATCCGCGCCTCCCGCTCCCGCCGGGGCGGGCGACAAGTAGGCCCGGCGCTCTCGGCGCGCGGGTCCCCGATCCCTTGCGGGGAACCGCCCCGCTCCCGCTGCTAGGGCCGGTCCACGAACGCCGGCCCCACGTCGTGGGTCACGGGCGGGAGCGTCTTGAGGTAGCGATACACCGCCCGCAGGTCGTCCTCGTTCCATCGCAGGTAGGACTGCCAGGGCATGGGGGAGCCGGGAATCAGGCGACCCATGCGGACGCGCGCGACGAAGGCGTCCTCGGAGAACGTCCCCAACCGGCCGGTCGAGGCGTCGCTCGTCAGGTTGGGCGGCGACCAGGTGCGCTTCGGATTCCACTCGTCGACCAGCCCGGTCGCGCCCCCGAAGCGCGGCCCGACCAGCGCGCCGGTCTTCATATCGCGCTGGGTGTGGCAGGCAAAGCAGTTGGCCACCGATTCCGCCAGGTAGCGGCCGTTCTCCACCGTCGCGCCGCGCGGGCTCTCGCGCGGAGGAGTCCCTTTCGGGCCCACGGGACGCGCGAGCACGGTGGCGAGCACCACCCGGCCGAGCAGGCTGGGGCGATGCGCCGGCACCATGTTCCGCACCGGCGGCTGGGTCCTCAGGTACGAGACCACGGCGGCGAGGTCCTGGTCCGAAAGCCCCTGCATCTCCATGAACGGGAGGAGCGCGCGGCCGTCGTGACCCACGCCGTAGCGCAACGCGCGCGCCACCTGGCCGTCCGAGAAGCGGCCGATCCCGGTCTCCGCGTCGGAGGTGAGGTTGCGCGCGTAGAAGCGCCCGGGCGGGATCGCCCACTCGAACCCGCCGCTGAGCGGCACGTCCTCGCCGGCGGAGTTGGCCTCGTGCTGCCGCGGGTCGCCGTGGCAGACTGGGCAGCCCGCCAGGTCGCGCACCACGTAGCGGCCGCGCTCGATCACCGCGGGATCGGCCGAGGCCGCGACCGCGGACAGCGGCGCGTCGAACCGGAGGTGCTGGCGGGAGGCGACATAGACGGCGAAGCACGCCACCGCCAGGACCAGCAGAACCGCGACACCGAGGAGCAGCTTCCTCATCGATTCGATCCTTTCTCCGCGCCGGCCTCGCGGCCGCGCGCCGTTCAGTCCCTGGCCCCCGCCTCGCGCGCCAGCTTGGCGAACTCGTCGAGGGTGAGCGTCTCGCCGCGGCGGCGGGGATCCACGTCCGCGGCGCGGCACAGGCGCTCGGCCTCCGCCTTCGTGATCCCGAGAGAATCCTCGAGGGTGTTCGAGAGCTGCTTGCGCCTCATCTGGAACGACCCGCGCACGATGCGGAACAGCAACGACACGCTCGGCACCTCGACCGGGGCGCGCTCGCGCAGGAGGAAGCGCACCAGCATCGAGTCCACCTCGGGCCGCGGCCAGAACGCGGCCGCGCCCACCGTCATGAGCGGCTCCATGAGCGCGTGAAAGCGCGCGAACAGGGTGAGCGACCCGTACTCGGGCGTGCCGGCGGCGGCGGCGAGCCGCGCAGCGTACTCCTTCTGCACCAGCAGCACCGCGCTGCGCACCGCGGCGCGCTGCTCGAAGATGCGCTCGAGCACGGGCGTGGTGATGTTGTAGGGGATGTTGCCGACCACGGCGAGCCGCGCCGCGCCGTGCGCGCGCGCCGCGGCGGCCAGGTCGAACTCGAGGAAGTCGCCCTCCACGATCTCGACCCGCGGGTGCTCGGCCAGCTCCTCGCGCAGGAGCGCGGCCAGGCCGAAGTCCTTCTCCACCGCCACCAGCCGGCGCGCGCGCTGCGCGAGGAGCGGCGTGAGCGCGCCGGCGCCGGGTCCGATCTCGACCACCACGTCGTCCTCGTGCAGCCGGCAGTGCTGGACGATGCGCTCGGCCACGTCCTCGCGGATCAGGAAGTTCTGCCCGAAGCGCTTGCGCGGCGCGAGCCCGCGGGCGGCCAGGGCCTGCTTGAGGCGCGCGGTGGCGCTCCCTTCGGCGGCGGCGCGCTCGCGGACGTAGCTGGAGGCGCGGCGGCCGGGACCACGGGGCGGAGCCATGGCGCCATCTTAGAGAGTGCCGCGGCGGGCGGGAAACACCTCGACCGCGTTCGCGAGGCCGATCCGCGCGCCCGCGACCGAGCCCCCCTTGACCCGCTGCAGCGCGGCCGCTTGCGTGACGACAACAGAGGGGCTATTCCACCCCCGGGTCCGGGTATCCGCCTTCCCCTCCGGCCGTGGGGAGGCAGGATTCAGAGCGGTCCGGGTATCCGCCTTCCCCTCCGGCCGCGGGGAGGCAGGATTCAGAGCCAGGAGGTGAGCCGTGCGGGTACAGGCTGCTTGGGTGTGCGCGTTGCTGGTGCTGGCCGCCGGGAGCTCGGCGGCCGCGGTCCAAGGCTCCACGAGGTCGCGGGGCCACGGGTGGAACCGATGGAGCGACGCCGCGCAGGATCTCGCGGCGCGCGGAGTCCTCGCAGGCGCCGCGACGCGCGCAGGGCGCTCGACGCCGGCCATTCAGCCCTCCACGGGACGCATCCCGCGGCCGCTCGGGACCATCGCCTGGGCGGGCGGGGGGATCCCGGTGTGCGACGTGGCGTCGGGCCAGTTCACTCCGACGGTGACCTGGGACGGCGGGGGAGGCGTGATCGTCACCTGGGTCGACGACCGCAACCTCGGCTACGACATCTATGCCGCGCGGCTCGACGGCAACGGCAGCCCGGTATGGGGCGTGGCCGGCGTGGCTCTGTGCACGTCGGACTCGATCATGCTGCAGCCGACCGCGATGCCCGACGGGGCGGGCGGCGCCTTCGTCCTGTTCGGGCAGTACGGGACCTCCGCGTACAGCGACGTGTTCGTCCAGCACGTCACTTCCCTCGGCGCCATCTCCTCGGGGTGGCCGACGAACGGGAGGAGCACGGTGCCGGACGGATGCCAGGGATTCGGCGCGATCCCGACCAACGACGGATTCCTCCTCATGGGCTGGATCGATCTCGAGGGCCAGCTCCGCGCACTGCGGCTGACCGGCGCCGGCGCGATCCCGTCCGGGTGGAGCGCCGCCGGCCTCCCGATCGGCCGCCCCAACAACCAGGGCGGCGTGCAAGTCTGCCCGGACGGCACGGGGGGCGGCTACCTGGCGTGGGTCCAAAGCGACTCGGTGATGCTCACGCGAGTCTCGCCGGGCGGGGGATTCGCGCCCGGCTGGTCGGCGGCGGGAACGGTGGTCTGCTCCATCACGCCGGTCTCCGACCGCATCTCCGTCGCGCTCCTGGCCGGAAACGACGTCATGGTCTTCTGGGTGGATTTCCGCAGCGGCACCGATCTCGACATCTACGCCATGCGGTACACCGCCGCCGGGGTCCCCGGGACGGGCTGGCCGGGGAACGGCGTGCAGGTGAACGTCGGGCCCGGCCAACAGGGCCAGCCCGCGGCCATCTCCGACGGCGCGGGCGGCGCGGTCGTCGTCTTTCGCACCGGGATCGACACCCTGGCCGCGCAGCGGGTGAACGCGGACGGCTCCATCCCTGCCGGCTGGCCCGAGGAAGGCAGGACCCTGACCTGGCGCTCCAACCCGTCCCCCTCGTTTCCGGTCGAGGACGGCAGCAACGGCGCCCTGGTCGCCTTCAGCGCCAGCGCCGGCTTCGAGGACGACGTCTTCGGGCAGCGCGTCGGGTCGAACGGCGCGATCCCGATCGGCTGGCCCGCCAACGGGCAGGACGTGTGCGTCGTGAGCAGCTGGCAGGTCGATCCCCAGATCGTCTCCGACGGCAGCTCCGGAATGATCGCGGTGTGGACCGACCAGCGCGACGTCAACTACCAGCGGCTCTACGCCGCCCGCGTCCAGTCGGACGGCACGGTGGCGGCGAGCGCCGCGCTGGTCTCGGCCGCGGCCGAGCCGGGGCTCGTGCGGCTGCAGTGGTTCAGTCCCGACGGCGCGGCGTTCGAAGCCGCGCTCGAGCGCGCGGAAGGCGGCGGCGAGTTCGCTCCGATCGATCGCGTGCGGGCCGACGCGCTCGGTCACGTGCGCTACGAGGACCGCAACGTGGCGGCGGGCCGCACCTACAGCTACCGTCTGGCGGTGGCGGAAGAGGGCGGGATCCATTACCTGGGCGCGGTGACGCTGCGGGTGCCCGACGGGCTGCGCTTCTCGCTCGCCGGGTTCCTCCCCAACCCGGCCGTGGGCCCCCCGCGGCTCGCCTACACGCTGGCGTCGTCGGAGCGCGCCCGGATCGACGTGCTCGATCCCGCGGGGCGCCGCGTGATGGCCCGCGAGCTGGACTCCGCTCCCGGGGAGCACGTGGTGACGCTGGATGGCGCGTCACTCGGCCCCGGTGTCTACCTGCTGCGCCTGACGCAGGGATCGCGCTCGGTAGTGGCGCGGGCGGCTCTGGTTCGCTGATCCTTCCGCGGCGAATGCGCCGGGCGCGCGGGGCTCACGCCTCGCGCGCCCGGCCGGCATTTGGCCCCTTGCGCGGCACGGGGCTGGGTCGCGGGTTATGTGGCGCCGCGTTCCCCGCCCGCTGCGCCCTCGGGCGGATGCGACCGGACCGGCAGCCCGCGCCCCCGTCGCCTTTCCGCGAAGAACGCGGCCACCTCTCCCAGGTGCTCGATGATCGCGAGCTTCTCGCGGAATGCGAGCGCCTGGAACTCGCGGTGCTGCCTGAGGCGATGCCCTTCCCAGCTCGCGAAGCGCCAGTCTCCACCGTCAGTCATTCGAATCCTCACCGTGCAGCAGGCGCAGCTCGGCGATGTCCGCAAGATCCTGGGGCCGCCCGGCCTCCCGCTTGAGGCGCAGCAGGCTCTCCAGGCGCAGGATGCGAACGGGCGCCCCGGGGGCGATCTCCTCCGTCATCGCGAGCCGGTACTCCTCGGAGAAATCGAATGGCTCCGTCACGAACACCATAGCCGTGCGCGACCACCGCGAGGCCGCCGACCACGATGAATGGGACGCCTGCTCCGTCGAGCGCCCGAACGATCGCCTCGACGCTCGCGAGCTTCATGCCCCCTCCGGATTCAGGTGCCGGTGCTGGCGCGCAGCTTATCAGACCGGGTCAGTGGGGCTAAGGCCGCCCCCTCCGCGCGCCGCGGGGCGCGAACCCGCCTGCGAGCGCCTCGCTCGCGATGTCGCGCGCGTAGGGATCGGGCGAGGCGGCCGCGGCCTCGCGCAGCGCGCGCACTCCCCGCTCGCCGAGTGCGAGCAGCGCGTAGGCGGCGTGGCGCCGCACCCACCACGCGCGATCGGTGAGGCTCGCGGAGAGCGGCTCGACCGCGTCCCCGGCGCCGAGCAACCCCAGGGTGCGCGCCGCCTGCGAGCGCACCGCCCACTCCGGGTCCGCGAGCTTCGCAATCAGCGCCGGGGCGCCGCCCGCCGCGCGCAGCCGTCCCAGGGCGCGGACCGCGGCGACGCGCACCTCCACCTCGGCCGCACCGAGGCGCCGCTCGATCGCGGCCGCGGACGCGCCGGCGCCGCCGAGCCCCAGAGTTTCGATCATCGCGCGCTCGAGGCGCGGGTCCGCGGTGTGGCGCTCGAGCGCTGCGGCGATCGGGCCGAGAGCGGGCCGCCCGAAGCCGCGGAGCAGCGCGAGCAGGGCGCGCGGGGTGCGGCGCGCGAGGGCGCCGGGATGGTCGAGCACCCAGGCGAGCGCGGCGCGGTCGCGCATGCGCGCGAGCGCGAAGGCTGCGGCGAGCGTGACCGGCTCCGGCCCGCGGATCATGGCGCGGCGCAGCGCCCGGCGCACGCCGGGCGAGGCGAGGAGCCCGAGCCGCCGGGCGGCGAGCTCGCGCCGCCACGGCGAATCGTCGCGCAGGGCGCGGCGCTCGGCGAGCACGTGGGGGTTGCGCTCGAGCAGCTCGCCGAGGGCGCGGCGGCGCGCGGGGCCCGCGACCGCGGGGAGGGTTTCGAGCGCACCCCAGAACACCCGCCCGTCGGCCTCGCGTGCGGCCCGGCGCAGCGCGGGCCCGCCACGACCGCGCGGCACGAACCGGCGCAGCCTGACGGCGAGCCTCCGCGCCCGCTCGGCGAGGAGCCGGCGCTCGGCCCGGCGCACGAGCCGGACGACGAGGTGGGCGAGCGCGATCGAGCCCGCCACGGCCGCAGCCGCCAGGATCGCGGGCGCGGCCGGTGGGAGTGCCATACGGTCGGTTTCGGCGCCGCGCGGGGCGGGCTTGAGAGGGCGGTGCCCTCCAGCCGGGCACGGGCGGCGGCGAGCGGCGGTGCCCCCCAGCCGGGCACGGGCAGCGGCGAGCGGCGGGGGCAGGCGGCGGGGCCGTCGCGCCGCGCCCGCTCGGCTCCGCCATCCCTGGCTACGCCTCGCTCCTGACGGCGCGCTTCGCCTCCCTGGCTCCCGCGCGCCGTCAGAGCGCGGCGAAACGGCCCCGCCGCTCGCCGCCGCCCGCCCCCGCCGCTCGCCGCTGCGATGCCTCGGCGCTACGCGGTCCCGCTTGCGGGCAGCGCCCTGTCCGCGAGCGGGAAGCGGAACAGGTCGCGCGCGTTCGCGGTGGTGACGCGCACCGTCTCCTCGGCGCTCCAGCCCCGCAGCGCCGAAAGCCGCGCGACCACGCGGGTGAGGAGCGCGGGCTCGTTGCGGCGGAGCGAGCGCGGCTCGGGCTCGAGGTAGGGCGAGTCGGTCTCGAGCACCAGCATGCCGGCCGGGGCCGCGCGCACCGCCTCCTCGAGCGCCGCGTGCCCGTAGGTGACGCAGCCGCCGATCCCGAGCTTGAAGCCCAGGGCGCGCGCCCGCTCGGCCGCCGGCGGGCCGTCGTCGAAGCAGTGGAGCACGCCGCCCGCCGCGGGCCGCATCGCCTCGAGGATCGCGAGCGTTTCCTCGAGCGCCGAGCGCTGGTGGATCACGACCGGCAGGCCCATCTCGTCCGCGAGCCTCACCTGGGCGCGGAACCAGCGCTCCTGCGCCTCACGCGGCGCGTAGTCGCGGTAGAAGTCGAGCCCGGTCTCGCCGATCGCCACCACCCGCGCGTGGCGCGCGTGGTCGCGCAGCTCGTCGAGGTAGCCCGCGGGGACGCGGCCCGACTCGCTGGGGTGCACCCCCACGCACAGGAACAAGTTGGCGTGGGCCCTGGCGATCGCGTGGGCGCGCGGGACGATGGCCGGGGCGTAGGCGATCTCGACGAAGGCGCGCACCCCGGCCGCGTGCGCGCGCTCGATCGCGGGCTCGCGGTCCTTGTCGAAGCGCTTGTCGGCGAGGTGGCAGTGGGTGTCGATCACGCCGGGGTCCGGCCCTGCCGCGCGCAGCCGGCGCGCCGGGCGGCGGCGCGGCGTCGAGCCGCCCGCGCGGCGGTCACGCCTGGGCGTCGCTCGCGAGCTCGATGCGGGGGAAGAGGCTCCTCACCGCCGCGAGCCGCTTCTCTGCGCCGGCGCCGGGGCCGAAGGCGGCGGCGGCCGCGGCGCCGCGGGTCTCGCCCGGCTTGCCGGGAAGCTCGAGCATGCTCCACAACTCCTCGGACTTCGCGGGGATCACGGGCCACGCCCAGATCGCCACGAGCCGCAGGGTCTCGAGCAGCGCGCGCATCGTGGTCGCGAGCTCCACGCGGCGCGCCGGGTCCTTCGCCACCGCCCACGGCTTGACGCGCTCGATGAACTCGTTGGCGCGCACCACCGGCACCCAGGCGGCGTCGAGCGCGTCGTGCAGCCTCATCTCCTCGAAGCCCTTCGCGACCTCGGCGGAGGCCCCGGTCGCGGCAGCGACCAGGGCGTCGAGCGCCTCGCGGGCCGGCGGGTCCTGGAGCGAGGCCGGATCCCACTCCGCCGGCGGAAGCCCCTCGAAGTACTTGTGGATCATGGTGAGCGTGCGGCTCGTGAGGTTGCCGAGGTCGTTCGCGAGGTGGGTGTTGCACAGCTCCACGAACAGCTCGAGCGCGAACTCGCCGTCGCGCCCGGTCGGGAACGAGCGCAGCAGGTAGTAGCGCAGCGCGTCTGCGCCGTGTTCGCGCGCCAGCGCCACCGGGTCGACGACGTTGCCGAGCGACTTCGAGAGCTTCTCGCCGCGCGAGTAGATGAAGCCGTGCACGTACACCTGGCGCGGCAGCGGCACGCCCGCCGCGAGCAGGAGCGCCGGCCACAGCACGCAGTGGAAGCGGCTGATGTCCTTGCCGATCAGGTGGAACGCGTTGGTGTAGAGCGGCTGCGAGGTCCCGGCCCACGCCGCGCCCGGCCGCCCCTGCCCGTCCAGCTCCTGGAACTCGTCCTGGCGCGCCGCGCCCGGTCCGCCCACCTCGCCCTCGCGCGCCAGCCACCACAGCGAGTAGCGCCGCTCCGGCCAGCCGATCGCCGAGAGATAGTTGAGCAGCGCGTCCGCCCACACGTAGACCGTGTGCCCCTCGCCGCCCTCGATCTCCTCGGGGAGCGGCACGCCCCACGGCACGTGGGGGCGGGTGATGCTCACGTCGTGAAGCCCCTCGCGGATGACGTTCACCACCTCGTTGCGCCGGTAGTCGGGCTGGATGAACTCGGGGTGCATCGCGATGTGCTTGAGCAGGGCGTCGTCGTACTCGGAGAGGCGGAAGAAGAAGTTGGTCTCGCGCACCTTCTTCGGGACGGTGTGGTGGATCGGGCACCGGCCCCGCGCGTCGAGGTCCTTGTCCTGCTTGAACTCCTCGCAGCCCTCGCAGTACTTGCCCTCGTAGTCCTCCTGGAACAGCGCCGGCTCCCCGCTCTTGGGCGTGCGCGCCGCGTAGAGCCGGCTGAACAGCTCCTGCACCGCGCGCTGGTGCCGCGGGTCGGTGGTGCGGATGAACTGGTCGTGCGAGATGCCGAGCAGGCTCCACGCTTCGCGGAAGTGGGCCGCCATGCGGTCCACGAACGCCCGCGGCTCGATCCCGGCCTCGGCCGAGGCGCGGGCGATCTTCTGGCCGTGCTCGTCGGTGCCGGTCAGGAAGTAGGCGGCGTCGCCGCGCTGGCGGTGGTGGCGGGCCAGGGCGTCGGCGAGCACCTTCTCGTAGGCGTGGCCCAGGTGCGGGCGGCCGTTCACGTAGTCGATGGCGGTGGTGATGTAGAAGCGTCTGGGCACGAGGTCTCCGGGTCTCGAAACGGGGAGGGGATTATAGCGGAAGCGCCAGGCGCGGGGCGGCCGTCGCCCGGCGGTCTAGTGCATGGCGTCGGGCGGCAGGTCGTCCGGCGGCAGGTCGTCGCCGGAGCCCGAGGCCTCGCCGTTCCCGTCCTGCCGGGGCTTCTTCCCGCAGTTGCAGTCGCCGCACTTGTGGTAGGGGCCGGGGGGCAGGTCGGCGAGCGCCACGCGGTGCTCGCCCCCCTCGTCGTCCCGGATCCACACCGCCTCCTGGTAGACCTCGGTGCGGGTCACCGTCATCGGCCCCTGCCCGGTGCGCAGGACCGCGCCCACCTTGGGCAGGCGCTCCGCGCTGTCGCGGTACTGGGACAGCTCGTAGGCGAGGCAGCACATCAGCCGCCCGCACGCGCCCGAGATCTTGCCGGGGTTCAACGCGAGCTGCTGCTCGCGCGCCATCTTGAGCGTGACTGGGTGGAAGTCCTTGAGCCAGGTCGAGCAGCAGAACGCCCGCCCGCACGGGCCGCAGCCGTCGAGGCGCCGGGCCTGGTCGCGGACCCCGATCTGGCGCAGCTCGATGCGGGCCTGCAGGCGCGCCGCCAGGTCCTTCACCAGCTCGCGGAAGTCGACGCGGTGCTCGGCGGAGAAGTAGAACGTGATGCGGTGCCCGTTGAAGGAGACCTCGATGTCCGCGAGATCCATGGGCAGCTCGCGGAACTCGATGCGCTCGCGGCAGTAGGCGAACGCCTCCTGTTCGCGGATCCGGTTGTGGTCGTCCTGGTCGAGATCCTCCTCCTCGGCCTTGCGGATGATCTCGCGCGTCACGTTGCCGGGCCGCTTGAGCTCGATCAGGGTCGGGTCCTTGAGGAACACCGAGCCGATCGCCTCGCCGTGCTCGGCCTGCACGATCACCCGGTCGCGGAGGCGCAGCCAAAGGTTGCGCGGGTTGAGGAAGAACTCCTTGCGCGTGCCGCGCAGGGAGACCTGCACGATCTCGCTCATCCCAGCCTCTATGGGGCGGGGGCCGCCCCGTATCAACCGGCCTGGGAGCCGGCTCGTATGGTCGTGGTGTCCGGGACCGGCTGCTCCCGCTCGCGAGCGGGCCTATGCCGGATCCGGCTATGAACAGCCCTCCGTCAGCCCTTGGAGGGGCGTCGATTGCCGCTCATCATAGCGCAGCCATCGGCAGCTTGCACGCCGCGCAGGAGCGCGAAAGCGGGCGCCGCGGATGGGCGGCGCCCGCTTCCTTGCGTCCGCCTACTTCACTTCCGCCGCCGCCCCCTTCACCTCCACGAACGCCTCGGACCGCCCGCCCAGGTGCTTGGCGAGGAAGCCCTCGGCCCGCCCGTAGAAGTCCATGCGGTTCTCGGGGCGCGCGAAGCCGTGGCCCTCGTCGGCGTAGACCACGTACTCGACCGGGAGGTTCTTGGCGCGCATCGCCGCCACGATCTGCTCCGACTCGCGCACGTTGACGCGCGGATCGTTCTGGCCCTGCCCGATGAGCAGCGGGACCTTGATGCTCTCGACGTGGAAGAGGGGCGATGCCTTGACGTTCAGGAGCGAGTCCTTGTCCACGTCGCCCATGCGGATGTCGAAGGTCTTGCGGATCGTGGCCCAGTAGGGCGGGATCGAGGCGATCAGGGTCTTGAGGTTCGAGGGCCCCACGATGTCCACGCCGCAGGCGTAGAGGTCGGGCGTGAACGTGAGCCCGGCGAACGTGGCGTAGCCGCCGTAGGAGCCGCCCATGATCCCGACGCGCCGCGGATCGGCGATGCCCTGGGCGATCGCCCACTTGGTGGCGTCGGTGAGGTCGTCCTGCATGGTCCCGCCCCACTGCTTGTCGCCGAGGTGCAGGAACTTCTTCCCGAAGCCGGTCGAGGCGCGGAAGTTGACCTGGAGCACGGCGTAGCCGCGGTTCGCGAGCCACTGCGCGGTGGCGTCGTACCCCCAGGAGTCGCGCGCCCAGGGGCCGCCGTGGACGTAGAGCACCAGGGGCAGGTTCTTGCGCGCCACCCCGAACGGGCAGGTGAGGTAGCTGACGAGCTGCACGCCGTCCCGCGCCGTGATGATCACGGGCTCGCGCTTGGCGAGCTGGGCGGTCTCGAGCGCCGGCTGGTTCACGAACAGGAACGTCGCCTTGCGGCTCGCGCGGTCGTACGAGTAGAAGCGCACCGGGCCGTCGTCGTCGGTGTAGGCCGCGATCCAGGTGTGGTCGGCGAGGTCGCGGCTCACGATGCTGAAGTCGCCGTCGTGGACCTTCTTGAGCGCCTCGAAGTCGGCCGCCACCGTGGGATCGATCACCTTCCACTGGTTGCGCAGGTAGTTGAACCCGACCGCCTCGATCTTGTGGGTGGCGTCGTTCACCATCACGCCGCCCACGTCGCAGCGCGGGTCGGTGGCGATCTGGGCCACTTCCTTGCCGGTGGCGGCGTCCACCCGGATCAGGCGCGTCACGTCCGAGCCGATCGAGCTCTCGATGTAGCACTGCTTACCGTCGGCGGTGAAGTCCACGAAGTCGCCGTTCTCCTCGGGCGAGAACGAGAGCAGGTCGCGCCACGGGGCGGTGGCGCTGTCGCGCACCCGGATGATGGTGCCGCCGTCCGGGGCCTGCGCCTGGGCGGCGCGGATCACGAAGTTCGCGTCCGTGGCCCAGCCCTGCACGTCGCCGGGGTTCTCGGTGTCGAGCTTGGACTCGCCGGTGGTGAGGTCGATCCGGTGCATGTCGAACAGCTTCTTGTCGCGCAGGTTGAGGCCGACCAGCACCTCGTTCGGGTGCTTGCGGTCCACCAGGAGGTCGTTGGCCCGCACGCCCTCGTGCGGCGTCAGGTCCTTCGCCTCGTTCGAGGCGAGGTCCACCGAATAGAGATGGAAGTTCTCGTTCCCGTTCACGTCCTGGAGGTAGAGCACGTGCTTGCCGTCCTCGGCCCACAGGTGGATGCGGATGCCGCGCTTGGTGTCGTTCGTGATCATCCGGTCGTCGTTCTTGCCGAGGGTGCGCAGCCAGACGTTGAGCACGTTGGTGGTGGACGGCGCGAGGTAGGTGAGGCGCGTGCCGTCGGGCGAGATGCGGGCCGAAGCCTTGACCGGGTTGCCGAGGAACACCTCGCGCGGCACGAGCGGCGGCAGCTCGCAGCGCGCGGGCGCCGGCGCCAGCCCGGCGCACACGGCCGCGGCGAAGACCAGGAGCGAAGGAGTGCGATGCGGGATTCTCACGACGGACCTCCGGAGAGAGTGGGGACGGGGGCTTCTCGAGGGCCTGAAATTAGCATAGGCGGGGGCGTGCGGCGCCGCCGCTCCCCCGCGCCCGGGGCGCGCCGCGCCGCGGCGGTCGGGAAACCGGGGGCGTCCTTGACAGTCGCGGCGCCCCCGCCCAACCTCCCCCGATGCGCTTCCCGAACCTGCTCGCCACCCGGAACGGGCGGCTCGCGGCGTTCTTCTTTCTCTACCTGACCGAGGGCATCCCGCTCGGCTTCACCGCGACCGCGGTCGCCACGCAGATGCGGCGCCAGGGCCTGGGCCCGGCGGAGATCGGCGCCTTCGTGGGCTCGCTCTACCTGCCGTGGGCGTTCAAATGGGCCGTGGGTCCGTTCGTGGACGTGTTCTCCTCCGAGCGCTTCGGGCGGCGCCGGGTGTGGATCGTCGCCATGCAGTGCCTGATGGTGGCGAGCCTGATGGTGGCGCTGCCGGTCCACTTCACCACCCAGATCAAGCTCTTCACGCTCCTGATCCTGGTCCACAACGCCTTCGGCGCCACCCAGGACGTGGCGATCGACGCGCTGGCGGTGAACACGCTGCGCGAGGACGAGCGCGGGCTCGCGAACGGGCTGATGTTCGGCGGCGCCTACCTCGGGCAGACGCTCGGCGGCGCGGGCGTGCTGTTCCTGACGCCCCACACCGGATTCTCGAACACCTACTTCTTCGTGGCCGCCTCGATCCTCGCGGTCACACTGCTGGTCGCGCTGCCGATTCGGGAGGCCCAGGGCCCGCCGCGCGAGCGCGCCGAAGGCTCGGCGCTCGCGGCCGCGGGCCGCGAGATCGGGCGCTTCGCGGTCGATTCGTTCCGGGCCTTCGTCGGCACCCGGGGCGCGTTCGTGGGCCTGGTGATCGCGCTCCTGCCGGCCGGCGCCTACGCCCTGGGCCTCGCGCTCCAGTCGAACCTCGCGGTCGAGCTGGGGCTCAACGACACACAGGTCGGGCTGCTCAACCTGTGGTCCACGGTGATCTCGGCGCTGGGCTGCGTCGCCGGCGGGTGGCTGTCCGACCGCTTCGGCCGCCGCCGGATGCTGGCGCTCTACCTGGTCGGCACCGCGCTGCCGACGCTGTGGCTGGCGTGGGCGATGCAGCAATGGCACTGGATCATGCCGGTGAGCCCGCAGGCCGCGAACCGGCCGGTGCCCGCCGCACTCCTGGTCTCGACGTTCTGGTGGATGGTTCAGCTCTACTCCGCGGCCCAGGGGCTGATGTACGGGACCCGCAGCGCGCTGTTCATGGACGTCACCACGCCGCGCGTCGCCGCCACGCAGTTCACCGCCTACATGGCGCTGCTCAACTTCGTCACCAGCTACAGCGCGACCTGGCAGGGCTGGGCGGTGGAGCGCTGGGGCTATCCGCTCACGCTCGCCGCCGACTCGGTGGCGGGGCTCTTGTGCATCGCGCTCCTGCCGCTGATGTCGCCGGCGGCGAAGCGGGGCACGCCGCCGGTCGGCGCGATGGTGCCGGAGGCGATCGAGCCGTAGCCCGGGCGCACGGGGGTAACGTGGAGCCGAAGCAGGGCCGGACGAGGTGGATCGGGCTGCGCGCCGCCGTGGCGCTCGCCGCGGCGGTGGCGATCGCGCCCGCGACAGCGCGCCCCGGCGCCGCGCCTGCCGCGCCGGCGCCCGAGGCGGCGGCGGACACGTTCCTCGCCCAGATCGCCGCCACCAGCCGGTTCACGCGCGGGCGGCCGGCGGCGATCACCGTGACGCGCGACGGACGGAGCGTGCTCTTCCTGCGCTCCGGCCCGCGCAGCTTCGTCCAGGACCTCTACGAGTACGACCTGGCGACGCGGCGCGAGCACGTGCTGCTCACTGCCGCCAGCATCCTGCGCGGCGGGGAGGAGGTGCTGACGCCCGAGGAGCGCGCGCGGCGCGAGCGCCAGCGCCTGACCGCGCGCGGCATCGCCTCCTACGAGCTCTCCCGCGACGGCCGGCGCATCCTGGTGCCGCTCTCGGGGCGGCTCTACGTGATCGAGCGCGCGAGCGGCGCGCTGAAGCCGCTCGAGAGCGCCGCGGGCTTCCCCATCGACCCGCACTTCTCGCCCGACGGAACGCGGATCGCGTGCGTGCGCAACCACAACCTGTACGTGACGGATATCGGGACCGGCGCCGAGCGCCGCCTCACCGAGGACGGAGGCGACACGCGCGCGAACGGCGAGGCGGAGTTCGTCGCGCAGGAGGAGATGGGCCGGCAGCACGGCTTCTGGTGGTCACCCGACGGCCGCACGCTCGCCTTCCAGCACACCGACGTCTCCGGCGTCGAGGTGCTCACCATCTCCGACCCCGCCCATCCGGAGCTCCCGCCCCAGACGTGGCCCTACCCGCGACCGGGCCGCAAGAACGCGGCGGTCACGCTCGGGCTCATCCCCGCCGACGGCGGTCCGACCACCTGGGTGACCTGGGACCGCGAGGGCTATCCGTACCTCGCGAGCGTGGTCTGGCAGGAAAGCGCGCCGCTCACGATCCTGGTGCAGAACCGCAGGCAGACCGAGGAGGTGCTGCTGGCGGTGGACGCCGGGACCGGCGCCACCACGCCGCTCCTCACCGAGACCGACGAGGCGTGGCTCAACCTCATGGACGGGTTCCCGCGCTGGCTCTCGGACGGCAGCGCGTTCCTGTGGATGACGGAGAGGAACGGCGCCGCGCAGCTCGAGCTGCGCGCCCGCGACGGCCACCTGCTGCGCGCGCTCACGCCGCCCGAGCCCGGGCTGCGCGAAGGCGTGGACCTCGACGATCCGCGCCACACGGCCTGGGTGCGCGGCGGCGACGATCCCACGCAGATCCATCTCTTCCGCGTGCCGCTCGACCCGCGCGGCGGCCCGCCGGTCCAGGTCACGAAGGAGCCGGGCCTCCACGGCGCGTTCTTCGCCGAGGGAGGCGGCGCCTGGGTCCACACCGTGAGCCCGCTCTCGGGTCGGGCGCGATGGGAAGTTTTCGATCGCGACGGGCGCGCGGCCGGCGAGCTGCGCTCGGTGGCCGAGGTCCCGGCGCTCACGCCGCGGCCCGAGCTCGTGACGGTGGGCGATTCGCTGCGGTTCCACGCCGTGGTCCTGCGGCCGCACGACTTCGACCCCGCGCGGCGCTACCCGGTGATCGTGAGCGTCTACGGCGGCCCCGGGAGCCAGACCGTGGTGGCCTCGCAGGAGCGCTACCTGGTCCAGCAGTGGCTCGCGGATCACGGCTTCGTGGTGGTCTCGATCGACGGGCGCGGCACGCCCGGCCGCGGCCGCGCGTGGGAGCGCGCGACGCGCGGCGACCTGATCGCGCTCCCGCTCCGTGACCAGGTCGAGGCGCTACAGGCGCTCGGGCGGCGCTATCCGGAGCTGGATCTCTCCCGCGTCGGCATCAGCGGCTGGTCGTTCGGCGGCTACTTCGTAGCACTCGCGCTCGAGCGGCGGCCCGACGTGTTCCAGGCCGGCGTGGCGGGCGCGCCGGTCGCCGACTGGCACGACTACGACACCCACTACACCGAGCGCTACATGGGGCTGCCCGACGAGAACCCCGCGGGCTACGAGTCCGCCTCGCCGCTCACGTGGGCGAAGGACCTCACGCGCCCGCTCTTGATCCTGCACGGCACGGCCGACGACAACGTCTACTTCCTCAACAGCCTCGAGCTATGCGACGCGCTCATGCGCGCGGGCCGGAGCTTCGAGTTCGTGCCGCTCGCCGGCTACACGCACATGGTGGCGGACTCGCTGGGCGTGACGCAGGTGAACCGGCGCATCGTGTCCCACTTCCGCCGCTGGCTGGGGGAGCCGAGGTAGCGGCGGCGGGCTTCTGCGGCGGGACAACGGGTGACTACTGAGGCGATGTTGCGTGATGCTCGGGCGCCCCTGTTTTCGAGCACGTCGCATTCCCATACCCATCCAACACACGACCTGAGGTGCGATGGCCGGCCTTCGACCATCCTGATCCCCCCGAGAACTCCGCCATGGACGGTGAGCACGCCGCCATGTAGCATCCACCCAGGGGTTGTCTGAGTTATAAGGCTATCCACGACTGCGTCTTTCGGCCGTCGGGGGTTGGTCGTTACTCGGAGGGATGCTCGTGCTAGCGCTTGTGGGCGCGTCTCTTTTCCTTTTGTCCCTTGCCAGTGCTGCGGCGTCACCCGCCCACGGCGCTATGGCCGTAGCAGATGCCATTTCCGCCACCGCCGACACAACGATCGAGCGCGCAACGATTTCTCTCGATCGGCTGATGGCCATTCGGTACCAAGCCTCGGGCGAAACGGATCTCACTCCAGAGCAGTGGGAGTACGTTCTGACCTCGGATGCATTCCTCCCGTCTAGCGCCCTCCTACCGATCACGATGCAGGAAGAAGGGCGGCTGTACGTAGAAAGCAAGTTGGAATCCAAAGCCGCCTTCCTCGGCAGGTGCCGGCAGCTGCAGGCGCGCGCCGACCTTCTCGATCGCACCGTCTGGCCCAAACCCTACGTTGTTGATTTCATACTGCCCGCGAAGGAGGACGACCTACCCATCCTTGGAGGTAGGGCAACGCACGCGCTCGCCCACTTCGAGGGCGCACGATTCAGCGAAGACGGGCGCATCATCCCGGGCGCTGGAGCGTGTATTCAGGACCCGCTTTCTTTGCCGGAGGAAAGCGGCTTCAAACATGGCACATGCTTTCTCGAGTTCTACCTATATCCGAACCGAGAAGCGCGGGGAGAATGGCGGGGAGAATGGCAGGTCATCACGTCTTTCTTGGACGCAAACGACATCGAGCTCACCGTGCTCTCTGATTTCCTGCAAGGCAACGGCACGATGCGCGTACGGCTGCAGATCGACAATGGCCTCGAAGATCCCGAGAGGCAGAGGGAGGTCTACAAGAGATTGAAGCAGATCGAGAAGTCCAAGGAGGGACCGGTGGTCAAGATGGGCGTGGAGCATCCACCGAAGAAGCTTTCGTTTGGGGCGGTGGTGCGCCCCCGGGTGACACTTGTCGGCACGGTCGTGCGCAGCGATCGGGGCGACAGCGTCGTCAGCGTGCCGGCGGCGGGCCCCGGAGCCGTGGCGAAGGCGTCGAAATGGGCGCGGGACAGGGCGAGAGAGCCAAGACCTTTGGCTCCATCGGAGAGACAAAGATGATGCGGCCAGTGCCTATTTGCTCAGTGATCACCGCGCTCCTGAGTTGTCTTGCGCCTGCAGTTGCAAGTAGCCGCCCGGTCTCAGAATCCGTCAATCACGTTCGGAGAATCTACGACAACGTTGGCGAGCTGAGACAGGCAAACGCAGCCATGGACTCGATCCGATATTTGATTCAAACGAGCGAAGCGCGGTCTGACGCCGACTTCGTGGGCCTGGCGCTCATGAGCCTGCTTTGGGCGGACCTCGCACGCGCGCGCGGCGAGACGTACAAAGCGGACTCGGTCTATGCGCTGGTCGCAACGCGGTTCTCGGCGGATCGCGGCCCCTATACGGGTCACGAGCGGCGTGGGTACTCGGCTGCATACCGGATGGTGGGCTGCATGGCGTGCGCGAGACGAGTGGACGGACTCCTGGCAAAGGGCAGGTGGACTAAGGCATTCGAAGTGGAAGAGGCATGTGCCGGGACAGGCTGCGGTACGCCCGACAAGTCCGCGCACGCGTCGGCAAGCCGCGCGCTCATCGCGTGCAGGCAGGGAAACCCCGATCTGACGCTCAAGCTCTTGAGCGGCACGGGTGAGGACCTCGTCGACGCCCTCACCTCGAGCGAGGATCTTGCCATCGTTCTGGAGGAAATCCGGCGGGAATGCAGCGGGGATAGAGGGGTCGTCACGTGGCTTGACCATGCCCTCGCGCAGTCGCGGGCGCTCCGGGAACGTGCCTGGGAGGACTCGGTCCTGACGGACGCCGACACATCCCCTGAGCTGGCCGACGCGATCGAGAATCGCAGGAGAATCGCGGAGGACCTCGCTGAACTACACGAAGAAGCGGGCTCGAACGAGGACAGGGAGAAGCAGTTTTTTAGCTTCACCACCAGCAATAGCCGCGCAGGGGTACTTGCCGCCTATGGCATTTCCTTTATGGACCAGTTCTTCACATTTGGACGGGGCGGCAGCATCGATTTCTCGCTCTATCCGCGCATTAGGAGCTTGGAGCGACAG
The DNA here is from genome assembly GCA_036507005.1 of Candidatus Eiseniibacteriota bacterium. Lineage (GTDB taxonomy): Bacteria > Eisenbacteria > RBG-16-71-46 > RBG-16-71-46 > RBG-16-71-46 > WS-2. Next base: position 23,950 of record DASXQT010000045.1, read on the forward strand.
CTGGCGGAGGCCAACCGCAGGATCACTCTATTGCTGGCACGCAATAATAGATGAGCACGAAAGGTAAAGGGCCGCTTCCGGGACGCGCTCTATCTTGATTGATTCCCGTACCACTGCCGATGGCTCCGGGACCGGCCGGAGGAATCGTGGACATGCGATGACCTGCTTCGCGCCAAAGCGCTTGCGTACCTGGGTACGGGCGGGAGCTATTCTGCTCTTGCTTGTTCAGGCCGTTGGGTTTGCAACGTTCGTCGGAGCGGACGAGGGCGACGCCGCCAAGGCCCGGAAAAAGGAGCGCGACAGGGAAGTCGTTCGGGAAGAACGTAGGCGGCGGGAGGGGGAGGAAGAGGGGCGCAGAAGGAAGGTTGAGGAAGCGAGAAAGCGAATCGAGCGCGACGCGAGGCAGGTCGATCGCGAGGGCTACGAGCATCGCCTAAGGACGATCGTAGAGATGCTCGAGGCGCGGGAGAATCCGGAGCGAGCGAGCGGCGAAGATCCACAATCCATTTCCGAAAGGCTGAAGCGTGAATACCTCCGCATGAGCCGGGGGGAGAGGACGGGATGGAGCGAGGCGGTTGGTGAGGGGGGCATGATGGTCGAGGCGCGAATGCGAGGATACGTGCCTATCTTGGCTCCCACGGAGTGCAGCGCCCGCCCGCAAGGCGTCGATGGCGTGTTCTGGGACCCGTCTACGAAACAATACGTGATCGTCGAAGCCAAGGGCGGTTACAGCTCAGCGGCCACGGTCGAAGGCACCCTCAAGATGGCCTACGGGGAGAAGCAGGGCACCTTGTTATGGGCGGAAAAGGCGCTGAAGGCGACACGCGAATCGCAGACCGCCAATTCGCATGAGCGTGAGGTAACGGACCTTCTCCTGAACCGGTTGGATCAGGGCCGAGCCCGGGTTGAGGTTCTTTGGACGCGCGCGCGCGAGGGCGAGATCGGCAAGACTGAGGTCTATCGAGAGGTGAGGGCCGACGGGTCCTCGGCGTTCACGGAACAGGCTCGCGTGCCGCCAAAGGAGAAGTGGAACTGATCTGTGAGGTCCAAGGGATCGCCTGACGAGCGCAGGTCAAGTTAGCCGTTCGCGGGGGACTGTCTTCCCAGCGCGTGCGCCATGCGGGCGGACGAGGGTCATTCCAATGAGCTGGGAGTCGGGGAGGCGCGGCCCGAACGACTCGGAGCCAAGCGCGCGCCTTCGGGCCATCGCCGAAATGCGCGGCTCTCAACTGGCCCGAAGACGGCCCGAGGGAATGCTTTCCGCCCGCGCCGCCTCAGTCCTCCGCAGCCTCGTACACCGTGCTGCCCGCCACCACGGTGCGCAGCACCTTCGCGCCCGGGATCTCCTCCGCCGGGCCGCCGATCACGTCTCGGTCGAGCACCACGAAGTCGGCGAGCTTGCCGCGCTCGAGCGAGCCGAGGTCGCGCTCGTGGAACGCGGTCCATGCGCCCCACAGCGTGAAGCTCGCGAGCGCCTCGTCGCGCGTCAGGCGCTCCTTCGGGCGCCAGCCGGAGGCGGGCAGCTTGCCCGCGAGGTCGCGGCGGGTCACCGCGGCGTAGAGCCCGAGCAGAGGGTTCGGGTCCTCGACCGGGAAGTCGCTGCCGTTCGTGAACCGCACGCCGGCGCGCAGGAACTGCCTCCAGGCGTAGGACCACTTCACCCGCTCGGGGCCGAGGCGCTCCTCCGCCCACGGCCCGTCCGAGGTGGCGTGCGTGGCCTGCATCGAGGCGACGATGCCAAGCCGCGCGAAGCGCCGCACGTCCTCGGGCCGCACCACCTGCGCATGCTCGATCGCCCACCGCGCCTCGGGATGCGGGCGGCCACCGAAGGCGCGCTCGAAGGCGTCGAGCGTGCGGGTATTGGCGAGGTCGACGATGCAGTGGACGCGCACCTGGACGCCGCGCGCGATCGCCGCGCGCGCGATCGCGACCAGGCTGTCGAACGGGAAGGTCTCGAGCCCGACGTGCCCCGGGCGGTCCGAGTAGGGCGCGGAGAGCAGCGCGCCGCGCGAGCCGAGCGCCCCGTCCATCACCACCTTGATCGCGCGCAGGCTCAGCCTGTCGCCGTCCTCCGGCCCGCGGGCGAGCAGCTCGCGATCGAGGCCGGTGCCGGCGCGCGCCATGGCGTAGATGCGGATCGGCAGCTCGCCGCGGGCCTCGAGCGCGCGATAGGCCGCGAGCGCCTCGGGCCCGATCCCGGCGTCGTGCACCATCGTGAGCCCATAGCGCGCGCACTCGGCGAGCGCCGCGCCGAGCCGGCGCTCGATCTGGGCGGCGGTGGCCGGCGGGATGTGGCCTCGCACCAGCGCCATCGCCCCGTCCACCAGCACGCCGGTGGGCTCGCCCGCCGCGTCGCGCTCGATCGTGCCGCCGGAGGGGTCGGGCGTGGCGCGGGTGACCCCCGCGATCTCGAGCGCGCGGCGGTTGACGAGCGCCGCGTGGCCGTCCACTCGCACCAGGAAAACCGGATGGTCGGGCGTGGCGCGCGACAGGGCCTGGTGCTGCGGCATGGCCGTCAACGGCCAGTCGTTCTGGTCCCAGCCGCGGCCCTCGATCCACTCGCCCGCGGGGGTGGTGCGCGCGCGCTCGACGACGCGCGCGATCACTTCGTCGTAGAACGCGGTGCCCGCGAGCCGCACATTCTCGAGCGAGGCGCCGAGATTGTAGACGTGCCCGTGCGAGTCGATGAGCCCGGGGAGCACGGTGCGCCCCTCGAGGTCCCAGACCCGGGTGCCCGGGCCGACCCAGGGATCGACCTCGCGCCGGTCGCCGATCGCGACGATGCGCCCTCCGCGCACCGCCATCGCCTCGGCCCGCGGGTGCTTTCCGGCGGCGGTGTAGATGCGGGCGCCGCGCACCACCAGGTCGGCGGGCACGGTCCTCGCGGGAGTCTCCGCCGCGAGCGAGAGGCCGAGCGCGGCGGCGAGCGCGTGCAGAGGCGGGGGCATCAGGGTCGCACGCCCCTCCCGCGGCCCGCCGTGCCCGTTCGGGCCCGCCCCGGCACTAGTAATCCCACCGCGCGGTCGCCGGCCGTGGCCACTCGCCCTCGCCGAGCCGCTCGCCCGCCACCCGCGACATCCCCGAGAACAGCGCCAGCTCGGGCGTGACGTTGCCCTCGATCGAGCGCAGCACCTCCTCCAGCACCAGCAGCCGTCGGCGGATCTCGGCCGCGTCGACGCCGGCGGAGAGCTTCTTGATCTCGGCCTCGCGGTCGCGGTGGACCAGGGCCTCGCGCGGCGCGCCGTAGCGCGCGCGCAGCAGGTCGCGCAGCCACAGCTCGTGGAATTCGACCAGCAGCCGCAGGCTCTCGCGGCCCGCGCGCCCGAAGCGGGTGAAGCCCTGGGTGGCCTTCCACAGCGCGGCCGGCTCGCCGCGCAGCGCGGGCTCGAGCAGCGCGAGCGCCTGGTCGCGGAGCTTCAAGGGCTCGGCGTCGCGCAGCGCCAGCGCCCGGGCCAGCGATCCGCCCGCGAGCGCCGCGAGCACGCGGGCGTCGCGCTCGTTCACGGCGGCGCGCTCCGCCAGGAACTCGCGCACCCGCTCCTCGGCGAGCGGGGCGAAGCGCACCCGCTGGCAGCGCGAGCGGATCGTGGCCGGCAGGCGCGCGAGCCGCGCCGTGGTGAGCACCCACACCGTGGAGGCCCCGGGCTCCTCGATGCTCTTGAGCATCGCCGAGTACTGGTCCTCGCGCATGCGGTCGGCGTCGCGCACGACCACCGCGCGGCGCGCGGCCTCGAACGGCTTGTAGGCCAGCTCGCGCAGCAGCTCGCGGGTGAGCGAGAGGCGGATCGAGGCCGCCTTCTCGTACTGGAAGACGAACAGCGGGTCGGCGCGCAGCGTGGCGAGCGTCCCGGCCACGGTGTCCTCGAGGTCCTTCTCCTCGCCCGAGACCGGGAACAGGAAGCGCAGGTCGGGATGCTGGAGCGCCCCGCTCCTGCCGCACGAGGCGCACTCGCCGCAGGCGTCGCGGCGCGGGCCGGAGGCCGCCGCTTCGCCTGCGGCGCCGGGCCCAGGCGCGGCGAAGAGATCGGGCGAGGCGGCCGCCCCGCCCGCGACCCGCTCGCACAGCAGGGCGCGCGCGAAGGAGAGCGCCGCGGTGCACTTGCCCACGCCCGCGGGGCCGTGGAAGAGGTAGGCATTGCCGAAGCGCCCGCCCGCCACCACGCCCTGGAGGAACGCGGATACCTCGGGCTGGCCGAGGAGCTGGGAGAGCCGGACGCCGAGCATCGCGCGCAGGATACACGCTGCCCGCGCGGCGGGGCGAGGGGCGCGCCGCACCGCACTTGGACCTGGCGGTATGCTGCGGGAATGAGCTCGCGACCTGCGGCGCCCCGGCCGTCTCCGCGCGGGCCTCTCGCTCTCGCCATGCGGGTCGCGGGCGCGGCGCTCGCCGCCGCTGCGATCGCTGCGGCTCCGGATTCGACCGGCGAGCCGGGATCGCTCGACCGCGCGCTCGCCGCGCGCGACCCGCTGGCGCTGGCGGACACGAGCCTCCCGCGCCTCGCCGCGCTCGACCCGGGCGCGCGCGCCCGGCTGGCCGGGCGGCTCGCGAGCTGGGACGTCGGCGCGCGGGTCGCGGCCTGGGCGTTCCTCCAGGTCGGAACGCCGTACAAGCTCGGCGTGCTGGGCGAGGAGGCGCCGCCCGACACGGACCCGCTCATCGCGTTCGATTCCACCGATTGCGCCGTGCTCAACCTGGTGTCCGCCGCGCTCGCGCACGCGCCCGAGGCGGGCGGCGAGCGCCGGGCCATGGCGCTCGCGAACTACCGCGGCGGCGTGGTCGGGTACCCGAGCCGTCTCCACTTCACCACCGACCGGCTCGACGCCTCGCCCTACTACCGCGACATCACCGCGAAGGTCGCGGGCCGCGCTTGCCGGAGCCGCGTGGTCGTGCTCAACCGCAGGGCCGACGGGAGCCGCTGGATTCCGATCGAATGGAGCCGGCGCCGCGTCGTGCGCTATGTGCCGCGCGCGCTGGGAGCGGAATTCGCGCGCTGGCACGACCGCGGCCGCCTGCCGGACGCCACCGGCGTGGCCTTCGTCGAGGAGAAGAAGCTCGCCGACGGGCTCGACGTGGTGCACGAGTCCCTGCTGTGGAAGGGCCGCACGCTGCTCCACGCCTCGAGCCGCACCGGGCGCGTGGTGGCGCTGCCGTGGACGGAGTTCCTCGAGGGTCCCGGCCGCCGCTACGACGGATTCGTGCTCTTCGAGTACCGCTGAAGGGCCCCGAGTCCCTAAGACGTGTTCACTCCGGGCGAACTCCGTTCTGCGTTGAAAGCCGACGGCTCATCGAGCACTCGCGCTCGCCAGATTTTCCTTGCCCGATTTGTCAGGAAAGTGTTCAATACGGGGGCTTCGTTCGTTTCCGACGCGCCCCGAGCCGCATCCCTCGGTGCCGTCGATCGGCCGCTGCAGTTACGCCGTCGCATCGCATCGTCAGGTTGTTTCCACAATCGGCGGGCCGCCGGCCCCCCCTCGCGGCCGATCCGATCCACCCGGAGTTGTGCCGGGATCCTGCAATTGTCCCCTATCCGCAGGAGGTCGTGATGGAAGTCTCTACCAAGGTCACACGCTCGCTCGCGCTCGTCGCGCTGTCGGCGCTCGTTGCCGGCTCCGCGTTCGCCGCGAAGACCGCCCAGACGCCCACCTACCCCAATGACCTGTCGCCGGCCGGAATGCGCGCCGCGGCCGCGACGAGCGAGAACCCCGCGCAGTTCGAGGGGCTGCTTCCCGAGGGCGCGCTCGAGGCGGTGCAGGAATACGTCGCCCAGACCCGCAAGCTCGGCCTGCCGTCGCGCAACGGCACGCTGTTGGTTCCGACCAACATCCAGGTCAACAGCAACGCCGGGGACCGCGTGGGCGAGACCCAGTCCGAAGTCTCGATCGCCGTGTTCGGTGACACCGTGGTGATCGGCTGGAACGACTCGCGCGGCTTTCTCGGGGGGGGCATCACGCTCTCGAGCTACGGCTACTCGACCGACGGCGGCAACACGTTCACCGACGGCGGGAACGTGCCGCTCGCGCTCCCGACCGACCAGGCGTTCGGCGACACCGGCTGGGACACCGACGAGAAGGGCAACTGGTACTTGGTCCAGATCTACACCCGCACCGCCGGCAACCCCGATCCGACCGCGGAGCAGAACATCGCGGTCCACCACGCGCGCTTCGTCGCCGGCGTCCTCACCCTCGACCCGCCGGTGCAGGCCTCGATCGGCACCTCCGCCTTGGGCAACCTCGACAAGTGCCTGCTCGCGGTCGATCGCGTGACCAACAACGTCTACGCCGCGTATACACGCTTCACCGCCGTCCCCCAGATCGAGATCGTGCGCTCCACCACGCTGGGCGCCACCTGGGGCCCGGCGACCGTGCTCGACAACGGCGCCACGCCCACCAGCTCGAAGCAGGCCGCGCGTCCGTTCTGCGGCCCGGCGGGCGAGGTGTACGTAGTGTGGGAGAAGGGCGCCAACTCGATCTTCTGCCCGGATGGCGCCGGCAACATCGCGTCGTTCAACGCCCAGATCGGGTTCACGCGCTCGCTCAACTTCGGCGTGACCTACGATCCCGTCAGCATCATCGGGAATCCGGTCACCGACTTCCTGGCCGGGGGGCCCGGCGACCTGCGTGATCGCGGCAACGAGTTCCCGGACATCGCGGTGGACCGCACGGGGGGCTGCTACAACGGCAACCTCTACGTGACCTGGCACGACGGTGCCCCGTGGTCCGCCAACACGTCGGCCGGCCCGGTCGTGACCGAGCTCGTCGCCAACAACAACAATCCCGGCACGCCGGACCTCTTCACGATCGGGGACGACGTGACCGGCCAGATCAACCCCGCCGCCGATCTGGACTACTGGCAGTTCAGCGCCACCCAGGGGCAGAACCTGATGATCGACGTGCTGCCGCAGGGGTTCAACTGCGGCGTCACGGGGACCACGCGCGGGATGCGCGTGCGCATGTTCGCGACCACCGCGGTGTACCCGAACCCCACCGGTTTCCCCGACTCGCTGCTCGCGGGATCTTTCGTCGGGGCGTTCGAGAACCGGATCGTGTGGACCGCGCCCCGGACCGGCACCTACCTGATCCGGCTCCAGATCAGCAGCGGCACCACCACCGGCACGTACACGATGCGGGTCCGTCCGCTCACGTTCGGGGCGCCCAGCCCGGCGCGTGACGCCCGCGACGTCGTGGTGGTCCGCTCCTCGAACCAGGGCGGGACCTGGACCGCACCGCAGCTCGTCAACGACGATGCGGCCGGTCTCGAGAACCGCCGTCCGTTCGTGACCGTCGACGGGCAGGGGCACGTGAGCACGTACTGGCACGACTCGCGCACCGCGGGCTTCGGCTCGACCGCGTCGCTCACTTCGGTCTACGGCACCACGTCGCGGGACGGCGGCGTCACCTGGACGCCCAACTACTCGGTGACGGACGAGCTGTCGTTCTTCTCGTTCAACACGATCGCCGTGCCCAACCTCGGCGACTACAACCAGGCCGCGGCCTGGGGTGACCGGATCCATCCGGCGTGGTCGGACCAGCGCATCTCGACCGGCGACGTGCGCACGCCGGGCACCAACACCTACACCGCCGGCTCCGGCCCCAACGCCGTGACCACGACGATCCGGTTCGCGTTCACGACCGGGTGCCCGCTCAGCAGCACCGAGGCCCCGGGCTCGTCGGTGGTGAAGAACTTCGTCGTGAACAACACCGGCAACGTCGCGGACAGCTACAGCTACTCGATCACCGACGTCGCCGGCTGGATCGGCGGCCCGATCAACGGCACCGCCGGGCCGGTCGCGGCCGGCGGCAACACCACGATCCCGGTCAAGGTGAGCGTCTCGCCCACGTGCACCCCGAGCTCGGACGTGATCACGTTCACGGTGAACTTCTCGGGCGAAGGCTGCCTCAACCCCATCGTGTGCACGACCACCGTGACCTGCGATCAGGCGACCCCGGCGCTGGTGGCGGGCTTCTGGGGTGACGTGTCGGGCGGCGGCGTCGACCTGCGCTGGTCGTCGCGCGCCACCGACCAGATCCAGGGCTGGAACCTCTACCGCTCTTCGTCCGCCGACGGGCCGTTCGCGCTCCTAAACGCGCACCCGATCCCGATGGGGACGGGCGGCGAGTTCCGGTTCCACGACGCTGAGGCGCCGGCCGGGGCGCTCTACTACCAGCTCTCCGGGCTGATGGTGGACGGCCGCGAGTCGCGGCTCGAGAGCATCCAGCTCACCGGGGCCGCCGAGCGCGCGCTCGAGTTCCGGCTCGCCGGGGCGAATCCGTTCAGCGCGCGCACCATGGTCCACTTCACGCTGCCGCAGCGCTCGACGGTGCGGCTCGAGGTGTTCAGCGTGGGTGGCCAGAAGCTGCGCACGCTGGTGAACGAGGAGCGCGCCGCGGGCACCTACAACGAGGAGCTCGACCTCAGGGCCGGCGCGCGGCTCGGCGCGGGCCTCTACGTGATCCGGCTCACCGCGGGCGGCCAGACCCGGACGCTGCGGGTCGCGGCGCTCGAGTAGCAGGACAGGCGCGGGGGGCGCCTACCGGTCCTCCGCCGCCGGAGTGCAAGGGAGATCCCCGGGGGCTCGGCCCCCGGGGATTCTCTCTGCCCGGCACTCCCTCCCCGGGGCGCCGCTTGACGCACGGGGGCGCGCGGACTATCGTAGCGGCTCCATGAGGAACGTCGTCCGACACCATCACGCGCATCACGGCCACGACCCGGCGGGTCGGGGGTCTGTGCGCGCGCTCGAGGGGGCGACGTAGTCTCCAGGTTCTAGAGCAGGCACAGTTCCCGCGGCCCGTCCGATACCGGACGGGTTTTTCGTTTTGGGTCCGAAACCCGAGGAATCCAATGCTCAAGATCGCCTTGCCCAACAAGGGCCGGCTGGCCGACGAGACGCGCGAGCTGTTCGACGACGCGGGCCTCGACGTCCGCGCCCGCGGGGAACGCGCGCTCACCGCCTCGCTGGGCGGCGAGTTCGAGGGCCTGTTCGTGCGCGCCCAGGACATCCCGGAGTTCGTCGCCGACGGCGCGGCCGATGCCGGCGTGACCGGATGGGACCTGGTGTGCGAGTCGCAGCGCGCGCTCGACCCGCTGATCGACCTCGAGTTCGGCCACTGCCGCCTGGTGCTCGCGGGGCGCGACGGGGCGGGCGTGGGATCGCTGGACGAGATCCGCGGCACGCCGCGCGTCGCCACCGTGTTCCCGCACGTCACGCGGGAGTTCTTCGAGCGGCGCGGGCGGGCCGTCGAGATCGTGCCGATGTCCGGCTCCGCCGAGATCGCGCCGCACATCGGGATCGCCGACCTGATCGTGGATCTCACCTCGACCGGCTCCACGCTGCGGGTGAACGGGCTGGTCGAGATGGCCACGCTGCTCGAGTCCACGGCCCGCCTGGTCGCCACCCCGGGGCTGCTCGGCGCGGGCGATCCCGCGCGGCCGGCTCCGGCGCGCGACCGTCCCGCGCGCGACAAGGCCCGGGCGCTGGAGGAGCTGGTGGCAGCGCTTTCCTCGGTGCTGAGGGCGCGCGGCAAGCGCTACGTGATGGCCAACGTGCCGCGCGCATCGCTCGAGAGCATCCGCTCGGTGCTGCCCGGGCTCAACGGCCCGACGGTGGTGGACATCCTGGACGGGAACACCATGGTCGCGGTGCACGCGGTGGTCGAGAGCAGCGCCATCTATCGAACGATCGCCGACCTCAAGGCGCTCGGCGCCCAGGGGATCCTCGTGACCCGCATCGAGAGGCTGATGCCGTGAGCGGCCCGGCACTGCGCTTCGGCGGCCGGCTCGAGACGCTCGCGCCCGCGGAGCGCGAGCGGCTCGGCGCGCGGCGGGCGCGCCGCGATCCCGCCCTCGCGGGGCGCGTGGCCGCGATCCTCGAGCGCGTGCGCGCCCAGGGTGATGCCGCGCTCGCGGCGCTCGCCCGCGAGCTGGACGGCGCCGCGCCCGCCTCGCTCGAGGTGCCGCGCGCCGAGCGGCGGCGGGCGCTCGCCGGGCTCGACGCGCCGCTCCTGCGCGCGCTCGAGCGCGCCGCGCGCAACATCGCGACCTGGCACCGCGCCCTGCTCCCGCGGGCGTGCGAGATCGAGGTCGAGCCCGGGATCTTCGTGGGCCGGCGTCCCGATCCGATCGCGCGCCTCGGCGTCTACGCGCCGGGTGGGCGCGCGAGCTATCCGAGCAGCGTGCTGATGGCGGTGGTGCCGGCGCGGGTCGCGGGGGTCGCGGAGGTGATCCTGTGCTCGCCTCCGGGGCCGGGCGGCTCGCCCTCGCCGCTCGTGCTGGCCGCCGCCGAGATCGCGGGCGCGGATCGCGTGTTCGCGATCGGAGGAGCGGGGGCGATCGCGGCGATGGCCCACGGCACCGCGACGGTCCCGGCGGTGGATCGCATCGTCGGCCCCGGCAATGCGTTCGTCGCCGAGGCCAAGCTCCAGGTGCAGGGCGTGGTCTCGACCGACTCGCCGGCGGGGCCGAGCGAGCTGCTCGCGATCCTGGACGAGGGCGCCGACCCCGCGCTCGTGGCGCGCGAGCTGCTGGCCCAGGCCGAGCACGACCCGGATGCCGCGGCGCTCGCCGTCGCGGTCGGCGAGGCTCCGGCCGCGGCCCTCCGCGCGGCCCTCGCGCGCGCCCTGCCCGGCGAGGAGCGGCGCGAGGTGATCGCGGCTTCCTTCGCCGCGCGCGGCGGCGTGCTGGTCGCGGCCACGCTCGAGCAGGCGCTCGAGTTCGCGAACGACTACGCGCCCGAGCACCTGCTGCTCGCGGTCGCGGAGCCCGAGCGCGCGCTCGCGCGGGTGCGGAACGCGGGCTCGGTGTTCCTCGGCGGCCACAGCTCGGTGGCCTTCGGCGACTACATGACGGGCGCCAACCACACGCTCCCGACCGGGGGCGCGGCGCGCTCGTTCTCGGGCCTCTCGATCGAGGACTTCGTGCGCTGGACCACCTGGCAGCGCGTGACCCGGGAGGCGGCCGCAGGGCTCGCCGGCGACGTGGCGATCCTCGCCGCGGCCGAGCGGCTGCCGGCGCACGCCGCCGCCGCCCGCGCATTCTCGGACCGAGGCTAGGACCGGCCCATGAGTGAAGCCCTGACGCTCGCCCGCTCGCTCTACCGCGAGATCCCGCTCTACGCGCCCGACCGCACGCCGTGTGCTACGGACCTCAGCGACAACACCAACCGCTTCGGCGTCCCGCCCGCGGCGCTGCGCGCGCTGCGAGGGGCCGAGGAGGAAGCGGTCGCCCGCTACCCGCGGCCCTTCGCGGACGCGCTCAAAGCCGCGCTCGCGGGCTACGCGGGCGTCGAGCCCGGGGAGATCGCCACGGGCTGCGGCTCGGACGACGTGATCGACTCGGCGATCCGCGCCTTCTCGGAGCCCGGCGACGCGCTCGCCTACCCCGATCCGACCTTCGCGATGGTGCCGATCTTCGCCCGGATGAACGGGCTCGACCCCGTGCCCGTGCCGCTCGCTGCGGACCTCGACATCGACCCCGACGCCCTGCTCGCGACCGGAGCGCGCATCCTCTATCTGTGCTCGCCCAACAACCCGACCGGGCGCGCGGCTTCGCGCCACGCGGTCGAGCGCGTGGTGCGCGAGTCGAGCGGGCTCGTGATCCTGGACGAGGCCTACGCCGAGTACGCGGGCGCGAATTGGATCGCCGCCGCCCCCGAGCGCGAGCGTCTGATCGTGACGCGCACGCTCTCCAAGGCGTTCGGGCTCGCCGGGCTCCGGATCGGCTACGCCGCGGGCGCGGCGCCGCTCGTCCGCGAGCTGGAGAAGTCGCGCGGGCCGTTCAAGGTGGGCACGCTCGCGGAGCGCGCGGCGGTGGCAGCGCTCACCGAGGACCTCGGCTGGGTGGGCGCGCGAGTGGACGAGGCCCGGGCGATTCGCGCGCGCTTCGCCGCGGCGCTCGCGGGGCGCGGGATCCGCGCGCTGCCCTCGGACGCCAACTTCGTGCTGGTCCCCGTGCCGGATGCGGCGCGGGTTGCGGCCGCGATGCGCGCGGGCGGCGTCGCGGTGCGCCCGTTCCCCGGACTGGCCCGCATCGGCGACGCGGTGCGCATCACGGTCGGCCCCTGGCCGCTCATGGAGCGGGCGCTCGCGCGACTGACGGAGGCCCTGGCATGAACGCGGCGATCTTCGACTACGGCGCCGGCAACCTCCACTCGCTCGCGAAAGCCCTGGAGAGCGCGGGGGCGCGGGTCGCGATCGAGCCCGATCCGGCGCGCGCCGCGGGTGCCGAGCTGCTCGTGCTCCCCGGCGTGGGCGCATTCGCGGCCGCGGCCGAGCGCCTCGAGCCGGGCCGCGAGCGGATGCGCGAGGCGCTCGCGGGCGGCCTCCCTTGCCTCGCGGTCTGCCTCGGCATGCAGCTCCTCTTCGAGGCGAGCGAGGAGGGGCCGGGGCGTGGCCTCGCGCTCCTCGCCGGCGAGGTCACGCGGCTCGCCGCGCGCCGCGTGCCCCACATCGGCTGGAACCGCCTCGACGAGGTGCGCGATCCGCGGATCGCGGAAGCCGGGCTCGGCATCGCGTACTTCGCGAACGGCTACGCCTGCCGGCCGCGCGATCCCTCCTGCGTCACGGCGTGGACGACCCACGAGGCCGACCGGTTCGCGGCCGCGGTGCGCGTCCACTCGGTGCTCGGGGTGCAGTTCCACCCCGAGAAGAGCTCGCGCCAGGGCCTCGCCCTGGTGCGCGCGTTCGTGCGCGAGGCGGAACGCGGCGACCGCGTGGCGGCGGGAGCGCCACCGGGCGCGCGGGAGCCGCGGCCATGATCGCGATCCCGGCGATCGACCTGCGCGAAGGCGCGTGCGTCCAGCTCGTGGGCGGGCGCTACGAGGAGGAGCGCGTGCGGCTCAGGGATCCGCTCGCGGCCGCGCTCGGCTTCGCGCGCGCGGGCCTGCGGCGGCTCCACGTCGTGGACCTCGACGCCGCGACCGGGCGCGGGTCGAACGCCGCGGTGATCCGCGCGCTGCTCGCGGAGCCGGCGCTCGAGGTGCAGGTCGGGGGCGGGATCCGGAGCGAGGCCGAGATCGAATCGCTGCTCGGGGCGGGCGCGGCCGCGGTGGTGGTGGGGACGCGCGCCATCGAGGAGCCGGCGTGGCTCGAGCGCGCGGCCGCCGCCTACCCCGGGCGCATGATCGTGGCCGCCGACGCGCGCGGCCGCCGCGTCACGACGCGGGGCTGGAGCCGGGAGAGCGCGGAGGACGTGCGCGACGTGGTGGAGCGCCTCGATCCGCTCCCGCTCGCCGGGGTGCTCGTGACCGCGGTCCACCGCGAGGGCCGGCTCGCGGGCACCGACCTCGAGCTGATGCGCCTGGTCGCAGGGCGCAGGCACCCGCTCTACGCCGCGGGCGGGATCGCCGGCCTGGGCGATCTGCGCGCGCTGGCGGCGCTCGGCGCGCACGCCGCGATCCTCGGCATGGCGCTCTACGCCGGGGCGCTCGACGCCCCCGCCCTGGCCGCGGAGTTCGCCCCGTGAGCGAGATCGTCCGCGAGACGAAGGAGACCCAGGTGAGGCTCGAGATGGAGCGCGGCACCGGCCAGGCGTCGGTCGAGACCGGGCTCCCGTTCCTCGACCACATGCTGGTGACGCTCGCGCGCTACTCCGGGCTCGACCTCACCGTGAGCGTGCGCGGGGACCTCAAGCACCACATCATCGAGGACGTGGCGATCGCGCTCGGGATGGCGCTCGACCGGATGCGCCCGGCCGAGGTGGCGCGCTACGGCAGCCGCACGGTGCCCATGGACGACGCGCTGGTCCAGGTCGCGCTCGATCTCGGCGGCCGGCCGTACTACCGGGGCCCGCTGCCGAGCAGCCTCTACGAGCACTGGATGCGCTCCTTCAGCGACCACGCCCGGCTCACGCTCCACGTGCGCGTGCTGCGCGGCCGCGACCGCCACCACGTGGTCGAGGCCGCGTTCAAGGCGCTCGGGCTCGCGCTGCGGGAGGCGCTCGAGGACTCGGGCACGGTGTTCAGCACCAAGGGCCCGGTCTCGCTGGGGGAGGAATGATGCGCGCGCGGCGGTCGCCATGCTGACCCGGCGCCTGATCGCCTGCCTCGACGTGCGCGGCGGGCGGGTGGTGAAGGGCGTGCGCTTCGAGTCGCTGCGCGAGGTCGGCGACCCGGTGGCGCTGGCGGCGCGCTACGAGGAGCAGGGCGCGGACGAGATCGCGTTCCTCGACGTCTCGGCCTCGCTCGAGGAGCGCGCCACGCTGCTCGAGGTGGCGCGGCGAGCGGCCGAGCGGCTCTTCATTCCGCTCACGATCGGCGGCGGGATCCGCTCGGCCGAGGACGTGGCGCGGGCGCTGCGCGCCGGGGCGGACAAGGTGAGCGTCAACACCGCGGCGGTCGCGCGGCCCGCCCTGCTCTCCGAGGCCGCGGCGCGCTTCGGCAGCCAGTGCGTGGTGGCGAGCATCGACGCGCGCCGCGAGGACGGCGCGTGGCGGGTGTGGACGCACGGCGGGCAGAGGCCCACCGGGCTCGACGCCGTGAGCTGGGCACGCGAGTGCGTCGGCCGCGGCGCGGGCGAGATCCTCCTCACCAGCATCGATCGCGACGGGATTCGCACGGGCTACGACCTGGCGCTCACCCGCGCGGTCGCGGAGGCGGTGGAGGTGCCGGTGATCGCCTCGGGCGGCGCGGGCACGAGCGAGCACCTGCGCGCCGCGCTCGAGGAAGGCGGTGCCGACGCGGTGCTGGTGGCCGGCATCCTGCACGACGGCGCCCACACCATCGCCGCCATCAAGCGCGACCTCGCGGCCGCGGGGATCGCGATGAGGGCGTCGTGAGCGGGCGCGCGCGCGCGCGCGGCGGCTCCCGCGCGTCCGCCCGCCTTGGGCCCCTCGCCGGGCGCGGCGCAGGCCTGGAGAGCCTGATGCAGGCGGCGGCCGAGGCGGCGCGGGCCGCGGGCGATGCGGCGCACCGGCGCTATCGCACGCGTCTCGCGATCGAGGAGAAGGCCGACGGCTCGCCGGTGACCGAGGCCGACCGCGCGGCCGAGCGCGCCGCGCGCGAGTGGATCGAGGCCCGCTTCCCGGCCGACGGCATCCAGGGCGAGGAGCTGGGCCGCGCGCGCCCGGAGGCGCGGAGGCGGTGGCTGATCGATCCCATCGACGGCACCCGCACGTTCGTGCGCGGGGTGCCGCTGTGGGGCTCGCTGGTCGCGGTCGCCGAGGGCGAGCGCGTGCTCGCCGGCGCCGCGTGCTTTCCCGCCCTGGGCGAGGCCGCCGCCGCGGCGCGCGGGTGCGGTTGCTGGTGGAACGGGGCGCGGTGCTCGGTCTCGGCCGAGTCGAGCCTCGAGCGCGCGACCGTGCTCGTCACCGACCCGCGCTTCGCCGAGGCCCCCGCGCGCCGCGCGGGCTGGGAGCGGCTCGCCGCCCGCGCCGCGCTCAGCCGCACCTGGGGCGACTGCTACGGCTACCTGCTGGTCGCGACCGCGCGCGCCGAGGTGATGGCGGACCCCGTGCTCTCGCCCTGGGACGCGGCCGCGGTCATGGTGATCGTGGAGGAGGCGGGCGGAGCGTTCACCGACTGGGACGGCGCGCCGACCGCCTTCGGCGGCAGCGCCGTCGCCACCAACGCCGCGCTGGCGCGGGCCGCGCGGCTCGTGCTCGCGGGAGCCGAGGCGCGCTCCACGCGGAGGGAACATGCTTGATCCCGGCAGTCTCGATTTCGCGAAGGGCGAAGGCCTCATCACGGTGGTGGTCCAGGATGCCGCGACCGGCGCGGTGCTGATGGTGGCCCACGCCGACCGCGAGGCGGTCGAGAAGACGCTCGCGACCGGCGAGATGCACTACCGCTCCCGCACCCGCGGCCCATGGAGGAAGGGCGAGACCAGCGGGAACGTGCAGCGCGTGGTGTCGCTCGCGACCGACTGCGACCGCGACGCGCTGCTCGCGCGCGTGACGCCGGCGGGACCCGCGTGCCACACCGGGGCGGTCTCCTGCTTCGGCGAGGCCGCGCTCTCCGCGGACGCGATCGCCTCGCTCGCCCGCGTGATCGCGGAGCGTGCGGCGGGGGCGGAGCGCGCTCCGGGTGCGAACGCGGCACCGGGCGCGAGCCCGGCCCCGGGGGCGGGCGAAGGCGGCGGGCGCCCGAGCTACACGCGGACGCTGCTCGCCGACCGCAACCTCAGGCTCAAGAAGCTGGGCGAGGAGGCGGCCGAGCTCGTCACCGCCTGCGCCGACGGGGACCGCGCGCGGGCGGCCGAGGAGGGCGTGGACCTCCTCTACCACGCGCTCGTCGCGCTGCACGCCGTGGGCGTGAGCCTCGACGACCTGCGCCGCGTGGTCGCAGGGCGCGCCGCGGCCGGTGGCGAAGCGCCCCACGCCTGAAGCGGTCGCGAGGCCCGGGTCGACCTTTCGGCTGTTGAAAGGCGCCCAAGTGACCGATCCCTGACAGGTGATCTGACCGCTTGGGGCCGGCCGCGCTCGCGATGGGCCGGCGCCGGGGCATCCCGCTCCGCCGATCGGCCGGCCGCGGACGGAGGAGACTCGAGATGAGACCTTTCCGATACCTGCTCGTTTCCCTGCTCGTCGCCGCGTGGCCGCATTCGGCCGCAGCCGGCACGTGGAGCTTCGGTTCCAACCTGGGCTTCATGGTGAACTCCAACCAGAACGCGACCGAGACCGTGGTGGCCTGGCCCGGCGACGTGCTCGCGTTCCAGCCGGGCCTCCGCATCGGCTACGTCGAGCGCACCTCGCCGCTCGAGTTCTACATGGACACCGGGTTCCTGGTGGAGTCCAGCTCGGGATCGTCGTTCCGGATCTGGCAGGCGAGCGGCAACTTCCAGCACGGCCTCAATCGCCGGTCGGCCTCCGGGCCCTACCTGACCGGCGGCGTCGGCTTCTGGATGATCGGAGGAAGCAACAGCGAGACCCACACGGTCGGGAGCCTGGGAGGCGGCCTGGGTGCGCGCGCCGTGGTCGGCCACGGGCACGGCGCGTTCCGCGGCGAGCTCCGGATCGACCACTTCTTCGAGGACCAGGCCGCGGGGGTGGACGCGTTCACGGCGGTGGGCGTCAAGCTCGGCTTCGATCTGTGGATGAGGTAGGCGCCTATTTCAGCCACGCCTCGGGATCGAGCGGGCTGCCGCCCTTGCGCACCTCGAAGTGGAGGATGGGGCCCTTGAGCGAGCCCGAGTCGCCCGACCGCGCGATCTCGCGCCCGGTCTCGACCTCCTGTCCCACCGCGACCTCGATCTCGGAGAGGTGGCCGTAGAGCGTGAAATAGCCGTCGCCGTGGTTCAGGATGATCATCTGCCCGTAGGTGCCGTAGTCCTCGCTGGTGTAGTCCACGCGCCCGCGGGCCACGGCGCGCACCGGCGTGCCGATCGTGGCCTCGATGTCGATGCCGTTGTTGGGCGTCACCGTGCCCCACTTGGGGTGGGTCTCGGGGCCGAGGTGGCCGATCAGCCGCCCGCGCAGCGGCCAATCGAGCGACCCCTGGCCCTTCGCGAAGTCGCCCGAGTAGGGCTGGGGGGCGCGGCCCTCGGCCTTGGCACGCGCGCTCTCGGCCTTGCGGTCGCGCTCCAGCTCCTGCAGCAGCCGCTGGATCGAGCGCGCGGTGCGGTCCAGCTCGGCGGCGGCGGACTCGTAGTTCTTGCGCTGGGCCTGGATCGCGAGCATCGAGGATTCGCGCTCGCGCCGGAGCCCGTCGAGCCGCTCGTTCTCGGCGGTGGTGTGCCGCGCGGTGCGCTGGATGGAGGTGAGGTTGAGCTCGAGCCGCTGCTGGTTGGCCTCGACCTCCTCCTTGCGGGAGCGCACGTCCTCGAGCATCGTGCGGTCCTGCTCGGCGACCATCACCAGGAAGTCCCAGCGCGCCAGGAGCTGCCCGAACGAGCGCGGCGAGAGCAGGAACTCGAGCTCGCGCGCGGTGCCGTACTTGTAGAGCCCGCGCAGCCGGCGGGCGAGCTGCTGGCGCCGCTGGTCGAGCGACAGCACGCTGCGCTCGAGGTCCACGCGCGTGCCCTGGAGCTGCTGGTCGAGGTTGCGCCGCCGCCGCTGGAGCGTGCCCAGGCGCTTGCGCGCCATGTTGAGCGCGCGCTCGGTGCGCCGGAGCCGGGTGAGCTCCTGCGATTCACGGCCGCGCAGCCGGCTCGCGGCCTCGCGGTTCTCGCGCGCCATGCGCCGCACCTCCTCGAGCTCGCGGCGCTTGGCCAGCTCGAGGCTGTCTCCCGCCTGCGCCGCCACGCGCGGGGCCGGCGCGGCGGCGAGCGCGAGCGCGGCCGCCAGCGCGGCCGCCGCGGCGCGGCAGGCCAGGCGGCGGGGCGTCATGGCCCGACGGCGCGCAGCACCCGCGAGAGCGCGATCAGGGAGGCGATCCAGGCGAGCGCGACCGCGGCGCCGAGGAAGGCGAGCGCGCCGATCGGCGGCAGGAACACCAGCCCCACCACCTGCGCCACCACCGCCTGCTGGAAGCCGAACAGCACGCCGAGCGAGACCAGGGCCGCCACCGTGGTCTCGACCACCGCCTCGATCACGAACGGGGTCGAGATGAAGCGGTCGCTGGCGCCGAGCCGGCTCATGATCTCGACCTGGGGGCGGCGCGCGAGCACCGTGAGCCGGAGCGTGTTGTAGATCACGAACACGATGGCGAGCGCCACCAGCAGGCCCACGGCGAGCGTGCCGCGCCGGAGCGAGACGCCGAGCTGGTCCAGGCGCCGCACCCACTCCGCGCCGTAGCGCACGTCCTCGACCTCGGTGAACTGCGCGATCTGGCGCGCCGCCTCGTCCATGGAGTCGAAGTTGAGCAGCTCGGGCCGGAGCCGGACGCGGAGCGAGGCGGGCAGCGGGTTCACGCCCACCGCCTCGAGCAGGGCGCGGTCGCCGACCTGCTCCGTGAACTCCTTCCACGCCTGTTCCTTGCTCACGTAGGTCACGGTGCCGTAGAGGCGCGTGATGCTCTCGGAGAGCGCGTCGCGCCGCGCGTCGCTCACGTCGTCCTTGAGGTAGATCACCATCTCGCGGCGGTCGCCGACCCAGCGCAGCGCGGTGTCGGCGTTGTGGGTGAGCAGCAGGAAGAGCCCGGAGAGGGTGAGCGCCGCGGTCAGCGAGAACATGGCGGTCACACCCAGGCCGCGGTGCTGCTTGAAGGAACGCCACGCCTCGCGCAGGAAGAAGAGATGCACGCTCAGCTCCCGGCCGGGGCGGGCGCGGCCTCGGCCTGCGGGGCGGGCGGCGGCGCGGGCGATGGCGGCGCGGCCGGGGGCGCGCTCGCGGCGCCGGTCGCGCCCGCGAGCCTCCCGTCGCCGAGATGCAGCACGCGCCCGGGCAGCGCGGCCGCCACGTCCTCGCGCGTGGTGACCAGCAGGATCGCCGCACCCTCCTCGTGGATGGTGCGGAGCAGGCGCAGCACGTCGGCCGCGCTCTTGGCCTCGAGTGCCCCGGTCGGCTCGTCGGCCAGCACCACCGCCGGCCGGTTCACGATCGCGCGCGCGATGGCGGCGCGCTGCTTCTCGCCCGCCGACAGCTCGGAGGGGAACGCGCCGCGCTTCTCGCGCAGGCCGACCTCGTCCAGCGCCTGGTGGACGCGCGGGGCGACGTCGGAGTCGGCGAAGCGCCCCACGATGCGCACCGCGAGCGCCACGTTCTCGAACACCGTGCGGTCGTTGAGGAGGCGGAAGTCCTCGTAGATGATGCCGAGCGTGCGGCGCAGGAGCGCGCGCTGCGAGCGGGTCAGGCGCCCGGTGCGGAAGGTGCCGACGGTGACGGTGCCGGAGCTGGGCTGGACCTCGTGGGTGATGAGCCGGAGGAGCGTGGTCTTGCCGGCGCCGCTCGGGCCGAGGAAGACGACGCTCTCGCCCTCGTCCATGTGCCACGACACGGAATCGAGCGCCAGGCGCTGTCCGTAGCGCTTGGAAACCTGCTCGAAGGTGATCATGCGCCCTCAACGGTACTCGATGTGAGCCTTCGCGCGCAGGCCCTTGACCCACTCCTCGTACTTGTCCTTGAAACGGAGCTGCTCGACCGCATCGGGCAGCTCGTCCTTGATCTCCTCGAGCGCGTAGGCGTGCTCGGGCTTGCGGTCCACCAGCTTGAAGACGTTGTAGCCCGCCTGGTTCGACAGCACCTCGCTGACCTCGCCGACCTCGAGCGTGTCGAGACCCGCGCGGATCGGGGGCGAAAGGCTGGCCATCGAGAGGAACCCCAGGTCGCCGTCCTCGCTCTGGGGTCCCTGGTACTTGCTGTAGCGCCGCACCAGGGTGCCGAAGTTGGCGCCCTTCACCGCCTGGGCCCGTACCCGCTCGGCGAGCTTCTTCGCCCGCTCGGCGTCGTCGTCGGTGAGCGCGACGCGCACCAGGATGTGGCGGGCGTGGGCCTCGAGCAGCGGCTTGCCGTCGCGCCCGAGGCTGTCGCGGCCGGCGCCCGTCTTCAGGGTGTCGCGCTCCATCACCTCGAGGATGTGCCAGCCGAACGGCGTGAGCACCGGATCGCTCATCTGGCCGACCTTGAGCGAGAACGCGGCGGCGTCGATGCCGGGCTCCATCGTGCCGCGCGCGAAGAACCCGAGGTCGCCCCCGGCGCGCGCGGAGTTGGGATCGTCGGAGACCTCGGCCGCCACCTTCGCGAACTTCTCGCCTCCGAGAATGCGCTTGCGCGCCGCGAGCGCGGCGGCGCGGCCCTTCGCGCTCGCCACCGAATCCGGGGTGACCGGGATCTGGATCACCGCGACCCGCACCTCGGCCGGGGCCTTGGGGAAGCGGGACGGGTTGGCCTGGAAGAACGCGATCGCCTCGGCCGGCGGCACCGGCTTGGGCGGGAACTGGCGCGCCAGCAGGCGCTGGCCGAGCATCTGGAGCCGGATTTCAGAGGCGTATTTGTCGCGCAGCCGGTCCTCGGTCGTGTTCTCCCGCCGGAGCTGGCTCCGGAAGGCCTCCTCGCCCCCCAGCTCCTCGGTCTTCTGCGCGATCTGCTGTTCCACGGCGCGGCTCACCTCGACGTCGCTCACGGAGATGCCCTGGCGCTTGGCCTCCGCGACGATCAGCTTGTTGTTGATGAGCTGATCGAGGACCTGGCGACGCAGCGTGTCCTCGAACGCCGTATCCGGCCGGCTCTGGGCGCGCGCCAGGAGCAGGGAGACCTGCTCCTCGACGTCGCTCTCGAGGATGGGGTCGTCGTTGACCACCGCCGCGATCCCGTCCAGGCGCTGCGCGCCGGCGGGTGCGGCGGTCGCGGCCAGCAGGGCAAGCACGAGCACCGCCCGGGTTCGAGCCTTCAAAGTCATGGCCTCCGTGGTCCAGCCTTTCCGCCCCGAACGGCTCCGCCGCCCGGGGACGAGTGAGTGAGTCGAAGAGCGACGCAGTATAGCTACCACCCCCGGAGCCAGCAATTCCGAGGCCGCGGATTCCCCGACCTCGCCGGCCCCGAAGCGTGGCGCCGCCCGCATTTTGCACGCGCGGGCCGCGCCGCGGCGCGCGCACGTGCCGAGCCGGCGCGGCCTCCGCGCCCGCGGCGGGCGCGCCCGGCGCGGCGCTCCCCGCGCTGGTGCGGACGATGTGCCGCGCTCGTCGCGCGCGCGCGGCAGAGCCGTCGCGGCGCCGCCATACTTGCGGCCGAGCCTCGGAAGCAGACATGCTCGCGTGCTCGCGGCCTTCGCGTGCCGCGGCCCCGAAACCCGCCATGACGGAATCCCGACCACTCGCCTACCCCGCCCCCGCCGAGGAAACCCCGGGGCCTTCGCGCCCGGTGCGCGCCCGCCGCGCGCTCGCGGCCGCAGCCATGCTCGCGGCGCTCGCGATCGGCCTGCCGCGGTTCCTCACCCACACGCCCTACCCGCGCTTCGGCGTGGTGCTCGACTGGAGCGCGCACGGGGACCGGCTCGCGATCGCCGAGGTGGTGGGGCCGCCCGGCAAGGGCGTGTTCCAGAAGGGCGACCGCCTGCTCGCCTACCAGGGGCGCCCGCTCACGCGCGAGGTGGTGCGCGAGCACTCGCGAAAGCAGGACTGGCCGCGCGACGCCTTCACGCTCGAGATCGAGCGCGGCGGCCGCTCGCTCCAGGTGGTGGTGCCCCCGCTCCGCCTCACCGCCTGGCAGCGGGTGCGCATCTACACGCTGCCGCTGGCGGCCGTGGTCGCGGTGCCGATCGTGGCGTTCCTGCTGGTGTGGCGCCGGCCCGACCTCCCGACCGCGTGGGTGTTCCTGTGGTTCGCCACGCTCCAGGGCCTGAGCGCGATCTACGACCTGTTCCGCAACCCGGCGACCGATGTGTCGCGCGGCTTCCGCCTCTACCTCGACTCCTACCACGCGGTCACGTTCCTGTACCCGGCGGCGTTCCTGCACTTCATGACGGTCTTCCCGCGCCCGCGCTGGAGCGGGCGGTGGGCCTGGACCAGCGTGTGGTTCTGGCTCGTGGCCCTCACCTACGCGGCCGGGCCCGCGCTGATCCCGCTCGCCCACGCGCTCGGCCGGCCGCCGGACAAGATGTTCCTGTGGTTCGAGACCGGCGTGTTCACGCTCGGCATCGTCTCCCTGCTCGACCGCTACGCGCGCCCGGCCCGGCCGGGCTGGAGCCCGCGCTGGAGCGAGCGCACGCTGGCGCTGGTGGTGGGCGCTTCGATGCTGGTCGCCACCCTGTTCACGGTGTTCGAGGCGCTGATCGAGGACCCGCGCGTGATCGCGCTCCTCACGCTGCCCGTCATGCGCCTGGTGCTCACCGTGGCCACGCTGGCGTGGCTCTCCTCGCCGCTCCTGATCGCGTTCCTGATCGCCAACGATCCGGCCTTCGATCCCCGGCGTCTGGTGGTGAAAGGCCTGCCCTACTTCCTGCTCTCCGGGGTGCTGGCCGGGGTCTACCTGCTGACCGTGCTGGCCTCGCAGCGCGTGTTCGCGGCCGCGACCGGCGAGGACGCGATGGTGTTCAACGTGATCGCCGCGCTGATCGTGGCGTTCGCCTTCGCCCCGCTGCGCGAGCGCCTCCAGCGCTGGCTCGACCGGCTGTTCGGGCGCGATCCGCGCGCGCTGCGGCGGGCGCTCGACCAGTCGGGGCGCGAGCTGCTCGGGGCCCTCGACCGCGCGCAGGTGCAGGCCTCGGTCGAGGGCGGGCTGGCGCGCGGGCTCCGGCGCTCGGTCGCGCTCGAGTGGCCGGCCGAGGGGCCGCCGCAGCTCGCCGACCCGGGCGAGATCCCCGAGGAGGCGCTGCGCGCGGTCGAGAACCTGCTGCTCCAGGCCGGGATCCGGCTCGAGAACCTGTCGCTCCAGGAGCAGCGGGCGGCGGGCGATCGCCGCGCCGCCGAGCTGCGGGAGGCGGCGACCCGCGCCGAGCTGCGCGCGCTCCACGCCCAGGTCCAGCCCCACTTCCTGTTCAACGCCCTGAACGCGCTCTCGTATCTCACCGAGACCGATCCGGCCGCGGCGCAGCGCTTCACCGAGCGGCTCGCGGACATGCTGCGCTACACCGTGGAGGCCAGCGAGCGCCCCGCGGCCCTGCTCTCGGAGGAGATCGCCTTCGTCGAGGACTACCTGGGCGTGGCGCGCGAGCGCTACGAGAACGCGCTGGCCTTCGAGTATGTCGGGTCGCGCGAGCTGCTCTCGCTGCCGGTGCCGCCGCTGCTGCTGCAGCCATTGGTCGAGAACAGCCTCAAGCACGGTGGCCCGCCCGGGACGGAGGCGCTCCATCTCAAGCTCGCGGCCCGCGAGGACGACGGCTGGGTGACGCTCGATTTCGAGGACGACGGCTGCTCGACCGGCAACGGCGCTCCCGGACTGGGCGTGGGGCTCCAGAACCTGGAGCAGCGGGTGCAGCGCTTCGCGGGCGAGGGCTCGCGGGTCGAGGCCCGGCGCGGGGCGCGCGGCGGGTTCCAGGTGACCTTGCGCTGGCGCAAGGAGCGCGCGGAGGCGAAGTGAAGGGCGAGGCGCGGGTGCGGACGCTGATCGCGGACGACGAGCCGCGCGCGCGCCAGTTCCTGGAGAAGCTGCTCGGCGAGCACCACGAGCTCGAGGTGGTGGGCGCGGCGCGCGGCGGGGCCGAGGCGCTGACGCTCTACCACCGGCTCAAGCCGGACGCGGCGTTCCTCGACATCCACATGCCCGACCTCTCGGGGCTCGAGGTGGCGCGCCAGCTGGTGCGTATCGGACCGCCGGTGGTGGTGTTCGTGACCGCGTACGACCGCTACGCGGTCGAGGCGTTCGAGGTCGCGGCCCTCGACTACCTGCTCAAGCCCATCCGGCGCGAGCGCCTGGCCGAGACGGTGCGGCGCGTGGTGGCCGAGGCGCGCGGCGGGCGCGGCACGCAGGCGGCGGCCCTCGAGGCCGCGCTCGACAGCCCCGAGCTCCAGAAGCGCGCCGCGGTGCTGAAGCGCCTGCCGGTGCGCCACCGGCGCGAGATCAAGCTGCTCGACCTGGACCAGGTGCCGCTGGTCATCTCCCGCGACCGGCTGGTGCTGGCGCGCGCCGAAGGCCACGAGTACCTGGTGGACTACACGCTGCAGGAGCTCGAGGCGCGGCTGCCCGAGGGCCGGTTCGTGCGCGTGCACCGCGGCGCGCTGGTCAACGTGGACGCGATCGAGTCGTACGGCGGCGAGGACGGCGTGCTGGTGCTGAAGCTCAAGGACGGCACGCGCGTCGAGGCCAGCGAGCGGCGCGCGGCGGAGGTGCGGCGCAGGCTGAGGTAGCGGGTGCCGCTTCGGGGGCGGGAGGGGACCGGGGAGAGCGTTTCGCGCCGCCCGCGCGCCGGCGGGAGGCGGCCGGGGAGGGCGTTTCGCGCCGCCCGCCCGTGCGCTGGCGGGAGGGGACCGGGGAGAGCGTTTCGCGCTGCCCGCCCGGCCGCCTCCCGCCGGAGCCTGGCCCGGCTCCCGCCTGCCTTCTCCGCCTACTCGGGCAGCGGGTAGCGGGCGGTGCGGTGGCGGAAGTGGAATGCGGCGAACAGCAGCGCGATCACGACGAAGACCATCGCGCTCGCCTCGAGGCCGCGCGGGCCGCCGGTGAGCCAGTCCGGGCCCGTGTAGCGGACGCCGAGCAGGTGGTCGGCGATGCTCCGGCCGCCGTTGCCGGTGTTGGGCGCCCCGAACAGCACGAGCGCGGCGTAGTCGAACATGAAGTGGAAGCCGACCGCGAACCACAGGGTCCCGGTGCGGCGCAGGGTGAGGCAGAGGAAGAGCGCGATCAGGGAGACGCTCGCGCCGTCCACCGCGTTCTCCATCGGCTTTCCGAAGAAGTGGAGGGCCCCGAATGCGGCCGAGAGCAGGAGGGACGCGGGCCAGAAGCCGATCCCGGTCGAGAGCGTGTACAGGGGATAGCCGCGGAAGTAGAGCTCCTCGAACAGCCCGAGCAGGAGCATGGCGAGGAGCCAGAGCGCGGCCGAGGTGAAGAGCGCGCCCCCGGTGCGCGCGAGCCCCGAGATCGTGAGCCCGCCGCAGAGCCCGATCAGGCCCACCAGCGCCACCACCGCGAGCAGGCCCCACAGCGATCCTTCCCAGAAGTGCCGCCCCAGGAATCCGCGGACCGGAAGCCCGTAGACCGGGAAGCTGCGCCGCTCGATGCGGCACATGATCGCCGTGACGATCCAGGCGGCGACCAGGCTCACCGCCTCGCTCAGGACGAAAAGCCCCGGCGTCCATCCCGAGGTCGATTCGGCCGGCAGCCCGCTCGACGCCCACCGCGCGATGAGGACGACCGCGATCGTGACGGCGATGAAGATGCCGAGCCGCCATCCGGCGCGCAGCCCGCGGCGGCCGACGAAGAGGGTCCTCCACATCGGCTCCCGGCTCCGGACCGGCGCAGGTTCTTCGACATCGAGGGTCACGGGGACCTCCGGCAAGGGTCTTCCTGTGGCGGGGCGAATACGCAGGGCCCGGGCGCGGGGTTGCGGATCGGGCCCGGACCTCAGGGCGAGGCGGGGGCGGCCGTGGTGGCGGCCAGCCAGGGGATGGCCTGCAGGCGTTCGGCGTGGATCTCGGGCCGGTACTGCTGCCGCAGCCTGTCGGTGATGTGGTTGAACGTCCGGTCGCGACGGATCTCGGTCGCCTGCTGGTGCAGGAGCTGGACGATCGCGGGTGGCAGCCGGTCGAACGACTGCGCCTCCTGCCGCTTCGAGACCATCTGCGCCACGATCCATCGGCGCCCCATCTCGAGCGGGCCCAGGCACTCGTGGGGCTTCATGTCCATGAGCGCGGCCTGGTAGGGCTTCCAGCGCGCCGGGGCGTCGGGGTAGCGCACCCGCTCCTCGCGCACCGGGGCGCCCGCGGCCGCCATCTGCACCGCCTCGCGCAGTGTCGGTGCGTGCCCGGCGTGCGCGAACAGCTCGGCGGCGGTGGCCGAATCGCGCAGCGTGGCCACGAGCAGCTCGACCTCGTCGAGGCGCTGGTACGACTGCCGGCTGCGCTCGTAGGCCTCGCGCACGTCGCCGGGGCCGGGCTCGGCGTTGGGCTCCACCTCGGTGGAGTAGAAGACCTCGAGCGCGAAGTTGTCGATGCGCTGCTCGATCTTGCGCCGGTTCGCGGGCTCCTCTTCGAGGTGGCGCCGCCGCGCCTCGAGCTCCGCGATCCGGCGCAGGGCCTGGGAATCGAGCCACTGCTCGATCGAGGGGATCATGGAGATGGCCGGCTTCTCGCGCCCGTAGACGCCGAGGTCGGCGAGCGCATCCGCCAGCGTGTACGCCGCAGGCGTCCGGCCTGCCTGATAGCGCATGAGCACGGTCGAGCGCTCGGGCCTAAGCATGCCGGCGGTGTCGCCCCCGGTGCTGTCCGGGCCGTGGAAGTAGGCGAACATGGCCTGAGCCCCGCCCGGCTCGGGCCGCAGGCGGTAGCTCTCCCGGAGGGAGGCGAACCCGCTCAGCCTGAGCGCGGCCTGCTTGCGCTGGCGCAGCACGTCGCGCAGCACGAGGCGCTGCTCGTCGAACGGCGGCTGCGCGCGCTTGCGGCGCTCGAGCACCTGGAGGATGAACCAGCCCTCGCCCGGGGATTCCACCGGCCCGATCGGGGTGCGCAGGGGTCCAGCCCGCAGGTATCGGTCGAGGGCGCGGACCAGCGAGCCCGGCGAGCGGTAGCCCAGGTCGCCGCCCGGGGGAAGCACCCCCGGTGAGCCCATGCGGTCGGCGACCTCGGCGAAGGGCGTGCCGCGGGCCAGCTCGGCGGCCGCCGCGTTCGCGGCCCCGCGGTTCCCGAAGAAGATCGCCTGCACGCGGGCGGCGCTGTCGCGCCAGGCGTAGAGCTGCCGCAGCTCGGCGTCGCTCATCGGCACGTCGCCGGGGACCATCTCGCGGTACATCGCCTGCTGGAGCACCTCGCTCTCCACCTGGCGGCGATAGGTCCGGACCGCGGTGTCGCGGTACATCCCGAGACGCTCGGCTTCGGTGAGCACCAGGGCGCGGCGCACCAGGTCGTCGAGCAGCAGGGCCTTGGCGCTGTCGGCGGGACCGGGGTAGTGGACCTTGTTCTCGCGCGCCGCCTCGACGAAATCGTCGAGGGTGATGGCGCGCGCCCCCACGCGGGCGAGCACGCGGGAGCGCTCTGCGCGGCAGCCGGCCAGCGCGAGGAGCGCGAAGGCCAGGAGCGCCGCGCGCCGCGTATGTCGCGAGCGGTGCGGGGCGGAGGAGCCGTGGCAGGCGGTTCTCATTGCGGTCGCGGCACCCTAGTGCACGGATGAGGAGCCTGCAATCTTCGGAGCCCCGGACGCCCCGCGCCCGCTGAGTCCCCGCCAGGCCAAAAACATCGCTATTTGCAATGTATCTTTCTAAGACGTAGTTAATTCAACAATAGCTAAATTGCAATCGTAAGTATGATTTGCAATCATAGTGCTTGCGGAATCCACTAGTCGGGTCCGCAGCAGGTAACAGGTCCAGCGGGTGCAGCCTAACGCGATGCGTGCGTTGTGGTTGTAAGGGCATCCGCAAACCAGGATGGCGGTTTCGTTCGCGGCGCGGCCAGGGGGCCGACCGCAAATAGCACGGAAGTGGACGTTCCGCCGGAGATCCCCCAGGTGAGGAGCAGCACAGTGACTTGGAATCAGAAGTTGAAAGACATGGGCGGAGCCGGGATCGATACCCGGGCCCGCCGCACCCATGGCAGGCGCGCCGCCGGGATCAACCGGATCGGCACGCCGCTCGCGCTCGGCCTGCTGGTGGCCGGCGCCGGTCTCGGCCTCGGCCGGGCCGCTTCGGCCGACGAGTTCTTCGTCGACAACCGCAACCCGGCGTGCTCGGACGCCGGCCCCGGAACCTCCGCCAGCCCGTACTGCACGATCACGGCCGCCCTCGCCGCGCACCACGCCGCCGGCACCACGGTCAGCGTGATGCCGGGCGTCTACCGCGAGCGGGTCACCGTGCCGGGCTCCGGCGCGGCGGGCACTCCGCTCGTCGTCCGGGCCCTGAGCGCCCCCGGCCAGCCGGTGGTGGTGGACGGCGCGGACGACTTCTCGAACGCCGCGCTCTGGACCCGCTACAGCGGCAACGTGTGGCTCGCCAGCAGCGTGACCTGGAGCCCCTTCCAGGTGTTCGCCGACGGCGCCCGCCTCGCGCCCGCGACCGGGTCTCCTGATTCGCTCGCCCCGCGCAGCTTCCTCTACGTCGCCGGCACGGGTCTCTACGTGAACGCCGCCGGCGGCAGCCCGGCCACGCACCTCGCGCTGGTCGGCCATCGCCCCTACGGCTTCTACGTCGGCGGCAAGACCTACGTCACGATCGACGGCTTCGAGGTCACCCGGGCCGAGGATCGCGGCATCATGATTACCAACGTCTCGAGCCACATCGAGGTGCTCCGCAACCTGGTGCACTGGTCCTACCGCATGGGGATCCAGGCGCTGGGCTGCAGCGCGGTCCACATCGCCTCGAACGTGTCGGCCGACAACAGCCACCACGGCATCTCGCTCACCGCGGGCACCACCGGCTCGACGATCGAGGACAACGAGTCGTGCCGCAACCTCCTGCCCGGCAACCGCATCGCCAACGGGCTCTACATGTTCGACGCCCCGCGGAATCTGATCCGCCGGAACCGGTTCCACGACAACCAGGACACCGGTGAGCACTTCCAGACCGGATCGGACAGCAGCATCTCGATCCAGAACATGTCCTGGAACAACGGCGACCACGGCTACGACCACTACCAGGCGGCCGGGAACATCCACGTGAACGACGTGGCGTTCGGAAACCACATGGACGGGTTCTCGTTCGAGGGCAACTCGCCGAACAACCAGCTCTTCAACAGCATCGCGATCGAGAACGGGCTCACCACCAACGAGTACGACCTGTGGGTGGACAGCACCTCCGCGGTCGGGTTCGTCTCGAACGACAACCTCTTCTGGAACTCCACCACCGAGTGGCCGGTCAAGTACATCTCGACCCGGTACACCCTGGTGTCGGATTACGTCGCCGCCAGCGGCCAGGACACGCGCACGCTCCAGTCGGATCCGATGTTCGTGGCCCCGGGCGCGGGGGACTTCCACGTCCAGGGCGGCTCGCCGGCGATCGACAACGGCAACAGCGAGGCGCCCGACTTCCCGGCCGCGGACGCCGACGGCAACTCCTGGATGGACGTCCCGTCGGTCGGCAACCTGGGCATGGGGCTGATCCCGTACACCGACCGCGGAGCGTTCGAGTTCCAGTTCCAGTCCGACCCCACGAACCTGGTCCAGAATCCGTCATTCGAGTTCGACACCTGGGGCTGGGCGGCGGTCTCGGACACGATGATGCGCAAGGCCGGGGGCCAGGACGGCGGATCCTGCCTCGAGATGCAGGCCAAGCCCGGCCAGACCGTATTCGGCGTGACCGACTCGCCGGATTGGGTCGCTTCCTCGCCGGCGGCGAGCACGCGCTACCGCATCACGGCGTGGGGCCGGACCGACGCGGGGTCGGGCAAGTGGTACTTCAAGATCAAGGAGTACATTCCCGGCAAGTCGCAGTTGAAGACGACCACCAAGGTGGTTCTCACCAGCGCCTGGAAGTCGATGACGTTCGACTACCTCACGCGCTGGAAGGGCTCGAAGATCGACCTCCAGATCACCGGTGACACGTTCGGGACCGTGAAGAGATTCCAGGTCGACAACGTCTCGATCCGCGTCGTGACGGCGGCCATGGTGGCCGAAGCCGGGCTCACCGAGGAGGAAGGCGCCGCTCCCGCGGTCGAGGAGGCCGCCGCCCTCCGGTTCATCGGGTTCGGCCCCAACCCGATGCGGCTCACGGCGCAGCTCGCCTTCAGCACCTCGCGTCCCGGGCCGGTGAGCGTGCACGTCTACGACGTCAGCGGGCGCCTGGTCCGCACCCTCGCGGACGGCGCCACGACCGCGGCGGGCCGTCACCTCTTCACGCTCGACGCGCGCCGGGACGACGGCCGCGCGATGGCGGACGGGGTTTACTTCTACCAGATCCGCACTGCGGAGAGCCGGAAGGTCGGACGGTTCGTCGTGGTTCGGTGATCTCCCTTTAGGGTCCTCACCCGGCGGTCACCTCCAGGATGGAGGGGGCCGCCGTTCCTTTTGGGGCCCGCGCCGCGGCGCGGGCCGGACGCCGCGCCCGCCGCGCGCCCCGACCTCACACGGCGGGGACCCAGCCCTCCTCGACCTGGAATCGGACCGTGACCTGCCGCAGCCGGCGCCGGGAGGGAAACACGATGCGCAGACGCGGGTCGAAGTAGTCCTTGAGCAGGGCAGGCCGCGGGTGCTCGAGGAAC
>DASXQT010000046.1:0-13023 GCA_036507005.1 Candidatus Eiseniibacteriota bacterium
AGCCTCCGGGCCGTTCAGCCGCGCATCCTGCGCGGCTTCACTGGCGCGAAGCCTCGCTCCGCCGTCCGTGGCTCCCGCGAGGCTTCGAGCCGCCCTTCGGCCGTCCGCCGCCTCGCGGCCGCGTGCCTGAGTTGCGCGAAACCCCTGCGCCGCTCCCTCAGCGCGCGGAGACCATCACCGGGTCGCCCTCGCCGAAGCCGAAGCGGGTCGCGGCGTTGCCTCCGACCTGGGCGATCTCGAGCCGGCCGCTCGAGCCGACGATCGCGAGCAGGGTGCCGATCGGCGCGTCGCCGTAGGAGCGCGCCAGGCCGCGAATGCTGCGGCTCCCGATCCGCACCACCAGCGCCTCCTCGGGCACTCCCGCGAATGCCGTGGCGAGCGAGGCCGCGGTGAGGTTGGTGAGGGCGTTGCCGAAGCGATCCACCAGCATGACGCAACCGGCCAGCTCGCCGTCCATGGGGCGCACCGGAGGCCGCGCGGTGCGGACCGGGCTCGCGAGCGGCGGACCGAACGATGAGAGCGGCAGGCCGCGCGCGAGGTGCGCGGCCACCGGCGCGAACACGTCGCGTCCGTGGAACGTGCGGCTCACCGGATGGCGGAACCAGCGCTCCTCGGTGAGCCTCCGCACCTCGGCGTCCGGATCGGAGAGCCCCCATTCGAGGATCCCGTTGTCGGGGCCGACGAAGAGCTGGCCGCGGGCGCGAACCGCGAGCGCGTGCCGCGCGGTGCCGACCCCCGGGTCCACCACCGCGAGGTGCACCGTGCCCGCGGGAAAATCGGGGCAGGCGGCCTCGAGCACGAAGGACGCCCGCTCGACATGGCCCGGCGGGATCTCGTGCGTGAGGTCCACGATCCGTGCCTCGGGGCAGATCTCGTGCACCACCCCGTGCACCACCCCCACGAACCAGTCGGCGTAGCCGAAGTCGGAGGTGAAGGTGACGAGCGGCCGCGGCGCGGCCGGGTCCGGCGCGCGCTCCGCCGGCTCGGGCGCGTGCGGGCGGCGCTGCGGCCGCGGGACGGGGGTGCGGGCTCTGGGCTTCATCGCTTTCTCTCCAGCATGCTCTCGAGCAGGCGCCATGCGCCGTCGACGGTGAGCCGCGTGAGGCAGCGCAGGTCGTCGCACACGTCGCGGTGGCAGGGGCTGCACTCGGCGCGTGCATAGTACGCGCGATGGCCCTCGGTCTCGGCGTAGGGGAAGAACATGGCGGGGCGATTGCGCGAGATCAGGCCCAGCGTCGGCGTGCCGGCCGCCACCGCGGTGTGGAGCGGCCCGGTGTCCCCGCACACGAACGCCCGGCAGCGCTGCTGGAGCGCGACGAAGCGCGCGAGCGGCCAGCCCACCACCGCGCGCGCCCCGCGCGGGTCGAGCCGCTCCATCACCGCCGCCACGCGCTCGCCGTCCTCCGGACCGCCGGTCACGAGCGCCACGCCCTTCGCGTCCTGCTCGAGATAGCGCGCGGCGAGCGCCGCGAAGTTCGCGGGGTCCCAGCGCCGCGTCATCCAGCGCGCGCCGGGGTGGAAGCCCACGCAACGCGCTCCGGGGGCCACGCCGAGCGATTCCAGCTCGCGCGCCGCTTCCGCGCGCGCCCCCTCGCCCACGTGGAGGCGCGGCGTGCCCGCGCCCGCCTTCCACCCCAGGGCGGCCAGCGACGCGAGGTGGAAGCCGATCGCGGAGAGGGTGCGCGGCCGCACGTGGTGGGTGTAGAGCGCGGAGCGCCAGCCCTTGCCCGGGTAGCCCACCCGCACGCGCGCCCCGGACAGCCAGGTCCAGATCGCGGTGCGAGGGTTGCAGAAGAAGTCGATCGCGAGGTCGGGAGCGAAGCGCCGGAGCCGCGCGACCAGCGAGGCGCTCCCGCCGCCCCTCGGGTCGGCCACGATCAGCTCGTCCACCCGCGGGTCGCCTTCGAGCAGCGGCGCCGCGGGCCGCTCGACCACGTAGGCCAGCCGCGCGGCCGGGCAGGCGGCGCGCACCGCGTCCAGCGCCGGGAGCGTGAGGCAGATGTCGCCGATGAAGCGCGGCCGGATGAGGAGGACGCGGCGCACCGCCTCGGGATCGGGCGACCGGGGAGGGGCGATCACGCGGTGGAGTATGATGGTCCGGCACGGGTTCCGCCACACTTGGAGCCCGCCGGCGGCGACGGTCGAAGGGGAGGGCACGACGGTGAGCGGGAAGCAGGGGAGAAGCGGGGCGCGCGGCACGGGAGCGGACGCGAGCGACGGTGCCGGTCAGGGAGCGGCGACGCGCGCGGTCCACGGCGCCACACCCGCACCGGGCGGCGCGCTGAGCACGCCGATCGTCCACTCGGCGACGTTCGCCTTCCCGAGCCTCGACGCGATGAACGCCGAGCAGGCGCGCGGCCCCGCGGGCGCGTTCTACCAGCGCCACGGTCATCCCACGCTGCGCGCCTGCGAGGAGCGCCTCGCGGACCTCGAGGGGGCCGAGGCCGCGCTGCTCTTCCCTTCGGGCATGGCGGCGATCTCGAGCGCGTTCCTGGCCTGCCTCGAGGCCGGCGACCACGTGGTGGCGCTGCGCCAGTGCTACGGCGGCACGCAGTCCCTGCTCGAGTGGGGCGCGAAGCGCCTGGGCTGGACCTTCGATCTGGTGGACGCGCGCGAGCCCGGGTCGTGGGAACGCGCATTCCGGCCCGCGACCCGCTTGTTCCACGTCGAGTCGCCGACCAATCCCACGCTGTGCGTGGTCGACCTCGCCGCCGCCGCCGCGCTCGCGCACCGCCACGGTGCGCTGCTCGCCGTGGACAGCACGGTCGCCTCCCCGCTCGGCCAGCATCCGCTCGCGCACGGCGCCGACCTCGTGATGCACAGCGTGACCAAGTCGATCGGCGGCCACGCCGACCTGCTCGCCGGCGCCGTGATGGGGGGTGAGGCCCTGCTCGAGGGCGTGTGGCGGGTGCGCAAGGTGTTCGGCCCGGTGCCGGATCCCGCGCTGGCGTGGCAGATCGAGCGCAGCTCGAAGACCCTGCCGCTGCGCGTCGCGCAGGCCAACGCCAACGCGCTCGAGCTGGCCACGCGGCTCGCCTCGCGTCCCGAGGTGGCTCAGGTGTTCTATCCCGGGCTCGCGAGCCATCCCGGGCACGAGGTCGCGCGCCGCCAGATGATGCTCGGCTTCGGGCCGCTGCTGTCGTTCGAGGTGCGCGGAGGCGCTCCGGCGGCGGCCGCCGCCGCGGAGGGCTTCCGGGTCATCCGCCACGCGCCCAGCCTGGGCGGGGTGGAGTCACTCGCCTCGCTTCCGGCCTACACCTCGCACATCCAGCTCGGCGAGGAAGGGCGCCGCCGCGCGGGCATTCCGGAGGGGCTGGTGCGGCTTTCGGTCGGCATCGAGGACGTCGCCGATCTCTGGGGCGATCTGGAGCGCTGCCTGGCTGCAGCCGCGGCGGTGCGCACGGCGGAATCCGGCACAAGGACATGACATACCGGACAACCTCTTGACAACCGCTGGAACGGCGGGTATGATGGAGGCATCGAACACGGGCCGGCTGCCGATCTGATTTGGCGCAGTGGCCCGCGACTCGTTTCCGGCGGCCCAGCGCGGCAGCTATTTCCCCGGGACGCCTGGAGATGGCGCTACCGAGCGGATCGCCGCCTCGAGCATCCACGGCTTGAGCGCGCCGACGATCCCCCTTCCGTTCACGAACAGCGTGGGGGTCGAGCCCACTCCCGCGGCGCGCGCCAGCTCGATCTGGGCCCGGAGTGCCGCCGCCGCTGCCGGGTCCGAGCGGCACGCGCCGAGCCCGGTCGTGTCCATCCCCGCACGGGCGGCGTAGGCCGCGATCTTCTCCGCTCCCGCCTTTCCAGGATCTCCGAACACGGCGTCGTGGAACTCCCAGAACCGGCCCTGACGGTGCGCGCACTCGGCCGCCAGGGCCACCGCGCACGCGCCGGGGTGAAGCGTGCGGTCGGCGACCGGGTTGCACTCCTGGTCGCCGGGGTAGCTGGCGTAGAAGATCCGCAGCGAGTCGCGGTGGTTGGCGGCCACGATGGCCAGGTAGCGGCTCGCGAGCCGGCACTGCTCGCACAGGAAGTCGGAGAACGCGACGATGGTGATCGGGGCGCCCTCGGGGCCGCGCGCAGGGAGCCCCTCGGTGGCGATCGCGGTGGGCGGGGCACTCGCCATGTACTCCAGCAGGTTCGCGAGCTCGGCCTTCTCCCCGCGCGCGAGCGAGCGCGAGACCAGCAGGTTCAGCACCAGCAGCATCAGGCTCCCGCCCGCGCCGGCGGCGACGAGCGCGAGCTTGAGCGCCTCGCGGTAGTAGGCGGGGTCGAGGGGGCTCGCGAGGATCGCGGGCGAGGGAAGGAGCGATCCCAGCCGCTTAGGGAGCCCGCGGTGTCTCACCGCCGCCCGGAGGGCGCACAGCAGGATGAGCAGGTTGACGGCGTAGGTCGCGATGCACAGCGGGCACGGCGTCCGCAGTCGCACCGCCATCGCCCACGCCAGATAGGCGTCGAGCGCGAGCGCCGCCGCGGTGAGCGCGATCAGCGCCCCGGCGAACGCCGGCGCGTCCTCGCGCCGCAGCAGCAGGATGGCGAAGGCGAGCGCACCCGCCACCACATAGTAGCAGGCGCCCCACACCGGAAGCGGAACGCCGAGGAGCATGCCGTAGCGGCTCGCGACCACGCTGTTGCAATCGGCCGCGGCGCCGCACACCTCACCCAGCGAGAGCCTGCCGAGGTGGACGGCGTAGTGCATCACGCCGAGGTAGACGGAGATCACGAGGCCCGCGAGGCAGAGCAGCGGAGCCAGCAGCTCGAGGTCGACGCCGCGGCGCAGAGCCGGCAGCGGCGCCGGGCCCGGTCCACCGCGCTTGCCTTCGCTCATTCGCCGAACCTCCTCCCTGAGGCGGGATGCCACCGCCCGGCGCGCGCGCCGACGCGGATGAGCGGGAGCGGCGCAGGCCCGGCAGGGTAACACGGAGCGCGCGGCCGCCACGGCGGGCGCGGCACGCAGCAATGACTCCGGCGGCACTACCCGGCACGCGGAGCGCGCGGTTGCGTCCCCGCCATCGCCCGGGCGAGAATTCCTGGAATGGATGCATCCTTCCCCGCGTTCCTGCTGGTCTCCGCGATCGTGATCGTCACCCCCGGCCAGGACACGGTGCTCACGATTCGCAACACGCTGCTCGGCGGCCGGCCGGGAGGTCTCTTCACCGCGCTCGGCGTCGCGGCCGGGCAGGCGGTGTGGACGCTGGCGGCGAGCGCCGGCGTGGCCGCCCTGCTGCTCGCGTCGAAGCCCGCCTTCGCGGCGGTGAAGCTGGTCGGCGCCGGCTACCTGATCTACCTCGGGGCCAAGTCCCTCGCCTCCGCGTTCCGCCCCGGCGACTACGCGCCCCATCCGGGCGGCGGCGAGCCCGCGCCCGGCGCGGCTCCCTGGGTCGCGCTCCGGCAGGGGCTTCTCAGCAATCTCGGCAACCCCAAGATGGCGGTCTTCTTCACCAGCCTCCTGCCGCAGTTCGCGCCGCGCGGACAGGCGAGCTTCTCCGCGCTGCTCTTCCTCGGCCTCACGTTCTGCTCGCTCACGCTGGCCTGGCTCTCGGCCTACGCCCTTCTGCTCGCGCGGGCCGGGGACTTCCTCCGGCGCCGGAGGGTGCGCCGCACCCTGGACGGCGCGGCGGGCGCCACGCTCGTGGCCCTCGGCCTGCGGCTCGCGGCCGAGCGCCGCTAGGCCCGCAGGTGGATGCACCGCCTCGGCGCGTGGTAGTATCTTTCGCCGTTCTCGACACCATCCCAGAGGAGGATTTCCGCCCGTGAGGTTGCGCGCTGCGGTTCTGGTTGCCCTGAGCATCGCCGTTCCGGCGGCCGTGTCGATTCCGCCCGCCGGCGCCACCACCAAGACCACGTCCGCCAAGCCCGCCGCGGCTCCCGCGAAGTCCGCGGCCGCCGGCGAGAAGACGCCCGCGGCCGCGCCCGACACCCTCGCCGAGCTCGAGCGCGCGGTCGCGAAGGACTCGACCGACTTCCAGAGCCTCTACCGGCTCGGAGTGCTCTACCTGGACCGCGAGCGCGTGCCCGAGGCGGCCCGGGTGCTGAGGAAGGCCGTGGCGGCGCGCCCCAACGACATCAAGGCGCTGGTGAACCTGGGCGCCGCGCAGGACGCGCAGGGCAGCAGCGCCGACGCGCAGGCCTCCTACCGCAAGGCTCTCGAGCTCGCGCCCGGCGACTCGATCGCCACCTGCCGGCTCGCGAGCTCGCTCTACGCCGAGCAGAAGTACCCCCAGGCCATGGATCTGCTGCGCAAGCTGATCGCCGCCAAGCCCGCGTCCCACTGCGCGTACTTCACGCTCGGCGTGGCGTTCGCGGACGCCGGGCTCTACCGCGATGCGATCCGCATGTGGCAGAAGGTGGTGGAGCTCGCGCCCCAGTCGTCCGAGGGGGTGAGCGCGAAGGAGAGCATCGAGGTGCTTTCGAGGTTCCTCACCGGCCAGGCCGGCCAGTAAGGCTCGCGCGCCGCGGCTCCGGGGCCGCGGGAACGCCCATGATCTACTTCGATCACAACGCCTCGACCCCGGTGCGTCCCGAGGTGCGCGAGGCGATCGGCGATTCGCTCGCCGGCTCCGGCGCCAACCCTTCCAGCGCGCACCGCGAGGGCCAGCGCGCGCGTGCGGCGATCGAGCGCGCGCGCGAGCAGGTCGCCGCGCTGGTGGGCGCCGCGCCCGAGCAGGTCACCTTCGTCTCCGGCGGTACCGAGGGCGATCACGCCGCGGTGGCCGGCATGGCGCTCGCGCTCGAGTCGCGCGGCCGGGCGATCGCGATCTCGGCGATCGAGCATCACGCGGTGCACGGCGCCGCGGATCTGCTCGCGCGCCTCGGCTTCCGCGTCACGCACCTGCCGGTCGATGCGGACGGGCGCCTCGACCCGGGCGCCGTGGCGGCGCTCGAGCCCGGCCACACGCTGGTCGCCGCGATGCTTGCCAACAACGAGACCGGCGTGATCCAGCCGGTGGCGGAGATCGCCGCGCGCGCCCGCGCCGCCGGGCTCGCGGTCCAGTGCGACGCCGTCCAGGCCGCGGGCAAGATCCCGGTCGACTTCGCCTCCCTGGGCGTGGACGCGCTGGTGATCTCGGCGCACAAGCTGGGCGGGCCGAAGGGGGTCGGGGCGCTGGTGCTCGCGCGCGGCGCCCGCTGCGAGCCGCTGTTCCGCGGCAGCGCGCACGAGCGCGGCCGCCGCGGCGGCACCGAGAACCTGCCCGGCATCGTGGGCTTCGGCGTGGCCGCGGAGTGCGCGGCGCAGGAGCTCGAGCGCGAGGGCGTCCGCCTCGCGGCGCTGCGCGAGCGCCTCGAGGCCGGCATCCGCCGCGCGCTTCCCGACGCCGTGATCCACGGCGAGCGCGCGCCGCGGCTGCCCAACACGGTGAACGCCTCGTTCCCCGGCGCCCGCAGCGATCACCTGCTCATGGCGCTCGATGCGCGCGGGGTGTGCGTCTCGGCCGGGGCGGCGTGCGCGAGCGGGGCGGTGGAGCCCTCGCCGGTGCTCGCCGCGATGGGCGTGCCGCGCGCCCTCGCGGTGTGCGCGCTGCGCCTCTCGATGGGGCGCACCACCACGGCGGACGACGTGGACCGCGTGGTCGCGACGCTGGCCGAGTGCGTCCCCGCCGCGCGCGGCGCGTCGGCTCCGGCCGCGGCGAGAAACGCGTGATGGGGGAGGGCGCCGCGCCGCGCCGCCGGGTGCTGGCCGCGATGAGCGGGGGAGTGGACTCGGCGGTCGCCGCCGCCCTGCTCGCCGAGCGCGGGTGGGACGTCACGGGCATCACGCTCAAGCTCTGGTGCTACGGGAAGTCGCCGCTCTCGCCTCGCGCCTGCTGCACCCTCGACGCCATCGAGGACGCGCGGCGGGTGGCGCGGCGGATGGGCTTCCCCCACTACGTGGTGGAGGCCGAGGAGGTGTTCCGGGCCCGCGTGCTCCAGCCCTTCCTCGACGACTACGCGGGCGGCCGCACCCCGTACCCCTGCGCGCTCTGCAACCAGCATCTCAAGTTCGGCGACCTGGTGGCGCGCATGGAGGCGATCGGCGCCGAGGCGCTGGCCACCGGGCACTACGCGCGGACCGCGCGTCTCGCGGACGGCAGCGTGGCGCTGCTCACGGCGCGCGATGCCGCGAAGGATCAGTCCTACGCGCTCGCGCTCGTCCCCTATGACGCGCTCCGCCGGGTGGAGTTCCCGCTCGGAACACTCGCGAAGGACGAGGTACGCAGCGAAGGCGAGCGCCTCGGTCTCGAGGTGTGGGACAAGCCCGAGAGCCAGGACCTGTGCTTCGTCCCGGACCGCGACTACGCGGGCTTCATGACGCGGAGCCTCGGGGAGACCCGCGGGGTGGCACCCGGTCCGTTCCTCGACCGCTCGGGAGCCACGCTCGGCACCCACCGCGGCATCATCCACTACACCGTGGGCCAGCGGCGCGGCCTCGGGCTCGCGGGAGGCGAGCCGCTCTACGTGCTGGCGATCGAGCCCGGGCGCAACGCGGTGGTGGTGGGCCCGAAGGAGGCGCTCGAGAGCCCGGGGCTCGTCGTCGAGCGCGTCAACTGGCTGATGCCCGCGCCGCCCCCGGCCGGGGCCGCGGTCGAGGTCCGGATCCGCTACCACCACCGCCCGGCCGCGGCGCGCGTCCACCCGCGCGCAGACGGCTCGGCCGAGGTGCGCTTCGAGTCGCCGCAGTCGGCCGTCACCCCCGGCCAGCTCTGCGTCTTCTACCAGGGCGAGCGTTGCCTGGGCGGCGGGTCGATCGCCCACGCCCTCGAGCCCGCCTCCGCCCCACAGGAAGCCTCCGCCATCTAGCCTGCCAGGGCTGCGCGGCGCCCCCGCGCGCATCAAGCGGGCGCCCGGCCGGGCCGATAACTACGGGACGACGCCCGTCACGGCTGCGGGAGGATCCCGCGCCCGTCCACCTCACGCCCGGAACCCCTGGCCATGAACGTCGGACCGCTCGTGACCGAGCTGGAAGCGTTGATGAAGCGCCGTGCCCCGGTCGATTCCGTGCTCGATGCGGCGGTCCGGGGCCTCCACCGGCTTCACCCGCGCTTCCACTGGACCGGCATCTACGAGCTCTACCCGGACCAGGTGCTGCGCCTCGGCCCGTTCGTGGGAGCCCCCACCGACCACGTGTTCATCGGCGTGGGCCGGGGCGTGTGCGGCACGGCGGTGGCCGAGCGTCGCAACATGAACGTGCCCGACGTCCGCCGCATCTCCAACTACCTCGCGTGCAGCACCCAGACCCGCTCCGAGCTGGTGGTGCTCATCCGCTCGGGCGACCGGATCCACGCCCAGATCGACATCGACAGCCACGAGGTCGGCGCCTTCGACGACGACGCCGTGGCCGGGGTCCAGCAGGTCGCCGACACGCTCGCCCGCCTCTATGAGTCCCGGGTCGCGGCCTAGCCGGGCGCGGCCCGCGGCCGGCGGCGCGGAGGCGCGGCGCTCGGCTCGCGGCGCGGAGGCGCGGCCCGCGGCCGGCGGCGCGGACGCGCTGCTCGCCGAGATCTCGGCGATCACCGCCGAGGAGCAGCTCGATACCGCCCTGGAGCGCGCGGCCCGGCTCCTCGCGGGGCTCTCCGGCGCCGAGGCCGCGGCGCTCTTCGTCACCGACGCGGGCGAGCTCTCTACCTGCGGCTGGCATCCGGCCGCGGACGCGCTCGAAGAGGGCGCGCGGGGCGAGATCGAGCGCGCGGCGCTCGAGGCGGCCCGCGCCGGGGCGCTCGAGGCCGCGGAGGTCGAGGCCGAGACCCGGAAGCTCAAGAGCGGGAGGCTGCTCCGGATCGTGCCCATGACGGCCTCCGGCTGGCTGCTCGGCGTCGCCTGCCTGATCGCGGGCCGCGAGCGCGGGGCGGCGAAGCGGCTCGAGGACCCGGGGGTGAATACCGCGCTCGCGCTCCTCATGCCCCGGCTCGCGTGGCTCCGGGAGACCAGCCACGCCGCCGCCGCGCGCGCCCAGTACGAGCGCTGGTTCAAGACCCTCGACGAGCAGCTTCGCGTGCTCGACCGCGAGCGCCAGAAGTTCTCCGCCATCGTCCAGCAATCCGACACCGCCGTGTTCGTCGCCGACACCTCCGGCATGATCCGCTGGACCAACAACGCGCTCGCCGCCCAGCGCCCCGGGTCCGCCGACGCGACGAGCTGGATCGGCCTGCCGTGCTGCGACGTGTGCCAGCACTACCGCGACGGCGGGACCCCGCCCAACGGCGAGGGCTGCGCGGTGACGCGAGCCCTCGAGCAGAACCAGGCCACCCACGAGGAGCTGCGCCGCACCGAGGCCAACGGGGTGCGCAACCGGTATCTCACCGCGCTGCCCATCACGGGGCCGGAGGGGCGGGCGCAGGAGGTGATGGTCATGATCCAGGACCTGAGCGACCTCGAGGTGGTGCGTCGCTCGGAGTCCCGCTACCGGCTCCTGTTCGATCGCAGCGGTAAGGCGATCGTGATGGTGGACCCCGTGACCCGGCGCATCCTGATCGCCAACCACACCGCCGACCGCCTCGCCGGTTGCGAGCGCGACGGCCTGCTGGGTGTCCCGCTCTCCGAGCTGCATACGCCCGAGGAGTGGCGCCGCATCGAGCCGCTGGTCGCCGCCGGCTCCCCCGGCCCCGGCTCCGCCGCGATCGAATGCCGGGTGCGCACCCGCGACGGCGCCGAGCGCATCGCCACGGTGAGCGGGACGCGCGCCGATCTCGACGGGCGCGAGGTCATGATGCTCGAGTACCTGGACGTCACCGAGCGCCGCCACGTCGAGGAGGCGCTGCGCGCCGCGGAGGAGCGGCTGAAAGCGCTGGTCGCGAACGCGCCTGTGGTGCTGTTCGCGCTCGACCGCGACGGCACCTTCACGCTCTCGGAGGGGCACGCGCTCCAGTACCTGGGGCTCAAGTCCGGCGAGATCGTGGGCCGGTCGGCCTACGAAGTCTACCGCGAGTCCCCGGCGGTGATCGAGAACGTGAAGCGCGCGCTCGCGGGCGAGGAGTTCACCTCGGTCGTGGACCTCGGCCGCCACGCGTTCGAGACCCGCTACACGCCGCTGCGCGACGCCGCGGGCCACGTCGCCGGGCTGATCGGAGTCGCCACCGATGTCACCGAGCGCCGCCGCCTCGAGGACCAGCTCCGCCAGGCGCAAAAGATGGAGGCGATCGGCCGGCTCGCGGGCGGGGTGGCGCACGACTTCAACAACCTGCTGGCCGCGATCCAGGGGCACAGCGAGCTGATGATGGGCCGGCTCGAGCCCGGCGACACGCTCCACCGCCACGCGGCGGAGGTGCACAAGGCCGCGGCGCGCGGGGCGCTCCTCACCAAGCAGCTCCTGGCCTTCAGCCGCAAGGAGCTGGTCGCGCCGCGCGCGCTGGACGTGAACCTGGTGGTGGCCGAGATGGAGAGCATTCTGCGCCGTCTGATCGGCGAGCAGATCGAGCTCGAGACCTCGATCGCCGCCGAGCCGCTGGTGGCGCGCTGCGACCGCGGGCAGCTCGAGCAGGTGATCCTGAACCTGGCCCTCAACGCGCGCGATGCGATGCCGGAGGGCGGGCGGCTCGCGATCAGCGTGGCGGCCGCCGATGTCGAGGACGCCGCCACGCACGATCATCCCGGGGCCCGCCCCGGGCGGCACGTCGCGCTCACCGTGAGCGACCAGGGCTGCGGCATGGACGCCGAAACCCAGGCGCACCTGTTCGAGCCGTTCTTCACCACCAAGTCGGTGGGCAAGGGAACCGGCCTCGGGCTCTCGACCGTCTACGGGATCGCCCAGCAGGCCGGAGGGCACATCCGCGTCGAGAGCGAGCCCGGCCGCGGCAGCACGTTCACGGTGTTCCTGCCGCTGGCGGAAGAGGCGCCGGCGGCGGGCGAGCCGGAGCGCCCGATCGGGGACCGGCTGCACGGGGTCGAAACCGTGCTGCTGGTGGAGGACGAGGAAGCGGTGCGATCGCTGGTACGCGACGCCCTCGAGGGCCGCGGCTATCGCGTGCTGGTGGCGTGCAACGGCGTCGAGGCGCTGGACCTCGCGGGGCGCTATGCGGAGACCATCGACCTCCTGGTGTCCGACGTGGTGATGCCGCACATGAACGGCGGCGAGCTGGCCCAGCGTCTCGAGCGCATCAAGCCCGGGCTGCGCGTGCTCTTCGTCTCCGGCTACACCGACGACGCCATCATCCGCCACGGCGTGCTCGAGGCGCGCACCGCATTCCTGCAGAAGCCGTTCGGGCTCGACGTGCTGGCGCGCACCGTGCGCGAGGTGCTGGATGCGCCTCTGGCGCCCCCGGCGGAGGCGGCGCGCGCCGCGAGCGGGCCGCTGGCGGCGCCGGACGCGGTCCCGTCGCCCGCGACCCGGCGCGGGTCGGGCGGGGAGTAGTGCCGTTGACACCGCCGCCGCGCGTTCCTAGCCTGCGTGCTGCTCATGAGTTCTCCTCCCGCCTCTGCTGGTGCCGCGATCGAGACTCGCAGCCTGCGCCGCACCTTCCGGGCCTCGCGCGGTGGGGGCGAGGTGCAGGCGCTCGACGGGGTGGACGTGCGGGTCGAGCGCGGCGAGATCTTCGGGCTGCTGGGCCCGAATGGCGCGGGCAAGACCACCTGCATCAAGATCCTCACCACGCTGCTCTATCCCACCACCGGGGAGGCGCGGGTGGCGGGCTTCGACGTGGTGCGCGAAGCGGTCGAGGTGCGCCGCCGCATCGGGCTGGTCTCGGGCGGGGAGACCAGCGGCTACGGCATCCTCACGGTGCGCGAGTGCCTGTGGATGTTCTCCCAGTTCTACGGCGTGCCTTCGCGGATCGCCTGGCCGCGCGTGGACGAGCTGATCGGGATCGTGGACCTGCGCGAGCAGGCGCACACCCGCATCAACCGGCTCTCGACCGGACAGCGCCAGCGCATGAACTTCGCGCGCGGCTTCGTGTCGGATCCCGACGTGCTGTTCCTGGACGAGCCGACGCTGGGGATGGACGTGAACGCGGCGCGCCACCTGCGGCGCTACATCGCGAGCTGGGTGCGCGAGCGGCCGGGGCGCACCGTGCTGCTGACTACCCACTACATGGCCGAGGCCGACGA
>DASXQT010000047.1:0-51072 GCA_036507005.1 Candidatus Eiseniibacteriota bacterium
GTCGAGTTGGGGTACACACCGTGTAGCCATCG
This sequence comes from Candidatus Eiseniibacteriota bacterium, assembly GCA_036507005.1. Taxonomy (GTDB): domain Bacteria; phylum Eisenbacteria; class RBG-16-71-46; order RBG-16-71-46; family RBG-16-71-46; genus WS-2. The sequence goes on from DASXQT010000047.1 coordinate 33, forward strand.
CACCTCCTGTGCTGTGACCGAGACGGACGTCGAACACCCGCTCTCTATCACATCCGCACACTGGTGCGATGGCTTTTTGCCGCTACCCCCCGTGAATAATCAAGGCTAGGTTCCGTCTGAGAACGTTCGCAAGGGCCGTTGGGGCCGTTTGCGAAAAAGTTGACTTGACACGGTCCCACAGCCGGGGCGCGGATCGCCCGATGAGGTCTTCCAGGAAGCGCGCCAGCGTGCGCATGAGCGCGCCAGCGGGGCTTCCTCTCCCGCCACGGCAAGAAAACGGTCCCGCCGCGTCCGATGAGCCCTGCGGCCCGCCCTGAGCGCCGAAAAAGCTCGTGGTACAAAGAGAGCGCCCTGCGATCCCGGCCCCCGAGACACCCGCCCCCGGGAGATTCGGGCCCATGAAGACCCGCTCGTTTTGCGGTTCCAGCGACCAGGACCTGCTGCGCGCTCTGGCTGACATGGCCGCGCGCGAACGCACCGCCACCGCCGACTTCCTCGCCTGCATCGCCGAGGTCGATGCCCGCAAGCTCTACGTGCCCGCCGGCTATCCTTCGATGTTCCTCTACTGCGTCCACGTGCTGCACCTGTCCGAGGAGGCCGCGTTCAGGCGCATCCACGCCGCCCGCACGGCCGGGCGGTATCCCGCGATCTTCGACGCCGTGGCCGAGGGCCGGCTGCATCTGAGCGGCGTGGTGACCCTGGCCCCGCACCTGACGGCGGAGAACGTCGGCGAGCTGCTGGCGGCTGCCGCGCACAAGACCCGAGCCGAGATCCAGCGCCTGCTCGCGCAGCGCTTCCCCCAGCCGGACCTGCCCACCCGGGTGGAGGCCCTCTCGCCACGTCCGGCCGCGGGCCTGCAGGCCGAGCTGGCCTCGGAGACCGCTGGCCAACACGCCCCGGGGCGTGTTGAGACCTTGCAAAGTCCCTCGTTTCCGGCGGCCGAGCCGCGTCCCAAGGTGACGCCGCTCTCGCCCCAGCGCTACGGGTGGCAGTTCAGCGTCGGGCAGAGCGCGCAGGACAAGCTCGAGTACTCCCGGGCCCTGCTCAGCGACCAGGTTCCCTCCGGGGACATGGCGGAACTGGTCGAGCTGGGGTTCGATGGGCTGATCGAGAAGGCCGAGAAGCAGAAGTTCGCCGCCACCACGCGGCCTGGCCAGCAGCGCTCGTCGGTGGATCCGCGGCACATCCCGGCGCCAGTGAAGCGCAAGGTGTGGGTGCGCGACGGTGGCCAGTGCACGTTCGTGAGCGAGGACGGCCACCGCTGCGGGACGCCCCGCCACCTCCAGTTTGACCACGTCGATCCGGTCGCGTGCGGGGGTGTGGTCGCGAGCGAGGAGGACGTTCGCCTGCGCTGCAAGGCCCACAACCAGTACGAGGCGGAGTGCATCTTCGGGGCGGGGTTCATGGCGAGCAAGCGCGAGGCGGCGCGGCAGGCGCGGGCGGAGGCGCAGGCGCGGGCGGCGGTGGAGAACGATCCGGAGCGCAGCGTGATTCCGTGGCTCCGGCGGCTGGGATTCAAGCTGCAGGACGCGCGCGAAGGGGCGGGGTACTGCAAGCGCATGGCTGGTGCCCCGATGGAGGAGAAGATCCGCGCCGCGCTGCGCTGCGCTATCTCCCGTCGCGGCGCGGTTCACCGGACCGCGCCGCCTGAACCTTGCCTGAGAACGCCGCGCGACCCTCAGGGCACGCAGCCGCGTGGATTCTCAGATAGAGATTGGCCGCGCCTACCGCCGCTGCGCCTGCGCGAGCAGCACGACGCCCGCGGCGCCGAACAGCGCGTCGCCCATCCAGGCTGCCAGGTAGGGGGAGACGAGGCCGCTGTGCCCCAGGGCCTTGCCGAGCTGCATGAAGCCCCAGTACACGAAGGCGATGATCACGGAGAAGCCGAAGCCGAGCGCGGCGCTCTGGAGCCGGAGCCGGGTCGCGACCGAGGCCCCGATCATCACCACGATCAGGTTGAAGAGCGGGAACGAGAGCTTGAGGTGGAGGTCCACCAGGTACTTCGCGACCCGGAGCCCGCTGGCGCGCAGCTTGGCGATGTAGCCGCGGAGCTGGATGAAGTCCATCTCGCCCGGCTCGACCGAGTCCTTGGCGAAATCGCGGGGCCGCTCGGGGAGCTGGGGGGCCTCGAGACGCTGGAAGGGCTCGGCCCGCTCGCGGCCCCCGCTCTCGAAGCGCCGCACCCAGCCCGAGGTGAACACCCACTGCGTCCCGTCCCAGGCGGCCTCGGCGGCGTCGATGCGTCCCGCCAGCCTGCCGCCCGCGTACTCCAGCACCTGGACCTCGTGCATGCGCTGCTCGCGCACCAGGTAGAGCCGGATCAGGTAGGTGCGCCCACCCGCGCCCAGGTAGGTGACGTCGGCGCGCTCGGTCGCCACGTCGCGCCTCACCCGCTGGATCTGCTCGTCGTAGATCCGGTCGCGCTCGCGCGAGGCCCCCGGCACCACCACCTCGCCGAGCAGGAGCGCGACCACCGTGGCTCCGGCCGCCACCCCGAAGACCGGCCTCAGGATCGTGAGCAGGGGCAGTCCGGCGGCGCGCATCGCGGTCAGCTCCCCGAACTTGTTGAGCTGGCCGAGCGCCAGGAAGGTGGCGAGCAGCAGCGCAACCGGCAGCGCCAGGACGACGACCTCGGGCGCGCGGTAGAGGTAGAAGCGCGCCACCAGCCCGAGGGGGGCGCGGTGGTCCAGGAACACGTCGATCTTCTCGAACAGGTCCACCACCACGAAGATCACGATGAAGCCCAGTAGCCCGAGCAGCAGGTAGCCCAGGAACTCGCGCAGCACGTAGCGGTCGAGGATCTTCACGCCGCCGAGCCCGCGACGTGCCGCGGCATCGCCGGCGCGCTCCGCCTTCCGAGGTCGCAGGCCTGGAGCGTGGCGACGGCGCCCCACGTGCCGAGCGCGAGGTTGGGCAGCCACATGGAGAGCCAGGGCGGGAGCAGCAGCCGGTTGGCCAGCTCCTCGCCGCCGATCAGGCACAGGTAGTAGAAGAGGAAGAACGCGATCGACACGAAGGCGACCGCGGGCCCCGCGCGCCTGACCCGCATGCCGAGCGGGGCGCCGAGCAGGACGAAGACCACGCAGGCCGCGGGCAGGGAGAACTTCTTGTGGATCTCGACCGAGAGCCCGGCGATCCGCCTCCTCAGCCCGTCGCGTTCCATGCGCCAGGCGTCGACGTCGGGGCGCAGGTCGGGCCGGCCCGCGACCAGGCGGTCGAGCGGATCCTCGCGCCGGGTGAGCGCCGCCCACGCCTGGCCGAGCCGCTCGCGCCACGGCTGGCGGTCGGGGTCGAGCGACTCGAGCGCGGCCTGCGGCGCCCCGGCGATGCGCAGCTGCTCGACGTGCTCGCGCACCGAGCGCTCGTACTCGGCCCGCACGCCCGCGCGCTCCTCGATCAGGGCCTGCGCGCTCATCTCGCGGTCGCCGCGGGTGTCGCGCACCGAGTGCTCGAGCAGGCCGCCCGCGCCCGGGATGTAGATCACGTGGGTGCTGAACACCATGCGCCGGTACTTGCGCGGGCCGCCCTCCTCGGTTGGGATCTCGTGGATCTCGCCGTCGCGCAGCTTGAGCACCGCGGTGCGGCCGTCGGGGGTGTAGGTGAGCGTGCCGCGCCGCGCCAGGATCGTGGTGGGGGCCCCGCCGGGGTTGAGCTTGTAGATCGTGACCCCTCGCATCTCGTTGGTGCGGCCGTTCACCGACTGCACCAGCAGGTTATAGCCCGGGAAGTCGGTGATGAACACGCCCTCCTGGAGGCGCACCGTGGGGCGCATGCGCCCGATGTCGATAAGCAGGTTCGCGAACGCGTGGTTGGTCTCCGGGAGCACGTGGTTGTTGAACAGGGTGAGCCCGACCGCGAGCGCGACCGAGGCCGCCAGGGGGCCGAGCAGGATCGTGCCCAGGTTGACCCCGCTCGCGCGGAGCGCGGTGATCTCGTTGTCCTGGGAGAGCCGCCCGAAGGTCATGAGGGCCGCGATCAGGACCGCGCAGGGCGCCGAGAGCGCCACGATGTAGCCAAGCGAGAGCAGGAAGAGCTGGGCCACCACGCCCACCGCCACGCCCCGGTTCACCACCAGGTCCAGGTAATCGAACAGAACATCCATCTCAAGGATGAAGGTGACGACGCCGAAGCCGAGCAGGAAAGGAACCAGGTGCAGGCGGAGTATGTAGGTACGAAGGATGCGCACGTTCGTGCAGCCTACCTCAAGCGTCGCCGCGGGCGCGAAGTATTTTGCCGGCAACGGCTTTGACCGGTAGCACGGGGCCTGCTACGGTCGCCGTTCATGCCTCGTCCGGGCGGGGCCCCCATACCTTGGGACCTACATGCTGATCTCTCTGAGCCTGCCGGTCCTGGTGTTGGCGGGCGGCATCACCGGAATCCCGGGGCTCAACTGGCTCAAGGGGTTCAAGGTGCGTCGTCCCCCGCCGGCCCCGGCGGATACCCTCAAGCCGGCGTGGCAGACCCCCTCCCGTCTCGCGCTCGAGAACCAGTTCGTGCGCGCCACGCTGCCGCCCCTGAGCGGGGGCCGGCTCGGGCTCAAGCTCGTCCCCGACCCGCGGCGCCTGGAGATGGACCTCGAGCCCGAGGCGGGGCTGGTGCGCGCCACGCCCGAGTTCGGGGACGTGAAGCTCGGGGAGTCCGCGCTCATGCCGCTGCGCGAGTACTCCGGGGACCTCACGCGCCGCAGCTTCCAGCGCCAGTGGCGGGAACGCAGCGTCGAGTACATCCGGACGCAGTCGGCCGGGGCGGCCGCCGCCGCCGCGACGCCCGGGCTCTCGTTCAAGCTGCCCTCGCCGCTCCCGCGCCAGGTCCAGAGCCTTCTCGGCCCGGGCGGGCCGGCACTCAACATCTCCGGCTCGGAGAACATCCGCCTGAGCGGGCAGAGCAGCTGGACCAACCTCCAGATCACGCCGCTGGGCCGCAAGCAGTCGCTCTTCCCCTCGCTCGACATGCAGCAGGACCTCGACATCCGGCTCGAGGGCCAGCTCTCGGACCGGATCCGCGTCAACCTGCTGCAGAACTCGGGCATCCAGGTGCCCCTCGCCAACCGCATCGCGATCAACTACAAGGGCGAGGAAGACGACCTGGTGCAGGCGCTCGACCTCGGCAACACCAACCTGACGCTGCCCGGGACCCAGTACGTCTCCTACAGCGGCAAGAACGAGGGGCTGTTCGGGGTCAAGAGCTCGATGCGGGTCGGGGCCCTCGACTTCACCGTGCTCGCCAGCAAGCAGGAGGGACGGAGCGAGCGGGCCAACTACTCGGGGGGCGCCTCCCACCAGCACAGCACGCTCGCGGACATCGACTACGTGAGGGGCCAGTACTTCTTCCTCTACGACCCCAACCTGGACGAGCTCCAGATCGAGAACAGCGACCTCCGGCTCTACCTCGACGACTACAACTACAGCAACGACCAGAACTCGGTCCCGGGCCGGGCGTTCATGGACAACGGCCCGACCTGCGCCCACTACGGAGATCCGACCGAGTGCGACACCACCTCGGTGCGCGGCACCTTCACCCTGCTCCACCCGGGCGCCGACCAGGACTACGAGATCCTGGAGATGTACGGCCCGCGCTTCAAAGTGATCCGTCTCCAGCGCCCGGTCTCGGGCGAGCAGCGCCTGGCCGCGTCGTTCGCCGCGCACACGCTGCTCGCCGGCGACCCGCGCGGCGCGGCGTTCCAGGTCGGGAGCGGGGACTCGCTGGTGAGCGAGCCCGGCGACGTGCCGCGGATCTACATGAAGCTGCTGCGGGCGCCGGCGACGCTGGTGCGGCCCAATCCCGAGAACGTCTTCGTGCGCGACAGCCTGTTCGCGCTCACCCGCGACCTCGAGCTCAAGAACTTCTACCAGCTTCCCGGGCAGCGCATCGATCCCGCCACCTTCACGCTCACCATCCAGAAGGGCGTGGACGATCCGCCGGTGGTCTCGATCGTGGAGCCCGGCGGCACCACCGTGCCCTACCTCGAGGTCCTGGGGCTCGACAGCTACGACCAGAGCCAGGGATCCCAGGTGCCCGGCCACGACGGCAAGCTGGACGGGACCTACCTCAGCGCCGGCAGCCAGCAGGCCTTCGTCGACTACGACAACGGCATCCTGTTCTTCCCCGACCCGCGGCCGTTCGCGCCGCGACTCCGCGATCCCCTGTTTCCCTTCGACCAGGCGGTGAGCAAAGTGCTCCTGCGCCGCGACTCCCTGATCGGGCCACCCGACGCCGCGAACGGCGCGAACGTGGCGATCTACGACAAGTACAACCCGCAGCGCTCGCAGGAAGTGGCCTACTACATGGACGTCGAGTTCACCGCCGCGCGGGCGGTGGGCGAGATCAACCTCGGGCGCGGCAACCTGCTCGAGGGCTCGGAGGTGGTGAGCATCAACGGGCAGGCGCTCACCCGCGATCGCGACTACACGATCGACTACGACCTCGGCCGCGTGGTGCTGCGCAAGCAGCTCGGCCCCGCCGACCAGCTCAACGTGGACTACTCCTACGCACCGCTCTTCCAGCAGGCCGGGCGCACGCTGCTCGGCAACGCCTTCCGCCTCGAGGGCCGCGACAAGAGCTTCGGGGGCGCGTTCATGTACGAGAGCAAGGGGGCGCAGGACCTGAGGCCGCGGCTGGGCGAGGAGCCGTCGCGCAGCCTGATCGGGGACCTCAACACCGCCTGGACCTTCCGGCCCGACTGGGTCACGCGTTTGGTGGACCGGCTCCCGGGGGTGCGCACCACGGCGGGCTCCGAGTTCAACCTGCAGGCCGAGGTGGGCGCCTCGTTCCCCAACCCCAACACGCGGAACGAGGTCTACATCGACGACATGGAGGGGGTGCGCGACGCGGTGGGCGCCTCGATGACGCCGGAGCGCTGGACCTGGAGCGCGGTGCCGCTGCGCAAGGGCGTGGGGGCCGAGTTCGACACGCTGATGACCAGCGTGCCCGGCTACCACAACGCCGAGATCCACTGGTACTCGCCGGTCTCCGCGGTGAAGGAGCGCGACCTCAAGCCCAACCTGACCGACGCCGAAGGAGCCCAGACCTCCCACCCGTCGCTCGCGCTCTCGATCCCGCGGCGGCCGTGCTCGGCGCACAACATCACCAATCCCTGCCCCGATTCGGCCTCCTCGACGTTCGACGACGTGCTGTGGGCCGGGCTCACCTATCCGCTCGACCAGGTCGGGCTCGACCTGTCGCGCTCGCAGTTCATCGAGCTGTGGGTGAACGACTTCAACGACCCGCGGATCCGGAACGAGCTGGACCCGCAGAGCCGGAACACGAAGCTCAGGCTCCACATCGACCTCGGCGTGGTGAGCGAGGACCAGATGCGCTCGCCGGACGTCCCGCCCAACGGGATCCTGGACACCGAGGATCGCTCGGACCTGGGCGGCGCCCCCGATCGCCAGCTCGACGTGAGCAGCGGCCACAACGAGGACACCGGCGTGGACCAGCTCACCGACGCCGAGGAGAAGCAGGCGGGCATCCCGATCCGCGATCTGGTGACCGCGAACGGAGACGATCCCCAGGGCGACGACTTCAAGACCGTGAGCGAGGGCCCGCCCGAGGACATGGACCCGGCCCGCTTCGTCCATGCGAACGGGACCGAGGGCAACCACAACGTGAACCCCAATCCCGACACCGAGGACCTGAATCTCGACAACGTGCGCCAGACCCGGGACGAGTACTTCGAGTACACCGTCGCCCTGTGCGACACCTGCAAGACCTATCTCGTGACCGACGTGCGGCGGGATTTCTCGGGGGCCAACGTGCCGTACCCGCCGCAGGCCAACAACGGCTGGCGGCGCTACCGCATCCCGATCGAAGACCCCGGGCGCGTGAAGTTCGGGAACCCGGACCTCACCCTCGCCCGCCACCTGCGGGTGTGGGTGGAGGGCGTCGTCGACCCCATCCCGGCGAGCGAGCACCGCCCGCTCCTGCTGCTGGGCGGGCTCGAGGTGGTCGGCAGCCGCTGGCAGGCCGCTGCGCTCTCCGACTCGCAGGAGACCCTGGGGACCAAGCTCACGCTCAACTCGCTCAACACCATCGACAACGCAGGCGAGTACGTCGCACCCTTCGATCCCGGGAGCGATCGCAGCGGCGGCCAGGCGGTGACGCGGCGCGAGCAGTCGCTGGCACTCGAGTTCGAGAACCTGCTCCCGGGCGACTCGCTCGAGGCGTTCCGAACCTTCTCGATCGACGAGAACTACAGCCGCTACGGGCAGCTCAACTGGTTCGTGAGCGGGACCGGGATCGACGACTACACGCCCGGGGTCACGCCCCTCGAGTACTTCGTGCGGTTCGCCTCGGACGAGCTGGGGAAGAACTACTACGAGTACAAGGCCCCGGTGCCGCAGGTGGCGTCCCGCATCTCGTGGGACGAGATCAAGCTCAAGCTCACCGACCTTTCGAACCTCAAGCTCGCCACGGATTTCCCGATCACCGACCCGATCCTCTACAGCGTCCCGGGTCCGCGGGGCAACGACCGGATCACGATCCGGGGCCGTCCGTCCTTCACCCGGCTGCGCCGGATCTCGTTCGGGATCGTGAACGAGAGCGCGTTCCCGGACTCGATCATCCGAAAGGGCAAGCTGCTGTTCGACGAGCTGCGCGCCACGGAGATCGCCAAGGACGCGGGTTACGCCCAGCGCGTGCTCGTGAACGGGAAGCTCGCCAACCTGCTGACCTACAACGCGACCTGGAACGGGCGCGACGCCAACTTCCAGAGCGTGGGGGAGAGCCGCGGCAGCGGCAGCTCGTCCGACCAGCTCGGACTCGGGACCAACATCGACCTCCACCGCTTCTTCGAAGGCACCGGGATCGTGCTGCCGGTCGGGCTCAGCTACTCGCGCAGCTCTTCGCGCCCGCGCTTCAACGCCGGCGACGACGTGCTGCGGACCGGGGCGCTGGAGGCGGCGAGCGAGACCCGCGTCGAGAACCGCGGCTTCACGACCAGCTACGCGCGCCAGTGGAACGACCGCTCGAATCCGCTGCTGCGCTACACCCTGGGCGGGATCACCGCCAACTACAGCCGCACCCAGTCCCAGGGGCGCAATCCCAACAGCGTGTCCGAGGCGCGCGGGCAGAACGCCGCGGTCAGCTACGGCATCTCCCCGCGCAGCCTGCTGCCGATCGAGCTCCCGTTCACCAAGACCCGGTTCTTCCCGCTCCCCGATCGCGCGTACTGGAACTACTCGATCAGCACCTCGGAGCAGAAGTCCTTCGACCGCAGCCGCGACGGCACGCAGCTGCTGTTCCGCAACGCGATCACCGGCCGTACCGCGTTCGTCAACTTCGGCGCCGACACCCGGCCCTTCGAGTTCCTGCGCCATCACGTCGAGGGAGTCCGCAACCTGACCCTCCCCGAGAACCAGCGCGAGAAGCTCGGGTTCGTCAACCTGGGCAAGGTCGTGACCTGGCGGCAGAGCATGGAGGCGCGCTCCTCTCTCAACCGCGGTCCATGGCTGAACCCCACGCTGAACTGGGGGTCGAGCTACAGCCAGGACAACCGCCCGGAGCTTTCGCCGGATCTCCGCCTGCGCGCGATCGCGAACAGCCAGACCCTCGGCGGCAGCTGGGCGCTGCCCTTCGACCGCCTCGCGGCGCGAGTGGTGCAGCGCTCCCCCGCCGACACCAGTCGCTCGCCGCGGCGCTCCACGGTAGCCCTGTGGCGCGACCTGCTGTCGCGACTTGGCGCGGTCTCGGCCGACGCGACCTACAGCCAGACCAGCAGCTACTCGCGCCTGCTCGGCACCGCGAACCCGCTCTACCTGATGGGGCTGAGCGACAACCCGGGGCTCTTGCCCGACAACTCGGGGCGCATGCAGACCGCGTTCGGAAACACGATCAACAAGGGCTCGGACTGGCGCGCCTCGGCCCGCACCCGGGTCAACCTGGGCTACGATGCCGCGGTCGCGACCCGGGGCGAGTACACCTGGCGCCGCAACGAGGCGAACCGCGTCGCCTCGCGCACCTCGACCTCGCGCTTCCCCGACCTCGAGGTGGAGTACGGCCGCCTGCCCGCGCTGGTGCAGCTCACGCGCCTGTTCAGCCAGCCGCGCCTGCGGACCGCCTACAGCCGATCGCGCGAGACCCAGTACCGCATCCGGGAGAGCAGCCCGAGCAGCATCGCGACCAGCAGCCAGTGGCAGCCGCTCCTGAGCCTCACCGGCGACTTCAAGAACCAGACCCGGGCCGAGTTCAAGGTGGAGCGCCGCGTCCGTGTGGCCCAGAACCTCGAGTTCGGGCGCTCCACGCGCACCGACCGCAACACCGACATCAACCTGAGCCTCAACCGCTCGTACAGCCGCGGGCAGAAGGTGAAGGTCCTGGGCCGCGAGTCCACGATCCGCAGCACGGTCCAGCTCGGGCTCACCGCCGTGTACTCGCGCACCAGCGGCGAGACCCGGACCGCCGGCGGCCGGCGCGGGCAGCTCCCGGTGGACCAGGACCGGCTGTCGCTCAACGCGTCCAGCTCGTACTCCTTCAGCAGCAACGTGACCGGCAGCATGCAGCTCGGCTTCGGGCAGACCCGCGACCTCATCCTCGCCACGGTCTCGCGCAACGTTCGCGTCGAGCTGCGCGCCTCCTTCACCTTCTAGTGCGCCGGCCCTGATGCGCCCCGTCTCAGGCGCGCTCCCCGCGCTGCTCGCGCTCGCCCTCCCGGCGTGCGCGGCGCGCTTCGACGTGGACGGCGCGCGCGCCCAGGCGCGGGTCGCGCACCAGGTGGGGCTCGGCCCGCGGGTTCCGGGCAGCGCCGGGCACGACTCGGTGGTGGTGTGGCTCGCGGGCGAGCTCGCCCGCCTCGGCGCCCGGCTCGAGCGCCAGGCCTTCACCGACACGACGCTCGGGCGCGCGCTCCCGCTCGTGAACCTCATCGCCCGCTTCGGCCCCGCTCGCGGGCGGCGGATCGCGCTCGCCGCGCACTACGACACCCGCCCCTGGTGCGACGAGGACCCCGACTCGCTCGAGCGCCGCCGCCCCCTTCCGGGCGCCAACGACGGCGCCTCGGGGGTGGCGGTGCTGCTCGAGGTCGCCGAGCTGCTGGGCCGGAGGGCGCCGCCCGTGGGCGTGGACCTGGTCTTCCTGGACGGCGAGGACCAGGGCGAGGCGAGCCGGCCCGAGCAGTTCAGCCTCGGCGCCCGTGGCTACGCCGCGCGGCTCCCGGCCAGGGGCGCGGACGCGCGCCCGGCCGCGGCGTTCGTGTTCGACATGGTGGGGGATCGCGACCTCGAGATCCATCCCGAGGTCCAGTCCTCGGAGCAGGCCGCCAACCTCTGCGCCCTGGTGCTGGAGGGGGCGCGCGCCACCGGGGCACGCGCGTTCCGCTCCGCCCCCAAATACATGCTGACCGATGACCACGTGCCGCTGCTCGAGGCCGGGCTCCCGGCGGTGGACATCATCGACTTCGACTACCCCGCCTGGCACACCCACCTCGACCTCCCGGATCAGACCTCGCCCGCGAGCCTCGCCGAGGTGGCCGCGGTGGCCGCCTGGATCGTGTACCGGAGCCCCCTGGCCCGGCCCTGACGGCTCCCGCCGGGGGCCGGGACGATCCGAGAAGCGCAGGCCGCGGGCCGTTTTGCGAGCGGTTCCGCGACCGGCCCGGCCGCCGGCAGCGCCCACTTGCCCGAAACGGGGCCATCGGGTACATTGCGCGGCTGGAGTGGGGCTGGCGCGACCACTCCGTTTTTGTCCCTGAGCGGAGTCGAATTGGAAGTCCGAGAAGAGGTTCGCCAGATGGCGGAGACGCTCGCCGAGGAGGCGGGCCTCGAACTCGTGGACGTCGAGTACGCCACCTACGGCGCCCGGCGGGTGCTGCGGGTGCTGCTCGACAAGCCCGGCGGGGTGACGGTCGGGGACTGCGAGGGGTTCAGCCGCCGGCTTTCGGACTTCCTGGAGATGAACCAGACGGTGCCGGGGCGCTACGATCTCGAGGTCAGCTCGCCCGGCATCGATCGACCGCTGCGCACGCTGGAGTCCGCGGGGCGCTTCGCGGGCCAACGCGCGGCGATCGCGCTCAAGGAGCCGCGGGACGGGCGCCGGAATTTCGAGGGCGAGCTGCTCGCCTTAGGCGACGGACGGGCCGGGGTGCGGACCGACGAGGGCATCGAGCACTGGTTCGAGTGGGCCGAGGTGAAGTCGGCCCGCCTGGTGGTGGATCCGTGGAGCGTGGCGCGCTCCCGGGGGAGAACGGGATGAACAACGAGATCCTGGACGCGCTGAGTCAGATCACGCGCGAGAAGAGCGTGGATCGGACGCTGCTGGTCGAGACCCTGGAGGCGGGCCTGGCGAGCGCGGTGCGCAAGAAGTACGGCGCGACCGCGGACGTCGAGGTCAAGTTCGCCAACGACACGGGCCAGATCAGCGTGGCGATCCGCCGCTCCGTGGTCGAGACGGTCGAGGATCCGGCGCTCCAGATGACCGTCGAGGAGGCGCGCGCCTACAAGCCCGAGGCCGGCGTCGGCGACGTGCTCACGTTCCCGCTCTCGATCGCCGAGTTCGGACGCAACGCCGTGCAGACCGCGAAGCAGGTGCTGATCCAGCGGGTGCGCGAGGCGGAGCGCGAGCGCGTCTACAAGGAGTACTCGGACAAGATCGGCACCCTGGTGCGGGGCGTGGTCCAGCAGGTGGATCGCGGCAACGTGATCGTGAAGCTCGACCACTCCGAGGGCTTCCTGCCCGCGCGCGAGCAGATCCCGCGCTCCTACCACCGGCAGGGCGACTACGTGCGCGCGGTGGTGAGCAGCGTGGACAAGTCGGTCAAGGGCCCGCAGGTCATCCTGTCGCGCACCCATCCCGACTTCCTGCGCCGCCTGTTCGAGGCCGAGGTGCCGGAGATCGCGGACGCGATCGTGGAGATCAAGGCGGTGGCGCGCGAGGCCGGCTCGCGCTCCAAGATCTCGGTGTACTCGACCGATCCGCGCGTGGACGCCGTGGGTTCCTGCGTGGGTCTCAAGGGCTCGCGGGTGCAGAGCATCGTGCGCGAGCTGGGCGGCGAGCGCATCGACATCGTTCCGTGGTCGCAGGATCCGGCGGTCTTCGTGTCGCGCGCGCTCTCGCCGGCGCGGGTGATGGACGTGAAGGTCCACGAGGCGGAGAAGCGCATGGTGCTCGTGGTCGCGGACGACCAGCTGTCGCTCGCGATCGGCAAGGGCGGCCAGAACGCGCGGCTCGCGGCCCGGCTCACCGGCTGGAAGATCGACCTGATCTCGAAGAGCGACGAGAAGAAGCGCCAGGAGCTGGAGCGCGCGAGCCGCGTCGAGGTGGAGAAGCTCGAGCTCGGCGAGGCCACGACCGAGAAGCTGATCACGGGCGGGATCGAGACCGTGCAGGAGCTGCTCGCGACCCCGCTCGAGAAGCTGGTGGAGATCCCGGGCATCGGCGAGAAGACCGCGGAGAAGGTGGTCGCCGTCGCCCGCGAGTTCCTCGCGGCCCACCCGCCGGCCGCGGCCGAGCCGGCGCCGGGCGAGATGGAGTTCACCCCCGAGATGGAGCCCGCCGCCGCGGCGGCCGCGGCCACCGGTCCGGCCGGGGACGCGGGGGCTCCGGCCGCGGCCCCGGTGGAGGAGGGCGAGCGACATGGCTAAGGCCGCCCCGTCCCACAAGCCCCGCGTCTACGAGGTCGCCAAGGATCTCGGCATGTCGAGCGAGGCCGTGCTCCAGATCGTGCGCCGCCTGGGCGTCGAGGTGAAGAACCACATGAGCACCCTGCTGCCCGAGGTCGTGCAGCGCATCCAGGCCGAGATGGCGCAGGAGAAGACCGCGGTGCGCGAGGAGCAGGCGCGCAAGCACGAGCAGGAGCTGCAGCGCGCCCGCGAGGAGCGCGCGCGTGCCGCGCAGGCTACGGCCCAGGCCGCACCCGCCGCGACGGCGCCCCGCCCCGCCGCGGGGGCGGGCGTTGCGCCCGGCCGGCCCGCGCCGCCGCGGGTGGTGGAGCCGCGGGGGCTGCGGCGCCGCGACCGCAAGAAGAAGAAGGTGGTGGACGAGAAGCTGGTGCTCGAGAGCGTGCGCAAGACCCTCGCGAGCCTGGACGTGGGCTCGCGGCGCCGCCACCGCCGGCGCGAGGACGAGAACGGCGAGGTCGCGGCCGAGGAAGCGCGGGTCATCCGCGCCACCGAGTTCATCACGGTGGCGGAGCTCGCGAACCTCATGGAGGTCAAGCCCCAGGAGGTGATCGCGACCTGCATGCGGCTCGGCCTGATGGCCACCATCAACAAGCGGCTCGACCGCGACACGATCGCGATGGTCGCGGATGAGTTCGGCTTCGGCGTCGAGTTCATGGCCGAGTACGCCGAGCAGGAGGCGAAGGAGCAGGAGGTCGAGGTCGAGGGGGAGAGGCTCCTTCCTCGCGCCCCGGTGGTGACGGTCATGGGGCACGTGGATCACGGCAAGACCTCGCTGCTCGACTACGTGCGCAAGACCAACGTGATCGCGGGCGAGTCCGGAGGCATCACCCAGCACATCGGGGCCTACGACGTCGAGCTGCCGGGCGGACGCAAGATCTGCTTCCTCGACACGCCGGGCCACGAGGCCTTCACGGCGATGCGCGCGCGCGGCGCGCAGGTGACCGACCTGGTGGTGCTGGTGGTGGCGGCGGACGACCGGGTGATGCCGCAGACCGTCGAGGCCATCGATCACGCCAAGGCGGCCGGCGTGCCGATCGTGGTCGCGATCAACAAGATCGATCTCCCGACCGCGCGCCCCGAGCTGGTGAAGCAGGAGCTGGCCCAGCACGGCGTGATCGTGGAGGAGTACGGCGGCAAGGCGGTGTGCGTCGAGATCTCGGCCAAGAAGGGCACGAACGTCGACCGCCTGCTCGAGATGATCCTGCTCTCGGCCGAGCTGCTCGACCTCAAGGCGGACCCGTCGCGGCGCGCCAAGGGCGTGGTGCTCGAGGCGCGGGTCGAGCAGGGGCGCGGCGTGGTGGCGAGCCTGCTGGTCCAGAACGGGACGCTCCGGGTGGGCTCGGCGTTCGTCGCGGGCCAGCACTCGGGCCGGGTGCGCGCGATGTTCGACGAGCGCGGCCGGAACGTGAAGTCCGCGGGCCCCTCGACGCCGGTCGAGGTCCTGGGCTGGAGCGGCACGCCCGCGGCCGGCGACATCTTCGCGGCGTTCGAGGACGAGCGCGAGGCCCGCGACCTGGCGTTCAAGCGCCAGGCGCTGCACCGCGAGCACGAGTTCCGCGCCGCCAAGGCGATCTCGCTCACCGACGTCTACGCCCAGATGAGCAAGGGCGAGCTGAGCGAGCTCAAGCTGGTCCTGAAGGGCGACGTGGACGGATCGGTCGAGGCCCTGTCGGAGTCGCTCACCAAGCTCAGCAACGCGGAGGTGCAGATCCGGATCATCCGCCAGGCGGTGGGCCAGATCTCCGAGTCCGACGTGCTGCTCGCGGCGGCCTCCGGGGCCATCATCGTGGGCTTCCACATCCGCGCCGACGTGCGCGCGCGGGAGATCGCGGCGCGCGAGCGCGTCGAGATCCGCTACTACGACATCATCTACAAGGCGGTCGAGGACGTGAAGCAGGCGCTCGAGGGGCTGCTCAAGCCGGAGCTCAAGGAGGTCGTGCTCGGCGCGGCCGAGGTGCGGCAGCTCTTCAAGCTTTCCAAGGCCGGGATGGTGGCGGGCTGCATGATCACCTCGGGGACGATCTCCCGGACTTCGAAGGTGCGGATCCTGCGGGACGGCGAGGCGGTCTGGACCGGCCGTATCGAGACCCTGAGGCGGTTCAAGGACGACGTGCGCGAGGTCGCGACCGGCTACGAGTGCGGCATCAGCCTCGAGGGCATGAACGACATCCGGGTGGGGGACGTGATCGAGGCGTTCACCATCGAGGAGCTGGCCCGGACGCTGTAGCGGGCGGCCGGGCCTCCGCGGCCCGGCGAGGGGATCGGGCCCAAACATGTTCGTAGGCATCGTTCGCATCGAGCTCCATCTTCCCGCGAGCGGATCCCTCAAGGACAAGCGCTCCGTCGTGCGCTCGCTCAAGGAGCGCATCCGCCAGCGGGTGCACGCCTCGGTGGCCGAGGTGGACCATCAGGACCTCTGGCAGCGGGCCGCGCTCGGCGTCGCCGTGGTCTCGGGCGAGCGCCGCCAGGTGGGGGAGATGCTCCAGTCGGTGCGGCACCTGGTCGAGGGCGCTCCCGGGGCCGAGCTCCTCGAATGGGAGGAGCAGACCCAGTGAGGATCCGCCCCGAGCGCGTCGCCCAGCTCATGAAGCGCGAGATCGCCGACATCCTCGAGCACCGCATGCGCGACCCGCGGCTCGGCTCGATGGTGAGCATCACCGACGTCGAGGTCACCCAGGACCTGTCGTTCGCCCGCGTCTACGTGAGCACGCTGCAGACCGGCGCGGAGCGCGACCTCCTGCTCGAGACCCTGGGCGCCGCCGCCGGCTTCGTGCGTCACGAGCTGCGCCCGCGCCTCGGGCTGCGCGAGGTGCCGGAGGTGCGCTTCGTGCTGGACGAATCGATCGAGCGCGGGGCGCGCGTGGACGAGATCCTGCGCAAGCTCTCGCAGGGTGAGCCCGTCGGGGACGACGAGGAGGAGGAGGAGGCGTGAACTCCGCGCCGCCGGCCTCGGCCGACTCCGCCGTCCGCGGCGCGGCGCCCGCGCTCCACGGCCTGATCGCGATCGACAAGCCGGCCGGCGTCACCTCCCACGACGTCGCGGAGGAGGTGGGGCGGAGGCTCAGGAGCCGCGGCCCGGGCCATCTCGGCACGCTCGATCCGCCGGCCACCGGGCTGCTCGTGGTGATGCTGGGGGCGGCCACGCGCTGTGCGCCGCTGTGGCAGGGCGGTGAGAAGACCTACGAGGGCACGATCCGGCTCGGGATCGTGACCGATACGCAGGACACGACGGGCGCGGTGATCGAGCGGAACCCGGTGCGGGCCGGCGAGGAGGAGCTGCGCGCGGCGGGTGCGGCGCTGGTGGGCGAGCTCGATCAGATCCCGCCCATGGTGTCTGCGCGGCGGGTGAAGGGGGAGCGGCTCTACCGCATCGCGCGCCGCGGCGAGGTGGTGGAGCGCGCGCCGCGCCGGGTGCGGGTGATCTCGTGGGAATGGACGGAGGTGGCGCTCCCGGACGCCGGCTTCCGCGTGCGCTGCACGGGGGGCACCTACGTGCGGACGCTGGCGCACGACCTCGGCCGCTCGCTGGGATGCGGCGCGGCGCTCGCGAGCCTGAGGCGGCTCCGGAGCGAGCCGTTCGGGCTCGAGCGCGCCCTCACGCTGCGCCAGCTCGCGGGCCTGGGGCCCGAGGAGGCGTGGGCGGGCCACGGCATCCCGATCGCCGAGGCGCTCGCCGGGCTGCCGCACGTGTGCCTCGATGACGCGGGGGCGGAGGCGGTGGGCCACGGCGCCGTGGCGCCGGTCGCGGACGCCGCGGCCGAAGGGGCGCCGGTGCGGGCGGGGCCGCGGTCGGTGGTGCTCCGCGCGCCGGACGGAACTCCGCTCGCGCTCGGCGAGCTGGAGCGGGCGCCGGGTGAGCCTGCGACGTTCCGGGTCAGCCCTCACGTCGTGTTCCCCTGGGCGGTGCGGCAGGGGCGATGAGCGCTTCGGTCGCGGTCGGCGTGTTCGACGGCGTCCATCTCGGCCACGCGCGCATCCTCGAGCGCGCGGTGGCGCGCGCCCGGGCGCACGGGGCGCGCTGCGTGGTGGTGAGCTTCGACCCGCATCCCGACCTGGTGCTCGCACCGCGCTTCGAGGCGATGCCCCCGCTCACGCCGCTGCCCGAGCGCCGCGAACGGATCGCGGCCCTGGGCGCCGACGCGCTCGAGGTGCTCCCGTTCACGCGCGAGCTGGCCCAGCTCTCGCCCGAGGAGTTCGTGGACCGGTTCCTGGTCGCGGTGCATCGCCCGGTCGCCCTGGTGGTGGGGGAGAACTTCGCCCTGGGCCGCGGCCGCGCGGGGAACGTCACGCGCCTGCGCGAGATCGGGACGCGCCGCGGGTTCGAGGTGGAGGCGGTTCCGCTGGTGGAGATGGACGGCGGGACCGTCAACAGCACGCGGATCCGCGCGCTGCTCGCCGAAGGCCGGGTGGCCGAGGCCGCGCGCCTGCTGGGCCGCCGCTACGGCCTCGCCGGGACGGTGGTGAGGGGCGACGCAATCGGGCGGACGCTGGGGTACCCGACGGCCAACCTGCGCCTGCACGAGGAGAAGGTGGTGCCGGCGGACGGCATCTACGCGGTGTGGACGCGATTCCAGGGCGAGCGGGAATGGCGCGCGGGGGCGATGAGCGTCGGGGTGCGCCCGACGTTCGGCGGCCAGGTGCGCACGCTCGAGGTCCACGTGCTCGACTGGAACGGCGAGCTGCTGGGCCGGGAGCTCGAGATCGAGTTCGCGGACTGGCTTCGGCCCGAGCGCCGCTTCGAGTCGCCCGAGGCGCTGACTCTAGCCATCGGCGAGGACGTCTCCGAGGTGCGTCGGCGGCTCGGGCTTGGCACACCGGCGTGAGGGAACGCGTTTCGACACCTCCACCTTCTTCGTTGAGTTGTGTTCCGAAGATTGCGGGTGGTCGGCGTTAACCTGCCTATCGTTGCTAGCCATGCATGGGGCGGGCGAGCGGCGGAGCCCCTCCCGGCGCGCCCGCTCGGCTCCGCCATCCCTGGCTCCGCCTCGCTCCTGGCGACGCGCTGCGCCCTCCTGCCTCTCGCGCGTCGCCAGAGCGCACCGGGAGGGGCTCCGCCGCTCGCCCGCCGCGCCCTATACGCCCTTTTCTTCCGCCCCGCCGTGCCCTAATCGCTGCCTTTCCCGGCGTCCGCTCGCCCGCCGTGCCCTAATTGCCGCTTTTCTCGGCGTCCGCCTTCTTCTTCCGCTCGCCCGCCGCGCCCTGATCGCCCGCAGTCGGCGCGTTTTTCGCTGCGTCGGGCGCTGGCGGTTGATTCGGGGGCGGGCGGATGCTACATTGGCCCGTCACCTTGAACATGGGTGCACTCGCCGTACCAATGCTCGGCCACGCGACACCCTGAGTCGGTGGCCCGGGCCGGCGCCAACGGACCCCGGTGGCAGGAGGAGATCGCAGTGACGCTCTCCAAGGAGCAGAAGCAGGGGATCATCGGCAAGTTCAAGCAGCACGAGGGAGATTCGGGGTCAGCAGAGGTTCAGATCGCGCTTCTCACCGAGAAGATTCATTACCTGACCGAGCACTTCAAGGTGCACAAGCGCGACCATGCATCACGCCGCGGCCTGTTGCGCATGGTGGGGCAGCGCCGCCGGCTGCTGGACTACCTCAAGTCCACGAAGGTCGACCGTTATCGGAAAGTCGTGAAGGATTTGGGCCTGCGCCGCTGACAGGATTCCTCTCAGCGCCGCACCGGTCGGGCTCGTCCCGTGGCGTCCAAACGCCCGCGGGCGGGCCTCCGGCGCGAGAAACACGGGCGCGATCAAGCCCGGCAGGCCGTCGGAGCGCGCGAGCGTCGATGAGGTAGACGCCGCGTTCCACCGTACGGGAATTTCGAACTCCCGAACACGCCGCTCAATCACGCTCCGGCGAGCGGCCTCAGGCAGGGTCCGGCGAGGGCTGGCCCCGTAGGCGAGAGGACAGGAAGAACTCGATGGAACAGAAAGTATCGTTGGAGATCGGCGGGCAGACGCTCACGATCAGCACGGGGAAGGTGGCCAAGCTGGCGGGCGGATCGGCTCTGGTCCAGCTCGGCGGGACGGTGGTGCTGGTGGCGGCGAGCGCCGCGAAGAACGCGAGCCCGAACCGCGATTTCGTGCCGCTCACGGTGGACTACCGCGAGCGCACCTACGCCGCCGGGAAGATCCCCGGCGGCTTTTTCAAGCGCGAAGGCCGGCCGACCGAGAAGGAAGTGCTGAGCTCGCGCCTCATCGACCGTCCGGTGCGTCCGCTGTTTCCCAAGCAGTTCCCGTACGAGACCCAGATCATGGCGACCGTGGTGTCCTCCGACCAGGAGAACGACGCCGACGTGCTCGCCCTGGTGGGTGCTTCGGCCGCGATCAACCTCTCCGACATCCCGTTCCCGGAGCCGATCGCCGCGATCCGGGTGGGCCGGGTGGAGGGCGCGTTCGTGGCGAACCCGACCGTGAGCCAGCTCGAGGAGAGCGACATGGACATGGTCGTGGCCGGCACCGAGGACAACATCATCATGGTGGAGGGCGGGACCCGCGAGCTGCCGGAGAGCGTGATGGTGGAGGCGCTCGAGTTCGCCGCCGGCCACATCCGCAGCCTGGTCGGGATCCAGCGCGAGATGATCGCGCGCTCGGGCAAGCCCAAGCGCCCGCTGGTCATGCCCCCCGAGACCTCGGCCCTGGAGCAGGCGCTCCACGACGGCTACGGCCAGCGGCTGCGCCAGGCGATCCGCATCCCGGGCAAGGAGGCGCGCCAGGAGGAGGTGGACCGCATCACCCAGGAGGCGGTCACCGGCCTGAAGGAGCGCTTCGCCGAGCAGGAAGCCTACATCGGCAAGATCCTCCACGACATCGAGCGCGACGAGCTGCGGGCCATGGTGCTCGCCGAGGGCGTGCGCGCCGACGGGCGGGGGCTGGACGACATCCGCAAGGTGACGGTCGAGGTCGGGCTGCTCCCGCGCACCCACGGCTCGTGCCTGTTCACGCGCGGCGAGACCCAGGCGCTGGCGGTCGCCACCCTCGGCACCAAGAGCGACGAGCAGCGGGTCGAGGAGCTGGAAGGCCAGTCGTGGAAGTCGTACATGCTGCACTACAACTTCCCGCCCTTCAGCGTCGGCGAGGTGCGCCCGATCCGCGGTCCGGGGCGGCGCGAGATCGGGCACGGCGCGCTGGCCGAGCGCTCGATCGAGCCCGTGATCCCCGCCGACACGAACTTCCCGTACACGATCCGGATCGTGAGCGACATCCTCGAGTCGAACGGCTCCTCGTCCATGGCGACCGTGTGCGCCGGATCGATGGCCCTGATGGATGCGGGCGTGCCGATCAAGGCGCCGGTGGCGGGGATCGCGATGGGCCTGATCAAGGAAAAGGACCGGGTGGCGGTGCTCACCGACATCCTGGGCGTCGAGGACCATCTCGGCGACATGGACTTCAAGGTCACCGGGACGCGCGAGGGCGTGACCGCCTTCCAGATGGACACCAAGATCGGGGGCATCTCGTTCGCGGTGCTGTCCGAGGCTCTCGAGCGGGCGCGCCGCGGCCGCCTCCACATCCTGGACATCATGGAGCAGACCCTGCCGCGGCCGCGCGCGGAGATGTCGCCCTACGCGCCGCGCATCATCATCGTCCACATCAACCCCGACAAGATCCGCGAGGTCATCGGCCCGGGGGGCAAGATCATCAAGCGCATCACCGAGGAGACCGGCACCCAGATCGACATCGAGGACAGCGGCGAGGTTCGCATCGCCGCGGTGAACAGCGACGGCGGGCGCCGCGCCGAGGAGATGATCCGCAACATCACCGAGGACCCGGAGCCGGGCCGCGTCTACCAGGGGAAGGTGCGCAGCGTCGTGACCTTCGGCGCGTTCGTCGAGATCGTGCCGGGGCGGGACGGGCTGCTCCACATCTCCGAGATCGATCACCGCCGCATCGCGCGCACCGAGGACGTGCTGAACGTCGGCGACACCGTGACGGTCAAGGTGATCGGCGTGGACCGCGACGGCAAGATCAAGCTGTCGCGCAAGGCCCTGCTGCCGGAGCCGGAAGGGGCGGCGGCCTCGGCGGGCAGCGGCAGTGGCGGCGGGAGTGGCGGAGGCGGAGGCCGTGACCACGGTCGCGACCGCGACCACGGCCGCGATCGGGACCGGGGCCGGCGCAGGTAGGTCTCGGGAGCGGAGAGGCGGCGAGCGGGGCCGGGCTCACCCCGGCCCGGGGCGGTCCGGGTGGCAGGGCGACCTGCCACTCGTCATTTGGGGCCGCGGAGCACCATGGGCGAGAGCGATTACCAGAAGTCGGTGTTGACGTCCGGGATCACGCTCGTCACCGAGCGCGTGCCCGGGCGGCACTCGGTGGCGGTCGGCGTGTGGGTGCGCTCCGGGGCGCGCGACGAGCCCTTCGAGCGGCTCGGCATCTCGCACTTCATCGAGCACATGATGTTCAAGGGCACCGAGCGCCGCGACGCGCGCGCCATCGCGCAGAGTCTCGAGTCGCTCGGCGGCCACCTGGACGCGTTCACCGCGCGCGAGCAGGTGTGCTACTTCGCGCGCGCCCTGGCCGAGCACCTGCCCCAGGTCGTGGACGTGATCTCCGACATCGTGTGCCGCTCGCGCTTCGCGGCCCCCGAGGTCGAGCGCGAGAAGTCGGTGGTGCGCGAGGAGATCTTCGCGTGCGAGGACGACCCCGAGGACAAGATCAACGACCTGCTCGCCGAGCAGATCTGGGGCGAGCACGCGCTGGGCCGGCCGATCCTGGGGACGGTCGAGACCGTCGAGCGCCTGGATCCGGAGACCCTGCGCGACTACTTCCGCCGCCGCTACCGCCCCGAGGACCTTCTGGTGGCCGCGGCCGGGGCGCTCGAGCACGGACAGGTCGCGGAGCTGGTCGAGCGGCACTTCGCGCCGCCCGACGGCGAGGGCCTGCCGTTCTCGGGACCGCCGCCCGGGTTCGAGCCGTCGGTGCGCCACGAGGTGCGCGCCGGGCTCCAGCAGCTCTACCTCTCGCTCGGCACGCGCGGGCTGCCCTACGCGGGCGACCGGCGCTTCGCCCTGATCGTGCTCCACACGCTGCTCGGCGGCGGCATGAGCTCGCGCCTGTTCCAGAGCGTGCGCGAGGAAGCCGGGCTCGCGTACTCGGTGTACACCGCGGCCGACTTCCATCGCGACTCGGGGATGTTCTCGATCCATCTCGGCGTCTCGCCCCAGCGCGGGCGCGAGGCCCTCGGGCGCGTGCGCGACGAGCTGCGCGCGCTGTGCGCCGAGGGCCCCTCGGAGGCCGAGGTCGAGGCGGCGCGCGGCCAGATCCGCGGCGGCCTGCTCATGGCCCAGGAGAGCGTGTCGAGCCGCATGTACCAGATCGCCCACGACGAGCTCTACCACGGGCGCTACGTGCCCGCCGAGGAGCAGGTGGCGAGCATCATGGCCGTGACCCGCGAGGACGTGGCGAAGGCGGCGGGGGAATTCGCGGCCCCCGAGCGTTTCGCGCTCACCGCGCTGGGCCCCGCGGCCGGCGAGCCGCTCGGCGAGCGCGACTGGCCGGTGGCGGGAGCCGCCCGGCAAGAGGGGCGCGCGACCGCGACCGCGTGAGGCGCGGCGCGGCGCGCCGGGGCGCGGCCCCCTCAGCGCGAGGCGCCGGCTCGAGCCTGCGGGACGGGCGGCGCGATTCCGGCCGCGACCAGCCCGTCGAACAGCGCATCGCCCACGATCCGGCTCCCCGCCTCGTTGAGGTGACCCTCGTCGAAGTAGAGCCGCCGCGACCGGCCCGCCTCGCGCAGGGCCGCGAGCGGGTAGACCACCGGGACGCCGAGCGAGTCGAGGTGCGCGACGAGCGTGTCCACCAGGGCGGCGTGCAGACCGGGATCGGAGAACTTCCCGGGGACGCGCTCGCTCGCGGGGGCGCATTGCCAGCGCCCGGGCACGAAGAGCACCAGCAGGCGCGCGTGCGCGCGGCCGGCCTCGGCCGCCAGCGAATCGAGCAGCATGCGGGTGATCGGCAGCCGCAGGCCGAGCCACGCGGGCTCGCCCTGCCCCGATCCACCGCTCCTCTCTCCCGCGCGCTTCATGCGCGCGGCGGCGAGGTTGGCGTCGAGGCGCGAGGCGCGGATGCGGATGAAGTTGACCAGGTGCGAGCGCTCGGCCAGGAAGCGGTAGCCCGGAACGAGGCGCGTGAAGCTCTGCGCCTTGCGCACCACGGGCTCGGGGTTCTCGACGCGCTCGAGCCGGCCCCCTTCGAGCCGCAGCAGGCTCTGGCCGGCGTTGTCCTCGAAGTCGTTGTCCACGCAGAACGCCAGCACCGCGGCGTCGGGCGAGAACCGCACACCCTCGCGCCGGAAGTAGAGGTACTCGGCGGCCGTGCTCCACTTGCCCACTCCGGCGTCGAGCACCTCGACCCGCGGGCCCCCGCGGCCGCGCGAGCGCTGGTCGAGGCGGCGCTCCGCGATCGAGAGGAAGCACGATTCCGCGGCCACGCCGTGCCCGAACGCGAAGGAATCGCCGAGCCCGAGGATGCGGTAGGTGCCGGGGGGCTTGGCCCAGGTGGTCTCGTCGTCGCGCAGCCCGAGCGAGTCGATCCGCACCTCCATGCGGAACTCGGAGGTGCGGAAGAACCCCCGGGCTCCCGGCTCGTTGCGCCAGCCGTACTCGGGGTCCCAGCGGCTGACGTTGAGGGCGGTGGGTTGCGGGGCGAACAGGCGGAAGCCGATCTCGAGCAGGGCGGCCGCCGCGAGCAGCGTCACCGCCGTCACGGCCAGGCCCTGCGCGGCCGCGCGCAGGATCCGCGGGCCCGCGGATGGCCCGGGGGACACGCCGCTCTCCCGGATCCTCAGTACCGCAGGCCGGCGGCCGCCATCCGGCGCGCGGCCTCCGCGAGCCGGTCCTCGGGCACACAGAGCGCGACGCGCACGTAGCCTTCGCCGGCGCGCCCGAACCCCGAGCCCGGCGCGACCACGACGCCGGTCTGCTCGAGCAGGTCGCGGGTGAACTCCAGCGACGACGAGTAGCGGCGCGGGATCGGCAGCCACACGTAGAGCGTGGCGAGCGGCGTCGCCACCGGGTAGCCGAGCGGCCGCACCCCGGCGAGGAACGCGTCGCGCCGGGCGCGATAGGTGGCCGAAGCCTCGGCGCAGTAGTCCTGGGGGCCGGTGAGCACCGCCAGCGCGGCGCGCTGGATCGCCATGAACACGCCGAAATCGGTGTTCGACTTGATCTTCAGCAGGTGCGCGACGGCCTCCGGGTTCCCGGCCGCGAAGCCGATCCGCCAGCCCTGCATCGAGTACGACTTGGAGAAGGAGTGGAACTCGAGGCTGCGCTCCTTGTCGCGATCGAACTCGAGGAACGAGCGCGCGCGGTACGAGGGATCGAGCGAGAGGTCGCAGTAGGCGATGTCCGAGAGCACGAACAGGTCGAACTCGCGCGCGAAGCGCAGCACGTCGGCGTAGAGCTCCGGCGTCTCGGCGGCCCCGGTGGGATTGTTGGGGAAGTTCATGGAGAGCACCTTCGCCCGCCGCGCGTCCTCGGTGGGGATGGCGGAGAGGTCCGGCCGGAAGCCGTTCTTCTCGAGCAGCGGCACCTCGACCACGCGCGCCTGCGCGAGCGCCGCCGCCCCCAGGTAGGCGGGGTAGCAGGGCGTGCAGAGCAGCAGCGTGTCGCCGGGGTCGAGGTGGGCGAGCATGAACTTCGCGATCCCCTCCTTGGACCCGGCCAGCGCCAGGGCCTCGGTCGCAGGATCCACCCCGACGCCGAAGCGCCGCTCGTAGAACGAGGCGACGCCGGCGCGGAACTCGGGCAGCCCCGGGAAGGAGGGATAGCGGTGGTTCTGCACCGCGGGATCGTCGAGCGCGGCCTTCAGGGCTTCGATCGCGTGCCGGGGCGGCCTCAGGTCGGGATTGCCGACGCCGAGATCGATGACGTCCGCGCCCTGGCGGATCTTGGCGTCGCGAGCCTGAAACACCTCTGCGAGCGCGTACGGGGGCAGGTTCTGGAGCCGATCGGACGGTGCAAGCACGGGTTTGACAGCGGGTTGGCTGGACGACATAGTGCGCCCTCGATTGCCCGGAGTGGATCCGGCACCGAACTTGCCTGAAATGGTTGGTGATGATTCCTAAAACGAATTGTAGATGCAAGGTCGGTCCCCCGCCAGCCCGATTCTCCCCCCACTGGCTCGCGCTGGCGGCGCTTCTGCTCCTCGCCCCACCGCTGCGCTCGGACGAGGACTCGCTCGCCACCTCCTCGGACACGAACGAGATCGCGCCGTCGATGATCCCGCCCGCGCCCGGGTCGTCCGACGTTCTTCCCGCCGTGACCGAGCCCTTCCGCGCCGGCGAGTCGCTGCGCTTCTCGGTGCAGTACGGCTTCATCCACGCAGGCTCCGCCTACCTCGAGGTTCCGCAGGTGGGGGAGTGGAACGGGAGCGAGGCCTACACGCTGGTGGCGCGCGCCGAGTCCAACTCGTTCTTCAGCCGGTTCTACAAGGTGCGGAACCGGATCGAGTCGATCTGGGACAGGCGCGGGCAGTACAGCCTGCGCTACTCCGAGAACCGGCGCGAAGGCGGCTATCGCGCCAAGAGCCAGATCGTCTTCGACCACCAGCGCAACGAGGCGCACTACAGCAACGGCCAGACCTACCCCATCCCGCCGCAGGTGCAGGACGCGCTCTCGTCCTTCTACTTCACCCGCTTCCAGGCGCTGCCGATCGGCGGCAGCGTGGTCTTCGACTATCATGCCAGCCGCAAGAGCCAGCCGCTCGAGGTACGCGTGCTGGGGCGCGACCGGGTCACGACCCCGGCCGGCACCTTCAACTGCGTCGTGATCGAGCCCATGCTCAAGGCCGGCGGCATCTTCAAGAGCAAGGGCCGGCTGGTCATCTGGCTCACGGAGGACGAGCACCGCATGCCGGTGATGATGAAGAGCAAGGTCGCGATCGGCTCGATCAGCGTGATCCTCCAGCAAGCCCGGTCCGGGGCCTGATGGGGCGCCACCCCGAGGCCGACCTCTCCCGGCTCTCGGTGGGATCGGTCGCCGACCGTCCCACCCGGGTGCGGGTCGAGGACTTCGCCCGCCCCTGTGATCCCGCCGCGGCGCGCGCGGTGATCGCCTCGCTGCCCGACCAGCTCGGGGCGCGCGCGCTGCGCGAGGTGATCGCGCGCGTGGCGCGCGCCCGGAGCGATGCACGTCCGGTGGTGGCGATGTGCGGCGGGCACGTGATCAAGGTCGGGGTCTCGCCCTGCCTGATCGCGCTGCTCGAGCGCGGCGTGGTCACGCACCTCGCCATGAACGGCGCCGCCGCCATCCACGACGTCGAGATCGCGCGCGCGGGCCGGACCTCCGAAGACGTGGAGGAGCAGCTCCACGCCGGGCGGTTCGGCATGGTGGACGAGACCGGCGACTTCATGGCCGACGCCGCCCGCGACGCGGTGCGCCGGGGCGAGGGGCTGGGCGAAGCCTACGGGCGCGCGCTCGAGGAGTCCCGCGCGCCCCACCGGGCATCGAGCCTGCTCGCCGCGGCCTTCCGGCTCGGCGTCCCGGCCACGGTCCACGTGGCGCTCGGCACCGACACCATCCACCACCACCCGCGCTGCGACGGCGCGGCGCTCGGGGAGGCGAGCCTGCGCGACTTCAGGATCCTCGCCGCCACCCTCGCCGAGGCGCGGGGTGCCGTGGCGCTCAACCTGGGCTCGGCGGTGGTGCTGCCGGAGGTGTTCCTCAAGGCGCTGTCGGTGGCGCGCAACCTGGGCGCCGACCTCTCCGGCCTCACCACCGTGAACTTCGACCAGATCCAGCACTACCGCCCGCGGGTGAACGTGGTCGAGCGCCCGACCCGCGCCGTCGGCGCCCGCGGCTTCGCCATCACCGGCCACCACGAGATCCTGATGCCCCTCTTCGCCGCGGCCGTGCTGGCCGAGATCGAGGCGCAGCGCCCCGCCGCCCCGGCCGGAGCCTGAGCCCGGGCCCGCGGCACGTCGCTTGCTCGACTGTGGTTGGTATGCCGGCTCCCGCGCGACCCCGAGACGGCGAGCAGGGTCGCGGCGGGCGGCAAACGCATTGACAATGGCGGAAGGTGCTGCGTATACTTCACTTCTTGCAACCGCCAGCAGTTGAGGCGGCTCCTCTATTCTCAGGCGGAGGCTTGCCGAGACGCCCATTCGTTACTGATTTGTGCCGGGTCGCTGAGCGATCCCACCCTCCCGGTGGCTTGCCGGTCCGCCCCAGCGGTCCCGATCCCGCGTCCGACGAGTCACGGAGCCTGATCTCCCCGGAGCCTGGGTCCTCCTGCAGTGGGAGCCCGAGCGTCCTCGGCCTCACCAAGGAACATCGTTGATGCGCATCGCCCTCACCTGCCTCTGCCTGCTCGCCGCGGTTCACGCCGCCCCGGCCCGCGCCGCGGAAGAGCCCGACACCACCGCCATGGACTGGAGTCTGGTTCCGGAGTACCGGATCGTCCCCGGCGACAGGCTGATCTTCAACCTCGGTCCCAACCCGGCAGGCACCGGCGACATCCTGCGCGAGATGCACGTACGCCCCGACGGCCGCGTCTCGGTGTTCCCGGTCGGCGACGTCGTGGCCGCCGGGCGCACCGTGCACGAGCTGGAGGGGGCGCTGGTCAACCTGCTCGCGTCCGTCTTCAAGCAGCCGCGCGTGACGATCGAGGTCGCGGAGATGGCGGGGAACCTGGTGCACGTGCTCGGCGAGGTCCAGTCCCCCGGCTCGTTCAAGGCCGGACCCTTCATGACGGTGTCGCAGGCCGTCGCCTCGGCCGGTGGCTTCAAGGAGGATGCCGCGCGCAACAGCGTGCTGGTGTACCACCGCGACGGCGCGAGAACGCTGACCGTGACCCGGGTGCGGCTCGATCGGGCGATCAAGCGCGGCACGCTCGAAGGCGACGTGGCGCTCTCCCGCTTCGACATCGTGTACGTCCCGCGCTCCACCGTCGGGAACATCGAGGTCTTCACCCGCCTGGCCTTCGGCGGAGCCGCGAACGCCCTCAACGCCTCCGTCCTGGGCTGGGAGCTCTTCAACCTCGAGCGCGTGTTCGTGGTGCGAACGAACAAATAGCGAGAACGACCTCATGAACGAACCGCTGACCCCGATCACCGCGACCGCCCGACAGGCCACGCTCCGCGAGTTCCTCGCCATCGCCTTCCGCCGCAAGCGGATCATCATCGGCTTGTTCCTGGCCACCACGATCACCGTGGCCCTGATCACGCTCTTGAGCCCCGTCTCGTACATCTCGTTCGGCCGGGTGCTCCTCAAGCGCGGGGAGCAGGCCAGTGCGCTCGAGCCCCATCGGCAGATCTACAGCGACTGGGAGCAGGACCTCGGCAGCGAGATCGAGGTCGCCCGCAGCCAGCCGGTCCTGGAGCGCGCCCGGCAGATCCTGCGAAGCGAGCCACTCGCGAACGGCGTGGTCCTGACCCTCGACCCGGAGAAGGTGGACGTCGACGTCGTGGGCAAGAGCAACGTGCTGCGCATCGCCTACGTCGACCGCGACGCGGTGGCGGCGCGCCGCGTGTGCGACGCCCTGCTGCGCGGGTACATGGACTTCCGCCAGAAGAGCCTGGACCTGTTCACCAACCCGCGGCGGTTCTTCGAGGAGGAGCTGGCGCGGGTCGAGGACGAGCTCAACCGCAAGCAGGAGATGAGGCGGGTGTACGCCAACCGCTCCCGGCTGGTGGACGTGGAGGACCAGAAGCGGGATCTCGTGACGCTTCGCGGTCAGCTGGTCTCGCGGCAGAGCGAGATGAACTCCAAGCTCGCCGAGGCTCGCGCCATCTCCAAGGTCATGCGCGAGCTGCGGGAGCACCCCGAGGTGGACCTGCCGCTGCCCCAGGCGGTCGTGGGGTACGATGCGGTCTTCGAGCTGAGCCGCAAGGTCGTGGAGGAGGAGGCGAGGCTGGCCCAGCTCCGCGAACGCTACCGGGACGAGGCTCCCGAGGTCGTGACCGCCAAGGAGACGGTCACCAACCTGCGGGGTCTGCTGGCCCGCGAGGTGGAGGCGCGCATTCTGGTCGCGGATTCGCGCACCGAGGTGCTCGAGGCCCAGGAGGCCGCCTTGAAACGGGACGTCGCGGGGGTGGAGTCGCAGCTGGACGAGATGCCCGACAAGGAGACGGCCCTCTCCGAGATCGACCGTGAGCTCGGTCTGCTCAAGTCGCGCTACGAGACCCTGGCCAAGAACCGGGACCTCGCCCGCGTGACCGAGCACACCGCGTCCGGGGTCGCGGTCCTGCTCCTGAGCCCGGCCGCGGCGGCCAAGCCCAACAACGCGCGCGACTACGTCCGCCTCGCGCTGGCGCCCGCCTTCAGCCTGGTCGTGGGTGTGGGGCTGGCGTTCTTCATCGACGGTCTCGACATCACCGTCCACACCGCCGGACACGCGGAGGATGCGGCCGACCTGCCCGTGCTCGCCGCCGTTCGCGAGCGTCGGCGCCCCGCCTGAGATGCTCCGGCCATGACCCGCATCTTCGACGCCTTCCGGAAGGCCCAGGCTCACGCGAATCCCGGGGCCCTGAAGCCGCCGCCACCTGCCGCGGCCCCGCCGCCGCGCATGGGCACCGTGATCGGCCGTGCCATGGGAGCCGCCCAGCGCGCCGAGCCGGCGGAGGCCCCGAGCCCCGCGCTCCGCGGGTACCCGCTGGTCGCCGGGGCGGCGCTCGAGGACGACGTGATCCAGCAGATGACCTCGCTCCGCATCAGCATCGAGTCCGCGCTGCCGGAGCAGGCCCGCCGGGTGGTGATGGTCCAGAGCTCCCAGCGCAAGGAGGGCGCCACCACCGTGGCTCACCAGCTCGCCCGGGCGCTCGCCCGCGACGAGCGGCAACGCGTCCTCCTCGTCGACGCCCACGCACGGCATCCCGGTCTCGAGGTGGACTCCGCGAGCCGCACCGCGTTCGCCGCCCGGGCCGCGGGCCGGGCACCGCGGGCCGCCGAGGCCGCCGGCGCGCCGAACCTGGTCGCCCTGCCGGTCTCCGAGGAGGCGCATCGCACCGGGATCCTCACGGCCGGCGCGCTCCGGGACCTGATCGAGACCGCCGCCATGGCCTGCGACTGGATCGTGGTGGACGGTCCGCCGGTGCTCGAGTCGCCCGAAGCGGCCGCCCTCGGAGCGCTGGCCGACGGCGTCGTGCTCGTGGTGCAGGCCGGACGCACCCGGCGCCCGGTGCTGGCACGGTCCGCCGAGCTGCTGCGCAAGTCGGGGGCGCGCGTGCTGGGCACGGTCCTGAACCGCCGCCGGCTCGAAATCCCAGGGTTCATCTACCGGCGCATCTGAGCGCGCTCCGGCCCCAGGTGAGCCGCACCCTCATGTGCGCGGAGCCCCTGCAGTCGGAACCCCAGCGCGCAGGCCCCGCCGCCCGCACTCTCGAGGTGTGGATCGACCGGGTCCGCGCCTGGGCGGGACCCGAGCGGATCGCGATCCTGCTCTCCGGCAGCCACGCCTCAGGCGAGGCGGTGTGGGTGGAGCACCAGGGGGCCTCGGTCTCGCTCTCCGACGTCGACCTCTACGTCGTGCTGCCCTCGCCGGGCGCCTGTCGCGCGGCCGAGCAACGCTTCCTTCGCGATCGCGGCGGGCTGCGCGCCTGGCTGCTCGAGCACGGATGCGCGGCCCCGCTCGAGGCGGCGTTCCTCGGCCCGGCGGACCTCGAGCGCCTGCCGCCGCGGCCCGCCACGCTCGAGCTCCGAGCGAACGGCCGGGTGATCGAGGGCGATCCGGCGGTGAAGGAGCGCGTTCCGGCGTTCACGGCGCGCGACATCCCGGCGGAGGAGATCACGCTGCTGGTCGAGAACCGCGGCTTCGAGATCCTTCTCGCGCACCCCGCGGTCGCGGGCGAGACGCCGCTCGCGCGCCTCGCGGCCCGCCACGGCCTGCTCAAGGCGGCGCTCGACCTGGCCGGGGTCGCGGCGCTGGCCGCGGGCGAGTACCCGGCGCGGGCGGCGGAGCGCGTGGCGCGGGCGCGCGCGCATCCCCTGCGGCTCGTCGACCCGCGCCCGGCCGCCGCGCACGGTCCGGATGCGTGGCGGGACCTCGAGCCCCTGTGGGACGCGGCGCTGGCGTGGCGCGCGGGCGGGACCACGCCGCCCGGCGCCGCGGAGTCGCTCGCGGACTGGCACCGGGCGGCGCGCGCCTGGTGCGCCTACCGGTGGCGCGACGCCACGCCGGGCGGCGACGCGGGTGACCCCTACCGCGCCGCCGCCCGCTTCGCGCGCCGCGCCCCGCTGCGCCGCCGGCTGCGCCGCGCGCTGCAGTGGCCCGCGCGCTCGGGCGTGGCGCCCTCGCTCGCTTCGCGCATCGCGCACGCCCTCGACGGAACGCCGCAGCATCGCGTCAACGCCGCCGCCGCGGTGCTGCTGCTCGCGGCGGTCGAGGAGGGGCCGAGCGAGGCGCCCCGCGCCCCGGGGCCCGCCGCTGCGCGCGCGCTCGGGCGCCTGGGCGTCCCGGGTGCCCACCGCGCCCGCGACTGGGCGTCCGCGGCCCGCGCGGTGTTCCGGGCCTGGGACCTCTGGGTGCTGGACGGCCAGCGCACCGCAGGCCTCGCTTGATCCCGCGCATGGTGGTGCTGCTGGTCGACGCGCTCGGCTGGACCCTCGCCGCGCGGACGCCGGGCTTCATGCCGATGCTCCCGCACCGGAGAAGGCTCGACACCATCCTGGGCTTCAGCTCCGGCGCCCTGCCCACGCTCTTCACCGGGCGTCCGCCCTGCGAGCACGGACGCATGCTCATGTACCGGCGCGCCGCCGGCGCCACCCCCTTCGCCGGCTTCGAGTGGCTCGGGATGCTGCCCGCGCGGCTGCGGGCGAGCGGGAGGCTCGCGCGCTGGCTCACGCGCGCGGTCGAGGGCCGCGGGGTGCGCGGGTACTTCAGCCTCTACGACGTGCCGCGCGCGCTGCTCCCCGCGTTCGACCTCGCCGAGCGCGCCGACATCTTCGCACCCGGCGGGCTGCCCATGGACTCGATCTGGGACGCGCTCGAGCGGCGGCGCGTGCGCTGGCGGGGCTGGAACTGGCGCACGCCGGAGGCCTCGAACCTCGAGGCGCTCGAGCGCCGGATCGCCGAGGGGGACGAGCGCTTTCTCTTCTGCTACACCGCGGACCTCGACGCCGCGCTCCACCACCAGGGTTCGGCGGGAGAGGGCGTGGCGCGCGGGCTCCAGCGCTACCAGTCGCTGCTCGAGCGCCTCGAGCGCGCCGCCGCCCGGCGCGGCGAGACGCTGTGGCTCTACCTGCTCTCCGACCACGGCATGGTGGACGTGCAGCGCGGCGTCGACCTGATGGGCGCCGTGCGCTCGCTCGGGATCGAGTGGCCGCGCGACTGCCTGGCGTTCTTCGACTCGACCATGGCACGCTTCTGGTGGGGGGCACCCGCCGCGCGGGACCGGGTGCGCGCGGGGCTCGAGCGGAGCGGCGCGGGCCGCTGGCTCGAGCCGGAGGAGCTGGCGGGCGCCGGCGCGTGGCACGGCGATCACGCCTACGGCGACGACATCTTCCTGCTCGATCCGGGCGTGCTGATGGTGCCCTCGTTCATGGGGCGCGAGCCCATGGCCGCCATGCACGGGTACGATCCCGCCCATCCGGACATGGCGGCCCTGCTGTGGTCGAACCGGCCGGTGCCGGACGGCGTGCGGCACCTGAAGGACGTGCGCGCCCACCTCGAGTCGGAGATCGACGCCCGGGAGCGGGAGGAGGCGGCATGAAGCGCGGGGAGGTGGCCCACAGCGTCACGCGCGGCGCCTTCTACCTGTCGATCGAGAAGGTGGCCGCGCTGTTCTCGGGCGTGGTCTACTTCGCCCTGGTGCTGCGCTGGATGGGGCCGACCAAGTACGGAATCATCACGCTCGCGCTCTCCTTCGCCGGCCTCGCCGCGACCGCGACCGGCAACTTCGAGGTGTTCCTCGAGCGCTTCGCCGCCGAGTACCACGCGCGCGACGAGCTGCCCACGCTGCGAAGGGCCCACGTGCTCGCGCTCCTCCTCAAGCTCGGTCTGGGCGCGCTGGCCGGGGCGGCGATCGCCGCGGCCGCGCCGTTCCTGGCCCGCCAGTTCGACATCCCCGAGCTCGCCACGCTCCTTCCCATCCTCTCCCTGATCGTCGCCTTCGACGGCCTCGCCACCACCGGGCGCGCGACGCTCTACGGCCTGCAGCGGTTCCGCGAGCTGACCGGGATCGCGGTCGTGGCGCACGTGGTGAAGACGGCGATGGTGGGCCTGCTGTGGTGGTACCGGCAGGATATCGTGGCGCTCGCGATCGGCCTCACGGCGCTCACCGTCGTCCAGGGGCTCCTGACCGCGGGGGTGCCCCTGTGGATCCTGCGCGGCCACCGGGCGGGCGTTCCGGGTGCGGCGGAGCCACCCGGGCGCGCCCGGCTGCTGCGGTCGATGGTGGCGTACTGCGCGCCGCTGCTGGGCGCGCGGCTCACGTTCGTCTCCGGGCAGAACCTGGGGAAGATCGTGCTCGGAAAGCTGTTCGATCCTCATCTGCTGGGCTACTTCTCGTTCGCGTTCCAGACCGTCGAGCGTTTCGTCGAGGTCGTCTACACCCTGCCTTCGGCGCTCCTGCCGTCCCTCACGCACCTGGTGGCGCGCGGGGAGCGCGACCGGCTCGAGAACGTCTTCGACCAGGCGCTGCGGCTGATCCAGGTGGCGGCGTGCGCGCTGTCGATCGGGCTGTTCACGTTCGCGCGCGAGGTCACGCTGCTGGTCGGGAGCCCTCTGTTCGCGCCCGCCGTCCCCCTGCTCCAGATCCTCGCCCTGGTGCCCATCGCCCGCACCTCGCAGCAACCGATCACCATGCTCCTCCAGGCCATGCGGCTCCCGGGCACCGTGCTGCGGCTCGCGCTCATCAAGTTCGCGGCCGAGTTCGGCTGCTACTTCCTGCTGCTCCCGCCGTTCCAGATGGCCGGCGCGGCACTGGCCAACCTCGCGGGCGCCACGCTCTCGTACGTGGCCGCGCTCTCGATGCTGGCCCGCGTCATGCCCGACGGCGCCCGCGAGCGCGCGCGGTCGGCAGGGCTCTCCCTGGTCGTGACGGTGCCCCTGCTGGGGCTCGCCTTCCTGCTCTCGTCCTGGCCGGGCGGCGCCCTGGGCCTCGTCCTGCGCGTCCTGCTCGTCCCCGCCGGGCTGCTCGCGGTGTTCGCGATCGGCCTCGTGAACCGCTACGACCTGCACAAGCTGTCCTCGCTCCCGCTCAAGGCCTCCGGCCAGCGCTGGGCGCGGGACCGCGCGGTGGCGGTGGCCGGGCGCCTGGTGCAGGCCTTCGAGCCGCGGAGGGCACCGTGAGCGGCGGAGGGGTGCTGGTCATCATCCCGGCCTGCAACGAGGCGGCGAGCCTGCCGCACACCCTGGACGAGGTGCGCGCGCGCGCGCCGGGTATGGACCTGCTGGTGGTGGACGACGGCTCGCGCGACGACACCGCCCGGGCGCCGCACGACCGCGGCGTGCCGGTGCTGCGCCACGTGGTGAACCTGGGGGTGGGGGCGGCGCTCCAGACCGGCCTCCGTTTCGCGCTCGAGCGGGGCTACGACGTGGCGGTGCAGCTCGACGCCGACGGCCAGCACGATCCCTCGTATCTCGAGGCGCTGGTCCGGCCGGTGCTCGCGGGCGAGTGCGACGTGGCGATCGGGTCGCGCTTCGTGGCCCGCACCTCCTACCATGCGCCGCTCACGCGGCGCGCTGGGATGCTGCTGTTCTCGGGCGTGGTGCGGCTCCTGACCGGCCAGCGGATCACCGATACCACCTCCGGATTCCGGGCCTACGGCCGGGAGGCCATGGAGGCCTGCCAGCGCGACCTGCCGCGCGACTTCCCGGACGCGCCGTTCCTGATCACGCTCGCCCGGCGCGGGTTCCGGCTGCGCGAGATCCCGGTCGAGATGCGCGAGCGGCGGGCGGGCGATTCGTTCTATACCCTGAGCAAGACGCTCTACTACCCGTACAAGAACCTGCTCGCGTCGCTCATGGCGTGGCTCAGGCGTCCGGCGTAGGCCGGGGGAGGACCCGTGTACCTGACCAGGATTCAGCTGATCACCGCGCTGGGCGCCGTGGGGCTCGCGGCGGCCGTGCTCGAGTTGGTGCGCCGCCGGAGGCTGACCGAGGAGTACTCGCTGCCGTGGGTGATCTCGACCGTGGTGGTGGCGGTGCTGGGTCTCTCCCCGCCGGTGCTGGCGGCCGTGACCGGGGCGCTCGGGATCCTGTACGAGAGCTCGCTGGTGTTCTTCGTCGGGCTCGCGTTCGGCACCATCATGCTGCTCTACCTCTCGATCAAGCTCTCCCAGCTCACGCACGAGCACCAGGCGGTGGTGCGCGAGCTCGCCCTGCTCCGCCTGCGGCTCGACGAGCGCGCCCCGGAGTCCGGCGCCGGCCTGTCCCCCGGGGGGCGTGCGTGAGGCGGTCGATCCAGCTCACGCTCGGCGTCGGGATCTCGCTGGTCGCGGTGTGGCTGGCGATGAGGGACGTGCGCCTCGCCGAGGTGTGGGGCGCGCTGCGCCACGCCAACTACGGGGGCTTCGTGCTGGTGATGGCCCTCACGCTGCTGGGCTTCTGGATCCGGGCGCTGCGCTGGCGCTGGCTCATCTCGACGCCCCGGCCGCTCCCGCTCGGGAGCCTGTTCAGCGCCACCATGATCGGCTTCATGGCGAACAACCTGCTGCCGCTGCGGCTCGGCGAGTTCGTGCGCGCCTGGGTGCTGGGGCGGCGCGAGCGGATCTCGAAGGCCATGGTGTTCGCCACCGTGGTGGTGGAGCGGGTGGTGGACATGATCACGCTGCTCGCGATCTTCGGGCTCGCGCTCCTGGTGCATCCGCTCACCGAGCGCACCGAGGCCGGGCGCCTGACCCGCGCCGGCGCGGGCGTGCTGCTGGTGGCGTGCGCGGCGCTCACCGTGTTCGTGGTGGCGGTGGAGCGGAGCCCGCGGCTGACGAGCCGCCTGATGGCCTGGGCCACCGGCCTGCTGCCGGAGCGGGCGCGGGACGGGGCGCAGGCGACGCTGCGGCGCTTCCTCGAGGGCCTCGGGCTCTTCCGCTCGCTGCCGCGGCTCGCGTGGGTGTTCCTGCTCTCGTTCGTGATGTTCGGCGCCTACGCCGGCTGCCTGACCGTGGGCATGTGGGCGGTGCACATCACCGTGCCGTGGTACGGCGGCCTGGTCATGCTGGTGATCACCGCGATCGGCATCATGGTGCCGGCGGCCCCGGGCTACATCGGCACGCTCAACCTGGCGTGCGTGGCGGGGCTCGCGCTGTTCTCGGTCGGCAAGGAGCTGTCGGTGCCGTTCTCGTGGTTCTACTGGTTCTCCCAGTGGCTCCCGATCTCGCTCGTGGGTCTCTACTATCTGCACCGCGAGGGGCTCACCCTGCGTTCGCTCACGCGCGCCGGGGAGGGGCCGGCGTGAGACCCGTGCAGTCAGCGCCGGAAGTGCGCCACCACCTTGCGCAGGGCGGCCGCGACGTCCGCGACGTCGCCGTCGCTCATGAGCGGGTAGAGCGGCAGCGAGATCGCGCGGCGATAGGCGTCCTCGGCCACCGGGAACTGTCCGGGGCGCCCGCCGTAGGCGCGGGCGAAATACGGGTGCAGGTGGACGGGGATGAAGTGCACCGAGGTCCCGATCCTCTCGGCGGCGAGCTCGGCGATGACGCGCGCGCGGTCGCACGAGAGGCGGTCGAGGTCGAGGGCGATGGGATAGAGGTGCCAGGCGTGCTCGACCCCGGGGCGCACCGCCGGGCGGCGGACCTCGGGGAGATCGGCCAGCTCGCGCGCGTAGAGCGCGGCGATCTCGGCGCGCCGGCGCTGGAACGCCTCGAAGCGCTCGAGCTGGCCGAGCCCCACCGCGGCCAGCACGTCGCTCAGGTTGTACTTGTAGCCGGGCGCCACCACCTCGTAGAACCAGGAGCCTTCGGCGGTGTAGCGTTTCCAGGCGTCGTGGCTCATGCCGTGGAGCGAGAGCAGGCTCATGCGCTCCGCCAGCGCCCCGTCGTCGGTGACGGCCGCGCCGCCCTCGCCGGTGGTGAGGTTCTTGGTGGCGTAGAACGAGAACGCCGTGACGGTCGCGATCGACCCGATCGGCCGGCCGCCGAGCCGGGCGCCGAGCGCGTGGGCGGCATCCTCGACCACCGGCAGGCCGCGCGCCCCGGCGATCCGCATGATCGCGTCGAGGTCGCACGGGTGCCCGGCGTAGTCCACCGGCATCAGGGCGCGGGTGCGCGGCGTGAGCGCGGTCTCGACCGCCCGGGGGTCGAGGCAGAGCGTGTCGGGCTCGACGTCCACCGGCACCGGCGTGGCGCCGAGGTGCACGATCACGTTGACGCAGGCGGTGAAGGTGTAGACCGAGGTGATCACCTCGTCGCCCGGGCCGACCCCGAGCGCCGCGAGCGCGGTGTGGAGGGCGCCGGTGGCGTGGCTCATCGCCACCCCGTGGCGCGCGCCGGCCAGCGCCGCGATCCGGCGGGCGAGCTCGACGCTCTTGGGGCCGGTCGTGATCCAGCCCGAATCGAGGGCTTCGAGCACCAGCCGCTTCTCGCTCTCGCCGATCGAGGGGCGGTGGAAGGGCAGGAACAGCTCGCGCACCGGACGGCCACCGGCGGAGGCGAGCGGCTCGAGCGTGCGGGCCGCGCCGCGGGCGCGCCCGGAAGCGGGATCTTGCACGCGGCGATTCTACGCAATCCCCGGAGCGCAACCCAAGACGCCGGCGGGGTGTGGTGAGCGTGCCCTCGGCGGCCCGGGTACCGGCGGCGGTGGTCGCGGGGGTCGGCTTCGGGCTCCTGGTCCACCTCGGCCTCGCGGCGGGGTTGCTCGGCGCCCTGCCCGGGAGCCTGCGGCTCGCGCTCGCCTTCGCCGTCCTGGTGATGCTCCCGGGCTACGCGTGGGTCCTGCTCGGCGCGCTGCCGCCCGGCGGATGGTGGCTCTCGCCGGCCTGGGCGTTCGGCCTCGGGGTGGCGTGGAACGCCGTGCTGGTGGTCGCGGCTGGCGCCCTGGGCCTGCCTGTCACGGCACTCGCAGGGTGGGGCGTGGGAGCGAGCGCGGTGCTGTGGGCGGCCGCGCTGGTCCGGGGTCTCCGGACGGCGTCGGCCCCGAGCCCGGGACTCGGGCGCGCGGCGCTGGTCGCGATCGGGCTCGCGCTCGCGGTCGCGAGCCTCCACGTCGCACGCGTCGGGCCGATGATCTCGTACTTCAGCGATGCCCCGGATCACATCGGCACCGTGCGCCGCATCCTGTCCACCGGCCTGCCGTTTCCGCACGACGCCTACTTCCGCGACGCGGGTCCGGCCGGCGCCGACCCGCGCAAGGG
This sequence comes from Candidatus Eiseniibacteriota bacterium, assembly GCA_036507005.1. GTDB lineage: Bacteria > Eisenbacteria > RBG-16-71-46 > RBG-16-71-46 > RBG-16-71-46 > WS-2. Next base: position 38,858 of record DASXQT010000047.1, read on the forward strand.
GCTGTGGCATTCCCAGGTCGCGGTGCTCTCGCGGCTCGCGGGCCTCGACCCGCTCGAGACCTGGAGCGCCCTGCCGGTGCTGGTCGCGCCGCTCGTCGTGCTCGATGCGGCGGCCCTCGGCCTGCTCGTCGGAGGCGCTCCCGGCGCGGCGGTGGCGGCGTGGGCGCTGCTCCTCGTTCACGGCGGCAGCACGGCGGCCAACGTCCTCCGGCAATCGGTGTACCCGTCGCGGCTCGTCGACCCGCTGGCGCTGGGCGCCGTGGTGGCGGTACTCGCCGACCTGGGCGCGCCGTCGCGGGCGCGGCGCTTCACGGCCGCCGGCCTCGCGCTGGGCGCGGTCACGACCCACGTGCACGGGGCGTTCGTGCTGGCCATCGGCCTGGGCTCGCTCGGGCTCGGCCTGCTGCTCCGGGACCGGGCGTGGGGTGCGGAGGAGAAGCGGCTGGCCGGCACGGGCGCCCTGATGGCTGCGCTGTGCGCGCCGTGGATGCTGATGCGCGCGCTCGCCTCCCTCGCTCCGGCCAACGCGATCCACGCCGAGCCCCAGGGGCTGCTGTGGGTCGGGGGCGGGCTCGCGGTGGTCTCGCCGGGAGTGCTGTGGGAAACGATGGGCTGGGCCTGGGTGCTGTTCCCGCTGTCGTGGCTCCCGCTGTGGCGGAGCGCGCGCGCGAACCCGGCCGCGCTCTACCTGCTCACCTCCTCCGTCGCCGTGGCGCTGGTGGCGTTCGATCCGCTCGCGGTCGCGGTGCTCGAGCCCCGCGTGGGATACCTGCTCATGCGCCTGGTCTGGCTGCTTCCGCTGCCCGGGCTCGTCGCGTGGGCGTTCCCGGCGCTCGCGGCCCGGCTCGCGCCCCGGCCCAGCGCCCGAGGCCTCGCGGCCCTGGGGATCGTCCTGATCGCGCTCGCGCCCCGGGTGCGGGACTCGCTCCAGGTGATGGCCGACCCCCGGGTCGTGACCGATTCCGAGCGCCGCACCAGTCCGCTCGCCTGGCGCGACGCGCTGGCGTGGATGGACGGCCACCTGCCGCCCGGCCGCGTCGTGCTCTCGGACCCGATCACGTCCTACTCCATCCCGATGATGACGCGCCACTACGTCGTGGCCATGCCGGACCAGCACGGGTCGCCCAACGATCCACGGGCGCTCACCCGCATCCTCGACACCCGCGACGCCCTGGATCCCTACGGCACCTGGGAGCGCCTGCGCGAGGTGGTCGCGCGCTACGGCGTCGAGGCGATCGCGCTCAACGACCGTTTCGCCGAGCCGCCGCGCCTGGACTACTGGGCGCCGCGCCACGAGTGGTTCGCCGCGGCCCGCGCGCGGCTGGACCGCCACCCCGCGGCCTTCGAGCGCGTGCTCGACCCCGGCGACTTCGTGGTCTACGCGGTCCATCGAGCCGCGCTCGACACGCTGTCCGAGCCGGCTCCGCCGCGGCCCTTCGTCACGCCGTTCCGGTCGGGCGCGCTGCCGATCGCGCGCCGCATGGACGCGGGGCTGCCCGCGCTCCACCGCCTCACCCTGTGGCCGCGCGCCGCCGCCCGCGGCGACACGGTGCGCGGGGTCGCGGAGTGGCGGGCCCTGGAGCGCGCCCGTCCCGCCTCCTACTTCGTCGCGGTGCGCTTCGACCAGGACCTGCCCGGAGGATTCCGCCCGCCGGCGTGGATCGCCAAGCCGGCGCGCAAGCTCTTCGAGCGCGCCCGCGGCGAGCGCTTCCGCTTCGGCACCGCCCACCTTCCGGTCGGCGGCGCCTACGGCGTGGACGAGTGGCGTCCCGAGGAGGTGGTGCGCGACTCCTTCGAGCTCGTCGTGCCCATGGACGTGGCCGCGGGGGACTATCTGGTGCGGGTGCGTATGGTCCGGCAGCCGCACTACCCGAACTTGCGGCTCGGCGACTTTTTTCGGGACGATGACTTCCTGGCGGGGGTGCCCTGCGGCTCGCTGACGGTGCAGGCGGCGGCGCGAGCCGGACGCGTACGATGATGGCCAGGCTGGCGCAGCTGCTCGAGAAGCTGACCCCGCACGGCGGATTGCGCTGCATTCCCGTCGGCGAGTACCTCGAGGGCCGGGCCGGGGGGCGGATGGACGTCGAGCGTCGGTTCTTCGCGGGGCTGCAGATGCGCAATGGCGTGTACCGGACCACGGAGCCCCACCGGATGGACGACCTGCTTCCCCTCCTGGTCGCACGGGCCCTGGAGCTCGAGTCGCGACCGCTGCGGATCCTGGACGTGGCATGTTCGGCCGGAGTGGCCACGGTCGAGCTCCACCGCGCCCTGGTGGCGGCCGGCATCGGCTGCGAGACCTGGGGCACCGACCTCATGATTCGGGCCGAATACGTCCGCCGCGACGACGGCGTCGGGGTGCTGTTCGATCCCGACCATCAGGTACTCCAGATCGACATCGGCCGCTGGGCGACCCCCTGGAAATGGCGCCCTCGCGACCTGGCATTCCGCCCGCTGCGCAGCCTGCGAGCCCGACGGCTGATCTCCAACGAGATCGACACGTTCTGCGCGGCCCTGCGGGAAAGCGTGCCGGGCTATCGGACGTCGGTGGTGCCCCTGATCTCGTCGCTCGCAGACTCGGCCGCAGGCGTTCACTTCGCCGAGGAGGACATTCTGGCTCCCAGGGTCGCGGGTCGGTTCGCGCTGATCCGTGCGGCCAATATCCTGAACCGAGGGTACTTCACGCCCGCCGAGATTCGCCGCATGGCAGGCGCGCTGTGCGGACGCCTGGAGGAAGGCGGGTTGTTGCTCGTCGTGCGGACCGTTTCCCCGCAGCCGGGCAATGTCGCCACGCTCTTTCGACGCCGAAACTGCACCCTCTCGATCGAGGAGCACGTCCGTGGCGGAAGCGACGTGGCGGCGATCGTGGCGGGTGCGGCGTGACGCCAAACGTCTCGAGGCGGAGACGGCAGGGGGTGCGTTGCACATCGCGATCTTGATCGGGCACTTTCCGCCCGGTGTCGTGGGCGGAGCGGAATTGCAGGCGCAAGCCTGGGCGCGTCTGCTGGCCGACCGCCATCGCGTCACGGTGATCACCCGCCGGGATCCGCCGTCGCAGGCGGCCGAGGAGGGGCGCGACGGCTTCACGGTGAGGCGGCTTCCGGTTTCCCGCATCCCTCTGTGGCGCACGGTGCGCGACCTCCTGGGGGTCGAGCGCGAGATCGCGAGGCTCGCGCCGCGCCCGGATCTCCTGCTCTGCTTTCAGACGTTCGTGAGCGGGATGGCCGGGGTGAGAGCGCAGGCGCGACTCGGCATCCCGGCCGTGGTCTGGGTGCGATCGGAGGGGGAGCTGCGTCTGGGGCTGGGAGAGCGCTGGCGCTGGATCAGCCCGCGCGTGTGGCGCGCCGCTCGTGGGGTGCTGGTGCAGAGCGAGCGGGCGCGTGCGGCGCTGCTCCAGGCGCTGCGCGAGCTGGACGCGCGCGCCGCCGAGGAGGTGGCCGCCAAGCTCGACGTCGTCCCCAACGGCCTCGACCTTCCGCCTCCCTCCCCGGCCGGCGGCAAGGGCGTGCTCGCGGTGGGTCGCCTGATTCCCGAGAAGGGGATGGACATCGTGATCGAGGCGGCGGCGAGGGCGAGCCTCCCGCTCACCGTGGTCGGCGATGGACCCGAACGCCCGCGTCTCGAGGGGATCGCGCGCGCGCGCGGCGGTCTCGTGCGTTTCGAGGGCATGGTGGGTCCCGATCGCCTGGCCCGGCTCTACCGTGAGTGTGCATGCGTGGTGCTCGCCGCCCGCGCCGGCGAGGGGCTGCCCAACGTCCTGCTCGAGGCCATGGGTCACACCCGCCCGGTGGTGGCCACGCCCATCCTGGGGGTGAGCGACCTGGTCCAGGACGGGTGCAACGGGCTGCTGATTCCTCCCGGCGACGCGGGAGCCCTGGCCGCCGCGCTGCTGCGGCTCGAGGGCGACGACGGGCTCCGGGCGCGGCTTTCGACCGCAGCCCGCGCCACCGCCGAGAAGTTCGCATGGGATCGGGTTCGCCCGCGGCTCGAAGCGGTGCTCGAGCGCCACGCGCAGCCATGAGCGCCACGGCCGCCCGGGACTCCTTGCCGGGAGGGACGCCGCGCCCGGGGGCGAGTCGCGGCCGAGTATGCTTCTACTCCCCGTTCGCCTATCCACTCATCAGCTCCCGCGCGATCCCCTTCGCGGGCGGCGCGGAGGCCATGGTCGTCCGTCTCGCCCGCGGCCTCGCCGCCCGAGGCTACGACGTCTGCCTCGTGACCTGCGACTACGGTCAGCCGGGGCGCGAGGAAATCGACGGCGTGACGGTGCTGCGCGCGTTCCGGCCACACGGCGGGCTCCGCGGGTTGCGCTTCTTTCACCGGCTGAGCCTCGCGATTGCGGCGCTGATGCGGGCCGACGCCGACACGTACTATGTGTGCGACTGGGGCATGGCCGCGGGCCTGACCTGCGACGTGGCGAGGCTGCGGCGTGCCGGATTCGCGCTGGCCATGATGACCGACTACGGGGTGATGACCAGACCCCCGGCGAACGTCGGCGTGACCCATCGCCGTTGGTACCTGCGCGCGCTGCGAAGTGCCGATCGCGTGCTCGCGCAAACCGAGTTCCAGCGTGCCGAGCTGAGGCGCAACTTCGGCGTGGAGAGCGCACTCCTGCCGAACATGGTCGACATCCCGGAACGGACCGTCGATCCGGGTCAGGACGGCCTCGTGCTGTGGCAGGCCACCTACAAGGCCATCAAGCGCCCCGGGTGGTTTCTCACTCTGGCGCGTGACCTGCCGCAGCATCGCTTCGCGATGGCGGGCGTGGTGCCCGAGAAGGGGAGCGAAGAGTGGGATGCGGCGTTGGCCGCCGGGCGCGAGCTACCCAACCTCGAGGTGCACGGTTTCCTGCCCGAGGAGGAGCTGGCCGCGCTGCGTGGCCGATCCTCGCTGATCGTGCACACCTCCCCGGTGGAGGGCTTCTCGAACGTCCTGCTCGAGGCCTGGGCGGCCGGGCTCCCCACGGTCTCGGGGGTGAACCCGGACGACCTCGTGACGCGCGAGGGGCTGGGGGCGCACGCGCCGGACTATCCGGCGCTGCTCGAGGCGGTGCGCCGGCTCATGGCCGACCCCGAGGCGCGGCGCGCTGCGGGCCGGCGGGCGCGGCACTACGCCGAAGCGCATCACGCGCCGGAGGTCGTGCTTGGCCTCCTCATGCCGGTGCTGGACGACCTCATCGCGGTCACCGGGCGCCGCCGGCGGAGAAGGGGTGGAGACGGAGATCGCGGATGAGAATCCGCCCGCGGCAGCCGGCCGGCCGCTTCCCGATGCTATACTCGTTCGCCGCGTGTCGCGTCGTACTCGGCGGCAGGGGCCGGTAGCGCCGGCCGGCCGGGCCGCCCCCGGCAGGGTCACGACGAATTCCGGAGGGTGAGAGCTGACATGCATGCCGTGATTCTCGCCGGGGGGCAGGGCACCCGGCTGCGTCCCTATACCACCGTGCTCCCCAAGCCCCTCATGCCCCTCGGGGACATGCCCGTCCTCGAGGTGGTGCTGCGGCAGCTCCGGCGCGCGGGCTTCCGGCGCGTGACGCTCGCCGTTTCGTACCTGGCGGAGCTGATCGAGGCCTACTGCGGCGACGGCGCGCGGCTCGGGCTCGAGATCCGTTACTCGCGCGAGACCCGGGCGCTTTCGACCGCCGGGCCGCTCAAGCTGGTGCAGGGGCTCGACGACACGTTCCTGGTGATGAACGGGGACGTGCTCACCACGCTCGACTACGGCGCGCTGATGCGCCACCACCGCGACCGGGGCGCGACGGCCACCCTGGCCATGCACCGGCGCAGCGTCAAGATCGACTACGGCGTGGTCGAGATCGACGGCGGCGGCGCGCTCTCGCGCTATCACGAGAAGCCGGAGTACCACTACACGGTGAGCATGGGGGTCAACGTGCTCGAGCCGCGCGCGCTCACCCACATCGCCGACGGCGAGTCGCTCGGCATGCCCGACCTGCTGCTCCGGCTCAAGGCGGCGGGCGAGAAGGTCCTGGCCTACGAAGAGCCCTGCCTGTGGCTGGACATCGGGCGCATGGACGACTACGAGCAGGCGCTCGCGGTCTTCGAGAGCCGCCGGGCCGAGTTCCTCGGCGGCGGAGACGGCGCGTGACCGCGGCTGCCGGGAAGATGCTCGAGGACATCGCCCGGGCCGCGGGCAGGTCCGCGCCGCCCGCCGGCCGGCCGGTGGTGTGCGTGCAGGGTCTCGGCTACGTCGGTGCGGCGATGGCGGTCGCAGTTGCCGCGGCTCGCGACGGGCAGGGCGGGCCACGGTACAACGTGATCGGCGTGGACCTGCCCGGCGAGTCAGGGCGCGCCCGCATCGACGCCCTGAACCACGGGCGGTTCCCGTTCGCGACCGCCGACGATCGGCTGGTGGCCGAGCTCGCCCGCATCCACCAGGGCGGAAACCTGGTGGCCTGCTCCGACGCGGAGGCCTACGGGCTGGCGTCGGTGGTGGTGGTGGACATCCCCCTGGACGTCGACTGGAGCGCCGCGCCTCCGGCGCTGAGGTGGGACGGCTTCCGCCGGGGCATCGCCGCCCTGGCGCGCGCGATGTCACCCGGATCGCTCGTGATCCTCGAGTCCACCGTTCCGCCGGGGACCACCGCGCGCGTGGTCGCCCCGATCTTCGAGCGCGAGCTCGCGGCCCGCGGCCTCGCGCCGGACGCGGTGCACCTGGCGCACTCCTACGAGCGCGTGATGCCGGGCCGCGACTACCTGGACTCGATCGTGAACTTCTGGCGGGTCTACGCCGGGCACACGTCCGAGGCGGCCGAGGCCTGCGAGCGATTCCTGCGGAGCGTGATCCACGTGGACCGGCACCCGCTGACGCGGGTGGGCAGCACCACGGCCTCCGAGCTCGGCAAGGTGCTGGAGAACGCCTACCGCGCCACGAACATCGCCTTCATGGAGGAATGGAGCCGGTTCGCGGAGGCGGTGGGCGTCGACCTGTTCGAGGTGGTGGACGCGATCCGCGTGCGCCCGACGCATTCGAACATGCGGACGCCGGGGTTCGGCGTCGGCGGCTACTGCCTGACCAAGGATCCCCTGTTCGGAGCGCTCGCGGCGCGCGATCTGTTCGGCGTGGAGGCGGCGTTCCCGTTCTCGACCCTGGCGGTGCGGACCAACCAGCACATGCCGCGAGTGAGCGTCGAGCGTCTCGAAGCCCTGCTGGACGGCCGCCTGGCGGGCCGGACCCTCCTCCTGCTCGGAGTGAGCTACCGCCCGGACGTGGGGGACACGCGCTATTCGCCGTCGGAGACCTTCGTGCGGGCCGCCCGCGAGAAGGGGGCGCGGGTGATCGCACACGATCCGCTGGTGCGGCGCTGGGAGGAGCTGGAGCTCGACCTGCCGCAGGAGCTGCCGCCCGCCGCGGGCATCGACGCGGTGGTGCTGGCCGTGCCGCACCGCGAGTACCGCGAGCTCGACTTCGAGGCGTGGCTGGAGGGGCGTACGCCGGTGTTCCTCGACGCCTTCAGCGTGCTGTCGCGCGAGCGGCGCGAGCGGCTGCGCGCCCTGGGCTGCCGGGTGGAGAGCATCGGCCGGGGGCCGCGGCTGTGAAGAAGGCGCTGATCACGGGCGGGGCGGGGTTCATCGGCTTCCATCTCGCCCGCCGGCTGCTCGCGGACGGCGTTGCGGTGGACGTGGTCGACGACTTCTCGCGCGGCGCGCGGGACGAGGCGATCGAGCGGCTCGCGGCCACGCCCCGGGCACGCGTTCTCTCCGCCGACCTGCTCGATCCCGCGGCGCTCGGCGGTCTCGGCCGGGACTACACGCACGTGATCCACATGGCGGCGATCCTCGGGGTCGCGAACGTGCTCGAGCGCCCCTACGCCGTGCTGCGCGACAACGTCGCGATGCTGAACCAGGTCCTCGACTTCTCGGCGCGGCTCGAGCGGCTCGAGCGGCTGGTCTTCCCGTCCACCAGCGAGGTGTACGCGGGGACGCTCGAGCACTTCCGGCTGCCCATCCCCACGCCCGAGGACACGCCGCTGGCGCTCCCCGATCTGTCGCGGCCGCGGACCAGCTACATGCTCTCCAAGATCTACGGCGAGGCGCTCTGCCACCAGGCGCGGCTGCCGTACACGATCGTGCGCCTGCACAACGTCTACGGCCCGCGGATGGGCCTCAAGCACGTGGTGCCCGAGCTGCTGCAGCGCGCCCATCGCGCCGCGCCGGGCGGCGAGCTCGAGGTGTTCTCGGCCGACCACACCCGCACGTTCTGCTACGTGGACGATGCCGTGGAGATGATCCTGCGCCTCGCCGAGGCCGCGGGCGGGCGCGACGGCACGTTCAACGTCGGGACCTCGACCGGTGAGACCACGATCCGCGAGCTGGCCGAGATCGTGATCCGCGTGGTCGGCAAGCCGCTCGTGATCCGTCCCGGGCCGACCACCCCGGGTTCCCCCGCGCGGCGCTGCCCGGACATCACGCGCGCGGTCGCAGTCGCCGGCTGCGAGCCCTCGGTGGCCCTCGAGGACGGGGTGCGCCGCACCTTCGCGTGGTACTGCGAGCAGGTGTTCGACCGGCCGGACGCCCTTGCGCCCGGCCGGACCGGATCGTCCCGGGCGGGCTCCGACTGAGGTGGGGGCGGCACCGGTTGCATCGGGGCCGAGGGGCGGGCCGCGGGCGTGAACGTCCTCGTGACCGGCGGACGCGGCTTCCTCGGGCGACACCTGATCGCGCACCTCGGCGCGGCCGCGCCGGATGCGCGCGTCCACGCCCTGGCCCGCGACGAGATCGAGCGGACCGGCGGGGGGCTGCCGGCCCTGCTGGGCCGGGTCGGGCCGGACGTCGTCCTGCACCTGGCGGGGCGCCTGACGGGCTCCGAGGCCGAGCTGCGAAGGGACAACGACGAGGCGGCCGCGCGCCTGTTCGAGGAGCTGCTCGCCGGCCGACCGGGAGCGCTCGTCGTGCTGGCCGGCTCGGCCGCGGTCTACGGCGTCGGCGGCTCGCGGGCGAAGCCGGTGGACGAGAGCGTGGCTCCGACCCCGAGAGGAATCTACGCCGAGACCAAGCTCGCCGCCGAGCGGCACGCCGGGCGCTTCGCGGCCGCCGGCGGCCGCGTGGTGGTCGCCCGCATCTCCAATCCCGTGGGCCCGGGCATGGGCGATCACCTGCTGTGCGGCACGATCGCGCGGCAGATCGTCGCCATCGAGCGCGGCCGCCAGGATCCGGTCCTCACGCTCGGCGATCTCTCGCCGCTGCGGGACTTCATCCATGCCCGCGACGTCGCCTCGGCCCTCTGGCACCTCGTCCGCCACGGAGCTCCGGGGGAGGCCTACAACGTGGCCACCGGCGACTCCGTGGCCGCGCACGACGTGGTCCGCATCTTCCTGGGCCTGGCGCGGGTCCGACCGATCGAGGTCCAGACCGCCGCCCGGGGCTCCACGCGCTCCGCTCTCCCGGAGCAATGGCTCGACAACCGGAAGCTGCGGGCCACCGGCTGGAAGCCGGAGCGCGGCCTCGAGCGGGCGGCCACCGATCTGCTCGCCGCGGAGCGCGACCGTGAGTGATTCCCGGGGCGGATCGGGAGGTCCTGCGCGCGGGGTGCGCGGAGCGTCGAGCGCCGTCCCCGACACCCGCGTCGCCGCGCCGGATCGTACGTGCCTGGAGGCCGCGCTGCGGCTCCACCGGCACCTCGCGGACCGGCACCTGGTGCGGGACCGCCTCGAGGGACCGGATCAGGGCGTGCGCTGGAACATCCGGGTGTGGCGCTTCTGGAAGAGCTACTTCCCAGCCCTTGCCCCGCGCGAGCGTTACTTCTTCGTGCAGGGGCAGGGCTACTGGGCGCTCGCGAACTGGACGCTCCACGCCCTCACCGGCGAAGCCCGGTTCGCGGACACGGCGCGCGCGGCCACCGAGGCGATCGCCGCCGCCCAGCGGCCGAACGGGGCGTGGGACTACCCATTGCCCGAGCGCCGTCACCTGGTCGCGACGGTGGAGGGGAACTTCGGAGCCGTCGCGCTGCTCGAGGCGCACCGCCGCGGCGCGGGCGACCGGTTCCTCGCGGCGGCCCTTCGCTGGCACGAGTTCGTGGAGCAACGCATCGGCTACCAGCCCCATCCCGGCGGGCTCGCGGTCAACTACTTCGACCGCCCGCGCGGGCTGGTGCCGAACAACACGGCGGAGTGGATCTGGGTGCTGGGGCTCCTCCATCGCGCCACCTCCGACCCGCGCTACCTGGCGCGCGTCCCCGCGCTGCTCGGGTTCCTGGAGGCGGTGCAGCGGCCGAGCGGGGAGCTGCCGTACGAGCTCCCGGGCCCGCACGCCGCGCGCACCCGTGAGCACTACCTCTGCTACCAGTACAACGCGTTCCAGTGCCTGAAGCTCTCGTGGTTCGCGGCCGCGCACGACGACGCGCGCGCGCGCGGGCTGGCGGCGCGCCTCGCCGCCTACCTCGCCACGGGCGTGACGGCCTCGGGGGCGGCGCGCGCCTCGTGCGCCGCCCGGTTGCCCGAGGTGGTCTACTACGCGGACGCGGTCGGGCTCGCGCTCGACACCGCGACCCGGCTCGGAACCGGCGACTACCGCGCGCTCGCCGACCGCGCGTTCGGCTTCGTGCTCTCGCGCCAGAACCCGGATGGCGGGTTCCCGTTCTCGCGCGGCGACTACTACCTGCTGTCGGACCGAAGCGCCTACCCCCGCTACCTCGCGACCACCCTCTATCACCTGGCCGAGCGGGCGCGACCGGGGGCGGCATGAAGGTGCTGGTGGTCACCAACATGTACCCGTCGGCCGCGCGACCGGACTGGGGCGCCTTCGTGCGCTCGCAGGTCGAGTCGCTCGGCCGGCTCGGCGTCGAGAACCACCTGTACGAGATCGAAGGCTGGAGGAGCGCCTCGCGCTACGCGCGCGCCTTCGCCGAGCTGCCGGCGGTGGCGCGGCGCGAGCGCGCCGACCTGGTGCACGCGCACTACGGGCTCTCGGGCGCCGCGGCGCTGCGGGTCGGGGCGCCGCTGGTGGTGTCGTTCTGCGGCGACGACCTGCTGGGCCGGCCCGACGCGAGCGGCTCGATCACCGCGAAGAGCCGCGTGCTGGTACAGTTCTCCCTCCTCGCCGCGCGGCGGGCGGACGCGGTGATCGTGAAGACCGAGGAGATGCGGCGCAGGCTGCCGCCGCTCCCGGACGTCGAGGTGATCCCGAACGGCGTGGACCTCGCCCGCTTCGCGCCCGTCCCGCGGGCCGAGGCGCGGCGCCGGCTGGGCTGGGAGGCGGACGGCGCGGTGCTCCTGTTCGCGGCCCGGCCCGACGAGGCGCGCAAGAACTTTCCGCTCGCGCTCGAGGTCGAGCGCCGGCTGCGCGAGCGCGGGCACGGCGTGCGGCTGGTGGCCGTGCACGGCCGGCCGCAGGAGGAGATGGCGCTGGCGATGGCGGCCGCGGACGTGCTGCTGCTGCCCTCGTGGCACGAGGGCTCGGTCAACGTGGTGAAGGAGGCGATGGCGGCCACGCTGCCGGTGGTCGCGGCGCCGGTCGGCGACTGCGCGGAGCGGCTGGCCGGCGTCTCGCCCGGCGCGGTGGTGGCGCGCGAGCCCGCGGGCTTCGCGGCCGCGGCCGAGGCCGCGCTGCGTGCCGGGACGCGCTCGAACGGGCGCGAGCGGATCGCGCCGCTCGAGCTGTCGGCGGTCGCGCGGCGCGTGCTCGCGGTGTACGAGCGGGCGCGGGCGCGCCACGGCGCGCGGACGGGCGAGGGCCGGCGCTGATGTGCGGGATCTGCGGCTGGTACCGGCGCGACGGCGAGGCCGTCGACCCGGCGGTGATCGCGGCCCAGTGCGCCACGATCGTGCACCGCGGGCCCGACGACCAGGGCGTGCACGTGGACCGCGACTTCGGCTTCGGCATGCGCCGGCTCAGCATCCTCGACCTGGCCGGCGGGCACCAGCCGATGGCGAGCGACGACGGACGCTACGCGATCGTCTACAACGGCGAGATCTTCAACTTCCCCGAGCTGCGCCGCGAGCTCGAGGGCCTGGGGCAGAGGTTCCGCACCACCTGCGACACCGAGGCGATCCTGCGCGGGTTCGAGCGCTGGGGCGCGGGCGTGTGGCCGAGGCTCGAAGGCATGTTCGCCGCCGCGATCTGGGACCGGCGCGAGCGCACCCTGCACCTCGCCCGCGATCCGCTCGGGATCAAGCCGCTCTTCTACACCACGCACGGCCGGGGGCTCGCGTTCGCCTCGGAGCTCAAGGCGCTCGCGCCGGTGCCGGGCGCCGCCTTCACCCCGCG
>DASXQT010000048.1:0-40709 GCA_036507005.1 Candidatus Eiseniibacteriota bacterium
GACCTCCCCGCGGCTCCACGTGGGGGCGGCCGCGCGCGAGGAGGCCGCGCGCGAGCTGGCGGCGCTGGGGGTCACGCCCGGAGCGCGCTGCGTCGGCTTTCATCCCGGGGCCCGCTGGATGACACGGCGCTGGGACTCCGAGAACTTCGCCGCGCTCGCAGCGCGCTTCCTCGAGCACGATCCCGAGGGGGTGGCGCTCGTGACCGGCGGCCCGGACGATGCCGCGCGGGTCGCGAGCGTGATGGAGCGGCTCGATGGCCGCCGGGCGCGCGCGGTCGTGGGTTGGCCGCTCGCGCGCTTCGTGGCGCTCGAGCAGCGCTGCCGGGCGTTCGTGTGCGGCGACACCGGGCCGCTCCACACCGCGGTCGCGGCCGGCACCCCGACGCTGGGCCTGATCTCGCGCAATCGCCCGGCCATGTTCTTCCCGTACGAGGAGGCCGGCGGCCATCGCGCGTATTATGCGCGCGCCGAGTGCAGCCCGTGCGACCGCGACGAGTGCGACGACCTGCGCTGCCTCAAGCGGCTCACGGTCGAGGGCGCCTGGCGCCTGCTCGAAGCCATGCTGGAGAGAACGCCATGAAGCGCAGCGTCCGCGCGCGCTCACGCACCGCCACCCGCGCCACCGCCCGCTCGCCGCGGCGCCGCCCGCGCCCGTCCGCGGCGGAGCCGGCCGCGCCCGCGGCCCCTTCCGCGCCGCGCCCGCTCGTGACCTTCACCTCGGACTTCGGGCACGAGGACTGGTTCGTGGGCGTGGTGCACGGCGTGGTGCACGAGATCTGCCCGCAGGCGCGCGTGATCGACCTCACGCACCAGATTCCGCCCGGCCACGTCGAGCGCGCGGCCTTCGTCCTCGAGGCGGCCTGCCCCGACTTCCCGGCCGGCACCGTGCACCTCGCGGTCGTGGACCCGGGCGTGGGCACCGCGCGGCTCGCGCTCGCGGTGCGGGCCCGCGGCCAGCTCTTCGTCGGCCCCGACAACGGGCTGCTCGAGTGGGCGCTCTCCGATCCCGAGGCCGAGGTGCGCACGCTCACCGAGGCGCGCTGGTTCCGCCATCCCGTGAGCCGCACGTTCCACGGGAGGGACGTGTTCGCGCCGGTCGCCGCGCACCTGGCGTGCGGCCGGCCGCTCGAATCCTTCGGCCCGCGCCTCGATCGGCCGGTGCGCGCCCCGCGGCCCGAGGTTGAAGGCCGGGACGGCGAGCTCGCCGGGTGCGTGGTGTTCGTGGACCGCTTCGGCAACGCGCTCACCAACCTCACGGCGGCGACGCTCTCCGCGGCGTTCGCGGGCGTGCCCGAGGAGGCGCTGGTGGTGCGGATCGGGAGCCGCAGCATCCGCGGCCTCGCGCGCTCCTACGGGGATGCGTCGATCGGCGCGCTGGTCGCGATCATCGGCTCGAGCGGCCGGCTCGAGATCGCCCAGGTCGGCGGCGACGCCGCGACCCGCTTCGGGTTCGGCGAGGGCGACCCGGTCATCGTGTCGACGCGCTGAACCGATCAGGCACGGCGGGCGGGCGCCGGGGGAGCGGGGGCTGTTTCGACGCGCTCTGGCGGAGCGCGGGAGGCAGGAGCCGGAGCGCTCCGCCAGGAGCGAGGCGGAGCCATGGATGGAGGAGCCGAGCGGGCGCGGCGAAACAGCCCCCGCTCCCCCCGGCGCCCGCCCGCCCCCCGCACGACGACGAAGCCCCGGCCTGGCGTCAGGCCGGGGCTTCGCGTGTTCCGGGACGCCTACGGGTGCCCGCGCCTGGGCGCTTCCATCGCCTGCGACATCAGCTTGCTCGCGCGCGGGAAGAGGTCGAGCGCGCCCAGGAGCTGGGTATCGTCCTCGACCAGGATCTTGTAGCGCTCGAGCTGCCCGAGGTTCGCGGCCAGCGCCAGCTCGGAACGGAGCTGCCGCAGGATGAACGGCCGGTCCGCGTCCCAGATCGAGTCGGTGACCGCCACCTTGTGCGAGACCATCGACTGGCGCAGGTCCGCCCACTCGGTGGCCGACGGCTGGAAGTCCTTCCCGAGCATCGCCGCGGTGAGCTTCGCGTCCTTGTGGTGCGTGACGTAGTGGGTCGCGTAGTCCGCGATCGGGTGCTTCTGGATCATCTCGATCTGCGGGCGCGTCAGGTTGTCGGGCTCCTTGAGCACGACGTCCGGATAGATGCCGCCGCCGCCGTAGACCGTGCGGCCGCTCGTGGTCTTGAACTTGGGCCGCGTGGCGAGCACCGAGTCGCTCGGCACGTCGCCGCGCGTCGCGTCCGCCGCGTACTCGTCGCGGTCGTTGAACTTGCTGTAGTCGCGCTGGATCAGCCGCCCGCTCGGCGTGTAGTACTTGGCGATCGTGAGCAGGAGCTTCGAGCCGTCCGAGAGCCGGAGCTGGTTCTGCACCAGGCCCTTGCCGAACGAGTTGGTGCCGGCGACCAGCCCGCGGTCGAGGTCCTGCACCGCGCCGGCCACGATCTCGGAGGCCGAGGCGCTGCCGTGGTCGATCAGCACCACGAGCGGCACGTCCTGGAGCTTGATGCGGTCGGTGCTCTTGTAGTCGCTGTTCGCGGACGGATTGCGGCCCCGGGTGTAGACCAGCAGCCGGTCGGCCGGGACGATCTGGTCGAGCACCTCGACCGCCTGGGTGAGCAGGCCGCCCGAATTCGAGCGCAGGTCGACCAGCAGCGACTTCATGCCCTGCGAGCGCAGCGTGGTGAGCGAGCGTTCCAGCTCGTCGCCGGTGGTGGCCGAGAAGCGGATGATCCGCACGTAGCCGACGCCGGGCCGGATCATGTAGGCGTAGGGCACGCTCTCGATCGGGATCTTGGCGCGCTCGATCGTGAAGTGGAGGAGGTCGGGCTCGTCCTCGCGCGCGATCGCGATCTGCACCGTGCTGCCCGCCGGCCCGCGCAGCATGCGGAAGACGTCGTCGTTGGAGATGGTCTTGGACACCGGCTTGCCGTCGATCTCGACGATCCGGTCGCCGGCCCGGATCCCCAGGCGGAACGAGGGCGTTCCCTCGAGCGGCGAGATCACCGTGATCACGCCGTCGCGGATCTCGAACTGCACGCCGATGCCGGAATACTCGCCCTGGAACTGCTCGTCCATGCGCTGGGCGCGCTGCTCGGGGAGGTAGACCGTGTGCGGGTCGAGGGTGCGCAGCATCCCGTCGATCGCGCCCTTGATCAGCTTCTGGTTGTCGGGCGGATCGACGTAGTGGTTCTGCACCAGGTAGAGCACCTGGGTGAAGAGGTCGAGCTGGCTGCGGAGGTCGTCGGTGGCCAGGAGCCCGCGCGCCAGGCCGAAGCCCAAGAGCAGCGACAGGGTCATGGCCACCGCCAGGGGGCCCAACGAGGTGCGAAGGCGGAGTTGCATGGATACTTTTCCCGTGAGTTGGAGGGTCAGACCGTTGGAATGCCGGCCTTCAACCGGCTCAGGCGCTCCACGGCCGCTTCAAGTGTTTCACGCCTGCGCGCGAAGTGGAAGCGCAACCGCCTCCGCCCCGCGTCCGGGTCCCCGTAGAAGCTCGAGCCGGGCACCGCCGCCACGCCCACGCCCGCGACCAGCGAGCGCGCGAAGCTCACGTCGTCGGGAGCGCCGAATGCGGAGATGTCCGTCATGATGTAGTAGGCGCCGCGGGGTTTGAACGTCCGGAACCCCGCCGCATCGAGCGCGGGGAGGAGGTAGTCGCGTCGCTCCCGATAGTTATCGGCCAGCTTCGCGTAATAGCTCGCTGGAGATTCTAGCGCGACCGCGGCCGCTTCCTGAAGCGGCGCCGGGGCTCCTACGGTCAAGAAGTCGTGAACCTTGCGGATCGCGGAGCTGAGCGCGGGTGGCGCGAGGCAGTAACCGATGCGCCAGCCGGTGACGCTGTAGGTCTTCGACACCCCGCTGATCGTGACCGTGCGCTCCCGCATGCCTTCCAGACCCGCGAGCGGGACGTGCTCCGCCCCGTCGTAGAGGATGTGCTCGTAGATCTCGTCCGTGACCGCCACCACGTCCCACTTCCGGCACAGCTCCGCGACGTGCGAGAGCTCGGCGCGCGTGAACACCTTGCCGGTCGGGTTGTTGGGAGTATTGATGACGATCGCCTTGGTGCGGTTGCCGAACGCCCGCTCCAGCTCGGCGGGGTCGTAGCTCCAGTCCGGCTCGCGCAGGCGCACGAAGCGCGGGGTGGCGCCGCACAGGATCGCGTCCGGTCCGTAGTTCTCGTAGAAGGGCTCGAAGATCACCACCTCCTCGCCCGGATCGACCAGCGCCAGCATCGTGGCGGCCATGCACTCGGTCGAGCCGCAGCACACGGTGATCTCGGTCTCCGGATCGAACGCGAGCCCGGTGAAGCGCGCGGTCTTGGCGGCGATCGCGTCACGCAATCGCTTGGCGCCCCACGTGATCGCGTACTGGTTCACGTCCTCCCGCACCGCGCGGGCGGCCTCCTGCTTGATGGCCTCGGGGGCGGGGAAATCCGGGAAGCCCTGGGCGAGGTTCACCCCGCCGTGCTGCTGGCAGAGCCGGGTCATCTCGCGGATCACGGACTCGGTAAAGAGGCTGCTGCGATGGGAGACCAGAGTGCGCATGGGAGTCCTCAAGTCTACTCCCGCCGCCGCCGCCGGCCAACGGCAGCCTGTGCCTTGTCGCGACCCACGAAACGCTTCGGCATGTCTGCATTCGTCAGGCATGGTTGCCTTCACTCGCTCCGGAGCGAGTGAGCCAGCCG
Organism: Candidatus Eiseniibacteriota bacterium; assembly: GCA_036507005.1. Lineage (GTDB taxonomy): Bacteria > Eisenbacteria > RBG-16-71-46 > RBG-16-71-46 > RBG-16-71-46 > WS-2. The sequence continues at coordinate 4,687 of DASXQT010000048.1, forward strand.
GAGCGGGAGCGAGCGCGGGCATCACGGTCCACGCCTGCGACGAGACGATGGGCTCATCACGCGATCCTGAATGCTTCCCTGCGCGCGAGGTGTTGACACGGCGCTCCGGGCTCCTCCAACGTGCGGCGCCATGGACGCCCAGCGTGGCATCGCGCGCCGCATGGTGATCGGCCTGCCGCCCGAGGGCCTCTCGCCCGCCTGGGAGCGGGACTTCGCCGCCTATCCCCCGGCGGGCGTGATCCTGTTCGCCCGCGATTTCCGCGACCTCGACGGCCTGCGCCGCCTCACCTCCCGATTGCGCGAGCTCTCGCGGCCGCGGCGCATCTTCATCGCGGCCGACGAGGAGGGCGGGTTCGTCTCGCAGCTCGCACCCCACCTGGTGGTGCCGCCCGCCGCCGCGTTGCTCGCGCGCGGGGCGGCGCCCGGCGAGATCGAGTGGGTGCACCGCGTGACCGGCGCGCGGCTCTCCGCCCTGGGGCTCGACTGGGCCTTCGCCCCGGTCGCCGACATCCACTCCGCTCCCTCGAACCCCGTGATCGGGCCGCGCGCCTTCGGCACCACGCCCGAGGCGGTCGCGGAGCGCGTCGGCCAAGCGTTGCGCGGCCTGGCCTCGGGAGGCGTGGCGTCCTGCCTCAAGCATTTCCCCGGCCACGGCGACACCGCGCTCGACTCGCACCTGGCGCTGCCCTCGAGCGCCGCCGACCGCGACCTCCTCGAGCGCCGCGAGCTCGCGCCCTTCCGCGCCCATCTCGAGGCGGACGCGGTGATGACCGCGCACGTGGTCTATCCGGCGCTCGATCCCGGGCGGCCGGCCACGTTCTCGCGCGCCATCGTCCACGACCTGCTGCGCGAGCGGCTCGGCTTCGAGGGGGTGTGCATCACCGATGCGCTCGAGATGAAGGGGGCGGCGGCGGGCCGCGAGCCGCTGGAGGTGGCGCGCCTGGCGCTCGAGGCGGGCTGCGACCTGCTGCTGTTCGCGTTCCACGACGAGGCGGTGCGCCGGGCCCGGCTCGAGCTGGCGCGCGCGCTGGTCGAGGGCGGGCTCGACCGCGCGGGCTTCGACGCGGCGCGGCCGCGGCTCGAGCGCCTCGACCGCGCGCACCCCGAGCCCGATGCGGCGACGCTCGCGGCGCCGCTCGAATCGCTCACGCCGCCCGACTGGGAGCGGAAGCTCGAGGCGATTGCCGCGCGCGGGCTGGTGCTGCGCGGAACGCCGCCCGCGGGCGCGGCCGGCGGCCCGTGGCGGGTGACGGAGCCCGCGTTCCCCTACGGGCCCACGCTCGCCTCGGCGCTCGCAGCCGAGGGCGTCCCGCTCGCCGCGGGCGGCGGGGACGGTGCCGAGATCGTCGCCGTCGCGAGCCGCACGCCGCTCGCCGCCGAGGAGATCGGGCGCCTGCGCGCGCGCAGCCGCGAGCGCCCGGTCGTGCTCGTCGCGCTCCAGGGCGACGCCTTCCTCGACGCCGTCCCGGAGGCGGCACTCCGCGTCTCGGCCTGCGACCCGACGCCGCTCACGCGCCGCGTCGTGGCGCGCGCGATCGCGGCCAGGCTGCGCGAGGCGGCGGCCGCACGCGCCTGAGGCGCCGCGGCCGCCGCCCGCTCCTCAGTACGAGAAGTGGAACTGGAGGTAGGCCTGGTTCTCGTTGTCCACGGCGAGCGGGCCCTGGTTGTTCTTGTAGTCGATGTGCCGCAGCGAGGCGCGCAGCTCCGCGAACGGGACCGGGACCCACTCGCCCTCCAGCGCCCAGCGCGAGAACGTGTTGTCGTCGCGCACCACCGGGTCGCTGCTGCGGTCGGTGACCAGATAGTCGTAGCGGGTCCGCAGGTTGAGCGCGCGCGTCGCGGCGTAGTCGATCTCGCCCCACCCGGCGAGAACGTTGGTCTTGATGCCGGTCAGGGGGCCGGGCAGAGGCTCGTCCTCGTCGGTCCCGGCCGCCGCTTCTCCGAGCAGCGCGAGCTGCCGCCAGTGCGTCATCCCGTACGCGCCCCAGCGCGTCTGTCGCTGGGGTTGCCCGAACCCGGACTTCTTCGCGTAGTCGTCGTAGAGCGAGATCGCGGCTTCCGCGACCGAAGCGTGGTAGCCGAGCTTCACGGCCTTGGTCTCTGCGTACTGGCCGAAGAACAGCGCGTTGGCGCGTCCGTTGGTGTAGGAGGCGCGTCCGAAGACGCCGGAGCGCTCCGCCCCCACCTCGACGCCCATGTCGGGCAGGCGCGGGTCGTAGGGAAGGAACGATCGCTGGGTGGCGAAGTCCAGGAACCCGGCGCGGGTCGCCACGGTGTGGTCGTCCATGCGCAGGCCGAAGGGGACGCGGAAGCGGCCCGCCCTCACGTAGCCTTCCAGCGGGAATCCGCCGACGATCCCGAACGCTTCCCCGGGGCGGGCGGCCGAGGCCTGGGCGCTGCTGCTGAACGCGTCGTTGGTGTAGACGAGCGTGAGCCGGGGATGGGGCTGGAACGCGATGTGGATCGCGCTCTCCATGTTGAAGAACCCGAAGCGGTCGAGCGAGTCGCTCTTCACCGTGGCGTTGGTGAGCAGCATGAAGCGCTGGTTCACGCCGAAGTAGACCGGCATGTTCTCGCCCACGCGGTTGGTGAGCGTGAGGTCCTTCCACGGACCCTCGCTCTCGGCCTCGAGCGCGTGGCGGTTCTTCGCGAAGCCGAAGCCGAACTCGTTGCGCGGGCCGCCGCCGTTCGGATCGAAGTGGCAGCTCTTGCACAGGAGACCGGTGCGCGCCGCGTAGAGCGGCACGGTCTCGGCGCCGCGCGGCGCGAGCAGGGCCGCGAGCGGCGCGGCCGTGAGCAGGATCGGGATCGCGCGAACCAGGCTCCGCATGACGTTCCTCCCCGGGCTTCGAGTCTCGACGCGGTGCCGCTCTACGCGGCGGGCGATCCGGCGCGTGGGGGGCGCGCGATCGCCTTCCGGGCCCGCGCGCGACCGAAGCCGCCGCCGCCGGGGCTGGCCACGGTTAGCACCGCGCCCGCTTCGAGGTCAATCTGGAACTTCGAGGGCAGCGCACGCTCCCGCCGCCGGGTTGAGCCCTGCTGAACCACGCCGCCCGCACGGGTGCTTCGCCGCGCGGGGAGCGCCACGCGGTTCGCACCCGCGGCGCCGCCCGCGCCGCCCGCGAGCCCGTAGGGACCGCGGGCGCGGCGCTCCGAGATCACCGTGACGCGCGCCGGGGCGAGCAGCTCCAGCGCGCGAACGATGCCGTCGCCGCCCCGCCAGCGCCCGCGCCCGCCGCTCCCGCGCCGGATGTGGGTCTCGATCACCCGCAGCGGGTAGGCGTGCTCGAGGGCTTCGACCGGCGTGTTGCGCGTGTTGGTCATGTGCGCCTGCATCGCGCTCGCCCCGTTCCAGCCCGGGCCCGCGCCGTGGCCGCCCGCCAGCGTCTCGTAGTAGGCGAACGCCCGCCCGGTGCGCGGGTCCGTGCCGCCGACCAGCAGGTTGTTCATGGTGCCGCTGCTCGCGGCCGGCACGCGGCCGGGGAGCGCCCGGGAGAAGGCACCGAGGACGGCGTCGACGATGCGCTGCGAGGTCTCGACGTTACCGGCGCCGACCGCGGCCGGCGGGACCGCGTGCACCACCGTTCCCGCGGGCGCGACGATCGTGAGGGGACGGAACGCCCCGTCGTTGACCGGGAAGTCCCCTCCGAGCACGCAGCGCACTGCGTAGGTGGTGGCGGCGCGCGTCACCGCCTCGACCGCGTTCACCGGGCCCCGCGCCTGGGGCGCAGAGCCGGTGAAGTCCACCGTCAGGCGCTCGCCGCCGAGCGTGAGGCGGACCCGGATCCGGAGCGGCCCGCTGCCGAGGCCGTCGTCGTCGAGAGCGTCCTCGAAGCGGAACGTACCGCGCGGGAGCTGCCGCAGCGCGGCGCGCACGCAGCGCTCGGCGTGGTCCATGAGCGCCTGCGCGGCGCCGAGCAGCTCGGCGCGGCCGCGGCGCCGCGCCAGCGATTCGAGGCGCCGCGCCCCGGTGGACTGGGCACCGAGCTGGGCCGCGAGGTCGGCGGCGCGCTCCCACGGGGTGCGGACGTTGGCGAGCACCAGCCGCAGCACGTCGTCCTGCGTCTCGCCCGCGCGCTCGAGGAACACGGGCGGCAGCCGCAGCCCCTCCTCGTAGACCTCGCGGGCGAGCGGCATCGAGCCCGGCGCAGCACCACCGACGTCGGCGTGATGCGCGCGGCTCGCGACCAGGAAGTCGGGCCGCGCGCCCCCTCCCAGGAACACCGGGGAGACGAGGGTGAGGTCGGGCAGGTGGGTCCCGCCCGCGAACGGGTCGTTGAGCAGCACCGCGTCGCCTAAGCGGAGCGGCCCGGCCGCGAGCGCCGCCTCGACCGCGCGCGGCAGGCTGCCGAGGTGGACCGGGATGTGCGCGGCCTGGGCCACCAGCCGCGCCCGCCCGTCGAAGACCGCGCACGAATGGTCGAGCCGCTCCTTGATGTTGGGCGAGTGCGCGGTGCGCATGAGCGTGGCGCCCATCTCCTCGGCGCACGCGGCGAACAGGCCCTGGTACAGGGCGAGCGAGACCCCGTCGAAGCGCTTCACCTGCCCCGCCCGCGCCGCAGCACCAGGGTTCCGGCCCGGTCGAGCGTGCCGCTCCATCCGGGCGGCACCCAGAGCGTGGCGCCCGACTCGCGCACCACCGCCGGGCCCCGCACCGCGCCCGCCGCACCCATGGCGTCGCGCTCGAGCACCGCCGCCGCGATCCAGCGCCCGCCGTGGCGCACGCGGATGCGCTCGCGGGCCGGGGCTGGCGCCGCGCGGGCGGTGCGCGCGCCCACGCTGAGCCCGCGCTCGCCTTCGAGCCAGCCGCGCACCTCGAGCGTGACCACCTCCACCTCCCGGCCGGAATCGGCGAAGCCGAAGTGGCGCTTGTGCTCGCGGTGGAAGCGGGCGGCGAGGCCGGACTCCGCGGGAAGCGAGAGCTCGTGCGACTGCCCGCGGTAGCGGGCCTCGGCGCGACGCTCGATCCACACCGCGCGGCGCGCGGCGGGCGGGAAGCCGCTCCTCACCTCGCGCTCGAGCGCGTTCAGAGTGCGCGCAATCGCAGCCGCGTCCGAGGCTGCGAGCAGCACGGAGCGTGTGCGCTCCCGGCGCGCCCCGACGCCCAGCGCGCCGAGCGCCGAGAGCACGCCCGCGCGCGCCGGGAAGAGCACGGCGCCAGAGCCCAGCGCCTCCGCGACCGGGCAGGCGTGGAGCCCGCCCGCGCCGCCGAAGGCGACCAGCGGGGCGTCGCGCGGATCGTGGCCGCGCTCGACCGAGACCTTGCGCAGCGCGGCCTCGATGTGGCCCTCGGCCACCGCCACCACGCCCTCGGCGGCCTCGACCGCGGAGCGCGCCCCGAGCGTGCGCGCGAGCTTCGCCATGGCCCGCTCCGCCGCCGCGCGGTCGAGCGCGAGCGCGCCGCCCGCGAGGCTCTCGCCCGCGATCCGGCCCAGGGTGACGAGCGCGTCGGTCACGGTGGGCGGCCCGCCGCGCCCGTAGCACGCCGGCCCGGGGGCGGCCCCCGCGCTCTCGGGCCCGACGTGGAGCAGCCCTCCCGCGTCCACGCGGGCGATCGAGCCGCCGCCCGCACCCACGGTGTGGACGTCGAGCAGCGGCAGGAGCAGCGGAAAGCCTCCGACCTCGCGCGCGCGCCGGCGCGGCAGCTCGCCCTCGACGAACGCGCAGTCGGTGGAAGTGCCGCCCACGTCGAGCGTGAGCGCGCGCGCGAAGCCCGAAGCGCGCGCCACCTCGCGCGCCGCGGCCAGCCCCGCCGCGGGGCCGGAGAGGAGCTGGCGCGCCGGCTCGCGCGCGGCCTCGGCGGGCGGCGCCGTGCCGCCGTGGGAGAGCACGATCTCGAGCCCCGGGCCGCAGCGCCGCGCCAGCGCCTCCAGGTGGCGCGCGACCCGCGGCACGAGGTAGGCGTTCGTGACCGTGGTCGCGAGGCGCTCGAACTCGCGGATCTCGGGGCACAGCTCCGAGGACACGCTCACCTCGAAGCCCGCGCGCCGGGCCGCGCGCGCCAGCGCGCGCTCGTGGGCGGGCGCGGCGTAGGCGTGGAGCAGCCCGATCGCAACGGTGTCGGGGCGGGCGCGCCGCGCGCGCGCCAGCGCCTGGCGGATCGCGGCCGCGGTCAGCGGAAGCAGCTTCTCGCCGCGCGGCCCGAGGCGCTCGCGCACGCCGATGCGGCGCGCGGCGGGCACCAGGGGCTCGACCCGCTGCGGGGCGAGGTCGTAGAGCTGGGGGCGTTCCTGGCGGCCGATCTCGAGCAGGTCCTCGAAGCCGGCGGTGGTGAGGAGCGCGACGCGTGCGCCGCGGCGCTCGAGCAGCGTGTTGGTCGCGACCGTCGAGCCGTGCACCACGCGGGTCGCGGGCCCGGCGCCGAGTCGCTCGAGCCCGGCGAGCACGCCGCGCTCGGGGGCTCGGGGCGTGGAGGGGAGCTTGAGCGTCACGATCTCGCGGCCGCGGAGCGCGACGAAGTCGGTGAAGGTGCCGCCGGTGTCGACGCCCACGGCGCGGGGAGGGACGCCGTGCCGGAGCGGGGGCGTTCGGGGGACGGCCGGAGCGACGCTGCGCTGGCGCGGGGGCGTTCGGGCGGCGGCCGGGCCCTTTTCGCGCCGCCCGTTCGGCTCCGCCATCCCTGGCTTCGCCTCACTCCTGGCGGGGCGCTTCACCGTCCTGCTTTCCGCGCCCCACCAGAGCGGCGCGAAAAGACCCCGTCCGCCGCCCGAACGCGTGCCTTCATCGGGGCCCTCACGGCCGCCGCGCCCTTGCGCGTGCCTTCATCGGGGCTCTCCCTCCCGCCGTCGCCCTTGCGCATGCTTTCATCGGGACTCTTTCTCCTGCCGTGCCCGAACGCGTGCCCTCATCGGCCGGGTTCGCTCTCGCTTCCGCCGGCTCCCGCGGCGTCCTTGCCGCGGCGGCGCAGGCGGTCGACCACGACGCCGAGCGCGAGCGCGATCGTGGCGGCGATCAGCACCCAGGGCGGGATGTGGAACTTGCGCCCGGCGATGGCGAGCGCGAAGTAGTAGGGCAAGGCTCCGAGAAAGACCGCGAGGGCATAGCGAGCGGCCGGGTAGCCGGCGGCCGCGGCCGCCAGCTTGAGCGGGGCGTCCGGCAGCGGCGTGGCGCGCGCCACGAGGAGCGCCACGAACACCGCCGACGGGTAGGAGCGGAGCGCGGCTTCGAGCTTGTCGCGCGAGGGCGCGAAGCGGCGCATGTAGGGGTGCGAGGAGGACAGGATCCGGCGCAGGAGCACGAGCTGGAGCGCGCTGCCCGCGGCGCTCGCGGCGCCCCCGAAGAGCGCGATGAGCGCCGGCTCGTGGTACCTGCCGTAGTGGAGGAGGAGCGGGGTGGTCGCGAACGAGAAGGTGGCGCCGTCGAGAAACAGCAGCAGGCACAGCACCCACAGCGAATGCGCGATCACGCGCGGCGCCCCCCGGTCAACGATCGACCGCCCGCACGGCGCGCGCCGGGTGGGACGGCGCGCGCCGCGGGCGGATCAGACTCCGGCGGACGTGGGCGGCGGCTCGACCGGCGGGGCGACGATCCCGCTCGCCGGCGCCGCGGGCGCTGCCGGCGCGCTCTCGACCGCGGGGCTCGCGGCCGCCGCGGCCTTGCGGCGCCCGCCCCACAGCCGGGAGAGCGTCCCGGCCTGGAACTCGGCGCGCAGCAGCGCGCCGGCGCCGATCAGCGTCACGCCCGAGAACGCCAGCCACGAGAGCACGATGAGCAGCGTGCCGATCCCGCCGATGCCCGGCAGGCGGAGCACCGAGCCCACCAGCCCCGCACCGCTGATCAGCAGGACGCCATAGAGCGCGGCGCGCGTCAAGCCGGGGGCGTTGTCGCCGCTCCGGCGCGCGAGCTTCTCCCCCACGGCGGCAGCGCCGATCACGAAGCCCCACACCCACAGGATGCCGAGGAACGCGAAGTAGCCGAACAGCGCCGCGATCGCGAGCGGGATGCCGATGATCGTGATGCAGAGCAGCGCCACCAGGACGCAGAGCGCGATGATCGAGGGCACCGCCAGCACGGCCGCGAGCAGGCCGGTGACCGCCGAGGTCCCGGGCTCGCGCCGGAGCGCGGCGAGGGCGCGCGTGGTGCGCCCCGGGGCCAGCCCGGCGAAGAGCCAGGCGAGACCGAGGGTGATGAGCAGCCAGATCACCGAGCCGCTGATGTGGACGCCGTGCTCCTCCCCGCCATCGAAGCCGCGCACGCGCGCGTGCCGGGCGCGGCGGGTCGCGGTCACGCGCTGGCCGCCGATGATCGAGCCGTCCTCCTCGTGGAGCTCGCCCCCCATGCACACCACGTCGCCGTCCACGCGCCCGGTGGCGTTGAGGTAGACGTCGCCGCCCATCGCCACGACGTCGCCCTCGACGTGGCCGTCCACGGTGATGTCCCCGCCCACGGCCATCACGTCGCCGACCACGACCTGCTCGCGCTCGATGCGGATGTCGGATCCGACCCGCATGATGTTGCCGGACTTCCCGAGCGAGACCTCGCTGCCGGGCGACTTCGGGGCGGCGGGCTCGGCCGGCGCGGCCGGGGGCGCAGGCAGCGCGGGCGCGGGTACGGCCGGGGCCGCGCTGCGCCGGGCCGGCCGGGTGCGCTCGAGCCGGGATGCGCTCTCGGGCGAGACGGGCTTGAACTCGAGCACTTCCTGGGCGTGCGCCGGAGAGACCAGCGCCCACAGCAGGGCGGCGGGGCAGTCGCGCCGCGCGTGCACCGCGGCGCCCGCGGGGCTCGCGGCGGCCGCGGCCAGGGCGGCGCCGAGCAGCACGATCGAAAGCCGGTTCGGAAGCCGTCGCACGATCAGGACCCTCCTCCGCCGAAGCGGATGTCGCCCGAAGAGGTGCGCAGCACGACCGGCGTGGTGCCGCCGCGCACCCGGCCCGACACCCGGTGCCGCGTCACGCTGCTCAGCTCGATCGGCAGCGAGGTGTCGATCGACCCGTTCGAGGTCCGGAGCTCGACCTCGCATCCCACGCCGTCGGCGAGCCGCGCCTCGATGTCGCCGCTGCTCGACGAGATGTCCACCTCCCGCAGCGGCGGGACCAGGCCCACGTCCACGCGCCCGCTCGCCGTGCCGAGCCGCACGCCGCCCGCGGCCCCGCGCGCCTCGATGTCGCCGCTGGTGCTCGTGGCGACGATCCCGCGCGGCGCGCCCTCCACGCGGATGTTGCCGCTCACCGTGCCGAGCGCGAGCGAATCGCGCGCGCCGCGCACCACCAGCTCGCCGCTCGTGGTGTGGGCATCGAGCGGGCCGCCCACGGACTCGGCGGTGACGTCGCCGCTCACGCTCCGCAGCCACGCGCTCCCGGCTCCCGACACCCGGACCGAACCGCTCGTGCCGCTCGCCTTCACCGCGTCGCCGGCCTGGAACACGTCGATCTCGCCGCTCGTGGTGCTCAGCTCCTGCCGCCCCGCCATCCGCTCGGTGGCGAGGTCCCCGCTCGTCGAGTGCAGTTCGAGCGGGAGGCCCGGCGGCGCCGAGATCGCGAGCCGGATCTCGACCGCGGGAAAATCGAAATCGCCGCGCAGCATCTGCCACAGCCCGACGTGCAACTGCCGGCGCTGCGGGTAGCGCACCGTGATCCGGCAGCGCCCGCCCTCGGTCGAGAGCGAGACCTGGGTCTCGCGGGCGAATTCCTGCGCGGCCTCGCGGTCGTTCGCGCGCACGATCTTCACGGCCTTCACGTGGATCCTGCCTCCGCTGTCCGGGCTCACCCGCACCGCGCCCCGCGGGTTCTCGACCGAGAGCGCCGCGATCCCGCGGGCGTCCAGGTCCCGATCGCTCTGCTCGACCAGCCGCTCGCCCGCCCGGGCCGGGCGGCCGAGGATCGTCGTCGAGAGCAGCAGCGCCACCAATGTGCGATTCATGCGGTCCAAACCTCCGTAGTGATTGCCACTACGCGAGGAGGAGGCTGTGGGTTGCGTCTCTCCGGCCGGGAGCAGGCCGGGGGAGCACCCCCCGGCCGCGCCCCGGGCGACCCCGGGCAGAATGCACGGAAGGGGAGCCTCCCCTTCCGGGCGCTCCCCTCCCGACCACATCGAATCACGCGACAGCCCGGGACCGAACTCAGTGATGCATCGAGCTGTCGGCCATCATCGTGCTGTCCGAGGTCATGGTCTCGGCCGGAGGCGTCATCTCCGACGACGGAGTCGACGCTGGCTCTTCCTTCTTGGCGCCGCAGCCCAGCACGGCGAGCGCCATGGTGACCGCGACCAGCGCCACCACCGCGAGAGCGATAAACCTTCTCATGGGGTTCACATTCACCTCCTCTCGGTCCCGCCGGTCGGGAGCATCACTCCCTCACGGCCTGCAATGCGTTCCTTCAATTCCGGCACAAAAAACACCGCTCGAGAGCGGTGTCGTTGAGGCGTGCCTCCGCCCGGACGGCTGAAACGCGCGGGGGCGCCGCAGGGCATCGAATCCGAGACCTGTGCGACCCCGCGGGCGGCAAACATGAGCGCGCGACAGGCTAGGGACGCGCCCCGCGCTTGTCAACCCCGATTTTTCCCGGATGCCGGACCCGGCTTGCGGGGGCAACCCATTGCCGTCATTTCGATTGCAGTGCCTGCTCGAGGTCGGCGCGGAGGTCTGCGACGTCCTCGATCCCCACCGAGAGACGCAGCAGCCCGTCGGCGAAGCCGATGGAGAGGCGCGTCTCGCGCGGCACCGAGGCGTGGGTCATCGAGGCCGGATGGCAGACCAGGCTCTCGACGCCGCCCAGGCTCTCGGCGCGGGTGAACAGGCGGAAGCGGTCGAACACGCAGCGGCCGGCGTCGAGCGAGCCGTCCCCGGGCACGAACGAGATCATGCCGCCGAACCCCGAAGCCTGGCGGCGGGCGAGCGCGTGCTGGGGGTGGCTCTCGAGCCCCGGGTAGTGGACCGCGCTCACGCGCGGGTGGGCGGCGAGCACGCGTGCCAGCTCGCGGGCGTTCTCCTCGTGACGCTGCATGCGCACCGCGAGGGTCTTCGTGCCGCGCAGCGCCAGGAAGCAGTCCATCGGGCCCGGCACCGCGCCCGCGGCGTTCTGGAGGAAGCGGACCTGCTCGGCCAAGGCGTCGTCGTTCATCACCAGCGCCCCGCCGACCATGTCGCTGTGCCCGTTCAGGTACTTGGTCACCGAGTGCAGTACCACGTCGGCGCCGAGCTCGAGCGGGCGCTGGAAGTAGGGCGTCATGAAGGTGTTGTCCACCACCACCCGGATCCCGCGGCGGCGCGCGCGCGCGCTCACGCCGGCGAGGTCGGTGAGCTGCATCATGGGGTTGGTCGGGGTCTCGACAAACACCATGCGGGTGGCGGGACGGAACGCCGCCTCGATGGCGTCGTTGTCGCTCGAGGGAACGAAGCTGAACTCGAGGCCGTGGCGCCGCAACACGCGATCGAACAGCCGGTAGGTGCCGCCGTAGAGGTTGTCGCCCGCCACGACGTGGTCGCCGGCGGAGAGGCTCTGCAGGAGCGTGGTGGTGGCGGCGAGGCCGGAGGCGAAGCAGAGGCCGTGGCGACCGCCCTCGAGCGCGGCCAGATTCTGCTCGAGCGCCGCGCGCGTCGCGTTGTGGGTGCGCGCGTACTCGAAGCCCTTGTGGCGGCCGAGCGCCTCCTGGGCATAGGTCGAGGTCTGGTAGATCGGCACCGCCACCGCGCCGGTGGTGGGGTCAGGCTCCTGGCCGGCGTGGATCGCGCGGGTGCTGAAGCCGGACTTGGGTCCGAGCGCCGAGTCGCCCATCACTCGCCCCCCGCGATGAACTGGAGCATGTCGAAGCGCGTCAGGATGCCGGTGACCTCGCCGTTCCCGCGCACCAGCACCGCGGGGATGCGGGTCGCGAGCAGGCGCGTCACGCTCTCGACCGGCTCGTCGTTCGCCACCACCGGCAGCGGGTCCCCCATCAGCGTCTCGACCGGCTGATCGAGCGCGGCCGAGTCCTCGAGCACGCGCTTCAGGATCTCGCTGTCGGTCAGGGTCCCCACCACCTTCCCCGCGCGGAACACCGGAATCTGGCTCACGTCATGCTGCTCGACCAGCGCCAGCGCCTTGCGCAGCGGCTCGCCCGCCTGCACCGAGAGCAGGCGCGGGATGCGGCGGCCCTTGCCGCTCACCACGTCGGCCACGCGCGTCACCGCCGGATCGAGCAGGTGGTTGTCGCGCATCCAGTCGTCCTTGTGCACCTTGCTGAGGTAGCGCTCGCCGGTGTCGGGGAGCAGCACCACCACCAGAGAGTCGGCCGGCGCGTTCCGGGCCACCTGGAGCGCGACCCACGCCGCCATCCCCGCCGAGCCGCCGACGAAGATCGCCTCCTCGCGCGCCAGGCGGCGCGTCAGGTTGAGCCCGTCCCGATCGTTGCACGAGATCACGCGGTCGATCACGGAGAAGTCGGTGGCGCCCGGGATGAAGTCCTCGCCCACGCCCTCGATCTTGTAGGTGTGAGCCTCCGTGATCTCGCGGGTCTCGTGGTAGTGCTTGAGGATCGAGCCCACGGGATCGGCGCCGATGATCTGCACCCCGGGCTTCTTCTCCTTGAGGAAGCGCCCGGTGCCGCTGATCGTCCCCCCCGTCCCCATGCCGCACACGAAGTGGGTCACCTTGCCCGCGGTCTGCTCCCAGATCTCGGGCCCGGTGGTCTCGTAGTGGGCCCGGGGGTTCGCGGGGTTGTGATACTGGTTGGTGAGGAACGCGCCCGGCCGCTCGCTCGCGACCTTCCGCGCGACGGAGTAGTAGGACTCGGGCGAGTCGGGCGCCACCGCGGTCGGGGAGAGCAGCACCTCGGCCCCGAACGCCTTGAGCAGGTCGACCTTCTCGCTCGAGACCTTGTCGGGCATGCAGAACACGGCGCGATAGCCCCGGACCGCCGCCACCATCGCGAGCCCGAGCCCGGTGTTGCCGGAGGTGCACTCGACGATCGTGCCTCCCGGCTTGAGCTTCCCTTCGCGCTCGGCGGCCTCGACCATGGCGAGGCCGATGCGGTCCTTCACGCTCCCGCCGGGGTTGAAGTACTCGAGCTTGGCGAGCACCGGGCAGGGGCACTCGCGCGCCAGCACCCTGAGCCGCACCAGCGGGGTGCCGCCCACGGTCTCCAGAACCGACTCGTGGTAGCGCACACCGTCGAGGACCGGGCTCACGCCTTTACGACTCCTGCGGCCGGGGTCGAGGTTCGGGGAAAAGCCCCCTGATTCAGGCAGAGCCTAGTGGGCGACCTTGGGCAGCTTGGCGGCGAAGTTCCAGGTCGGGTCGTTGCCGGCGTTGTGGCAGGTGATGCAGACCTTCTCCGCCACCTTGGGAGCCGTGGTCGCGAAGGCCTCGTGCTGGGTGCCCATGCCGTGGCAGCTCTCGCACTGCACGTTCGCCATCTTGGGGGTCTCGGCCGCGGTCTGGAAGCCGCCCGGCCGCTTGAACCCGAGCACGTGGCACATGACGCACTCGGCGGAGTTGTCCTTGTGGTTGTCGACCAGGGTCTGCCAGGCGCGCGCGTGCGGTGTGCTCTTCCACTGCTCGGCCTGCTCGGCGTGACACCGCATGCAGACTTCGGCGCCCAGGAACTTGTCGGGGTTCTTCTCCATGTCCTTGGCCGCCGCCGCCTTCGCCTTCTCCTGCTCGGCCTTGCGGATCTTCTCGTCGAAGCCGTCCTTGAAGGCCTTCACGACCTGCGCCACCTCGGGCTTCTCGCCGACCTCGGGGCCGAGCACGAAGGATTCGTTCTCGCCCCCGGTGGACTTGCGGGCGGCATCGAGATTGAGAATCGTGCGGCTCAGGTACTGGCCCTTCTCTCCGCCGTACGAGGCCACCGTGGTCTTGATAAGCCGACCCTGCTGCAGCATCGGCACGTTGCGGCCCGCGATCACCGCATCGATGCCGTCGACCGCCGTCACCAAGTCCTCGCTCTCGACCTTGCCGAGCTGGGAGAGCAGCACGACCACGGTCGCGCCCTTCTTGCGGAGATCCGCGACCATGGCCTTGGCCGCCGCCGGCGGATCCTGGACGATGAGGGAGTCGCGGGCCGGGCCGAGGTCCACCTTGTCGCTGATCAGGCTGAAGAGGCCGACCCGGACCGAGCCCACCTTCTTGATGATGTAGGGCGTGAGCGCGGGGCGGTGGGTCTTCCTCTCGAGCAGGTTCGCGCTCGTGATCGGGCACTGGCTGCGCTTGGCCTGCTCGCGCAGGTAGGCGAGCCCGAAGCGCAGATCACGGTCGCCGATGCCCACGGCGTCGGTGCCGAGCATGTGCATCGCGTCCATCAGGAACCAGGAGGCGTCCTTGTGGTCGTCCTGCTCGGGGAAGAAGCCTCCATCGTCCACCAGCAGGACCTGGCTGTACTGCGTCTTGATGCTGTCCGCGAAGCTGGCCCGCCGGGCCAGACCCCCCTTGGGAGTGTGTCAGCCGCAGGGCGCGACTTCGCCCTTGACGTCGGTGGTGGAGAGAATGATGAGCTTGTCGGGCTCGAGCGCGGTCCCCTGCGGCGCGGTTGCGGCGGCCAGCAGCACCCAAGCGATCAGAGCCATCACGGCGGCGGCGAGAACCCGAATCGACAGCGACTTCATCGGATGCGATCTCCTGAATGTTCGAGGCCGAGAGCGGACCGCCCGGGAGGCGGGGATAAAGTGAACATGGATTCTACGAGCGGGCGCGCGGGGCCGTCAAGAATTGCGCCGTCCGGACTTTGCTAAGCCTCGAGGCGGTAGCGGCGCAGCAGATCGCGCGCGGGCACCCGCGTCTTCGATCCGGCGTGGACCACCAGCACCTCGAAGCCGTAGCGGTCGAGGCCGAAATGGCGCTCGATGCGGCTCACCAGGCCCTGCACGGTGGCGTCGCCGCGGATCGTCCTCCCGCGGCGGCCCTGTCCGTGGGCGCGCGTGAGCCCGGCCTCGTAACCCTCCTGATAGGCCCGCTTGCAGAGCTTCTGGAGCGCGCGCCAGTGGGCGCGGTGGAGCTTCTTCATGAGCTGGGTCTGGGTCATGGCGGCTCCTCCCCCGGGGGAATGAGTGAACGCGTCTCATGGTATCAGAGGGAGTCTCCCGGCTCCCGGCCGGCCGGGCGGCGAAGGCAGCGTGCCGGGGTTCCACGCCGGCCGCGGGCACGTCTCGTATTGCGGGGCATCGGGGGGCTCGATAGACTTGATCGCTGCTCGCCCTGCGAGGAGGATCGACCCCTCGCGCCGCCGCCAGGCGGGGCCACCCAACCACCGGCCGATACCGAGGGTCGAAGAACTCATGACGATGGAACCCAATCGTGATCCCGAGCCGGGTGCCTCCGGCACGCTGCGCGGCGCAGTCCTGATCCTGGTCGCCGGCGTGGCGCTCGGGATCGCCTACAACTCGCTAGGGCTCGCGAGCCGCCCGCGTCACGGCCTGGCGTGGATCAACCGCCCGGAGAAGATCGCGAGCCTCGAGGCGCTGCAGGCGATCGCCGAGCCCGGGACCGCGCTCGCCGCGACGGCGACCGCCGCGTCATCCAAGGCCGCGGCCGCTCCGGACTCGTCGAAGGGGAAGGCGGACACGACTGCCGCGAAGTCCGCGAAGTCCGCCGCCTCGCACGCCGCCGGGCGCGCGCCCGCCACCTCGGCGGCACCTGCAGGCCACGCCGCGAAGCCCGCCGCCGGATCCAAGGCCGGCGCGGCGCACGCGGCGAAGCCAGGGCGGACGGGGACCGCGCCCGCGACCGGGAGTGCCAAAGCCGGCACCGGAGCGGCCGCGCCGCCCGCCGCGCAGGCACCCGCGCCCGCGGCGCAGGCACCCGCGCCCGCCGCGCAGGCCGCGTCGCCCCCGGCGCCGGTGACGCCACCGGCCTCTCCGCTCCCTTCGATCCCGGACGTGCCCGGGCCGATCAAGCTCGAGCTCGCCACCTTCAAGCGCCTCTACGATGCCGGCGCGGCGCTGGTGATCGATGCGCGCGAAGCCGACGACTACAAGGACGGCCACATCGGCGGGGCGATCAGCCTGCCCTACAACGATGCGATGGCCGAGCCCGAGCGCGTGAGCCGCCTCGATCCGGGCGGGCGTCCGATCGTGGTCTACTGCAGCGGCGGGGACTGCGAGCTGTCGATGGACCTCGCCAAGCTCATGGTCCAGGCCGGGAAGCGAAAGGTGCTGGTCTACGAGGGCGGCTTCCCCGAGTGGCAGTCGGCCGGCTACGCGGTGGTGCGCGGCGCGAACCCGTGAGCGATCCCGTGAACCCGATCGTGCGCCTCCTCCGCTCGCCCGCGCTCATCCGCGTGTGCCGGATCGGCGTGGGGCTCGTGATGCTCGCGGCCGCGCTCGCCAAGATCGGCGACACCTCGGCCTTCGCCTCCCAGATCCACCACTTCCGGCTGATCCCGCCCGCGGCCGACAACCTGCTCGCCATGACGCTGCCGTGGGTGGAGCTGCTGATCGGGCTCGCGCTGGTGACGGGCGTGCGCGCGCGCTCGGGCGCGTGGCTCTCGGCCGGGCTGATGGGCGTGTTCACGGTCGCCGTCGCGCTCGCGGTCGCGCGCAAGCTCGACATCGAGTGCGGCTGCTTCGGCACCGCCGACGCCACGCGCGTGGGCACCGCCAAGCTGCTCGAGAACCTGGGGCTCACCGCGGCCGCCGCGGTGGCCTCGCTCCGCCTGCGGTAGGGACGCGGCGCGGCCGCCCGCGTCGCGCGCCCGCGCGGCGTGGCTCGCGTTGCGGGCTGCCTCCCCGGGCTCTACCCTGCGGGCGATGGCCTACGAGACGCTGACGGAGACCGAGTGGGAGCGGGTCAACCGCATCTGGGACCTGCTCGAGGACGGCGAGCTGGAGCGTGCGCGCCTCGAGCTCGACGACATGATGCGCAAGCGCCCCGGGCACCCGGATCTCAAGATCGTCGACGCCTCGATCGCCATCGACGAGGGCGAGCCGGAGCACGCGCTCGACACCCTGCGCGGCGCCGAGCGCTCCGCCGATCCCGCGCTCTTCTTCCACCTGCGCGCGCTCGCCCAGTTCCAGCTCGCGAAGTTCGAGGAGGCGCGCGATGACGCCGAGCGCGCGCTCGCGATCCGCGCCGAGATGCCCGAGGCGCACGACCTCATGTCCCGCGCGCTCGAGCACCTGGGCGCCGAGGAGGACGCGCGCCGCCACGCGGAGGAGGCCACCGGGCTCGATCCCGAGACCTTCCCGCCGCCGCTCGCCGTGGGCGACGAGGAGTTCGATACGCTCGTGGAATCGAGCCTGGAACAGCTCCCGCCGCGCGTGCGCAAGCACCTCGAGGAGATCCCGGTGCTGGTGCAGCCCCTGCCGGATCGCGCCGTGCTCACCGCCGAGACCCCGCCGCTCACGCCCGACCTGCTCGGGCTCTTCGTGGGGCGCGACCTGATGACGAGCCGAAACGACGACCCGCCGTCTTCGCCGGGCGCGATCTTCCTGTTCCGGCGCAACCTGCTGCGCGCCTGCCGCGACCGCGAGGAGCTGGCGCGCGAGGTGCGCATCACCGTCCAGCACGAGGTCGGCCACCTGCTGGGGCTCAACGAGGACGAGCTGGAGAGCTGGGGCCTGGGCTGAGGCGCGGCCACGTCACCGCACCTCGATCCTCCCGCGCATCATGTTCATCCCGCAGGCGAACGCGTAGGTGCCAGGCTCGCGCGGCGTGAACTCGACCGCGGTCTCCTGGTGGACGGGCAGGCGCTCGGCGATCCCCCACTCGGGAATCAGCACGATGTCGGAGCAGGACGCCGTCTCCTCGCGCCGGAAGAGGAGCCGCACCGGGCGGCCGGCCTCGACCTCGATCACGCTCGGATCGTAGCCGTCGCGCACCCGGATGCGCACCTCCTGGACGCCCTGCGCCGCCCCCGGCGCCCCGCCCCCGCCGGCGGAGCGGGCGCGCTGCGGGTGCCGCGGAGTGAAGAAGTACAGGTTCACTCCGGCCGCCAGCGCGACCCCCGCGAGCGTGACCGCGACCTGGGCCGGAGTCATCCGCGGAACCGCCGCAGCCGGAGTGACGAGGTGACGACCGAGACGCTCGAGAGCGCCATCGCGAGCGAGGCCAGCATGGGATGGAGCGTGCCCTGCCAGCCGGCGATCGGCCCGATCGGGCCGCCGGGACGCAGCAGCACGTAGAGCAGCCCGGCCGCGACCGGGATGCCGAGGGTGTTGTACACGAACGCCCAGAACAGGTTCTGACGGATCACCTGGAGGGTGCGGCGCGCGAGCGCGAGCGCGGTGCCGACCGCCCCGAGGTCGCCGCGCACCAGGGTCACGTGGCTGGTCTCCATCGCGATGTCGGTGCCGCCGCCCATTGCGATGGCGAGGTCGGCCTGGGCGAGCGCGGGCGCGTCGTTGATGCCGTCGCCCACCATCGCGACGCGCCGCCCGCGCCGCTCCAGCTCCTCGATCCTCGCGCGCTTCTCGCCCGGCAGCACGCCAGCCAGCACGCGCTCGGCCGGGATGCCGGCCTCGCGCGCCACGGCATGCGCGGTGCGCGGGTTGTCGCCCGTGATCATCCACACCTCGTGCCCGGCCCGCGCGAGCGCGGCGATCGCGGCGGCGGCGCCCGGCTTCACCGTGTCGCTCACCGCCACCAGCCCGATCGCCATGCCCCCCTGGGCCACGGCGATCACCGTCCCGCCGTCGTCCTCGAGCCGCCCGCGACGGGCCTCGAGCGCCCCCAGCTCGATCCCCTGCTCGGCCAGGAACGCCGCGGTGCCGAGCACGACCGGGCGCGAGTCGAGCACGGCGATCACGCCCCGGCCCGGCACGGCCGTGAAGTCCTCGGGCTCGGCGAGCAGCACCCCGCGCGCGCGCGCGCTGCGCACGATCGCGGCCGCGAGCGGGTGCTCGCTGCGCTGCTCGACCGAGGCGGTGACCGACATCAGGTGCGCCTCGGTGACGCCCGCGGCCGCCACCACGTCCATCACCTCGGGCCGGCCGAGGGTGAGCGTGCCGGTCTTGTCGAACACCACGGTGTCGATCCGCTCCGCCGCCTCGAGCGCGTCCGCGCCGCGCAGCAGCACGCCCAGCTCGGCGCCGCGCCCGGTGCCCGTGAGGAGCGCGGTCGGGGTCGCGAGCCCGAGCGCGCACGGGCAGGCGATGATCAGCACCGAGACCGCGGCGAGCAGGCCGCGGGCGAGCGCGGGCGGGGGGCCGAAGTCGAACCACAGAACGAACGACGCGATCGCGATCGTGATCACCACCGGCACGAACACCGCGGCCACGCGGTCCGCGAGCCTCGCCACCCCGGCCTTGCGGGCCTGGGCCTGCTGCACCATGCGCACGATCTGCATCAGCATCGAGTCGGCGCCGACGCGCTCGGCGCGCATCCGGAACGAGCCGGTCTGGTTCACGGTGCCGCCGGTCACCGCGTCGCCGCTCCCGACCTCGACCGGGATGGACTCGCCGGTGAGCATCGAGCGGTCGAGGCTCGAGCGCCCCTCCTCCACCACGCCGTCCACCGGCACGCGCTCGCCGGGCCGCACCAGCAGGAGGTCGCCGGGGCGGACGTCCTCGAGCGCCACGTCCTCGGTCCCGGCCTCCGCGACCCGATGCGCGACGCGCGGGCGCAGGTCCATCAGCCTGCGCATGGCGTGCGAGGTGCGCGCGCGCGCGCGCGCCTCGAGCAGCCGCCCGAGCAGGATCAGCACGACGATCACCGCCGCGGTGTCGAAATACGCGTGGGGCGCGATCCCGGCGGCCTCGAACACGCCCGGGATCAGGGTGACGACCGCCGAGTAGAGGTACGCGGCCATGGTGCCGAGCCCGATCAGGAGGTTCATGTCCGCCGAGCGCCGCCGGATCCCGTGCCACGCGCCGCGCACGAACGGCCAGCCCGCCCAGAGCTGGATCGGCGTGGCGAGCAGGAGCTGGATCCAGTTCTGGGCATCGATCGGCAGCACCCGCTTGACCGCGGGCAGCATGCCCAGGTTGCCGAGCAACACGACCGGCACCGCCAGCGCCGCGGCGCGCAGGAAGCGGCGCCTCAGGTCCTCCAGCTCGAGCCGGCGCTCCGCGAGCTCGGCGTCGTCCGCGACCGGGCTCGGCGCCGGGCGCGCCTCGTAGCCCGCAGCGCGTACCGCGTCCGCGAGGCGCCGGCCGGAGACCGGCTCGGCCAGGCGCACGTGCGCACGCTCGGTGGCGAGGTTGACGCTCGCCTCGGCCACGCCCGGCACCGCGGCGAGCGCCTGCTCCACACGCGCCACGCAGGAGGCGCAGTGCATCCCGGAGATCCTGAGGTCCACGGTCGCCCCGTCGCCGGCGAGAGCCGGAGCCGGCGTGGAGGGGGCATCGGGCGGTGCTACAGATTTGGCGGAACTCGATGGCATAAGGAAATCCGGTACCGGGGTCGCGGGTCGGCGGCGGGATAAGGTTAGATGCCGCCGGTGGGCGACCGGTGTCGGCTCGATCGACGATACCCGCGGCACCATCGACGCGGCGCTGCGCAATCTACGCTCGCGCCGCGCGGGGCGCCAGCGAGCGAGCCCGGGCGGGCCATCCCGCGCGTTTCGGAGGCGGACTCAGGCCCTTCGGGACGGAGAACGTCCCGCCCCCGTTGTTCACGGTGATGAGATCCGGCAAGCGGCCCGCGTCGGATCCGCCCGTTCCGGTCAGTTTCCCGTTGACCTCCCCAACGGGCGGGCCTACTGTGCGCGACGCAACGATTTGACCGAGCCGCATCGAGTCGGGCCGTCCCCCCGCCGACCGCCTCGCCGCGAGCCGCAGCCACGCAGGACCCCGGCCGCTCCGCCGTCCGCCGAAGGCACCCCGGGGCCATCACGCAGAGGCCCTCGTGAAACGACGCCCCCGCCCGGCGCGTGCGCCGGTGCCGTCCGTCGTGGTCACTCGCCTCCCCTCCCGCGGGAGAGCGTCCCGGTGCGCGCCCCGCTCGGCGCGTCCGCCCTGAGTCCCGGTGCGCAGCAGCGCGAACCGCGGGGAACGGTCCGTCGGATCTTCCCCTGTCCACTACGCCACCTCAACCGCGGAGACCGAGTCATGCACAACCACAGGTGTTTCTCCAGGATTCTCATGGCGCTCGCGGCGATTTGCGGCGCCTTCGTGCTGCTCGCGTTGAGCAGCCCGGGCGCGCTGGCCCAGTCGTCGGGCGACGATGCGAGCGGCGCTTTCAAGCGGTACGTGATGACGGCCACGGGCACATGGGGCACGGCCCAGGACGCCGCGGTCCTCGCCGCTGGCGGGACCGTCTTGTACCGCCACGCGGCGAGCGGAATCGGCATCGCCACCTCGAGCGATCCCGGCTTCCTCAAACGGGCGATGAGGAGCGGCCAGTTCGGCCTGAGCGCCGAGGACCGGACGGTGCAGTGGCTCGAGCCCGCCAACGAGCAGGTCTACGAAGGAGATCTCACCGAGGAGACCATCACGCCCGGCGACGAGACCTTCATCAACCTCCAGTGGAGCATGACCGCGATCGATGCAGCCGGGGCCTGGGCGCTCGGCTACAACGGCGCCGGCGTGCGGGTCGCCGTGATCGACGGCGGGATGTGCGCGAACCATCTCGACCTCGTCGCCAACATCGACGCCGCGAACTCCAAGTCGTTCGTGCCTGGCTTCAACTGGTTCGAGGACACCGGCGGCCCGACCTCGTTCCGCCACGCCTGCCACGTGGCCGGCATCATCGCAGCGGCGGACAACGCGCGCGGCACGATCGGGGTCGCGCCCGCCGCGACCATCATCTCCTGCAAGGCGCTGCACGGCGGGAGCGGCACGTTCGAGGCGGTGATCGAGGCCATCCTCTACGCCGCGGACCCGATCTCGGCGGGCGGCGGCGGCGCGGACATCATCAACATGAGCCTCGGGGCCACCTTCAACATGGGCGGCGGCAATACCGGCGCCGGGGCGCTGGTCGCGGCGACGGCGCGGGCCGTCAACTACGCCACCGACCACAACGTGCTGGTCGTGGTCTCCGCCGGGAACGGCGGCTACGATCTCGACCACACCGGGAACCTCGCGGTGGTGCCGGCCCAGTCGGGCAGCGCGCTCGCCATCTCCGCCACCGGACCGGTGGGCTATGCCGTGGGCTATCCGAACGGAGCCACGAACTTCCGCCGGCCCGCCTCCTACACGAACTACGGGCGCTCGACGATCTGGGTGGCCGCCCCGGGCGGCGACTTCGTGTACCCGGGCAACGAGGCCTGCTCGATCCCGCGGGTCCCGGCCGGAAACGTGACCACGAGCTGCTGGGTGTTCGACCTGGTGATCTCCCCGGGCGCCGGCACCGGCACCTACTTCTTCGCCGCGGGCACCAGCATGTCGGCTCCGCACGCTTCGGGCGTGGCGGCGCTCATCAAGCAGAAGTATCCGTCGATCTCGGTCGGCGACCTCAAGGGCATGCTGAGCCGGTCCGCGGACGACGAGGGCGAGACGGGAACCGATCCGTTCTACGGGCACGGCTTCGTCAACGCCCACACCGCTGTGACGATGCCGCTCGCGCAGCAGGCGGCTTCGGGCCCGGGGCGGACCGAGACCCCGGCCGCGACCCGGATCGAGCTCCTGATCGCCGGGAACGGGCACTCCACGCCGTCGATCTCCTTCGCGCTGCCGGCCGCGGGCCAGGCGCGGGTGGATCTGTTCGACGTCGCGGGGCGGAAGGTGGCGGTGCTGTTCGACGGCCCGGCGACGGCCGGCCGCACCACGCTGGCGTGGGACGGACGCGCGGCGAACGGCGAGCGGCTCCGCCAGGGTGCGTACTTCGCACGCCTGACGTCCGGCAACGTGCAGGCCGCCCGCCAGCTCGTCCTGCTGGGCCAGTAGCGGTTCGAAGTCGCGGGAGGTTTTCACCCCCGGGGGAGCTCGACTCCCCCGGGGGTTTCCGTCGACGGCGCGGGCCGCCGGCTACTGGATGCCGCCGATGCTGCCGGTGCGGGTGCCGCGCTCGACGAAGATCTCGCGCTGGTCCTTGACCCCGAGCCGGAAGTAGTACTCGGCTTCCCCGCCGATCGTGAAGGTGCGCGAGAACGTCGCCACCCAGCAGTGCAGGTCGCGTGACAGACCGAAGCGCTGGGTGACCGCCTGGCGGTGGGAGAGATCGAGCGACGTGGAGTAGTCCAGCCCCCAGCCCGGGCTGAGCCGGTACTGGAGCACGGCGTTCGCGGTCTGGCTGCTCGACCACCGGTCCTTGAGCAGGTAGCCGCCCGCGTAGGAGTAGGCGATCCCCAGCGTCCACTGGTCGCGGAACTCGGTCTCGGCGGGCGCACCCTGGTCGACCGGCAGCGCCGGCGCCGCTCCGCCCAGGTGCGCGCTCGAGAGGTTGAGCCCCAGGTTGTAGGAGAGGTTGCGCACCGGGCGGGGCGAGTAGACGTCCATGTTCCAGCCGACGCTGGCGTTCGCGACCCCGGGCGGCTGGAGGAACAGACTCCCGCTCAGGTTCGACAGCGGGTGGCGCGCGTGCTGCTCGCGCCACAGGAAGTTGTACGAGCCGCGCAGCGACATCGAGAGCAGGTTGTCGAGCACGGCGACCTTGTCGCCCTGCCGGACCTTGGCCTGCAGCCGCTGGTCGAGGCCGAAGCTCATGCTGGCCTGCCGGAAGCCCGAGACGCCGAACCCGCCGAAGCTCGAGAAGCGCGGCCTTACGACGCCGTTCGGGTCCACGAACGTGAGCTGCTTGAACTCCGGACTGTAGCCGAACGAGAGGCCCGGCGAGACCACGTGGCGGAGCCCGACCAGGGGGCCCACGTGCGGGCGGAACGTGCCGTAGAAGGTGGCGCCGGTGTTCACCCCCGAGCTCCACACGCCGGTCGCGGTCTGGGTGAGCGTGCGCCCGGACCCGATGCCCATGTGGTGGCCGAGCTCGTCGAAGTCGAACACCACGCCTTCGGCGTCCAAGTGGGGCTGGACGTTGATCCACCCGAACAGCCGCCGCGAGTCCGAGAGCGAGGTGGTGGTCCCGAACGCGCGGCGCGTCGTGGTGCGCTGCTCGAGGATCGCGCTGTTGTCGGGCGCGTAGCCGACCAGCAGCGCGCGCCGTTCGCGCAGCGAGGCGAAGTTGCTGTTGAGCGAGAAGTACATGGTGCTGAGCGGCTTCTCGAGCCACGTGCCGCGCACCGGGCCGAAGCTCCCGATGGTGCGGGTCGGGAACGACACCGAAAGGCTCGGGGCGGTCTCCGCGAGGTTGGCGAGCGGGGCGCTGCGGGGCAGGACGATCGGGCCCCCGTCGAAGGGGGCGGAGATCGCGTTGTCGGCGTCGAGGTCCTGGCGGCGGTCGATCGCGGCCGAGATGCTGGCCCAGTCCGCGTTGTGGGACAGCGCCAGGCTCGAGGTCAGGAAGCGGTTGAGGCGCTGGTAGAGCGAGCGGCCGAAGAGGTTGCTCGTGCTGTAGTCGCGGCTCGAGACGAACGAGGCGCGGGCGGCGATCCGGGTGCGCGGGGTGAGCTCCTGCGAGTGGTCGGCGGTGAGGTCCCAGTCGTCGCGGCTGAGCCGCTCGTTGCGCGCGAACGTGCCGCGGAAGTTCCCGTCCAGCACGTAGAGCAACTTGTAGACGCCCTCCCCCCGCAGCACCCAGGAGGGCTCGGCCTGGTAGTAGTCGCCCGAGACGGTGGCGTCCATGTAGTCGTTGGGGGCCCAGTAGTAGCCGGCGTTCCGGATGAACTGCCCCGCCACGTTGTTGAAGCCGAACTCGAACTGCGGGAACAGGAACCCGGAGTGGCGGCCGGGCTTGATGGGGAAGATCCAGAACGGGAGCGCCAGCAGCGGCACGTTCTTCACGTAGAACACCACCGGCTTCGCCACCAGCTTGTCCTTGAGATAGATCTTCATCCAGTGGGCGGCGAAGTGATAGTGCGGCTGCTCGAGGTCGCACGTGCTGTAGGAGCCGTTCATCACGTCCAGCTCCTTGTCGTTCACCTTGCGGATGGCCTCCCCGTGGTAGAGCCCGCGCTCGTACGCGGTCTCGGCCTGGTAGATGGTGCCCATGCGCGTGTTCATGTCGTAGGTCATCAGGTGGCCGGTGACGCGGTCGCCGCGGTCGGTGAGGTCGGGGTCGCCACTCGCCACCAGCGTCTGGTGCTCCACGTCGTACTCCACGCGCCGCGCGCGCAGCTCGAGGTCGCGGTAGACCAGGTGGGCGCTGTGATCGAGCACCAGCCGGCTCTTCGGCACCACGAAATGGATGCGCGTGGCGTCGTAGTGGACGATCTCCTTCTTGGCCGCCGTGGTGTCGCCCGTGTCCACCGCCAAGTGGTACTCGCCGGCCGCGCGGCCCTCGACGCGCGCGCGGTCGATCTTTCTCTCCTTGAAGAACACCGTGATGCTGTCGCCGTCGGCGGTGTTGGTCTCCGCGGTCTTGCCGGCCGCCGGGGCGGCGGCGTACTGGTTGCGCGCCTTGCCCACCGCGACCAGGCTGTCCATCTGGTCGTCGGTGAACCAGGCCTCGAGCGACTGCCCGGTCAGCCGGCTCGACTCCCCCGCCGCATCCGACATCGCCCCGTGATAGATCATCTCGGCGTTTCCGCGCACGCCGACCCGCTGGAGCCGGCGCCCGGCGGTCCACAGCTCGAGCGAGTCGCCGGTGACCGCGGTGTGGTCGTCCCACGCCCGCGGGCGGCCCAGCAGCCAGCCGCGCTCCGCGACGTCGTCGAAGCGGGCGGAGTCCGCGACCGCGCGCAGCGAGTCGCGCTCCACCCGCACGGAGTCGAGGGCCTCGGCCACCCGGGTCTCGGTGTTGAGCCGCAGCGTCGTGGCGCGCACCCGGGTCGCCTTGCCGCGCTCGTCCCGCGCGAGCAGCTCGGGGTCGCCGGTCGCGAGCACCTCGTGGGTGCCGCGGTCGTAGTCGATCGCGCGCGCGATCACCTCGAGATGGTGCGCATCGTCGTAGCCGTGCACCTCGGGGCCGCGGGCGCGCACCAGGAGCGAGTCGCGCAGGTAGGTGGCGCGCTCACAGGTGAGGCGCTGGGAGCGGTCGCGGCCCTCGACCCCGCCCACGAGCTCGGCGCGGCCCGCGCGGCGGTAGTAGGTGCCGGATGGGGCGCGAAGGGTGGCGTCGCGATCCGTCACCACCACGTTCCCGGTGAGCTCCAGCACGTCCTCGCCCTCCGAGTAGTTCGCGTGGTCGCAGGCCAGGGTGAGCGTGCTGTCCACCATGCGCACGTCGCCGTCGAGGTAGAGCACGCCCTGGGCGCGCAGGTAGCGGCCGTCCCGCGCGGTCACCACCGCCCGGCCGCGGGTCGCGCGCAGGTGGCCGTGGAGCAGGACCACGTCGCCCTCGGGAGCGCGGCTCCCGGTGACGTTGTCGGCGGAGATGTCGAGCGGCGGCTCGGGAGGCGGGGGGGCGGCGCGGGAGGCGGCGGCGAGCGCCACGGCCGCGAGCGCGGGCGCGAGCCGGCACACGGGCCACGCGAGCCGGCTCACAGCCACTCCCCGGGGGCGCCGCCGAAGGCCTCCATCGCCTCGCCCACGGCGAACAGCGACCCGGTGAGCAGCACGAGCCCGCGCGGCCCCGCGTGGGCGAGCGCGGCACGGCAGGCGCCCGCGACGTCGGCCTCTCGGCGGGCCTCGAAGCCCGCGGCCGCGGCGGCGGCAGCGAGGTCCGCGGGCTCGAGCGCGCGCTCGCTGCGCGAGCGGGTCGCGAACAGCGTGGCGAAGGGAGCGAGCCCGGCGAGCGTCGCGAGCATCGCGGTGAGGTCCTTGTCGCGCGAGACCGCGAGCACGATCGCCTGGGGCGCGGGCAGCGTTTCGCGCCACGCGCGCGCCAGGGCCTCGACCCCCGGCGGGTTGTGCGCGCCGTCCCACCACAGGCGCGACTCGGCCGGGCAGCGCTCGAAGCGCCCCGGCCAGCGCGCCTCGCGCACCCCGCGCACCACCGCCTCCGCCGGGATCGGCACTCCCGCCCGCGCGAGCGCCGCGAGGGCGCCGAGCGCCGCGCCCAGGTTCGCGGCCTGGTAGCCGCCGCAGAGGTGCGGAGCCTCGAGAGATAGCGCGCCCCAGGGCGTATCCGGGACGCGCGCCGAAAGGGGGCCCGCGCCGCCCGCGAGCTCGACGCGCGGCGCCTCGAGGAGCGGCGCGCCGCAGCCGGCGGCGATGCGCTCGATCACCGCGCGCGCGCGCGGGTCCAGGCCCGCGCCCGCCACCACCGGCACGCCGGGCTTCACGATCCCGGCCTTCTCGGCGGCGATCTCGTCGATCGTGTTCCCCAGGATCTCGGTGTGATCGAGCCCGACGCTCGTGATCGCGCACACCTCGGGATCGAGCACGTTGGTGCAGTCGAGGCGCCCGCCGAGCCCGACCTCCACCACCGCCCATTCCACCCCGCGCTCCGCCAGGGTGTCGAACGCGAGTGCGGTGCACACCTCGAAGAAGGTGCGATCCCGCCCCTCGGGCAGGGCCTGGATGCGCGCGAGGCGCGCTTCGAGCCACGATTCCTCGGCCCAGCGGCCGCTCACCCGGATGCGCTCGCGAAAGTCCACGAGGTGGGGCGAGGTGAAGAGCCCGGTGCGCACGCCGGCCGCGCGCAGCACGCGCTCGATCAGAGCGCACACCGTGCCCTTGCCGTTGGTGCCGGCGACGTGCACCGAGCGGAAGCGCTTCTCGGGCGCGCCCAGCGCCCCGAGCAGCGCACGGGTGCCCTCGAGGTCGGGCTTGTCCTTCCTGCGCTCGAGACCGTACAGCGCTTCGAGTGCGTGCTGCAGCTGGTTCGTCACCGCGCCGGCTTGGCTCCGGTCCTGCCGTCCTCCGCGGGGAGCGAGTGGTATGCGGGGTGGGGGCTCGGCCGTCCGTCCGCCGCGAATCCCCGCGTCGAGCGCCAGAAGAACTCGAGCAGGCGCGAGACCTCGTCCCGCATCTGCTTGCGGTGGACGATGCGGTCCACGAAGCCCTTCTCGAGCACGAATTCCGCGCGCTGGAACCCGGGCGGGAGGTCCTCGCCGATGGTCTGGCGGATCACCCGCGCCCCGGCGAACCCCACCAGGGCCCGCGGTTCCGCGAGGATCACGTCGCCCAGCGACGCGAACGACGCGAGCACGCCCGCGGTCGAGGGATCGGTGAGGATCGAAAGGAACGGCAGGTGCTCGCGCTCGAGCCGCGTGAGCAGCGACGCGGTCTTCGCCATCTGCATGAGCGACAGGATGCCCTCCTGCATGCGCGCCCCGCCGGTCGCGGAGACCACGACCAGCGCGCGGCGCTCGGCCATCGCGAGCTCGATCGAGCGCGCCACCTTCTCGCCGACGACCGATCCCATGCTCCCGCCCATGAAGAAGAAGTCCATCAGGGTGAGCGCGACCGGCTTGCCGCCGATCGTGGCCACCCCCGAGAGGGCCGCGTCCCTCATCCCGGTTTCCTTCTGCGCCGCCCGCAGGCGCTCCGGGTAGCGCATCTTGGCGTCGCGGAACTCGAGCGGGTCGGCGGATTCGAGATCGGCGAAGCGCTCCGCGAACGAGTCCGGGTCCACGAGGAGCGGCAGGTAGGTGCGGGCCGGAACGCGGAAGTGGTGGTTGCAGTGCGGACAGGTCCAGGCGTTCTCCTCGAGCACGGTCTGGAACAGCGCCTCGCCGCAGCCCTCGCACTTGGTCCACAGTCCCTCGGGCACGTCCTTGCGGCGTTCCCGCTTGGCGCGGGTCTTGATGCCGCTCGGTTCGCGCTTGAGCCAGGACATTCCCTTCCCTCCCGAAGCGCGCCTCAGCCCCGTGCGACCGGCGGAGAGGACTGCGCGCGCCATTCCATGATCAGTGCATCTTCTCCCGTGTCACGATAATACCCGCGCCGGATGCCGGCCAGCCGAAATCCGTAGGCCCGGTAGAGCGCCTGGGCCGCGAAGTTCGAAACCCGCACCTCGAGCGCCAGGCCCTTGACCCCGAGCGATCCGGCGCGGTCGATCAGGTCCTCGAGCAGGCGCCGGGCCACGCCGCGGCGCCTCTCCCCCGGCACCACCGCCAGGTTCCCGATGTGTCCGGAGGGCCCCGAGAGCCAGGCCACCAGATAGCCTGCGAGCCGCCCGCCGCGCTCGGCCATCGTTGCATACACTCCGGGCTGCGCGAGTTCGCCGTGAAAGAACGACTCGGGCCAGGGATCGGTAAAGACTTCGCGCTCGATCGCCGCGACCGCCGCGACGTCGGCGCGCGAGAGCGGCCGGATCGTCGTGGGCTCGGCGGCGCTGGCCCGGCGGCGCACGCGCTCCTCCGCCTGCGCGGAGCGCACGTAGAGCGGCTCGAGCGCGCCCTGGGGCCGCGGCAGGCCCGCCGCCGGCCCGCGCTGCGAGCGCGCGGCGTGCGCCAGGTCGCGCGCGGACAGACCCTCGTGGCGCCACCCGAGCGCGGTGCTGCCGGGATGGAAGCGCTCGAGTGCTTCGCGCTCGCGTGCGACGCCGGGCCCCACGAAGCGCACCGCCGAGGACCCGGTGAGCGGCAGCGCCTCGCCCACCTCGGCTGGCAGCCGGTCGGCCGGTCCGACCCACGGTGCCGCGAGCAGGGTCACCACGCCGCGGCCGTCGGCGCGGAAGAAGCCGGCGTAGACGTCGCGCCGCCCGGCGGGAACCAGCGGCACCACCAGCGCGCGGCGCACCGGCGCCCCGAACGCCAGCGCGGCCAGCGAGGTCGCGCCGCACAGCTCGGCGCCGGCCGCGAGCGCCAGCGCCTCCGCGGTCGCGAGCCCGACGCGCACGCCGGTGAACGAGCCCGGCCCGAGATCGGCGGCCACCCAGCGCAGCGACCGCGCCTCGAGCCCCGCGCGCGCGAGCGCGCACGCCACCAGGGGCGCCAGGCGCCGCGTGTGCTCCTGGTCGACCTCCTCGGCTTCGAGCGCGAGCTCGCGCCCGTCCGCCCCGACCGCCATCACCTCGACGTGCGCGGTCGCGGCCTCGATCGCGAGGCCCATCAGGCTCCCCGCGCGGCGCGCGGCTCGAGCGTGCGCCACAGCCCGAGCAGCTCGAGGCCGCGCGCCCCCGCGGCGCGCCCCTCGAGCGCGCGCGCGCTCTCGGAGAGGATCTCGAAGCGCAGCGTGAGCGCGTCCGAGCGCAGGGAGGGCGGCAGCTTCTCGCCCCATTCGGCGACCAGCACGCCGCGCTCGACCTGCTCCTCCAGCCCCAGCCTCTCGACCTCGAGCGGCTCGACCCGGTAGAGATCCAGGTGGAGCAGCAGCCTGCGGCCGCGATACTCGTTCAGCAGGGTGAACGAGGGGCTGCGCACGCGCGCGGGGGCGCCGAGGCCGCGCGCGAGGCCCGCGACGAAGCAGGTCTTGCCCGCGCCCAGGGGTCCGACCAGGGAGATCACGTCGCCGGCCCCGAGGCCCGGGGCCAGGGCCTCGCCCAGGGCTTCCGTCTCCGCGGGCGAGCCCGAGAGGCGGCGGTCGGGATCCGCCGCCCGCGCACCCTGCACCGCGCTCACTTGCGCGGCGTCAGGGTCAGCAGGGGCAGGACCATCTCCTCGATCGAGATCCCGCCGTGCTGGAACGAGCCGCGGAACTGGCGCTCGTACTCGTGGAACCGGGTCGGGTACACGAAATAGTGGTCCTCGCGCGCCAGGATGTAGTTCTTGTTCACGCCGTCGTCGGGGAGCATGAAGTCCATCGGCTTGCGGAGGATCACCGCCTGCTTGGGATCGCAGTTGAGGTTGACGCCGAACTTGTAGCGCAGGTTGGTCGAGGTGTCGCGGTTGCCGTAGACCAGGGCGGCGCGGCGCGCCAGCACCGCGCCGTGATCGGTGGTGAGCACGACGGTGCAGTCCTGACCCGCGAGCGCGCGGAAGACGTCGTACAGCGGGCTGTGCTCGAACCACGCCTTCATCACCGCGCGGAACGCCGCCTCGTCGGGCGCCAGCTCCTGCAGGATCTCGCTCTCCGAGCGCCCGTGCGCCAGGATGTCGAGAAAGTTGAACACCAGGGCCACCAGCGGGAGCCCCGCGAACGAGCTGATCTGGCGCCGCACCTGGTGGGCCTCGTCGGCGTCGTAGACCTTCACGTACTTGAGGGGCTTGGCGGGCACGCACTTCAGGCGCTCGAGCTGGAAATCGAGGAGCTGGCGCTCGAAGCGGTTCTTGGTGCGCTCGTCCTGGCTCGACTCCTGCCACAGATCGGGGTGCCGGCGGTGGAGCTCGGCGGGCAGGAGGCCCGAGAAGATGCCGTTGCGCGAGTAGGGCGTGGCGGTCGGAAGGATCGAGCAGTAGTACTCGCGGCGGATCTCGAACAGCTCCTCGAGCATGCTCTCGAGCGTGAACCACTGGTCGAGCCGCATGCAGTCGATCACGATGAAGAGGGTGCGCCGGCCGGCCTTGAGCTGCGGCACCACCGCGTGCCGCACCACGTCGGTGGAGAGCAGCGGGCGGGCGGCGGCCCCGTGGACCCAGGATCCGTAGTGGTCCTCGATGAAGCGTCCGAAGTCGATGTTCAGGCCGCGCCGGAAATCGGCGTGCGCCTGCTCCAGGCCCTCCTCCTGCGAGTGGTCGAAGCGCACGTCCCAGCGCGCCAGATCCACCGCCAGCTCGGTCCAGCCCGCCCAGTCGAGCCGCCGCAGCTCGAGCGACTGCCAGCGCTGCATCTCGGCGACGTAGTCGCGGGCGCGCTGCGAGTCCTGGATCCTCTGGGTCTCGAACACGCGCTTGCAGGCCAGGAAGACCTGGGACGGGTTCACGGGCTTGATCAGGTAGTCGGTGATGCGCCGCCCGATCGCGTCGTTCATGAGCGACTCTTCCTCGCTCTTGGTCACGAGGATGACGGGCACCGAGAGCTCGCGGGATTCCATCACGTCGAGCGTCGCGAGCCCGCCCTGGCCCGGCATCATCTCGTCGAGCAGCACCACGTCGAAGCGCCCCTTCTGCAGCTCGCGCAGCGCGTCCTCGCCGCTCGGCACCGCGGTGACCGCGAAGCCCTTCTGCTCGAGGAACTTGATGTGGGGCCGCAGCATGTCGATCTCGTCGTCGGCCCACAGGATCTTGCGGCGGGTTTCGTCGTTCATGGCGTCATCGGTTGATCGGAGGTGACCGTGGGAGGGCCGGTCCGGGTTCCGGCAGCCGGCGAGGGGTGCTCCGCGCCCGGCATGGACGGCCGGCATGATAGCGCCCCCCCGCGGGCCGCACCAACCGGCCGCGGCGGGCGCTCGAGGCCTAGTTCAGGAGGACGAGCCGCGTGCGGGCCAGGCGCCCCGGGCTCCGCACCTCGACGGTGTAGAGCCCGGCCCCGAGCCTCACGCCCGCGTCGGAGCGCCGGTTCCAGGAGATCGCGCGCGGTCCGGGGGCGAAGACGCCGCTCTCGAGCTTCCGCACCACGCGCCCGAGCGCGTCGAGGACCAGGACCTCCTGCCTCCCCGGGCGATCCGATTCGATGCGCAGAGTGGTCGAGCCACCCGCGGGATTGGGCGCGGCGCGGACGCGGAGCCCGCGGGCCGAAGCACCCGGATCCTCCACGCCCACGGTCCCGATCGTCACGGTGGCGTCGCTCGATGAGACCGGCGTCACGTAGAGACCCGCGTTGTAGAACTCGAGGCCGGGAAGGAAGCGCACCTGGGTGGTCTGGGGAGTGTTCGAGGCGCGGAAGCGCAGGCGATAGATCTCCCCCGGCCCGGTCAGGGACTGGCCGTTGCAGAGCAGGCTCTCGTTGATCGTGAGACGGTCGGTGTCCTGCGTGAAGCGGTGGAACGTGCTGCCGCACGCGCCGGTCATGAGCGCGCCCTCCTGGAGCGAGAGCGGCGACAGCGGGACGGGCGTGAGCGCCGCGGGATCGAAGCCGATCACCGCGTCGAACGCGTTGAACGCCGAGCCGCTCTGGGTGACCTGGATGACGAGATCGAACTCGGCGCCCGGTGCGACCGTCTGCGTGGCGGGGTCGAGCGCCACCGTCACCGCGGCGCGCGCCGCCGGGACCCACGCCGTCAGGGCCAGAGCGAGGGCGACCGCCGCGCCTTTCGCAACTCCGACCGACTCGATTCCGCGTCTCATGGTGGCTTCCCGCATGATTCTATCTCAGGTTGACGATCGTCCGCGTGAAGACCCGCGGGCCCGCGGCCAGGCGGACGAAGTAGATCCCCGGCGCCGCCGTGGCGCCATGCTGATCGCGCCCGTCCCAGCTCTGCCGGTACTCGCCCGCCTCGCGGGTCTCGTCGATGAGGGTTCGCACGCGGCGGCCGTCCAGGGAGTAGACCGCGAGGTCGACCCGGGCCGCCTGCGCCAGGTTCACGACGAACGCCGTGCTCTGCCGGAACGGATTGGGCGCGGGCAGGCTCAGGCTGGTCACGGTCGGGAGGACGCGCGGCGGCGCGACCTTGCCCGCCGCGACCTCGACCTTGCGGTTCGCGGCGTCGCGCGCCCGGATCTCCGCGATCCGGATGCCGGGATCACCGGCGCCGATCACTTCGAACTTCATCGAGCCCACCTCCCACCGGCCGGCGAGCATCTGTGCCCCCACGCCCAGAATCGCCGCGTCCAGGGTTCCCGGCCGCGCCGAGAGCACGACGCCGCCCGCCTGCTGGAACCGCTCGGAGGGGGCGACCGCGGCGGGGCGGACCACGGCAGGATCCCATTCGAGCCGGATGGAGAGGCCCTGCACCTTCCCCGTGCCCAGCAGGGCGAGGCGCGCCGTGACGCTCTGCCCCGGCGTCACGCGCCCGGGAGCATCGAGGTCGAGCTGGTCCGCCGCGGCCGCGGGCTGCGCGGGTGAGCCCGCGGAGGCGGCGAGGGCGGGCTTCGAGACCACCTCGTAGCCGATCGCGAACACGATGAGATCCTCGAAGTCGAGCTTGTCGTCCGTGATCGGCCGCGCGTCGGTCGAGAAGTCCGTGGTGGGCCCCACGTCGAGGTAGGCGACCGGCGCCACGGCAGGGCCGCTGAGCCCGTAGTAGGCGCCGAGGAGGGACACGTCGGCGGTGTTGACCAGATTGTTCCCCTGGCCGGCCGTGGCGCCGTCCGAGACGTCGCCGAGGTGGTAGTCGAGCGTGCCCTGGGTCTGGTTCGACGCGGCCGAGACGTTCTGCCCCGCGCCGTGAACGAAGGCCACGTAGTAGTAGAAGTCGCGCGTGGGGGGCTCGTCCTGGCCGCCCGGCGCGGCCAGCGAGGTCAGCGCCCAGGGAGGACCCGGCGGATAGGAAGGCGTCGCGGGCACTTGGCCGGCGGCATCGTCGTACTCGGGATAGCTGCCGAACCCTGCCCGGTAGACCTCGACCGTCGTGCCCTCGGGCGTGGCCGTCCACGTGACGCCGATCTTCGTCGTGCCGTCGGAGTCGTTGCCGGAGGTGACCTGCGCAGCGGAGAGGTCCGAGATCGCCGCGATCGTCACCTCGTCGACGGTCAGCGTGATCGCCGCGTCGGTGTTGGCGCCGCCGTCCGTCACGCTCACGCTGAAGGAGTAGACGCCCGGCCCCTGCGCCTCACTCGGGGTCCAGGTGAAGACGCCCGTGCTGCCGCCGATGCTCGCTCCCGGCGGCGCACCGACCAGAGAGAACGTCAGCGTCTGCGCCGGCAGGTCGGTGTCGGAGGCACTGGCGGTGAACGTGTACGCCACCAGCTCCGGGATCGTCGCCGAGGCCGGCACCCCGCTCAGCACCGGCGCCGCGTTCACCTCGTCCACCTGGATCGTGATCGTCTCCGAGTCGTCCAGCGGCGGGCTCCCGTTGTCCGTCACCCGCACCGTCACCGGGTAGCTCCCCGGCCCCTGGGCCTCGGTCGGCGTCCACGAGAACGCTCCGGTGTTCGGGTCGATCGCGGCGCCCGAGGGCGCACCCCCGTCGAGCGAGTAGGTCAGCGCCTGCGGCGGATCGTCCGCGTCGGTCGCGCTCGCCGTGAAGCTCAGCAGCGAGCCCTCGTTCACGCTGTGGTTACCGATCGCCGCCAGCACCGGCGCCGTGTTGCCCTCGGTGACGGTCAGGGTGATCCCCGCGCCGGTGTTGGCGGCGCCGTCCGTCACCTGCACCGTGAACGCGTAGACGCCCGGCCCCTGCGTCTCGCTCGGGGTCCAGGTGAAGACGCCCGTGCTGCCGCCGATGCTCGCTCCCGAGGGCGCCCCCAGGAGCGAGAACGTCAGCGTCTGCGCCGGCACGTCGGTGTCGGAGGCGCTCGCCGTGAACGTGTAGGCCGCCAGCTCCGGGATCGTCGCCGAGGTCGGCACCCCGCTCAGCACCGGCGCCGCGTTCACCTCGTCCACCTGGATCGTGATCGTCTCCGAGTCGTCCAGCGGCGGGCTCCCGTTGTCCGTCACCCGCACCGTCACCGGGTAGCTCCCCGGCCCCTGGGCCTCGGCCGGCGTCCAGGAGAACACGCCGGTGTTGGGGTCGATGGCTGCGCCGGCCGGCGCCCCCGTATCGAGCGAGTAGGTCAGCGTCTGCGGCGGGTCGTCCGCATCCGTCGCGCTCGCCGTGAAGCTCAGCAGCGAGCCCTCGTTCACGCTCTGGTTCCCGATCGCCGCCAGCACCGGTGCCGTATTGGTCTCGTCGACGGTCACGGTCAAGCCGGTGCTGGTGGTCGACGGCCCGTCCGAGACCCGGACCGAGAACGGGTAGGTGCCGGGCCCCTGAGCTTCCGCCGGCGTCCAGCCGAATGCCCCGGTGGAGGGGTCGATGCTGGCGCCGGCCGGCGCGCCCGACAGAGAAAACGTCAGCGCCTGCGCCGGGATGTCCGCGTCGGAGGCCGAGGCCGTGAAGCTGAATGCGACCAGCTCGGCGATGGTCGCCAGGGCCGGGACTCCAGATAGCACCGGGGACATGTTCACCTCATCGACATGAATCGACAACGCATGTACGTCGCTCAGGGGCGGGCTCCCGCCGTCGGTCACCCGCACGGTAATGGTGTAGTCCCCCGGCCCCTGGGCCTCGCTGGGGGTCCAACTGAAGGCTCCGGTCGAAGGATTAATGGTAGCGCCTTCCGGGGCTCCGGCGTCGAGGGAAAAGGCCAGCGCCTGGGCGGGCAGGTCTGCGTCGCTCGCGCTCGCCGTGAACGTGTAGGCCGCCTGCTCGGGGATCGTCGCCGACGCGGGCACCCCGCTCAGCACTGGCGCCACGTTCGCCTCCGTCACGTCCAGCGTGATCGGCGCCTCGGTGCTGGCGCTGCCATCCGAGACCCGGACCGTGAACGCGTAGCTCCCCGGCCCTTCCGCCTCGCTCGGCGTCCAGTCGAACACCCCGCTCGAAGCCCCGATGCTCGCACCCGCCGGCGCCCCCTGCAGCGAGAACGTCAGCGTCTGGGCCGGCAGGTCGGCGTCG
>DASXQT010000049.1:0-2015 GCA_036507005.1 Candidatus Eiseniibacteriota bacterium
CCCTGGTCGAGCAGGATCGCGCGCAGGGCCACGCAGGCGCGGCGGTCGAGGCCCTCGGGGTGGGCCGAATCGTTCAGGAACGTGTCGCAGAGGTCGATCACCAGCCGCATGAAGTCGAGGTCGAAGAGCCGGGTGTCGGGAACCAGCTCGCGCGCGAGGAGCTGGCGGGCCATCGGCCCGCAGTCGCGTACCGCGCGCACCATCTCGCCGGGCGTCAAAGATTCGACGCGGCGGTTCAGGCAGCGCGCCAGCCGGTGCCCGACGCGCGCCCGCCACTCGTTCTCGATGGCGCGACGGTAGTGCAGGCCGACCGCGCTGTAGTCGTCGAAGACCAGCGCCTCCAGCGAGCGCCAGAGCGCCTCCGCGACGAGCAGGATCTCCCGCGTCCGGCGGTCGACGCCGTCCCAGAGCGGCTCGCCGAGCAGGTCCGCGAGCCATTGCGCGCCCCGCGCGGGCTCGAGCCGCCCGCGCAGCACGCCGGAGTCGGCAAGCTCGCGGAGCGCGCCGCAGGCGCGAGAACGGCGGATGACGGGGAAGGCAGCGACGGGAAGCAAGGCAGTGAACTCCGGTTTCATGGGCCCTCCGCGCGCGAGAGACGTTCGTCCTCTCTACTGGGGTAGTGCGGGAGGCGGAGTCCTGTAAAGGAAAATTCGATCCACCTTATCCACTGGTATCCACCTGGCCGGGCAGTTTGGCGCGCACCTCCGTGGCGAACCGCTCCAGGACCTCCTCCATCTCGGGGACCGTCGGCACCGAGAAGTCGAGGACGAAGTGCTGGACGCCCGCCCGCACGTACGCCTGCAGATCTTCGATGATCTTCGCCGGCGGCCCGCTGAGCGGCCCGCCCGGCGTCGCGTCGAGCTTCACGGGGGCCTTGAAGGTGATCGTGATGCTGCCGGGATCGCGCCGGGCGGCGGCGGCGAGGTCGCGGAGGCGGCGGACCAGGACGGCCAGCTCGGGCGGGTGCAGGCTCACGGGCGGCCGCAGGCCGAGCGGGTGCCAGCCGTCGGCCACGTCCACCACGCGCCGGAGCGCGGCCTCGCTGTGGCCGCCGATCCAGATCGGGATGTGCGGGCGCTGGACCGGGCGGGGCCTGGTCCCGCCGGCGTCCGCGATCTTCAGGAAGCGCCCCTCGAAGTTCATGCGCTCCCCCGTCCAGACCGCCTTCATGATCCGCAGGTACTCGTGCGTCCGCGCGGCGCGGTCCTCGAACGGCACGCCGAGCGCCTCGAACTCCTCGCGCCACCACCCGATGCCGGCGCCGAAGATGACGCGCCCGTTCGAGAGGTAATCGGCGGTGGCCAGCGCCTTCGCGGTGTGGACGGGGTTGCGGTAGGGGACCACGAGCACGCTCGTCCCCACGCGGATGCGCCTCGTGATCGTGGCGAGATAGGTGACGGCGGTGAGCGCCTCCAGCCACGGCTCGTCGGGGCCGAGCGGGAACGCGCCCGTCGGCGAGTAGGGGTAGCCGGTCGCGGGCCGCGCCGGGATCAGCAGCCGGTCCGTCACGAAGACCGAGTCGTAGCCGAGCGCCTCCGCCCGCGTGGCGAGCCGGGTGATCGCCTCCCGCCCGGCCAGCACGCCCCGCCCCTGCAGCGAGAACCCGAATTGTGCCGTCATCCCTTGACTCCTCCGCTTCCCCACCCCTGGATGAGATGCCGCTGCACCGCCGCGAAGAACAGCACCGTCGGCGCCGTGATCATCACGCCCGCCGCCATGATCATGCCCCAGTCCACGATGGTCGCGTTGAAGAGATCGTTGACGCCCACCGGCAGCGTCTTCAGCTCGTCGGAGCTGATGAGGACGAGCGCGAACAGGAAGTCGTTCCACGCGAGGATGAAGGTGAAGATGCCGGCGGCGATCAGGCCCGGCAGCGCCAGCGGCAGGACCACGTGCCACACCGCGCGCCCGCGGTGGGCGCCGTCGACCAGCGCCGCCTCCTCCAGCTCGAGCGGCACGCTCTGGAAGAACGCCCGCAGGAGCCAGAGGCAGAAGGGCAGGCAGAACGTGGTGTA
>DASXQT010000050.1:0-23099 GCA_036507005.1 Candidatus Eiseniibacteriota bacterium
ATATTCCGCCGGGCGGGTGTAGTAGGTCGCGTCGAGCAGACCGGAGTGGAACGAATCGCTCTCGACCGAGTCGAAGCTTCCCACCACGCCGGGCAGGAGCCGCGCCACCGCGTCGATGACGCACAGCGCCGCCGGCTCGCCGCCCGAGAGCACGAAGTCGCCAATCGACAGCTCCTCGTCGGCGAGATGCCGCGCCACCCGCTCGTCGACTCCCTTGTAGCGGCCGCAAATCAGCACCAGGTGCTCGAGGCCCGCGAGCTCGATCGCGAGGTCCTGAGTCAGTGTGCGGCCCTGAGGCGAGAGCAGCACCACCCGCGTCCCGGCGGGACGCGCGCCGCGCTCCCCGACCGCGAGCGAGCCCAGTGCGCGGTCGATCGGCTCGACCTTCATCACCATGCCGACACCGCCGCCGAACGGATAGTCGTCGGTGGTGCGGTGAGTGTCGTCGGTGAAATCGCGGAGCGAGACCGCGTCCACGGCGAGCTGGCCCTTCTCGCGCGCGGCGCGGATCATGCCCTCGGCGAGCGCGGGCGGGAAGAAGTCGGGAAAGATGGTGAGCAGCGAGATCTTCACGGCAGGTCCTCGAGCCCGGCCGGCAGCTCGACGGTCAGCGTGCGCGCGGCGAGATCCACGTGCTGCACCACCCCCGGGGAGGCGGGCACCAGCCACTCGCGCTCGCCCCGCACCACGTAGACCGGGTTCGCCCCGGTCGAGATAACCTCTTCGAGCGTGCCGAGGCGGCGCCCCGCCACGGTCCGCACCTCGAGGCCGAGGAGCTGGAACGTGTACGCCATGCCGGGCCCGGGATCGGGCAGCTGCTCGCGCTCGGCTAGCAGGTCGCCGGACGCGAGCGTCCGGGCGCGGTCGCGGTCGTCGTAGCCGGCGAAGCGCACCAGCACGCGGTCGTGGGCGGGGCGCGCGGTCTCGAGCGTGAGCGCCAGCGTTTCGCCGCCGCGCCCGCGCCAGGTGAAGCGCCCGATCGAATGGAGCTCGACGGCGCTCAGGGCCGAGCCCTCCAGGGTCAGCTCGCCCCGCAATCCGTGGGCGCGCGAGAGGCGCCCGATCCGGACCAGCTCCATCACGCGCGTGCGCCGGGGCGCGGCCGGCGCCTCAGTCGGCGATCTCGAGCTCGGCGTGGCGGCCGAGGCGCGCGGCGGCGGCGCCCAGCGCGAGCCGCAGCGAGCGCGCGGTCCGCCCCTGCTTGCCGATCACGTGCCCCAGGTCGTCGGGATGGACGTGGAGCTCGAAGCTCGCCTCGGGCCCCGGGCTCAGGATCTCGCACGAGACATCGTCGGGATGATCCACCAGCCCGCGCGCCATGAAGACCACGAGGTCGCGCTCGCGCAGGTCCTCGGCGTCGGCCTCGCGCGCGGGGCGCGCCTCGCGCGGCGCGGGGCGCTCGTAGGCGGGCGCCGGGCGCTCGTAGGCGGGCGCGGGCGAGTAGGCGGCATCCGGCTGCTCGGGCATCTCTGCCCCCGCTTCGGCCGGAGCGTAGGCGCCGGCTTCCTCGCCGGCGTCCTCGCCCATGTCGCCACCGGAGGTGCGGGGGGGCGTCTCGACCGGGCCGATCTCGGGGGCTGGGGCGGGTGAGGAAACGGGAACGGGACCGCGGAACTTCTTGCGCAGCGGGCGGCCCCACTGGGCTGCGGGAGGAGTACGGTTCTCTTCGGACATCGACACGCTCGCGGGTCGGTGGTGAGTGTGATCCCGCCCGGTGCGAACCGCGGCCGGGGCACATGGATCACGACGACGTTCGGGCCGGGAGGCGAGGCTCGGAGCCTCGCACCGGCGCGCCTCCGGCCGCGCGCGCCATGCGCCGACTCGGCCGAGGCAGGCACACTATAGCCCAGAACGGGGAGTCGCGCGT
The DNA here is from genome assembly GCA_036507005.1 of Candidatus Eiseniibacteriota bacterium. GTDB lineage: Bacteria > Eisenbacteria > RBG-16-71-46 > RBG-16-71-46 > RBG-16-71-46 > WS-2. Next base: position 1,868 of record DASXQT010000050.1, read on the forward strand.
GCCGGCCTGCACGCACGGCCCGCATGTCCGGTCCGCACGCCGACTCGCTTCGGGGCGAGTCGAGCATGCGGGGGCCGCCTTCCGAACTCGGGGCCACGATCCGCAACCCTACGCCCCCACTCGGCCCCGGCGAAACCACGCCCGCCTTCAGGGCAGCGGTTCGACCCGGACGGTGAGCTCAACCCAATCGTTGATGGGGCGTCCGTACATCCGGGTGGGCTCGAAGCGCCACCCACGCACCCCCCGGACGGCCGCTTCCGTCGCGGCTTCCCTCGCCGCCTCCATCGCCGCGAGCGTCGCCGCGTCGGGCGGTGGCCGAACCGGCGCCGCACTGAACACCTTGAGCTGATCGACAGGGATTGGAACGAGCTTGCTGGCCCGGCGCGTCTCGATCACGTGACCGTCCCGGTTGTGCGATAGTCGACTTAACTTGACCACATCATAACGGTGGGATCCGCCATGCCGCACACAAGAGATTTCCCAGTGAGCCACGCGCGAGCGCTGGTCGCGGCCGTGGTGACCACCACACTAATCGCTGCCTCTGGGGTGTCCCCATTCTTCGGACCAGCGGGTCTCGCTGCTCAGTCCGCCCCCGCGGACTCATCTTCCTCAGCACAAGCAAGGTCAGCGCCATCCATACCTGATACGACGGCGAGATCCGTCGCGAACACACCGCGGTTTCGCTTCTCAAAAGAAGGGCCCATTGGCTTATGGTTAGTCCCCGCCTTTGACGACTGCAATAGCAACCGGATGGCGGACCTGGCGGACATCGCCTACGGTCGCTCAAAGGATGTCGATCATAACGGCACACCCGACGAATGCGAAAAGGATGGGCACGAGCCTCTCCCCACGGACTGGATTGTGCATCATCCGACGGACCTCATGGTCAGTTCGGAGATACCTCCTATAGTGACGCTCGATTGTCATTGCCCGAAAGCAGACCACTACGAGCTCGTAATCTTCGGGGAGCGGCACCGCCGTCTCAAGACCCTCTTCAACGGTACATTGCGAACCGGCAGGTACTTCTTCTACTGGCTGCCTCCGCGGCGCGATGTCCTGTCTCCGACGCCAAAGCGGTATCTTGCTGTATTGCTGTCAAGCCAGGGCCGCCTCGAACGGGAATTCGGCGTACAACGCAAGTGAGCAGTCGTCATGACCCGGCGACGCCGTCCTTCGCCACCGCCTGACCGCGACTCCGACCTTCGCTCCGAGATCGGAGCGCGCCCATAAGCGGATCCACGCATTCGTTCCCAACCGCCGTCGCCGTCGAAGAAGGTCGGTCACTTCCAGCGGCCACGCCGGCTGGCAACCGAGGATCAGTGCGCCAGCGGTGCATGGCTTCGCCTTCCGCCGCGATGGGGTCAGAACTTCCGGGCGGACCTGCGCGCGCACATGCTCTGGAGCATGTTCAGGCAACTATGCCGGAATGAGCGTTTCATGGGTAAGACGCCCCTGTCCGAGAGTGTCGGTCAACATGCTCCAGAGCATGTCGAGGCGTGGGTCGTGGAGCCCGCTCCTGCCGCGATCCCTCGTCAATATGCTCCGGAGCATGTTGCGCGCGAAGTCATGAGCCGCAAGCGTGAGGAGTCGCCCCGCGCTGCTTTGGGGCGCCGCCGCGCTCGCCCTCCCCCGCGGGCAGATGCTATCTTGCGCCGTCTGTGCGCGCACTGGATCGGGACGGGTCGATGCCATGAAGGCGGTCATCCTCGCCGGGGGCCTCGGCACCCGGATCAGCGAAGAGTCGCACCTCCGCCCCAAGCCGATGATCGAGATCGGCGGCAAGCCCCTGCTGTGGCACATCCTCAAGGGCTACGGGGCCCAGGGCATCCACGAGTTCGTGGTCTGCCTGGGCTATCGCGGGTACATGATCAAGGAGTACTTCGCGAACTACTTCCTCCATTCCTCCGACGTCACCTTCGACCTCGCCCGCAACAAGGTCGAGGTGCACCAGAACAGCGCGGAAGCCTGGCGGGTGACCCTGGTGGACACCGGCGTGGACACCATGACCGGCGGGCGGCTGCGGCGCGTGCGGAGCTTCGTCGGGGACGAGCCGTTCTGCTTCACCTACGGGGACGGGGTGTCGGACGTCGACCTCAAGGCGCTGATCGAGTTCCACCGGCGCTCGGGCAGCAAGGCCACGCTCACCGCGGTGCAGCCCGCGGGGCGGTTCGGCGCGCTGGCCCTGAAGGACGATCGCGTCAACCTGTTCGAGGAGAAGCCCGCGGGGGACCGCGCCTGGGTGAACGGGGGGTTCTTCGTGCTCTCGCCCGCGGTGTTCGACTACCTCGAGGGCGACCACACGGTGTGGGAGCGCGAGCCGCTCGAGCGCCTGTCGCGCGAGGGGCAGCTCACCGCCTACCGCCACCGGGGCTTCTGGCTCGCCATGGACACGGTGCGCGACAAGAACCAGCTCGAGGATCTGTGGAACTCGGGGCGCGCGCCATGGAAGGTGTGGTGAGCGCCGGGTGAGGTCGCTCCCGGCTCACCGCGCGTCGCGCCCCCGGATGCCGTCCCGCCGCGGCCGCGAGGTGTAGCGTGCACGTTCTCGTCACCGGCAACATGGGCTACGTCGGCCCGCACGTCATCCGGCGGCTGCGCGCGGCGTTTCCGGGCGCGCGGCTCACCGGCCTCGACGCCGGCTACTTCGCCCACTGCCGCACGGCCCCCGCCACCACCGAGACCCTGCCGCACCACCAGCACCTCGCCGACCTGCGCGACCTCGACGCCGCGATCTTCGAGGGCGTGGACGCGGTGGTGCACCTGGCCGCGATCTCGAACGATCCGATGGGAAACCGGTTCGAGGAGGTGACGCGCGCGATCAACCACGACGCCGGCGTGCGGCTGGCAACGCTGGCGCGCGCGGCCGGCGTGCGGCGCTTCGTCTTCGCCTCGAGCTGCAGCATGTACGGAGCGGCCCAAGACGGCGAGCGCACCGAGGACTCGCCGCTCCAGCCGCTCACGCCCTACGCGCGCTCCAAGGTCTCGCTCGAGCAGGCGCTCGAGCGTCTCGCGGGCCCGGGCTTCGTCGTGACCGCGCTGCGCTTCGCCACGGCCTGCGGGTGGAGCGACCGGCTCAGGCTCGACCTGGTGCTCAACGACTTCGTGGCCGCCGCCGTCACCGCCGGCCGGATCACGATCCTGAGCGACGGCACGCCGTGGCGGCCGCTGATCGCGCTGCCCGACATGGCGCGCGCGATCGAGTGGGCGCTCGGGCGCGACCCGGGCGCGGGCGCGTTCCTGGCCGTGAACGCGGGCCGCGACGACTGGAACTTCCAGGTCCGCGACCTCGCGCACGCCGCGGCGCGCGGCGTCCCCGGGGCTACGGTCGAGATCGCGGCCGGGGCGCAGCCCGACCGTCGCTCCTACCGGGTGAGCTTCGCGCGCTTCCGCGCGCTCGCCCCGGCGCACCAGCCCGAGGCCTCGCTGCCCGAGGTGATCGCGGAGCTGGCCGCGGGCGTGCGCGGCATGGAGCTTCCCGCCGCCGACTTCCGCCGCTCGCGCTGGATGCGGCTCCACGCGCTCGAGGAGCTGAGGGAGCGGGGCATGCTCTCCGACGACCTGCGCTGGACGCGGGCTGCGGTGGCGGGCGTATGAGCCCGGCGCCGGCCTGCCGCTCGTGCGGGGCGGCGCTCGCCACGGTCTTCGCCGACCTCGGGGAGACGCCGCTCGCCAACTCGTTCGTCCGACCCGAGGACCTGAACCGCCGCGAGCGCTTCTACCCGTTGCGGGCCTACGCGTGCGACGCCTGCCACCTGGTCCAGCTCGAGGCGTTCGAGTCGCCGGCCGAGATCTTCGGCGACTACGCCTACTTCTCCTCCTACTCCGAGAGCTGGCTCGCGCACGCCCGCGCCTACGCCGGGATGATCGTCGAGCGCATCGGGCTCGCCCCCGGGGCGCAGGTGGTCGAGGTGGCGTCGAACGACGGCTACCTGCTGCGCAACTTCCTCGGCCGCGGCTTCCGCGTGCTGGGGATCGACCCGGCGGCCAACGTGGCGCGCGCGGCCGAGGCGGCCGGCGTCCCCACGCGGGTCGCCTTCTTCGGCGAGACGCTGGCGCGCGACCTGGTCGCCGAGGGGATCACGGCCGACCTCCTGATCGGGAACAACGTGCTCGCCCACGTGCCCGAGCTCAACGACTTCGTCGCCGGGCTCGGCGCCCTGCTCGCTCCGCGCGGCGTGCTGACCATGGAGTTCCCGCACCTGCTGCGGCTGATCGAGGAGAACCAGTTCGACACCATCTACCACGAGCACTTCTCCTACTTCTCGCTGCTCGCCGCACAAGCGCTGTTCGCGCGGCACGGCCTCCGGATCTTCGACGTCGAGCTGCTTCCCACCCACGGCGGCTCGCTCCGCATCCACGTCGCGCACGAGTCGGATCGCGCGCGGCCCGAGGCGCCGGCGGTGGCCGCGCTGATCGGCGCGGAGCGCGCGGCGGGGCTGGACACGCCGGCGCCCTACTACGCGTTCGCCGGGCGCGTCGAGGGCTGCCGGCGCGAGCTGCTGCGCTTCCTGCACGAGGCGCGCGACCGCGGCCGCACCGTGGCGGGCTACGGCGCCCCCGCCAAGGGCAACACGCTGCTCAACTACTGCGGCGTGGGCCCCGACCTCGTGGCGTTCACCGTGGACAAGAGCCCCCACAAGCAGGGCACGTACCTGCCCGGCACGCACATCCCGGTCTACGCGCCCGAGCGCCTGCGCGAGTCGCGGCCGGACTACGTGCTCATCCTGCCGTGGAACCTGAAGGAGGAGGTCATGGCCCAGACCGGCTACGTGCGCGAGTGGGGCGGCCGGTTCGTGGTCCCGATCCCCTCGGTGGCGGTGGTGCCGTGATCTTCCAGCCGCTGGCCTTCGAGGGGCTGTGGCAGGTCCGGTTGGAGCGCCGCGAGGACGAGCGCGGCTTCTTCGCGCGCTCGTTCTGCGCCGAGGAGTTCGAGCGCCACGGGCTCTCGCCGCGGGTCGCGCAGTGCAGCGTGTCCCACAGCCGGCACCGCGGGACGCTGCGCGGCCTCCACTGGCAGGACGCCCCGCACGCCGAGGCCAAGCTGGTGCGCTGCACCCGTGGCCGCATGTACGACGTGATCGTGGACCTGCGCCGCGACTCGCCGAGCTTCGCGCGCTGGACCTCGGTCGAGCTCGCGGCCGCGACCGGCGACGCGGTGTACGTTCCCGAGGGCATGGCCCACGGCTTCCAGACCCTGGAGGACGATACCGAGGTGCTCTACCAGATGTCGGTGCCCCACCACCCGGCGAGCGCGCGCGGCATCCGCTGGAACGATCCGCGCTTCGCCATCGCCTGGCCGATCCCGGACCCGGTGCTGTCGGAGGCGGACCGCACCCGTCCCGACTTCCGGCCATGAAGCGCGCGCTCGTGACCGGGGCCGGCGGCTTCGTCGGGCGCCACGCGCTCGCGCCGCTCGAGCAGCGCGGCTACGAGGTGCACGCCGCGAGCCGCTCGCGCACGGGCCGCGGCGAGGCGGGCCTGACCTGGCACGCCGCCGACCTGCTCGAGCCGGGCGCGGCCGAGAGGCTGTGCGCGCGGGTGCGGCCCACGCACCTGCTCCACCTCGCGTGGTTCACCGAGCCCGGGCTCTACTGGCGCTCGGTCGAGAACCTGCGCTGGGTGGAGGCGAGCCTCGCCCTGCTGCGCGCCTTCGCGGCCGCGGGCGGCCGGCGGGTGGTCGCGGCCGGCACCTGCGCCGAGTACGACTGGGCCGCGCCGGCGCGCTGCGACGAGCGCGCGACCCCGGTCCGCCCGGCCACGCTCTACGGCGCGTGCAAGGCGGCGCTGGCCTCGATCCAGCAGGCCCACGCCGCCCTGGCCGGGATGTCGCAGGCCTGGGGGCGCCTGTTCTTCCTCTACGGGCCGGACGAGCACCCCGCGCGGCTGGTCGCCTCGGTCGCCGGAGCGCTCCTCGCCGGACGGCCGGCCGAGTGCACCAGCGGCACCCAGCGCCGTGACTTCCTCCACTCCGCCGACGCCGGCGCGGCGTTCGCCGCCCTGCTCGACAGCGGCGTCGAGGGCGCGGTGAACGTCGCCTCGGGCGAGAGCGTGGCGGTGAGCGACGTGGTCGCGCGCATCGCCGAATTCGCCGGGAATCCCGGCCTGGTGCGCCTCGGCGCGCGACCCACGCCGGAGGGCGAGCCCGCCGAGATCGGCGCGCGCATCGAGCGCCTGCGCGACGAGGCGGGCTTCCGGCCGCGCCTGAGCCTCGAGCAGGGGCTCGCCGAGACGGTGGCGTGGTGGCGCGCCAAGCTCGGGGAGCGGGTCCATTGAGGCTCACGGTCGACACCGCGGCGCGCACCGTCGCGATCGAGGAGGACGGAGCGCAGCGCACGCTCGACCTCTACGGCCGCGAGGCCTTCGAGCTGCTCTCGAGCCTGTGGGTCAAGGTGGGGTGGAACGAGAAGTACACCTACACCTTCTCCTGGCTCGGCCGCCCCGTGATCCAGCTCCCCGAGGACCTGATCCGCGCCCAGGAGGTGATCCACCGCGTGCGCCCCGACGTCGTGATCGAGACCGGCGTGGCGCACGGCGGCTCGCTGGTGTTCTGGGCGACGGTGCTCGAGGCGCTCGATCGCGGCCGGGTGATCGGGATCGACCTCGAGATCCGCCCGCACAACCGCGCCGCCCTCGAGACCCACCCGCTCGCCCCGCGGATCACGCTGGTCGAGGGCAGCTCGATCGACCCCGCGGTGGTGGACCGGGTGCGCGCCCTGGTGCGCCCCGGGGAGATCGTGCTCGTCTTCCTCGACTCGAACCACTCCTACGCCCACGTACGCTCCGAGCTCGAGGCCTATGCCCCGCTCGTCACGCCGGGCTCCTACATCGTCGCCACCGACGGCGTCGCCCGCGAGGTCGCCGACACGCCGCGGGGCTCCCCCGCCTGGGTGCGCGACAACCCCGCCGCCGCGGCCGCCGACTTCGCCCGGGTCCACCCCGAGTTCGTGCTCGAGCAGCCGCCCTGGCCGTTCCGCGAGAGCGGGCTCCGCAAGCCGGTGACCCACTGGCCCGAGGCGTGGCTCCGGCGCCGCGCGGAGTAGGGCCGCGGTGAGCGCGCCGTGGGCGAGCTTCTGCCTCGCGACCTACAAGCGCCCCGAGTTCCTGGCGAGCACGCTGCGCCGGATCGCGGCCCAGACCTTCGCCGACTTCGAGGTGATCGTGAGCGACAACGATCCGGCGCGGAGTGCGGCGCCCGTGGCCGAGGCGCTGGCCGAGCCGCGCGTGCGCTACTTCGCGAACCAGCGCAACCTCGGCATGGTGGGCAACTTCAACGCCGCGCTCTCGCGGGCGACCGGCCGCTTCGTGGTGATGATCACCGACGACGACCCGCCGCACGAGGGGCTGCTCGAGGCGCTCGCCGGCCTCGAGCGCGCGCATCCCGGGTACGGCGGCTACTTCGGGGCGTGCGAGGTGCTGATCGAGGACCCGATGCTGGCCGGGCTCTTCGAGCTTCCTCCCGGGCGGGTGCGCCACCTGGCGCGCGCCGAGGAGGGCGCGGTGCGGCTCTTCTCCGCCCAGGAGTTCCCGCACGCGTTCTTCGCCGAGCAGGTCTTCCCCTACGTGCTGTGGTCCACGGGCGTGGTCCGGAGCGACGTGGCGCGCGAGGTCGGCGGCATGCCGGACTGGGGCTCGCCGTTCCTCACCGACTTCGGCTACGTGGCGCTCGCGGGCGCGGCCGCGGGGATGGCGACGGTCAACCGCGTGCTCGGCCTCCAGACCGTGCACGCCGAGAACTTCGGCCGCGCCGAGCTGGGCGAGATGGCGCGGGCGCTCCAAGGGTTCCACGCGTGCGTCGGCGGGCGCCTCGCGCAGCGGCCGGACGGCGCCGGGCTGGTCGCGGAGATGGAGCGTTTCCTCGCCGGCTGGGCGACGAGCCACGCGCTCTTCGTGCGCGGCTTCCACGCGGCGCGCGGCGCCGGCGCCGGCGCGCGGCGCGATGCCGAGCGCGCGATGGAGGAGGCGCTGCGCGTGCCATGGATGCGGAGGTGGCGGCGGCGCTGGGCCTGGCGCCGGCTGGGCGCCGACCACCCGCGGCTCCGCAGGCTGTGGCATGCGCTGCGGGGGCGGGTGCGGTGAGGCGGCGCCGGTTCACGGTGGTGCTGCCGGTCCGCAACGGCGGGCACTGGCTGCGCGCCTGCGTGCGCAGCGTGCTCGCCCAGACGGTCCGGGACTTCGACCTGGTGGTGCTCGAGAACGCCAGCGAGGACGACGGCCCGGCCTGGCTCGACTCGCTCGACGACGACCGCCTGCGCGTGATCCGCGCGCCGGCGCCGCTCGGGATCGAGGAGAACTGGGCGCGCATCCTTCCCCTCGAGAAGAACGAGCTGCTCACCACGATCGGGCACGACGACACGTTCGACCCCGACTACCTGGAGGAGATCGAGCGCCTGATCGCGGCTCATCCCGGCGCCGGGCTCTACCGCACGCACTTCCGGATGATCGACGGGGACGGCCGCACCCGCGGCTCGTGCCGCCCGATGCCGGAGCGCGAGGGCGCGGCGGAGTTCCTGAGGGCCAGGCTGCGCGGGGAGCGCGACTCGTTCGGCACCGGCTACACCATGCGCTCCGCCGATTACGATCGGGTGGGCGGAATCCCGCCCTGGCCCCGGCTGCTGTTCGCCGACGACGCGCTGTGGCTGCGCCTCATGCGCGGCTCCTACGTGGCGACCGCGGCGGCCGAGCGCTTCGCCTACCGCTTCCACGAAGGGAGCGCCTCGTTCGCGCCCGACCTCGGCGATCTGCTCGCCGCCTTCGAGTGCTACCGCGGGCTGCTCGCGGAGCTGTCGGGCGATCCCGAGGCGGCGGCCGCGGTGCGCGACGAGCTGCCCGGCTACCTCGAGCGCACGCTCAAGCACGCCTACCTCGCCGCGCTCGAGCGCGCGTGCGCCGCGGGGCTTGGGCTCGACCCCGCGGAGCGCGCCCGGGTGCGCGAGGCGCTCGCGCGCCACGCTCCCGCCGCCGTCGGGCGCCTCGACCGCGACTGGCGCGTGCGCGCGTGGCAGGCCGCCAACGCGTTGCCGCTCCGGCGTGAGGCCGCGCGGCTCGCGCGCGGCTTCCGCGCCCTGCGCGACGCCGCGCGCGCGCGGCGCCGGTCGTGAGCCGGCTCCGGGCCAACCTGATCGCCGGCTTCGCCGGCCGCGCCTGGACGGCGGCGATGGCGCTGGTGTTCGTGCCGGTCGTCGTCCATAGGCTCGGGATCGAGGCCTACGGGCTGGTGGGCGTCTACGCCTCGCTCCAGGCGCTGGTCGTGCTGCTCGATCTCGGGCTCGGGCTCACGCTCAACCGCGAGCTGGCGCGGCTCTCGGCGATCCCCGGCGAGGAGGCGCGGATGCGCGACGTGATGCGCACCCTGGAGCTGGTCTACTGGGGGATCGGGATCGCGATCCTCGCGGCGCTCGCCCCGCTCGTCCCCTGGCTCGCCCACCACTGGCTCAAGCCGGTGCGCCTGCCCGACGCCACGGTCCAGCGCTCGCTGCTCATGATGACGGCGGTGGTGGCGGCCCGCTGGCCGCTCGCGCTCTACAGCGGCGGGCTCTCGGGGCTGCAGCGCCAGGTGCCGCTCAACGCGATCAACGCGATCATGGCCACCGTGCAGAACGGCGGGGCGGTCGCCGTGCTCTACGTCCTGCCGCCCGCGCCCGAGCCCTACTTCGCGTGGCTGCTCGGCGCCGGGCTCCTGCAGACGGCGCTGGTCGGGTGGTTCCTGTGGCGCTCGCTCCCGCGCGCGGCGGCGCGTCCCGCGTTCCGCTCCGACATCCTGCGCGGCGTGGGAGGCTTCGCCGCGGGCACCGCCGGCATCGCGGTCACGGCGGTCGTCCTCCAGCAGCTCGACAAGGTGGTGCTGAGCCGCGTGCTCACGCTCGAGGCCTTCGGCTACTACACCCTGGCGGGCGTGGCGGCGAGCAGCCTCTACCGCGTGATCGAGCCGGTGTTCGCGGCGCTCTACCCGCGGCTCACCGAGCTCGCGGCGGGCCGGAGCGAGGGGCTGGCCGAGTTCTACCACCGCGCCAGCCAGCTCCTCTCGCTCCTCCTGCTGCCCGCGGCCGCGGTGCTCGCGGCGTTCGCGCCCGAGCTGCTGCTCCTGTGGACCGGCGATCCGGCCTTGGTCGCGAACGCGTCGGCGCTGGTCGGCATCCTGGCGACGGGCACGGCTCTCAACGGGATGATGACCGTGCCCTACGCGCTCCAGCTCGCGAGCGGCTGGCCCCAGCTCGCGCTGCGGCTCAACCTGATCGCCTGCGTCGTGATCGCCCCGCTCATGTGGTGGCTCGCGCACGCCCGCGGCGCCCCCGGGGCGGCGTCGGTCTGGGTGGGCGTGAACGCCTTCTACCTCGTGGTCGGGCTCCGGCTCATGCACCGCCGCCTGCTGCCCGGCGAGCTCGCGCGCTGGTATCGGGACGCCCTGCTCCGGCCCCTGGCCGCGGCCGCGCTGGTCGCGATCGTGGCCCGCCTCCTCTGGCGCCGGCCGCTCGGGACCGCGCTCACGCTGGCGGGCATCGCGGCGGTCTCGCTCGCGGCGCTCGCGGCGACCGCGGCGGTGCTGCCCGCGGCGCGGCGCGAAATCGGGATCCGCCTCGGGCGCCGCACCCGTGTCCCGGTCTGAGGCGCCGGCGCCTCCCGGGGCGCCGGCTCCCCCCGCGCGCCGCCGCGCGGGCGGCGCGACGCTCGCGATGCTGGCCGGGCTCGCACTCCAGCTCGGCGCGGCCGTCTGGTTCTCGGGCCACATCGATCCCGACCTCGCGCGCCTCATGCCCGACGACGCGATGTACTACCTCGGGATCGCGGCGAACATCGCCGACGGGCACGGCAGCGTCTTCAGCGCGGGCGAGCCCACCAACGGCTACCACCCGCTGTGGATGGCAGTGCTGGCCGGCCTCCACGCCGTCTTCCGCCCCGGCCGCGAAGCCTTCGTGCGGATCGCGCTGCTCGCGGCGGTCGCCTGCAGCGCCGCCGCGGCCGTCGTGCTGAGGCGCCTGCTCGCGGAGGCGGGGTTGGGCCCCCGCCAGGCGACGCTCGGGCTCCTGCTCTTTCTCCTCTCGCCCTGGTTCGTGCTCTCGACGCTGTCGGGGCTCGAAACGCCGCTCTTCCTGCTCTGCCTCTTCCTCTTCTTCCGCGCAGTCCTCGGCGCCGCGCGCGACGGCCCCCGCGCGGGGATCGAGCTGGGACTCTCCGCGGGGCTCCTGATGCTGGCCCGAACCGACGCCATCTTCTTCACCGCAGGCGCGCTCCTCTGGCTCGCGATCGCGGGCGGGCGTCGCGGTCTCGCGCGCGCCGCCGCCGCCTTCGCGGTCGCCTCCCTGGTGATGCTGCCGTGGCTGGCCTGGAACCAGGTGCGGTTCGGCACGGTGGTCCAGTCGAGCGCGGTCGCGGTGCCGGCCTGGGCCCGCTACCAGGCGCTCTCGACCCATCACACCCCCCTGGACTTCGCGCGGCTGTTCGCGGGCCTCGCGGCCGAGGCCCTCGGCAACGCGGCGTTCGGCCTCTTCCAGCGCTCGGCGCACTACGGCGCGCACGCCCGCGACCCCCTGCGGGTCGCGCTCCTGGTCGCGATCGCCCTCCAGGTCGCGGCGGCGGTACGCCGGGCGCTCGCCGGGCGCCGCCTGCGGCTGCCCGCGGCGGTGTGGCTCGCGCCGCCGCCCCTGGTCCTGGGCTTCTACGTCTTCGTGCGCATGTACGTGCAAGTCTGGCACCTGGCCCCGCTGTTCGTGGCCGCGCTGCTCGCGGTCTGCGCCGCGGTTCCGGAACGGAGGCTCGAGCCGCGACGGGTGATGCTCCCGGCGGGCGCGATCCTGCTCGCGCTCTCCCTGCTCGCGCTGCGCGCCGGCTGGTACTGGCCGCAGCAGGCCGACGATCTGGTGGCGAAGTCGATCGCGTTCCGGGCCGGGAGCCCGCGCCGGCTCAAGGTCGGGATCACCGACTGCGGCTACCGCGGCTACTTCGGCCGGCACCAGATCGTCAACCTCGACGGCGTGGTGAACCAGCGGGCGGCGCACGCGATCCTCGCCGGGCGCTTCAGCGACTACGTCGAGCGGGAGCGCTTCGACGAGGTGCGGGTCGATCCGGCCCGGCTCGAGTTCTACGACCGCAACCGCGCGGGAGAGCCCCGCACCTGGACCCCCGCGCGCGACGACTCGGCTCAGTCCAGCTCGCGGTAGAGCCTCTCGTGCGCCGCGGCCGCGGCCTCCCAGGTGAAGCGCGCGGCCTGGGCGGCGAGAAGCGCCGCCCGCGGCGCCGCGCGGCCTTCGGAGAGGCAGCGCTCGATGCCCGCAGCGATGGCGGCCTCGTCCGTCGGGTCCACGTAGAGCGCCGCCTCGCCCCCGACCTCGGGCAGCGACGAGGCCTGTGCCGCCACGACCGGACAGCCGAGCGCCATCGCCTCCAGGATCGGCAGCCCGAATCCCTCGCACAGCGAGGTGTAGAGCAGGCCCGCCGCGTGCTCGTAGGCCCAGCGCAGCTCGGCGTCGCCGCAGTCGCGCTGCAGCACGCGGCCCGCGGCGCCGGCGCGCGCGATCGAGTCCCGCTCCGCGCCGCCGAGCGCGCCGCCCCCCGCGCACAGGAGCGCGGTCCCGGCCGCGGCGCGCGACCCGGCCCAGGCGCGCAGCGTGCGCTCGAAGTTCTTGTAGCCCTGGCGCTCGCCCACCCAGAGGAGGAACGGGCGCTCGAGCCCGGCGATCGGGGCGGCGCGGATCCCCGACCAGTCGAGGCTCCCGTGGTGGATGACGCGGGTCTTGGAGGCGGGGACGTCGAGCAGCTCGACCAGGTCGCGGCGGGTGGACTCCGAGACGCACACGATGAGGTCGGCGCGCGCGCACAGCGCCGCCTTCCAGCCCGCGGGATCGCGCGCCTTCCACCACGGCCGGCGGAAGTGCTGCGGCAGGCGCTCGTGCGCCATGTCGTGCACGGTCGCCACCACCGGAGCGCGGAGCGGAAGGCGCTCCGGATCGCGGTAGTAGGTGGGGTGCAGGATCCCCCCGCCCGCGGCGGGCAGCGCCGCGTCCACCCCGCGGTTCACGAGCGCCCGCAGCCGCGCGCTCCCGCGCCCGCCGGGGAGATAAAGGGCCCGCGTCACCCGCGAACCGAGCGCCCCGAGCATCGCGGACTGATGGAGCCCAGCCAGGACGCGCGCCGGGCGCTCGAGACGGCGGATCACCTCGACGAAGTAGCGGCTGATGCCTCCCCGCGCCTGGAGGCGGAAGATGTCACCGGTGTAGAGGACCGGCCGCGTCATGCCCGGCGCTGCGGCCGGGCGCCGGCCGCGCTCATCCGCCCCGTGCGGCGGTGGCGCTCACGCGGGCGCCGGCTGCGCGGGCGGCGGCGCCACGGTCGAGAGCCTCGCTCCCGCCCACAGGAACGCCACGGCCCACGTGCCGGTGAACAGCACGGACGTCACGGGCCGGTCGAGGATCAGGACCGCGAGCCCGCTCAGGCTCAGGACCAGGGCGGCCAGCCACACCAGGTACACGGTCCGCTGCGGCGAGCGGAGCAGGCTCGACAGCCGGTGGTTGCTGTGATCGCGGCCGCCCAGGTAGATCTTGCGGCCGTCGCGCATGCGGTTGATCACGACGAAGACCAGGTCGAACGCGGGATAGGCCAGCATCAGGGCCGCGCCCAGCCGACCCCACCCGCTCGCGGCGCCGTGGCAGGCCAGCACCGCGGAGGCGCCGAGGCTGTAGCCCAGGAACAGGCTCCCGGCATCGCCGAGGAAGATGCGGGCGCGCGGAAAGTTCCAGGGCAGGAAGCCCACGCACGCCCCGGAGAGCGCGAGCTGCGCGGCGGCGATGCCGAGCGCGCCGCGCGTGAGCGAGTGGATGCCGAACGCGAGGAACGAGATCGCGGCCATCCCCGCGAGCATGCCGTTCATGTTGTCGAGGAAGTTGACCGCGTTCATGAGCCCGACGAGCAGCACGAGCAGCACCGGTCCCGCCGCCTCGGGCGGCAGCCCGAAGTTCGGCAGCGCCCCCGAAGAAAGGAGCGTGCTGATCGCGGCGGTCTGGCCCAGCAGCTTCACCGCCGGCTGCATTCCGAAGCGGTCGTCCCACAATCCCAGCAGGAACGCGATCAGCGCGCCGCTCAGGAGCGTGAGCGCCTCGCGCTCGACCGTGCCGGGCGCGAGCAGCCGGGCCGCGCCCCAGCCGCCGAGGGCCGCGACGAACACCGCGAGCCCGCCGAGGAGCGCGGTGGCGGAGGCATGGAGCTTGCGCGCCGCGGGCTGGTCGAGCATGCCGGTCGCCCAGGCCAGGCGCACGGCGGCCGGGGTGAGGAAGTAGGCGAGAACCGCGGCGATCAGGAACGCGGACGCAAGCGCCATGTCGAGCCGGGGCGGCTCGCGGTCCCCGTCAGGCGGTCGCGGCTCCGACCGGGCAGGGCCGTCCTTGTTCCGCGCAGGCGTCCCGGATCGTGAGCTCCAGAAGCTGGTCGAGCGAGACCTCGGGCCGGTAGCCGACGAAGCGATGGATCTTCCTGAGATCGGGCCGGCGGCGGCGCATGTCCTCGAACGAGGCCCCGTAGATCTCCTCGTACGGCACGAGCTGGATCGGCGAATCGCTGCGGCACAAGCCGCGGATGCGCTGCGCCAGGTCGAGCACCGTGACCTCCTCCTCGGTGCCGATGTTGAACACTTCGCCCTCGGCGGACTTCTCGTCCGCCAGCTGCAGGACGCCGCGCACCACGTCGCTCACCGCCGAGAAGCAGCGCGACTGATTGCCGTCGCCGAAGACCAGGATCGGCTCGTTGCGCAGTGCGCGCGTGATCATGCTCGGGATCACCATGCCGTACGCCCCGGTCTGGCGCGGCCCGCAGGTGTTGAAGCAGCGCACGATCACGACCGGGACCTGGCGGTGCTGCCAGTACGACTGGGCGAAGCACTCGTCCACCGCTTTGCCGCAGGCGTACGACCAGCGCAGCTTCTGCGTCGGCCCCAGCACGCGGTCGTCGTCCTCCGCGAACGGCACGGTGCTGCCCTTGCCGTACACTTCGCTGCTCGAGAACAGGACCACCTTCTTGCGCGAAACACTCGCGGCCTCGAGCACGACCTCGGTGCCGCGGATGTTCGTGATCAGCGAGCGCAGCGGGTTCTCGAGCACGTAGCGCACGCCGACCGCGGCGGCGAGATGGAACACGCGCTCGCAACCGGCCGTCAGCTCGGTCACGATCGACGGATCGGTGACGCTGCCCTCGAAGAATTTGAATCGGGGATAGTGCTGGAAGGTGCTCAGGTTTTCGAGGCGGCCGGTGGAAAGATCGTCCAGAACCCAGACTTCCTGGCCTCGCTGGAGGAGCTGCTCGGAAAGGTGAGACCCGATGAATCCCGCGCCCCCTGTGACGAGGTTACGCATTTATTTCTCTCCCTGATGGCGCCGGTTCGGACGGTCGGCCACTGCCAGTCGTGCGCCTGCGGCCGCCGGTGCCCAGAGGGGCCGAGGTTTCATGCAGCGGAGCAGGCTATGGAACGCTGCCACTCGTTGTCAATGCTTACTTTGGAGCTTTTGGAACGGACCGCCCAGGTGGCGTGGGGCGTTGCGCGGGAACCTTCGGGGAGAGCATTTCCTGACCGGTCATACTACACCTTTCCGCGCGTTTCCGTCCCACCAAACATTGTATCGGCAGAGCGGTCCACGCGCATTAGGCATTTTGCACGAGTTTCCGGCGCCGGGGGGGCCGGCGGCGACCGTTGGACACCCGCCGCCGGCTCCACTAGTTTCGCCAGCCTCAACCGGCGGCGCCTGAGCCGCCCCGTTTCCTCCGCCCCCGGCCGACCGCCGGTCCGATCGGAATGAGTCCGACCGCACGACAGGCGCCGAACCCGCTGCCGCCCGCCGCCGCCGCGCTCGCGCGCGCCGCGGAGCTCTCCTTCCTGCTCCTCGCCGCGGTGCTCCCCTGGACCATCGCGCCCATGGGAATCACCGCCGCCCTGTGCGGAACGCTGACGCTCGCCCGCCTCGCGCGCGGCGCGCGCTGGCCGCGGACCCCGGTTGACCTGCCGGCGCTCGGCTGGGCGGCGGCGCTGCTGCTCGCCACCCTCTTCGCCCAGGATCGTTCCGCGAGCCTGCCCCGGCTCGCGAAGGCGGCGTTCCCGGCCCTGGTGGGGCTCGCCGCATTCCACGGGGCGGAGCGCGGCAGGGGCTTGCGCGCGCTCGCGATCCTCCTCGCGTCCTCCGCGCTCGCCTCCCTGCTCGGGCTCTCGATGTTCCTGGTTCGCGGCGCGGGCTTCGCCGGGCGCGCGCGCGGCCCGGTCGGGCACTACATGACGTTCGCGGGCCAGCTCCTGCTGTTCGCGAGCCTCGCGGCCGGGGTGGCGCTGCTCGCGCGCGGCCGGCGCTGGAGGGTCGGAGCGCTCGCGGCCCTGGTCCTGGCGGGCGCGGCGCTCGCGGTCACCTACACCCGCAGCGCGTGGCTCGGGCTCGCGGTCGCCGGCGCCGTGATCCTGGGCGTGGCGCGACCGCGCTGGCTGCCGGCGCTCGGGATCGCGATCGCGGTGGTGGTGGCGGCCGCGCCCGGCGTCTACCGGCAGCGGCTGCTGAGCGTGTTCGACCCGCACAACGAGTGGAACCGCGAGCGCACCTACATGTGGCAGGCGGGGGCGCGCATGTTCCGCGACCACCCGCTCACCGGCGTCGGGCTCCAGGACCTCCACGCGCTCTACGACCGCTACCGGCCGCCCGAAGCCGCGGAACCCGCCGGCCACCTGCACAGCGTCCCGATCCAGATCGCGGCCACCATGGGCCTGGCGGGGCTGATCGCGTTCGCGCTGCTCTACGCCTCGCTGTTCCGGGCCGCGGCCCGCGGGCTCCGCCCCGCGGTTCGTGCCGGCGGCCTCGCCGCGGGGCTGAGGCTCGGGGTCACGGCGGGGCTCGCGGGGTTCCTCGCGGCCGGGCTCTTCGAGTGGAACTTCGGCGACGAGGAGCTGCTCTATCCGCTCTACCTCCTCACCGGGCTGGCCTGGGCCGCGCGGCAGTGGGAGCCGGCGGGGGCGGGCCCCTCGCCCGCGCCCACCGGGCGGCGCTCCCGCCCCGGCGGGCCGAGGGTCGCGCTGGTCCACGACTGGCTCACCGGGATGCGCGGCGGCGAGCGGGTGCTCGAGCGCCTGTGCGGTCTCTTTCCCGACGCGGACCTCTTCACCCTGGTGTGGAACCGGGGCTCGGTCTCCCCCGCCATCGAGCGCCACCGGATCACCACCAGCTTCCTCCAGCGCATGCCGGGGGCGGCGCGGCTCTACCGCTGGTACCTGCCGCTCTTCCCGGCCGCGGTCGAGCGCCTCGGGCTCGAGGGCTACGACGTCGTGATCTCGACCAGCCACGCGGTCGCGACCGGCGCGCAGGCGCCGCCCGGGGCGTTCCACCTGAGCTACGTGTTCACCCCGATGCGCTACATCTGGGAGCTCGAGGAGCAGTACTTCCCGCCCGGGCGCTTCCCCTGGCCGCTCGACGCGTACGTGCGCGGCACCTGCGCGCGGCTGCGCGAGTGGGACGTTCGCGCGAGCCGGCGGCCGCACGTGGTGCTCGCGGACTCCGCCCACGTCGCGCGGCGCATCGCCCGCCACTGGGGGCGGGAGGCGGAGGTGGTGTATCCGCCGGTGGACCTCGCGCGTTTCACGCCCGGTCGCGGGGAGCGGAGCTACGACCTCGTGGCCGGCGCGTTCGCGCCCTACAAGCGCGCCGACATCGCCGTCCTAGCCTGCGCCCGGCTCGGCCGGCGGCTGGTGGTGGTGGGGAGCGGCCAGGAGGAAGGGCGGCTCAAGCGGCTCGCCGGACCGAGCGTGGAGTTCCGCGGCTGGGTCGCGGACGAGGAGATGGCGCGGCTCTACCAGGGCGCGCGCGCGCTGATCTTTCCGGGCGAGGAGGACTTCGGCATCGTCCCGGTCGAGGCCATGGCGAGCGGATGCCCGGTGGTGGCCTTCGGGCGCGGCGGCGCGCTCGAGACCGTGGGGCGTGGCGCCCGCGCCGAGGACATCGCGACCGTGGAGCGCGGCGGCGTGGCCGCGGTCCCGAACGGAGCGCTGTTCGGCGCGCAGACCGCGGACGCGGTGTGCGCGGCGCTCGAGGTGCTCGGCTCGCGGCGCTACGCGCCCGACGCGCTGCGGGCCGCCGCCGAGCCGTTCGCGCCCGAGGTCTTCGACCGGCGCTTCCGCGAGGCGCTGGAGCGCGGGCTCGCGGCGTGGCGGCAGGCCGCGGGCCGGCAGCCCTAGGCGCGGGCCGCGACGCGCGCGCTCGAGAGCACCACCAGCAGGCCGACGCCCGCGGCCATGCCCAGCGCGCGCATCGACCTCGCGCCCCCAGGGATCACGGCCTTGCTCCCACGCCCCTTCACCGGAGCCCTCCCGTTCCCGCGGTTCCACCGGGACGCCGCGCGAGCAGCGCGCGCTTGGCGTCGCGGGCGCGGTTCAGCAGCCCCACGCGCTTGAGCCCCTGCTGGGTCCAGTAGCGCAGGTAGTCGCCGAAACCGGTGTAGGCAGTGTAGCGAAGCAGCTCGGGCCACGGGTAGTGGCGGCGCACGATGTCCCAGCGCTCCCGCACCGAGGACAGGTAGCGGCGGTCGCTCACCCCGCCGCGGCGCATGACGGCCACCACCTCCGGGACGTGGCGCCGCGAGAGGCCGGAATCGAGGAACGCGCGCACCACCCAGTCGTAGTCGGCCGCGATCCGGTAGCGCAGGTCGAAGGGCCCGACCCGGTCGAACGCGCGCCGCCTGCAGAGCAGCGCCTGGTGCTGGCACTTCATGCCCAGCACCAGGTCGCGCGGCGACACTGGGCACCCGATCACGTCGCGGTAGTCGAGCTCGGCGTCGAAGCGCTCGAGCAGCCCGTAGACCAGGTCCTCGCCCGCGGCGGCGCGCAGCGCGCGCTCCACGGCGTCGCGGCCCGCGAACTCGTCGTCGGCGTTGAGGAAGATGACGTAGCTCTCGGGATCGGTGACCAGGCCGAGTCCCTTGTTCATCGCGTCGTAGATGCCGCGATCGGGCCCGGTGACGTAGCGCAGGTGGGGCGACCAGCGCCGGATCAGCTCGAGCGACCCGTCGGTGGAGCCGCCGTCCACGACCACGTGCTCGACCGGCACATGGGTCTGCTCGAGCACGCTCAGCAGCGTGCGCACGAGCGTGGCGCCGCCGTTCCACACGGCGGTGATCACGGTCACGAGCGGCGGCCGGCCGGGCGCAGTAGCCAGGGACATGCGAGGCGCGATGTTGGGCGAGCGCCGCGCGGGCGTCAAATCCGCGCGCCGCGCGTTCGCGGGGGCGTCGCGAGCCCGGCGCCGTTCTTGACCTCCCCCGCTCCGGCCCCCTAGCTTCACGCCTCTCCCCACCCGCGGAGGTCCCTTGATCGAGCCCACGGATCGCATCGTCGTCACCGGGGGCCGCGGCTTTCTCGGCGGCCACCTGATGGAAGCCCTGGCGCGCCGCGGCCACACCGGCGCGGTCGCGCTCGGCCGCGGCGACTACGACCTCACCCACGAGGGCGAGGTGGCGCGCATGCTCGCCGAGCGGCGCCCCGACGTCGTGATCCACCTCGCCGCGGTGGTGGGCGGGATCGGCGCGAACCGGCGCTCGCCCGGCACGTTCTTCTACCAGAACCTGATGATGGGAACGCTGCTCATGGAGCACGCGCGCCGCGCCGGGGTGCGGCGCTTCGTGAACATCGGAACGATCTGCTCCTACCCCAAGTTCACCCCGGTGCCGTTCCGCGAGGAGGAGCTGTGGAACGGCTATCCCGAGGAGACCAACGCCCCGTACGGGATCGCCAAGAAGATCCTGCTCGTGCAGTCGCAGGGCTACCGGGAGCAGTACGGCTTCAACTCGATCTTCCTCCTCCCGGTCAACCTCTACGGCCCCGGCGACAACTTCGACCTCGAGTCCTCGCACGTCATCCCCGCGCTCATCCGCAAGTGCGTCGAGGCGCGCCGCTCCCGCGCCCCCTCGATCGAGTGCTGGGGGGACGGCTCGGCGACCCGCGAGTTCCTCTACGTGTCCGACGCAGCCGAGGCGATCGTCCTCGCCGCCGAGCGCTACGATCGCAGCGACCCGGTCAACATCGGCGCAGGCCGCGAGGTGGCGATCCGGGACCTGACCCACTGCATCGCGAGGCTGTGCGGGTTCGAGGGAGAGATCCGGTGGAACACCGCGTACCCCAACGGCCAGCCGCGCCGGTCCCTCGACACGAGCCGCGCCGAGCGCGAGTTCGGCTTCCGCGCGCGCGTCGGCCTCGAGGAGGGGCTGCGTACAACCATTGACTGGTACGAGAGCCGCTTCCCCGGTTAGCCTTGCCGGCGCGATGAGCGGCCGATGACGCCCCCTCTCCTGATCGCGTTCGACGCCCGGAGCCTCCGGGGCGAGCGGACCGGAGTTGGGAACTATCTCTCCAACCTGCTCGAGCAGCTCCTCTCGATCGACCGCGCGGTGGAGCCGCTGCTGGTGTCCGATGGCCCGCTGCCGCCGTTCCCCTGGCTCGATCGCGAGCGTGTCCGCGTGGAGCGGACCTCGCTCCGAATCGACGACAACCTGCTCTGGACCAACCTCGCCCTGCGGCGCAAGCTCTCCTCCGGCGGGGCGGCTCTGTTTCACTCCCCCGGCTACACCGCTCCGCTCGGAGCGACGATCCCGACGATCGTCACGCTGCACGACGTCTCCTATGCCTCTCATCCCGAATGGTATCCGCACGCCGGCGGATGGCTCCGCCGCCTCTGGTATCGCGCCTCGGCGCGCGGCGCCGACCGCGTCCTCACCGACTCGGAGTTCTCGCGCCGAGAGATCGTCCGTGTCTATGGCTGCAAGCCCGAGAGGGTGCGCCGGATCTACCTCGGAGTCGACCGGCGCCGGTTCCGGCCGCTGGACGACCGTGCGGCGCTCGAAGCGCTGAGGGGCCGCTACCGGCTTCCGTCCGACTTCGTCCTGTTCGTCGGCGACGTTCACCCCCGCCGCAACCTGAAGCAGATCGCCGAGGCGGTCGCCCGGCTGCGCGGATCGCCTCAGGCGCCCGGGGAGCTCGAGCTGGTCGTCGTCGGGCGGGTCCTCGATCGTGCGGCGCTCCCCGAGGGGGCTCCCGGCGTCCGGATCCTGGGCTACGTCCCCGACGGCGACCTGCCGCTCTTCTACAACGCCGCGCGCGCCTTCGTCTTTCCGTCTTCCTACGAGGGGTTCGGGCTCGGCGTCCTCGAGGCGATGGCGAGCGGCTGCCCCGTCGTCGTCGGCAGGGGGACGGCGTGCGAAGAAGTCGCGGCCGAGGCGTGCATCGCGGTCGAGC